>JBJKPC010000011.1:0-8037 GCA_046706745.1 Candidatus Kryptoniota bacterium
CGTTCTTTGCGCCCGAGGGAGTTGATATGATTATTGAGAAGGGGCTTTGCGCTCTTTGTCCGATCAAAGGAGTACCTCGTGATCGGACCCTTCGGGCGTTTAATCTCTTTCCCTGGGATTGTTCAACGCAAGGTTCGCAAAGGAAAGGAAATATTGATGAAGTCGACGTAGATTTGTCTTTGCGATCTTTGCGACCGGTTAATCTTTTCCCAAGCTTGCACTTATCCACATGCCCAATCAAATAGATCGGATTTCGTTCATGATGAAGCATATCACATTCGCATTTGCCCTGCTGTTCGTCCTGTCGGTCCCTGCTTTCGCCCAGCATAACTTTTCTATACCTATCGACAGCTGGACGTACAACGCCATTGAGGAACTCCAAACCGAGGGATACCTGCTTGACCTGAGCCCCGGCTTCAAGCCCTACCGCAGAATGGAAGTCGCCGAGGCAATCCGGAACCTCGAAAAGAAAGATAAGATCGCAGCTATGCCGCAGGCCGACCGCTGGCTGGTCAGAAAACTGCAAAACGAATTCTCCTACGAGCTGCGGCTGCTGAAGGCGAAGTCGCTCAACCCCGATACTTCATTTACCGGCGCAAGGTTCGGTGAGGAAGATTTCCTGAAACTCGCCAAAGGCGACTACGGTACCTTCAAGTACGCCGGCAAAACCGAATTCCGTCCCACTATCCGGACCGAGTTCGGATTCGATATCGGAAACCACCTGTCGCTCTATACCGACGCGACGATCGACCAGTCGCTGAAAGACGACTCGCTCTATACCGGGTCTACCAAGTTCGGCCTCGACGCACTCGCACAACAAGCTTACATCGAATACTCGAATCGCTATTTCGACCTCGAATTCGGACGGGACTACCTGTCCTGGGGCTATGGCAACGACGGCAGAGTCATGGTCTCTACGACCCCCGGTCCACTGGATATGCTTTCGCTCTTCATCAAAACCCGCGTAGTCAAATTCAACTGGTTCGTTGCCCAGCTCAACCAGATGCCGGAATTCACTCCCGACACGAACAACTATGTCCCTTTCGGTCCGGCACCGACTTACGGCAACCCGGACCCGCTTGCCAACAGATACCTGACCGGCTCCCGGTTCGAGTTCAACATAGATAACAAAGTTTTCCTCGGCGCTTATCAGGCTGCTCTCTTCGGCGGCCCCTATGCATCGATCTCGCTCGTCAACATCAATCCGATGCGCTTAAACTATGAAGCCAGCGCTAACGATCTGCTGTCCGGATCGACCAACAACTTTCTCGGATTGGATTTCAGCGTCTTCTGGCCCAGGGGTCTCAACTGGTACGGGAACCTGATGATAGACGACTGGCAGGTCGACCACAAGACAAAAGGTGATCTGAAGCCGGACCTCTACGCGATCCAGGTCGGATTGAGGGCAACCAACTTCCTTCAGTCCCTGGGAATCAGCGGGACAAACGCCAGCCTCCAATATATGATGGCCGGCAACCGGGTCTACAACGAATACAACTGGCAAAGCTTTCAGAAACTTCTTCTCGGCAATTATCCCATCGCGAATCCTTACGGAGACGATTTCTGGAATATCGACCTGAGACTGTCGCAATGGATTTCTTACGACTGGAAAGTTGGCATCGAAGCAATGCACGTGGAACACGGAAGCAGTAATATCTACAGCTTCTACACGATGCCCTGGCTGACCGATCCTAACATCACGGTACAGACCGGCTTCCATGAGCCTTTCCCGTACGGAGTTATCCAGGAGACGAACTCCGTCATGTTCAACGCGTTGTACCAGCCTTCAAGCTGGCTTTACGGGTCACTTGACGTCGGCTATAACCACTTTAGAAATTACGGGTACGTCCCAGGCTATAATCACAATGTCTTCACGTTTCTGTTTACGATATATTACGACTTCTCCACATCGTTCCTGATGTAGGGGATAGGCCGGATGGCCGGCTAACCTGGTGCCGGGTCGAATTCGCCCCGATGGTTGACTTGACCTGCTCGCCGCCGTCACACTGTCGATTACCAGAATTATTATCTTACTACCTACTGTATACCGTCTTCCGTTTACTCCATATTCATTACTAGGAGAAATTAATGGCGTCTAAAGCCCTTTTCGTATTCGGTACAAGACCTGAAGCAATTAAACTGGCTCCTTTGGTAGGCGCGATGCAAAAATCGCCCGGCTTCAACGTTCGGGTATGCGTCACGGCGCAGCATCGCCAGATGCTCGACCAGGTCCTGCGTATATTCGGGATAAAACCCGACTACGATTTAAATGTAATGACGCAGGGTCAGACGCTGTTTCAGATAACCTCGCGGATCATCTCGGGCATGGAGGAGGTTCTTCTCGCCGAGAAACCTGATGTGCTCGTCGTGCAGGGCGATACGACCACGACTTCGACGGCGGCTCTTGCCGCATACTATACCCGTACTCCTGTCGCGCATGTTGAAGCAGGACTCCGTACTCACAACAAGTTTGCTCCTTTTCCCGAAGAGATTAATCGGCGGATTACAAGCGTCATAGCCGATTTTCATTTTGCACCGACAGAGTGGGCCCGCCAGAATCTCCTCAATGAGGGAATTCCCCCTAAGATGGTCCACGTCACGGGAAATACCGTCATCGATGCCTTGTTTCATGTCGTCGATTCCGTCCGTAAATCGGGCGCCGCGTTCGAGTCGCTCTTCGACGGAATCGATTTCTCTCAAAGGACCGTTCTTATCACCGGTCACCGTAGGGAAAACTTCGGAACCGGATTCAGGAATATCTGTAACGCGATCGCGCAGCTGGCGGGGCAATTCAAGGACGTCCGGTTTATTTATCCCGTACACCTCAACCCGAACGTGCAGGAACCTGTCAATAGTATTTTGAAAGGAATACCGAACATACACCTCATCCCGCCGCTGGACTACGAGCCTTTCATTTATGCTATGGACAGGTCTTACATAGTTCTGACCGACTCTGGCGGTGTTCAGGAGGAAGCGCCTTCACTCGGCAAGCCGGTGCTCGTCATGCGCGACACAACTGAAAGGCCGGAGGGCGTCGAGGCGGGGACAGTGCGTTTAGTCGGAACCGACCCTAAGAAGATTATCGAGAGCGCCCATGCGCTTCTCACCGACAGGAATGAGTATGAGCGGATGAGCGGGGTCAAGAATCCCTACGGCGACGGCAAGGCATCGCAGAGGATCGCGGAGATACTGGAGAAGGATCTACGGGCGACCGCCGGGTGAATTGATATGATTATTGGCAGGGCCTCTGGGTAGAATCTTTTCCCCGGGTCTTTTCACCGCAAAGTACGCAAAGAAGAAAAATGCTGACAAAGGTCGAAGAGAATTTGTCTTTGCGATCTTTGCGACCGGGGGAATGATTTGATTATTGAAAGAGGTCTTTGCGTCCTTGGTCCGCTCAAAGGAGTACCTCGTGATCGGACCCTTCGGGCGTTAAATCTTTTCCCTGGGTTTTTCACCGCAAAGTGCCGAGAATATCGACGAGATCGAAGAGAGGCGTCCTTCGTCTCCTCAATTAACCGTCGCGAGGTAAGAGAGACTTGGAAAGACTCTTGTCGATGCGACCCCGCGAGATTCTTGTTTCGTTCCCCTGTTGCCGGCAGTTGTGCCGCAGCGACTCTGTCTTGTATCACTTCTTTTCGTTAATATTGTATTAAGCAGTAGGTGAGGAGACAAAAATGGATGCGAAGTCGGTTCTGAAAGACGCAATGAGTTTGCGACCCGCCGAAAGGCTCCAGTTAATTGAGATGCTGACACGAAGCCTGAGTAAGCCCGACGAGGATATAGAAGAAATTTGGGCGGAGGAATCGGAGAAGAGATTTAAAGCACTTGAGGAAGGGAAGTTGAAAACGATCTCGTTGAAGGAAATAATCGAACGATACAAATAAATGCAAGTCGCGTTTACCGAGCCTGCCTCGATCGAGCTGGACGATGCGATAGAATATTACAGTCTTCGTTTGAATGAGGTTGGAAAACTCTTCCTCGATGAGGTGCTGGAGACTATAGATCTTATCCGTCAATTTCCGCAGATATGGCCTCAGAATTCCGGACATACAAGAAAAGCTATCCTGCGGCACTTTCCATATAATCTGATTTACTCGATAATGAACGACAGGATTGTCGTTATCGCCATCGCCCACCAAAACAGAGAACCTGAGTACTGGATCGACAGGCTTGCTCCCTGAACTAATTTCCTGATTTCAGCGTCGACGCTCGATGCCTCCTTCGTAAGGTCAAAGGAGTATCCAATGATCGGACCCTTCGGGCGTTAAATCTTTTCCTCAGCTAGCGTCTATCCGGGACGTACCTCGTTCTTTCACGGCCGCCCGATTCTTACTAAATTGTTCCGTCAAATAACCAACGAGGCAAGATGATAGTAGTTCGTACCCCGTTTCGCGTGCCGCTCGGGGGCGGCGGAACGGATCTCCCGTCGTATTACACAAAATACGGAGGCTTTCTCCTCACCGCGGCAATAAACAAATACATGTTCATTAACCTGAACGTTCCCGCAATTGTCAACAACATAAGGATAAGCTACACCCGCACTGAAACTGTCAGGCCGAACGAGGTGGACAAGATCCAGCACGAAATCGTCCGCGAAGCGCTCAAATATCTTAATATCAGTCACCCGCTCGAAATCAGTTCTATGGCCGATCTCTCCGCGGGCACCGGCATGGGATCCTCGAGCTCATACACGGTCGGACTTCTCAGAGCCTTGAATGCCATGCAGAGGCGTCACATCCCCGTGCAGCAGCTGGCAGAAGAGGCATGCAAAATTGAAATCGACCGGATCGGCAAACCGATCGGCAAACAGGACCAGTATGCCGCAGCATACGGCGGCATCATAGTCATGGATATCGACACGCATGGTAATGTGAAAGTCACCCGTCCCAAAATCGACCACGAGACCATATATGAGTTGGAAAACAGACTGATGATGTTCTATACGGACATCCAGAGGGAGGCCAACGCCATACTCGGAGACCAGAGCAGCAGGATTAAGGAGGAGACCGGGAGAGCGGGAGACAAGGAGAGTGGGAGAGTAGGAGAGGGGGAGAGGGGAGGAGTGGTTGAAGCGATGCACAGGATTAAGGCGATCGGCGGAGAAGTAAAGAGTGCCCTTGAAAAGGGGGATGTCGATGAGTTCGGGAAACTTCTTAACGAGCATTGGCTAGTGAAGAAGAGCATATCGACTAAGATGAGTAATTCGGATATCGATGAGTGGTACGCGACGGCCATGGCAAACGGCGCCCTCGGCGGCAAGATAATGGGTGCCGGCGGCGGCGGCTTCTTTCTCTTCTGTGTCGGCAACGGGAAACGGAAACAACTTAGAAAGACGATGGAAGACGCAGGCCTGAAGTATATGGATTTCAAGTTCGACTGGGAAGGAAGTAAGGAGCTGGTGAATATATGAGAGGGGGAGACGAGGAGAGTGGGAGACGAGGAGAGTGGGAGACAGGGAGAGTAGAGCTTTGGAGCAAACGGAGCAGAGAAGAAGAAGACCGGCTTGGGATCCGGAGAAGGGGGCAATGGGATGAGGATAAAGACACACAGGGAGCTTGAAGTCTACAAGGAGGCCTTTGGTGCGGCGATGAGAATCTTTGAATTTTCTAAGTCGTTTCCCGTCGAGGAAAGATATTCGCTCACGGATCAGATCAGGAGATCGTCGAGGTCGGTATGTGCTAACATATCGGAGGCATTCATGCGACGGCGATATCCCAGGTCGTTTGTGGCCAGGTTAAATGATGCTGAAGCTGAAGCTGCGGAAACTCAGACATGGCTTGAGTTTGCCTCAAAGTGTGGATACGTAAATTCGGAAACAACTGACAAAAGCGTAAGCGTATATGACGGCATAATCGGCAGGTTAGTCGTCATGTCGAATCAACCCGATAACTGGAGCTTTTAATCGTGCCGGACAACAACAACGGACAACTATTTCCAAATCGACCATCGTCACCCCATCCCCCCCTCTCCCCCTCTCCCTCCCTCTCCCCCTCCCCCTCTCCCTCCCTCTCCTCTTCCCCCTCTCCCAAAGTCCTCATCACGGGAGTGGCTGGCTTCATCGGTTCCAACCTGGCCGACAGGCTGCTCAAGAAAGGCTATCGCGTCGCAGGTATAGACAACCTTGCATATGGGGTAAGGGAACAGATCCCCGAAGGCGTTGAATTCCACCAGGCCGACATTCGGGACGGTTCCATTTTTCCATTATTCCATGATTCCGACTTTGTTTTCCACCTCGCCGCGAAAAACTGCATCAGCGACTGCCAGCTCGATCCCGTCGAGACGGCCGATATAAACGTCCGCGGAACCGTAAACGTGTTCGAGGCATCCAGGCGTGCCGGCGTCAGGAAGGTGATATACGCCGAGTCCTCCGCGATGTACGAAGGGAGCGACGTCATGCCGACGCCCGAGAGCGAAGTCGAACCGGAAAGCTTCTACGCGCTCAGCAAGTTTGCATCGATGTACTTCGCCGAAGGTTACAGCCGGTATTTCGGATTGAAGACAACCGCGCTCAGGTATTTCTGCGCGTACGGTCCGAGACAGGACTACCGCCGCACGATTCCGCCGGTGTTCAGCGCATTCATAATAAAACTCCTGAGAGGCGAAAAGCCGGTCATCTACGGTACGGGTGAGAAGCGCCGCGACTTCATCCACGTCGACGACATCAATGATTTCCACGAAATGTGCATCACCGACGACCGAACGACGGGAATGGTATTCAACCTGGGTTCCGGTATGAATTATTCCATCAACGAGATCTATACTATCATAGCGTCGCTGCTCGGATCTTCGGTGAAACCGGAATATAAATCCGATCTTCCCGGGGAAGCGCTTGCCAATCTCGCCGATATTTCTCTGGCCAAATCACTCGGCTGGTCGCCGCGGATTGGTCTCGAAGAAGGGTTGCGGACATCGATCGAATTCATAAGAAATGAGCTGGAAAAGGGGAATATCAGGTGAACAGCAAACTGACGATCTATCTTCGTCCTTTGTCCGGTCGAAGAAAGTTTGTCTTTGCGATCTTTGCGGCCGGGGGAATGATTTGATTATTGAGAAGGGTCTTTGCGTTCTTGGTCCGATCAAAGGAGTACCTCGTGATCGGACCCTTCGGGCGTTTCATCTTTTCCCTGGGTTTTTCACCGCAAAGTACGCGAAGAAGATAAAATGTTGACAGAGGTCGAAGTGGATTTGTCTTTGCGATCTTTGCGACCGGGGGAGTTGAATTGATTATTGAGAAGGGCCTTTGCGATCTTAGCGTTAAATCTTTTCCCTGGGTTTTTCACCGCAAAGTACGCGAAGAAAAAAAATGCTGACTAGGTCGAAGTAGGTTTGTCTTTGCGTTCTTTGCGGCCGAGGGAGTTGATTTGATTATTGAGAAGGGCCTTTGCGATCTTGGCGTTAAATCTTTTCCCTGGGTTTTTCACCGCAAAGTACGCAAAGAAGATAAAATGTTGAGAGAGGTCGAAGTGGATTTGTCTTTGCGATCTTTGCGACCGGGGGAATGATTTGATTATTGAAAGGGGTCTTTGCGTTCTTGGTCCGATCAAAGGAGTACCTCGTGATCGGACCCTTCGGGCGTTAAATCTTTTCCCTGGGTTTTTCACCGCAAAGTACGCAAAGTGCCGCTTTGCGGCATCCCGCATACTCATATAGAATAATTGGGCGGGAGAGGCGCAAAGCACGCAAAGAAGAGAAATGCTGACTAGGTCGAAGTAGGTTTGTCTTTGCGATCTTTGCGACCGGGGGAGTTGAATTGATTATTGAGAAGGGTCTTTGCGATCTTAGCGTTAAATCTTTTCCCTGGGTTTTTCAACGCAAAGTACGCAAAGGATGAACGCAAAGCACGCAAAGAAGAGAAATGCTGACTAGGTCGAAGAGAATTTGTCTTTGCGATCTTTGCGACCGGGGGAATGATTTGATTATTGAAAGGGGCCTTTGCGATCTTAGCGTTAAATCTTTTCCTGAAGGCCTTCTCTTCGTTTGCTGATTACGCGGAGAAGTTATGATGACAGAGAATGAGCTGTCAAAAGTGATAAT
>JBJKPC010000012.1:0-6726 GCA_046706745.1 Candidatus Kryptoniota bacterium
AACCGCTTCCGCATCGAAACCGCGGATGCCCTGAGAAGCATGCCAACATTTTGTCTGAAGGGCGTCTACAACAGGTGGCAGTCGGCGATTTCCATACTGGCTGTTTCCGATTCCAATCCTCCGGGCATCGTGGTGCTGGATGAAGGGCGCAAGATGCAAAGCGGTTCCGGCTGTCTCACTTTTCTCAGGCAAACGGGGACCTCGATAATAGTTCTTATGGACGATCTGAGCGATGAGAACCTTGTATTCACACTTTCTCACGGAGTTGCGGGTATTATGGTAAAGCCGGCCGCGGTTGAGGAAGTAATTAGAGCCATAGAGGCGGCAGCCCGCGGGGAAGTGTGGATGAAGCGCCAGATACTGGACCGTATTGCATCTCTGATCCCCAATGTGACGCTCAAGAATTCTTCTTTGTTGACAGCCAGAGAAAAGGAGATAGTGAGCCTCGCAGTGGAGGGGCGCCCGACGAAGGAGATTGCAGATAAGCTGAATATCAGCTATTACACTGTGGACACTCACATCAAAAACATTTACCAGAAACTTAAGGTCAATAATCGAAGCAGCCTTGTCTCCATGGTGCTTCAGAGCAGATGCACTTAGGCTCGATCACTTTCTCCCTTTCAAAATACCGGAATTTCGGTATTGCCTGCCGGTCATTGTCAACAGAGAATGTTTGGTGAATTGAAGAGAAAGCACACAATGTAGCGGGTCGGCAGGATGAGTTCGAACGGCTTCAGGTATAGGTCAGGTGCCGGAGGTAATCGGACCTGGATTGTGACACAACGGTGGGGCAATCAGGAAGGATTCGGAATGCCCTCCGTGCTGATGCTCGTCGTGATACTGTCCATACTCACTTTCTGCGTGCTTCTGATACAGTATTTTCACTATTCCGCCGTCGCACATGAAGCAGCGCAATTAAAAGCGGACGTCGCATTTCAGAACGGCGTTGTGCTGGCAGCCGCGGCAAGAAATCTTGGGCCCGACAGTGTTCACGTCGGCGACGGCATGGTAGCGACTACCTGCACTTATCCTTGGGGTTTGTATCGGCTGGTAGTCTCATGTGGAACTTCAGGCAGGGTTGTCAGCAGGCACGCGGCGCTCCTCGGTCAAAGGGCAACTGATCTATTTCAGAACGCACTCGTCTATTTCAATCCGGAACATCAACTTGTCTTCGCAGGTGAAGTCAGGGTAGTCGGAAATGTTCAGACCGGAATCAACGGGGCGACATTGGGAGTTCTGGAAGACATGGAGTCCCTTCCGTCGTTTCCTGTTACGGGATCGATCGTGGCTGACGCGTCCTTTCACGGGATCGGGTTTTCAGAGTTGGGATCACAAATCGAGAAATTCGACAGCCTTCTCAATGCAGCCCAAACTAGTGATCTCCCAAAGGCGGAGTTGCCTCATGCTGTAAGCGGCGAGGTCGACGTGAGTGTCTTGTCAGCAGAAAGCGTGGAACAGGTGGTCCTGGATGGAAATCAGATCCTTTCCGGGAGCCTCACCAGGATTGGCAGGCCTCTTCGAATCATAGTCTTGGGGAATGTCACCTTTTCAACGGGCACCACAATATATGGACCCGTCCAGATATTATCTGCCGGAGCTGTCGAAATTCCCTCTGGCACTCGCATAGACTATTCCATTCTATACTCACAATCGTCAATTGAAATGTTGTCATACGCAAAGTGCAAAGCTCAATTGATCGCATACAGAATAACTCTGGACGGCGACGCAAAGTTGGTTTACCCCTCTGCACTAATTTCGTGGCTTCCACTCGAGGGTAGTACTTCTGAGGAAGATACACCCGGAATCGAACCTCGCTCGATAACACTCTCCACCCGCGTTGTGGTCGAAGGATCGGTCTTGATGAATAAGCGTCCGGTCGCAATTGAAGATCCGGAATTGATTGTTGTCGGACCTGAATCGAAAGTTATTGGAATGATTTACTGTGGAGAGGAAATGACATTTGACGGGACCGTGATCGGGACGGTTATAACGAACGATTTCTACTTCTACGAATCCCCTACCCGTTATTTCGGTTGGATACGTGATGGCACCATCGACCGTTCTCTCCTTCCGGAATCGTATTTGACGCCGATCCTATCCGCCGAAGGCAGTTTTGAGCTCGATATTCTTGATTGGGTCTGAGTATGAGAAAGTTCATGTGGAGCTCCATGGGATATACTCTTGTGGAATCGCTTGTCGCAATAGGACTTTTCGTGACAGTTGTACTCTGGGCCTTGGGTACGATGAACAGCTTCATGATATCTCCAAGAACCAAGGTATTATACTCCGCATTGATGACTGCGGAGGACAAACTGGCCATCGTGACCCCCGATAACCTCATTGCCTCCAGGTCAACAGATGGCAAGCTCGTAATTGAACAAACCGTGATTGTCGGCGACGGATATTGGGGAGTTACTTTTGCGATCTACAACGCCAAAGACGGAGAGAGACCCGTCATGAAAATCACAAAACTATTTCTCCTTTCTCATGCGAAATGAACATGGGTTTACGGTGACGGAAGTGACCGTGGTACTTCTTATCGGTTCGCTAATTGCAGGCTTCTCTTATTCCGCCTATTCCTATTTCACCAGGTCATTTTACATTTGGGAAAAGAAGTCGGGCATAGTGTGCCTGGCGGACGCAAGCGCGCAAATTATTTCGGGGGATCTGAGGAAAGCAAAGACCGTGACTCTCCCCTCCGATTCACTGGTACTGCTCAGCCAGGTTGACGGCAAGGAGCTGGTTTATCATTTCTCAAGTAAATCCGTCGTGCGAAACGATATCCACTTCGACGAAGATCCCTCCGTCGGGACTTCAGCCATGATAATCATGGATTCCGCCTGTTTCCAGGTGAAGGTAGGCACTTTTTCGAAATACCATTCCAGAGAGGTTCAGGTTAATGTCAAATCGCTTACAAGTTCCGCATCGGAATTCCAGGCTTCGTTTGCGAATGCAGACTCAGATTGACATACATCGATCAACCCTTAACGGAGCTGTAGCCACACCGGCTGCCGGCAGCTCTCGGTTAGCATTGCTGTTGAAGAAGCCCTTACTACGCGGGAGAGTCTCACTGCAGGATAAGGCCAAGCTTTGCCTGGAGTTGTCGGTAATGCTTCAAGCTGGAGTCACGTTGAACAGATCGCTCCAGGTGCTTCATGCCCAGGCTGACAACAGGTCTATGAAAGCAATACTTCACAGTTTGCTAAGAGACGTGCAAAAGGGGATTTCATTTTCATCGACGTTGGGGAAGCATCCCAGGGTGTTCGATGCCCTTTTTGTCACATCTGCTGAGATCGGGCAAGAGTCCGGTAGGTTGCCGCAGGTGATGTCAAACCTTGCAGTGTACCTTGAAAAACTTAGCGTACTGAAGAAGAAGTTTCTGCAGGCACTTGCTTACCCGGGAATGGTCCTGTCGGTTGCAATCGGCGTCGTGTCTTTTCTGCTCCTTGTCATCGTGCCGACTTTTGCTGAAATGTTCGCGAACATGAAGATGGAATTGCCAGCCACGACAAGAATCATCTTCGGGCTAAGTGCGTGGCTGAATCAAAACGGAGTCTTCCTTGTAATTACGATTATCTCAATTACCGTTGTTTTACGACGGCTTTTCATTTCAAAGGGGTTCAGATCGTCGATCGAATCATTTATATATGCTGCTCCGTTCATTGGCAGCCTTATTCAGAAGAATCTCGTTGCCAGGTTCTGTCGAACACTTGGGACGCTTCTTCAGGCACAGGTCTCGTTAGTGAGAGCGCTTGAAGTGACTCAGAGGATAATGACAGGGCAGGAAATACAAAACGAGGTCGGGAGGATAATTTCATTTGTGAAGCAGGGAAAAGCGATAGCGGAACCGATCTTATCATCGAAGTTCTTCCCTCCAATGGTATCTCAGATGATTTCCGTGGGAGAAGAGACGAGCGAATTAGATGCAATGCTTTTCAAGGTAGCCGAGTATTACGAAAAAGAAGTCGATGCGACGGTCGATTCACTTGCGAATGTTCTCGAACCTATTCTGATCCTCGTGATAGGAACGATAGTGGCTTCTATCGTGATTGCGATGTACATGCCTATGTTCGACATGATGAATGTGGTGGGAGGATAGTTGTCGGGAATTGGAGGCGAGACGGAAGTTGATTTGCGAATTTGATCAAATGTAACAAAAGGAGTTCATAATGAAATCGATATTGTTGAGCGGAGGGTGGCTGATAGCAGGCGTGTTAAGTCTTTTTGGGAAAGACTTGTATGCGCAAAACTCGTTCCCATCATACGGAGATGTCATGATTGGCGCCTATTTAGGAGGTTCAAATAATATCAGGCTTGATACCAGGGGTACAATCACACACACATGGAATGGAGGAACCGATCACCGTTTCATACTTTCCTCGAACGGGCAGATCGATTTCGGATTTCCGGTCGGTTGGGATGCCGGCGCTCTGAAACTTCGAGGGAGCGCGAACGGCTATGCAATCCTGACTGCTGGTGGAGGGTACGTTAATGGTGGAGAAGGGCTTCTACTATTCTTTTTAAATCAAACCGCTACACCTCAGATGGCAATCCGGGCTTCAGGTAACGTCGGCATCGGGACGTCGTCGCCGACTCAGAAGTTGGAAGTGAACGGAGTTGTAAAAGCAACCGGCGGTATCTTGTTCCCTGACGGAAACATTCAAACATCCGCGTATATGGGTGGTGGTGGTGAGACCTCGCAATGGGCCACCAGCGGCAGCAACATCTACTATTCGAGTGGCACGGTATCCGTAGGACAACATATGGCGGGCTCTAACGATATTAAGATGGACCACATCACTGGGACTATAACACACACGTGGAATGGAGGGTCAGACAACCGATATGTCCTGTCATCGAACGGCCAGAATGATTTTGGATTCCCTGTGGGTTGGGACGCTGGCGCGCTGAAGTTGAGAGGAAGTCGGAACGGTTATGTAATCATGACGGCAGGTGGTGGGTACGTAGATGGGGGAGAAGGGAAACTGCTGTTTTTCTTAAATCAGACGTCCACTCCTCAAGTGGCATTTCGAGCCTCTGGGAACGTCGGAATTGGGACTGCGTTTCCATCCCAGAAATTGGACGTCGCCGGCGCGATAGCGGTCTCAGGGACCAGCGTAATAGATGCCAACCGGAATATCGTGAATGCGGCAGGCGGCGCCTTCGCCGGCAATATGAATGTGGGAGGAAGTGTCATCATCGGCAACCGTGCAACCACATCCTACAAACTCGATATCGTAGGAAACGTGAGGGCGAATGAAGTGGTGGTAAACACCGATGGATCCGATTTCGTTTTTGACGATGGATATAAACTGATGGATCTGGCTCGCCTTGCGGACTACATAAAGGAGAACAAACACCTACCCGACATAGCGACTGCCGAGGATATGCAGAAGAGCGGGCTCGGAGTCGGCGCGATGCAGACCAAATTACTTCAGAAGATCGAGGAGCTTACGCTCTATGTGATCGACCAGGAAAAGAGAATGCAAGAGCAGAACAAGAGAATAGAGAAACTGGAAAAGGAGAACGCGGAATTGCTGTCGCAACATTAGATAAAAAAACGGCCTTCTCTTCCCGATATAGGGCGCCGTTAACATATGGCTGGTGCCTTCAAGTGAAAGGGAATTGTCATGAAAAAGGTTGCCTTACTCGGTTTCCTGTTTGTTCTGAACTTTGAAGCTGGTGTGGCCTTCGGCCAGTCTCCGGTCCCGCAGATAGGCGGAGACTTTCGTCCGAATTATGAAAGCTACCGCCTCGATAAATTTATTACACCGGATGATGCCCCTTCGTATTCAGGGGATCTGAGCTTCTCTATTCCTCTCCTTTCGGTGCCCGGGAGACACGGGCATAATTTTGACATAAGATTGACATACAACAGCAACATTACGCAACGTCAGTTTGCGAGTTGGGTCGGATTGGGATGGAGCCTGGAACCGGGCTGCGTCGAGAGAACAGTTCGAGGCAGAACGGACGAACCGAACCAGATAACAGCAGATCTCAACGCAAACCTCGGGATGAATGACGGCGGCACATATCGGGGAAATCTCGGAGGAAGGTTTGACTCTGTCGGGTATGTATCGGAGAATGTCCTTAATAAAGATGTGGCTGACCAATACCAGCTCTCCATAGATGGTGGCGGCATGGAAATAATGCCATGCAATTATCAGATATTCCCGGGCCAGGTGGTGTCGTTGTCTTCCATCGGCAGTTATATGTTCATCCCGGTGCAGTATAAACCATGGACCATTTGTGCGAAAGTGGACAATGCGCCTGGCAGGGACCATTCGATAAATTCCTTTACCGTTGACAAGGAAGATGGAACCAGATACACCTACGGACGTATTCAGGCCGGGTCAAACGTGGACTATGTCAAGGTCAAAGGAAACACTTCATACGGGCTGCCCTTTCTTTCGTATCAGGAATATGAGTTCCCGTACCGATGGAACCTCAGCAGCATAAACTATCCTGACGGCAGTTCGACGGTTATTACCTATCAGATCGGTCCCAATCAAAATGCTTGTTACCGGCGGTATGAATCCGTGATGATCGACAGGTCACAGTTGAATTCGAGCGGGGTTGGCAATTTCTTCGGGAACATACCGTCGCCGTTCGGGTTAGGAATGACTGACAGAAGCATGGCGACACAAACCGATTATGTTTTGTACTCATATTCTCACCCTGACATACTCTATACCGACACGCACTACCTGGTGTTCGTAACTTCAT
>JBJKPC010000013.1:0-43334 GCA_046706745.1 Candidatus Kryptoniota bacterium
GTCGCCGACGAACTCGCGCGGGTATGCGGTTCTCAGTACTCCGAACGGCGCGAACCGCCCGAGCTGAGAGTCCAGCACGAAATCACGCTGAGGCGGAAGCGTACCGGTGGAGAACCCGCCCGCGAACCTCACACGGAACTGGGGCGGAAACAGGTAGCTCGTCAGGAAGGTGGGAAATGAGTACGAGGCAGTCAAATAGTAACGGCTGAAATCGAAGCTGCTCCGGAGTAAATCCGGCGAAGAAAACTCCGCCGAGAGTTCCACGGCGTCTACGGGGATTATTCCGAGCGGGACCTTGTCGTCTCCGTATCTCAAATCCAGCTCGAAGCTCCGCATTTGTCCTTCCACTATAGGCGGGTTCGGACGGTAACGGTGACCGAATGAGAGTATATTAAAGTTTGTGTGTTGGAGAGCCGTGTTCTCTTTCTCCGAAAGATATGTCAGGGAAGTCGTCAGCAGCGGGAGAGGCCTTGCATCGAGGTGGACCTTCCAGCCGTATGTCATGTAGTAATCTCTGTAGTCGTCCCTTCCGAAAAGGGAGAAGATCGAGGTCAGTATGGTCGGATAGAACCCTCCGTCGGGAAAATGAGCGATGTCGCGATACGCTTCCGCGCCCAAATTGAGTCCGTACCTGCCGGCGAGGGGATATGCAGCTCCCAGCCGCCACTTGAAAAGCCTATCGGATAATCCGTATCCTGCACCGATTGTCGCCTGCCATCCGCCGCTTGTCGAAGAGGTCGACGCCCCGCTCGAAGAAAGCGTCAACGTTGTCTGCTCTTTTGCCGACCGGTAGGTGTACGTTCCACCCAGGAAAAGGCCTTCCACCCTGTCGTACCTAATGTCCAGGTATTTCAGCACCGCCGCCGCGTTTCCGCCGCCGAGCAAAGATGCGGCCGGACCGGTCGGCTTGAATTGCTTCGCGAGCGTTTCCGAGCTGTCCAGCGAATTGTACGCATGCTTCTCCACGGCAGTCAGCGGAAGCACCTCGTGCTCTTTCCAGAATGTGGAGTTGTATTTCCTGGCGGAAGAGTCGACGACCACCAGCGGTTTGGCGAAAACCGAATCCGGTATCCCCCCGTTGATGCGATAGTCATAGATAACCGAGGTTTGGGCAAACACAATTCTCGGAATCGATATTCCGGCAAACCCGACCTCGGCCCCGAAATCCAGCGTGATATCAGTCGGCATCCAGAACTTGCCGTCATACAAAGAGTAACGCTGACCGTAATCCAGTCTCAGCTTGCTTACGAAAGGGATGTTGAACGCTTCATTCGGGTGCAGGTCCACCCCGGTCACCGCATATGAGGAGTCTGCGATCGAAATATTCCCTTCCACCAGGGGAACGATCCTCGATTTCGGTATCACCCGTATCTCGTAGACCTTGACCCCGTCTCTGTTGTAGACTTTCAGGAGCTTGTAGTCATAGTAATCGAGAGCGTTCGCCGCTATCGGACCGACGAACTTGTACCCCGCGAGCGGAATTATGTCGTCAGTGAAGTTGACTATCTCCCCGACCGAGGCTACCATATCCATTCCGGGGAGGTTCTTTGTCTCACGCTTCTGTGTGACCACCTCGCGCAGCGTATCGCCCTCTTTCCAGTAGCCGGTCGTGTAGGATTCCGTTATGCCAGCGATGGAAGTATCCCGATAAAAAGTCCGCCGGGTGAAAGCTTTGAAGATGTACGAATGCAGCTGCTTCTCCCATCGCTTCTTGTTCTCGATGGCGCGCCTGATGATTACGTCTACCGGGAGTTCCGCCACGGATGTAACTCCCGGGAGAACTATTGCGGCAGGGTCGAGGGGGACATTTCGTACGAGATCCGAATTCAGACTTATGTTAACAGAGTCGGCTCTGTAACCCACATAGCTGAAGATGAGCGTGTAGTCTCCCGGGGGGAGCGAGATGACATATGATCCGTCAGTGTTTGTAATCGTTCCCTTCGACGTTTCCGCCACCCTGACGTTGGCGGCTGCGAGAGAGGCCGCGGTCTTAGAGTCTGTGACCTTTCCGCGGATCGTGTAAGATTCCTGTGCGGATGCGGAACCGTAAAGAATTACAAGTAAGGAGAGAAGCCCCGTCAGGATTCTAATCATTAAATGCCATTTTCAACATTATACTCCGAATTACGGAAAAATGTTACATGCTGGTCAATAGACTTTCCACGGATAACGGGTCCCGGGAACAACCGCAAGCCGAAACCACCCGAGCATCGGATTTGTTGGATATGAAAGACGCATTCGCAAACGATTTTATCCACAATTAAAACAACAAGGGATTATCTCATATGAAAATCGTGGTAGTCGGTTCCACAGGGTTGATAGGTAGAGAAGTCGTGAAGGCATTGTCTTCAAAGCACGACGTAATAAGTGTCGGTCACAAGAACGGAGACGTCCGCGTCGACATCACTTCGAAGACTTCGATTGAAGAACTCTTCAGGAAAGTCGGTGCGTTCGATGCACTGGTCAGCACCGCAGGTGCCGCGGCTTTTGCTGAATTCGAAAAACTCACCGACGAGAATTTCGAGCTCAGCTTGAATGATAAACTGATGGGACAAATCAACCTCGTCCGTCTCGGCGTAAAACATGTCAATGCAAACGGGTCGTTCACGCTGACCAGTGGCGTCCTGGCACACGACCCAATGCCCGGCAGCGCAGCAATAAGTCTCGTGAACGCCGGTCTCGAAGGATTCACCCGTGCCGCGGCGCTCGAAATGAAGCGGGGTGTCCGGGTGAACGTGGTCAGCCCGCCTTTTGCAACCGAGACACTAAAAGCTCTCGACATGGACACTTCAATTGGAACTCCGGTAGCCAAATTCCCTGCAGCTTATGTCGAAAGCGTCCAGAGCAAAAGGAACGGTGAAGTAATAGAAGTGCTCAAGTTCATTTGAGCCGGTCCACAGACGAAGTAATACTTCATAAAATTCGACGGAGCGTTTTCTTCTTCTTGGAATTCTGAGTTCCTCTCTGCCTGCGCGGAGGACTTTGCGGATGCACCTTTCAGCTTGCCAGGCCGGTGCTATTCCGGTCGATTAGGCATGTCCGCCACCGAAGTCCGGATGTGAACGATGGCGTCCGAAGCTTCACCCCGCCGTGGCGGAAGTTGGCTTAGGCTGACGCCGATGCAGGCCGGTAACGGAGCGAGAAGCATGCAAGTGCTTTAGACTTGGCAAGGTTTCGGCGAAGATGCCGGCAAACAAGGGCGTCACTCTGTAAACCCTTCAATCCTGCCAAGCTATGCGGAGTTACGCGCCGGACGACCTCCCATTTTTGAAATCCATGCGGAAATTGATAACTTCTAACTCAATTAAGTTGGAACAATCTGATATCCTTAAATGAAAAAACCTTTCCGCGACAGACTGAAAGAGGGCGTGATCGTATGCGACGGGGCGATGGGTACCCTACTGGAGCTGTACGAATACACCGAGAAACCTCCCGAGATTAACAACCTCAAGAATCCTGACATCATCGAAAGAATCCACCGTGAGTACATTCAGGCCGGGGCGGAAATCATAGAGACAAACACGTTTTCCGGCAACAGGCTCCGGTTACAGGCGTACAGGCTTGACGACAGGACGAAGGAGATCAACGAAGCCGCCGTACAAATCGCGCGGCGGGCCGCGGACGACAATGTTTATGTGGCAGGGGCTGTAGGACCCAGTGGGAAGCTGTTGGAGCCGCTGGGAAGGACAAAATTGTCCGAAGCGAAGGCGGCGTTCAAAGAGCAGATCGGATATCTCGTCAAAGAGGGAGTTGACCTTCTCATTCTGGAAACGTTCATCGATCTCAACGAACTCGACGTGGCCATAGATGCCGCGAAGGAAATATCCAAAGACATTCCGATAATTGCGCAGAAGACTTTTTCGGAAGATGGTGCGATACTGGCGGGTGACTTTCCGGTAGATGTCGTTCGGCATATCAAATCGAAGGGAGTCGACGTGATCGGATCGAACTGCACTGTCGGTCCGCAGCGCATGTACGGAATCATAAAATCGATTTATTCCACGGATGTTGTTCTTTCTGCCCAGCCCGCGGCCGGGATCCCCACCCTTGTAGACGGAAGGTCGATCTATCATGCTACACCAGATTACCTCGCCACCTACGCGAAGCAGCTCGTCGAAGCCGGCGTGACGATCATCGGTGCCTGCTGCGGTTCCACACCTTCCCACATAAGAGCCATATCGGAAGCTGTCCGGGGAGTGAAGATCGAGCCGAAACCTGTCCTTGTCAAAAAGAAAACCACCATCGAAGTGGAGGCGCCCAAAGTTGGCACCCCGACCCGATCCGAACTCGCGAGGAAGATCGGAAGAGAATTTGTCACTACCGTTGAGCTCGATATACCTCGCGGACTGGACATGACCTCGGTTATAGAGGGCGCGCAATTCTGCAAGAGCAATGGGATAGACGCCGTGAATATCACGGATGGTGCCAGGGCAAGGATCAGGATGAGCTCGATCGCCATCTCACATCTCATAGAGAGAGAGGCCGGGATTGAGGCGGTGACGCATATTACCACGCGTGACAGGAATATGATCGGGCTGCAGGCTGAGCTGCTGGGAGCCCACGCGCTCAACCTGCGGAACATTCTTGTTATCACGGGCGATCCGGCAAAGATCGGCGATCTCCCGCAAGCCCAGTCGGTCTTTGATATCGATTCGGTCGGGCTTATCAGAATAGTCAAAGGGATGAATCGAGGACTCGATTCGATGGGAAACCAGATCGGCCAGATAACATCCTTCCTGGTGGCGTGCGCGGCAAATCCCTCCGCAGAGAGATTCGACTACGAGATCGAGAAACTTGCGAGAAAGGTCGAATCGGGGGCCGAAGTGATATTTACGCAACCGATATATGAAATCGACACATTTACGCGATTCTTAAAGGCTGTCGAGCAGCTGAAGGCTCCAGTCATAGTGGGCATACTCCCTCTTAGAAGCCACCGACACGCGGAGTTTCTCCACCATGAAATTCCCGGCATAGATATTCCGGACAAGATAAGAGAAAGAATGTTTCGGGCCGGAAGCGACGCCGCCAAGATAGGAATCGACGCATCGGCCGAGCTTCTCAAAGAAGTCAAGTCCGAGGTTGCCGGCGTCTACCTCCTTCCCCCGTTCAAGAAGTACGATGTGGCAATAAAAGTGCTCGAAACGGCCGATATTCGAAGGTGAAAAATTTTTAACATTAAGATTCTTGCCTTCTGGAACCCAGAAAGCCATATTTCGTTGAGAAACATACAGAGCGTCCGGCCTGCCTTTCTTGATTGAGAGGGTAGGATTGGTTAGATTATTCCACCATTAGGAAATAATCGGAGCTCTGGGTTCTTTGTAAATGCTCGGATCTGGGCGCCGAAGCGGGCTGTTCAAACAGTCCCGTCGTGAGTTGGTTTCGGCCGACTTGAGATGTCGGGATCGGTCGGTTTAGATCTATCCGATTCTGATTGATAGAAGCGGAAAGGTCGCTGGTTCAAGCGGCCGGCGTTGGTGGCTTTAGTTTCGGGCTCTTAGCTCAGTCGGTTCAGAGCGTTCGCTTCACACGCGAGAGGTCACTGGTTCGAATCCAGTAGAGCCCACAGAGCTAATATCGTACAAGTTGTTAAGGCCGACCCGCTCCTCAGGGGACGGTGTTTACGATGTAAACAGTGTTATTCTTTCAAGAGTTGTGGTTTGAGTCAATATTTCAAAGCAAACATGATGGAGCAAAACGTTACTTCAATGGAGGGGAAAGCGAGACTTTGATATTGGATTCATCACAGAAGTCTCACTAGAAAGCGAGGACCAAATGGAGAAGCTAAGCAGTATCCCCTCTGAGAAGAAGAGGATTCAGAAAAAGCAGATCGAGAACCCGCTGAGCGACCTGCTCAGCGACGACGACTACCAAAAGCTGAGTGAAAACAGCCTTCTGGATTATAAGGCGGTCAGAGACTACCAGATCAAACGACGTTTCAAAGACCTGCGGAATTACATGAGCGTCGGGGACGCGATTGAGAAAATTCAGGACGAATACCCGTACCTGCGATTTGACACAATCCGCAAGATCGTCTACAACGCAAAAGCAGAAAAAGAATAGCGTGCAGCCGGTCCCGGAGGCTATCCGGGACTGTCCCTTCCCTTTTTATCGTCGCCGGTAGTTTCGGGAATTTTCTTGAAGT
Organism: Candidatus Kryptoniota bacterium; assembly: GCA_046706745.1. Lineage (GTDB taxonomy): Bacteria > Bacteroidota > Ignavibacteria > Kryptoniales > JAKASW01 > JAKASW01. Next base: position 6,143 of record JBJKPC010000013.1, read on the forward strand.
CAATTCAGTTTAGGAAAGAGGCAGGCGGCATGATGCCGTCGACGCCTCTTTCTGTCGGTGTTCAAGAATTCTGGTGAAAGAAGGAGTTTGATCATGAAGCTCTACGTGTCGAACGGCGATGAGTCGGTACGAATGTTCAAGAATGACTTCCTTGAGTTCTTCTCGCACGTTCACCCATCCGTCCCCGCGATACTCTACCTTCCCGTTGTAGCCTACATGTTCTACGAATCAATCGTCACCGGTGTCGGCCCCTATTATGTCTTCATGCTCTTTGTGATGGGAGTTTTCGTCTGGAGCTTCACCGAGTATATACTTCACCGTTTTGTGTTCCATTTTGTCCCCAGAAGCACTTGGGGAAAAAGAATCCATTTCATGTTTCATGGGGTACATCACGATTATCCTAACGATTCGACACGGCTGGTGATGCCTCCAATTGTAAGTATACCTCTCGCGGTCGCTTTTTATTTTGCCTTCCTGAATATTCTCGGAGCGCATTACCTTCCTCCGTTTTTTGCAGGTTTCATTGCAGGTTATCTCTCTTACGACCTGACGCACTATGCCGTTCACCATTTCAGGCTCCATGGCAGGTTGAGTCTTTACCTGAAGCAGCAGCACATGCGGCATCACTATATGGATCCCGATCACGACTTCGGTGTGAGCTCCCCGGCGTGGGATTTTGTCTTCGGAACGTATGGGAAGAAACAGAGACAGGAAAGCCTTACAGCCCACCGGCAGTAGCCGGATATCCAAAAAATGCTACTTCACTTCGGAGGCGGGTCGCCCTTCCGACGCTAAATATAGCCGGCGTTCTTCATGCTCAGGTATCCCGTCGGGCCGACGATTATGTGATCGTGTAACGGGATATCGAGAAATTCGCCGGAGTAAACGAGGTCCTTCGTGATTTGTATGTCCTCTTTGCTCGGGTCGAGCTTTCCGCTCGGGTGGTTGTGGACGACAATCATGCTAGCTGCATCTTCAAGTATTGCGAACTTGAAGACAGCCCTTGCGTCGACGAGGCTTGCACTCAATGTTCCCTCAGTCATCGTCTTGACGCGTTTCACTCGACCCGAAGTACTCAGGACGATCACCTTGAACACTTCCCTTCTCTCACCCGCGAAATCGCGTATGATGAATTTGTAGACGGCCTCCGGATTATTGAGAAGAGGTGTCTGGCCCGAAGGAGCGCTCTGGGCGCGCCTCCCCGTCTCGAAGGCTGCGGACAGAGTCACAGCCTTTACAGGCCCTATCCCGGCTATACTCGACAATTCCAGTGCATCTCTCATCGAAAGCAGCGCCAGCGAATTATCGAACGACATGAGTAGCTCCCTTGCCACATCGATAGCGGTGCGTGAAACGGATTTAGTTCGTGTCCCGGTCCTCAGGAGGATAGCCAGCAGTTCCACATCGGTGAGCTTCGTTGCTCCGTGTGCGAGAAGCTTCTCTCTCGGCTTTTCCGTCTCCGGCCATTCGCGCAGCGTTCTGGTCCCCGTGACACCCGTCGCTCGCGTCTCCTTTACGTTGGGTTTTTCAGACATTGCAGCCCCCTGCTTTAGTTTGAAAACCGATTGGGCAGCGGCGCTCCTCACCGCTCTTATTTTGCGTCTACCTGCCCGAGATCGACTATGCCTCCATTCTTGAATTGAAGAATATGTAGGTAGTGATTTGAATTATCGCTTTCAAAAGAAAGCGTAGAATGAAGGCCGGTGTATGTTTCGGACTTCAACGCACCTTCCATGGCAGCACGGGAACTGACGCCGGAGCTTATTTCGCCGAGCAACGCGTTCGCGAGATCGTAGCCGTAAGATACCACCCTGTCGAATTCCTGATCCGAAATCTTCGAAAGTGAATCGGTTGCGGCAATATACGCCGGCAGGTTCGTCTGAAAATATGTGTCACTGCAGAATATGACACCGTCGACGTACAGTTCGTTGTTGGAGAGCTGGTTCAGGTCATACCAGTCGTCGGCACCCAGAATCTGGGATTTGATATTGTAATATGCAAGCTGAGCTCCGACGATCCCGATCTCGTTGGAGGACGTAAGCGGAATGAAGATCGCGTTGAGCGAGCGCAGAGCGTCGAACTCTCCGAGAGAATCGCGGATCACGACCGGTATACCGAGTGAGTCGGCTGTCTCCGTCGGATTTTTCCCGAAGAGATCGTACGCATCCATGCTGAAGCCGGGATTTCCGATCGAATCGATATATGCCGGCGGTATGTAAGGCCTGATCTTCGCCTTTTGCTGTCCGTTCAGCGCTGAGATGTCGACATACGGCTCCCCCCGCAACGCTGCGGAATCCTTGATCGTAGTGATTGGCTGGTAAAGATCGGTCGAGCCGCTTTCAAAATAGGTGACTGCAATCGGCGGTACGCCGAGCGAGTCGAGCCGCTGGACAAAATACTTTGCGAGTGTCCTGCCGTATCCTTCGGAAGGAGAGAGCACCGCAATCCTACTCGCATGGAGGACATTTACGGCATAGTCGGCCACTGCAGTGGCTCTGGTCCTAAAATTCGGATTTGCCTGAAAAACATAGGGGTGCCCATTTGTCAATCCCACAGCGGTTGCGGTCGGTGAAATCAGAGGAAGCTTGTTCTTGTCCGCTATACTCGAAACCGCGGAGACTTCGTTGCTATAGACCGGCCCGATTACGGCTTTTACGCTCGTGTCCGCGCTGAGGGATAGCATATCGGAGAAGAGATTCGGCATTACTCCCGAATAATTCTTCAGGACGAGGCCGACCTTCACTGCCGCATGAGCGTTATAATTGTCGAGAGCCAGCTGTATGCCGAGGAGAAGCTTGTCGCCCACACCAGTTCCATATTCAAGCGGGAGCAATGCCCCGATCTTGATCGGCGAAAGGCTGAGCAGGCTATCGGCAGATATTCTTTGCAGCCACCTGTCGACCTCTCCGCTCCCGATTCCAACCCTCGGGTACTGATTTCTGAACTCTTTCAATATGACCTCGGCAGCACGCAACCTATCCGAAAAGTATGCACGGCGGGCGAAGCCGATTGCGACAGTGATGGAAGATAGTCTCGAATGGCAAAGTGCGTAGAGGCTCTCTATCTCTCCGAAACTTAAATTGTGCGCGACGAGAGTGTGCAGGCTTGCTACGGCCTGGTTTCGAACCACCTGATTTGAGGAAGAGTCTATCGCGGAGACGAACTCACCGGCGGCCTGCGGATACTTCTCTAATTCATAGTAATTCGCGCCGAGTATGTAGACCATCTCATACCGGTGTTCGTCATTCGGAAATTTTACAAGAAAGCTGTCGATAACGGAGGCAGACTGTTCGTACCTCCTGAGATTGAACAGGGAACGCGCACCGTAGTAGTAGGATTCAGCAGAGCGCTGGTTGAGCGAGTCATCCATTACCTGCCGGAAGTACGTCAGCGCGGTGGAGTAGTCTCCCTGCCTGAAACTCGTAAGTCCGAGGGAATAGTTCGTCTCATCCGTCTGATTGAACCTGACCTGGGCGAACGCAGTAGAAGCCAGAACCAAAATCAAAAACGCGGAGATCAGCCTCATTTTCAGTTTCTGTTCCGCTTCCTATTCATTCGGGAAATCCGTTCAAGAGTCTCCGAATCGTCCTCAATGATTGCGTTCTGGTCGGCCAATTCATCGAATATCGTCCGGGCTTTCTCGTCCTCACCTATTGTACTGTAAAGGTTCGCAAGGGTTTGGAGCACTTCGGCGCTCCTCGGATTGATGCTGAGTGCGCGCGTGAGATAGAATTCGGATTCGCTCGCACGCCCGAGTTCCAAAAGGATCTTTCCGCACATGAGCCACCCCGGGAAAAAATCTGGATCGGTGTCGATGAGTAGAGTAAACTCTTCAAGTGCCTCGCGGAGGTCTCCCAGCAGATAGTAGGCAGTGGCGAGATCGAGCCTGAACTCCACGGACGCCTCGTTCATGCCGAGCTCTCGTTTCAGATATTTGATCGCGTTGGGAAAGTCGTTCTGTTTCAGGTAAACCCTGCCGAGGATGCCGTTTGCATCCGGATACTTGGCGTCTCCCTTAAGTACCGCCCTAACTTCCAACGCCGCATCGCTTAGCTCACCCTGGTCAAGCAAAATCGTAGCAAGTGCAAGGTGAACGCTGGGGTTTCTCCATGAGTTGAGCTTCCTGAGCAGCGGCAGCGCTCGTTCCGTTTCGCCAAGGTTGAAATACAGACTGCCGAGCGCATATACAAGTTTGTTTTCCTCCGGTATTCTTTCCATACCTTCCCTCAGAAGCCGCTCGGCCGCATCGTAGTTGTGAAGGCTGATATAGATTTCCGCAAGCTTGAGGTAGGCATCTGTGCACCCCTGATCCCTTGAAATAATTCTTCTCAGAATCTGAATTGCATGGAGAGGCTTATCCTCTCCGAGGAAGCCGACCGCCTCGTCGATGAGTACCCTTACCGACTCACTTGATATCTCTGATAATCCCATCTTTAAGATTGTTTCCTCTCGTTGAAAATAACCACCGGAGAGGAAACTTTCACTCCCATTCGATTGTGGCCGGCGGTTTGCTGCTTATGTCGTACACCACCCTGTTCACACCGCGCACTTCGTTGATAATCCGTCCGGATACTTTTGACAGGAGATCGTAAGGAACCTGTGCCCAGTCTGCGGTCATCCCGTCCTCGCTGGTCACTGCCCTGAGGGCCACCGTATACTCGTATGTCCGCTCGTCGCCCATAACGCCGACCGACTGAACCGGGAGAAGCACGGCAAAAGCCTGCCAGATGTCGGTGTAAATGCCGCGTTTTCTTATTTCGTCGATAAAAATAGAATCCGCCTGGCGGAGGATCTCAAGTTTCTCCGGAGTGACGTCGCTTAGAATTCTCACCGCAAGTCCGGGCCCCGGGAAGGGATGGCGCTCAATGATCTCGTCGGATATGCCCAGAGCCCGACCGACCTTTCTGACTTCGTCCTTGAAGAGAAGGCGGAAAGGTTCGATCAGCTTCAACTTCATAACGTCCGGAAGGCCGCCTACATTGTGGTGTGTCTTGATCTTCGCCGAGGGCCCCTTGTACGACTGCGACTCTATGACGTCCGGATAGAGCGTTCCCTGTGCGAGAAATTCGACCTCTTTAATGTCGTTTGCAACGCTCTCGAAGACTTCAATAAATGTATTCCCGATTATTTTCCTCTTCATCTCGGGATCCGTCACGCCCTTCAGCCTCCCGAGGAATTTGTCGGATGCATCTACGTAATGAAGGTTCAGATCGAAGTTGGCCCGAAAGTATTCGACAACGTTCTTGCTTTCGTCTTTTCTCATCAAACCGTTGTCGATGTGGACCGCGTGAAGCCGCGAACCGAGGGCTTTTTGCAGGAGCACGGCAGCGACAGCGGAGTCCACCCCACCGCTCATCGCGCAGATGACATTACCTCTGCCGGCCTTCGTTCTGACTTCCTTCACGGTTTCATCTATAAAATTTCCCGGCTTCCAATCCGCCTTGCATCCGCAGACCCCTATCACAAAATTGGCGAGTATCTCCTTCCCTTTCGATGTGTGAACCACTTCCGGGTGAAACTGAACACCGAAGGTCTTTCGCTGCTCGGATTTGAAAGCTGCGATGGGGGAGTTATCGGTGTGTGCGATCGGAACGAAACCCTCCGGAAGCCTCGTAACCCTGTCGGCGTGGCTCATCCACACCTTCGAAACATCCCCAATATCGCGAAGCAGGTCGCTTGAATCATCCACAACCAGCATAGCCTTGCCGAACTCCTGACGGGCGGATCTGTCGACTTCTCCCCCCAGGAGATATGCGATTACCTGGAGTCCGTAGCAGATGCCGAGGACAGGCACGCCCGCCTCGAATACTCTCTTGTCGGGAAGAGGTGCATTCGATTGGTATACGCTCGAGGGACCCCCCGAAAGTATGATCCCCTTGGGGGCAAGCTCAACTATCTTCTCGTACGAGTAATCGAAATTCTCCACGAGGCTAAGGACATTTAGCTCGCGGACCCGACGCGCGATCAGCTGAGTGTATTGCGCACCGAAGTCGAGGATGAGTATTTTATCCATAGAAAAGAGGGAATGTTGAAATCGTGGAATGATGGAATGTCAGAACGGTTGCGACCAGATGCGAAGGAATATTCTGCGGTGCATTTCGTATAGGCCCTAATATCAAACCTGTCATCTAGCGAACGCCCCCAAGAACTCCACAAATTGATCCAGCTCGGAGCGCGTACGTTTCTCAGTCACCGCAACCAGGAGTCCTTCCTCGGACGGATACAATGTCTCGAGGTCGACCCCAGCCAGGATATTCTTCTCCAGACCCGCTCGAATGATTTCCCCGGCCGGAACGGGGGTTGAGACGAGAAACTCGTTGAAGAAAGGCTGCTTGTATTTCAGCGCAAAGCCCGGAGTCTTGTTTATTTGTTCAGCGAGGTAGTGTGCTTTAGCGCCGCACTGCTCGGCCACTTCACGTATACCGTCCTTTCCCATGAGGGACATGTAGATTGTCGACGCCAGCATCATGAGACCTTCGTTCGTGCATATGTTCGAGGTCGCTTTTTCACGCCTGATTTGCTGCTCGCGCGTCTGGAGCGTCAGAACGAATCCGCGCGTCCCAACAGCGTCCACCGTCACTCCGGCAAGCCTCCCGGGAAGTCTGCGGATAAGCGCATCTCTGACCGCAAAAATGCCGAGAAAAGGACCGCCGAGACTCTGCGGAATCCCGAGACTTTGTCCTTCACCGACTACGACATCGGCACCGTAATCGCCTGGAGCCGCCAGGAGGCCGAGAGACATCGGTGCGGCATCGACTACAAAGAGAGCCCCCTTTGCATGCGCAGCTTCTCCGAGGGTGAAAACATCGCTTAACGTTCCCAGAAACGACGGCTGCTGGACAATAAGGGCGGCGGTGCTGTCATCGACAGCTTCGCGAGCCGCGTCGATATCTGCAACTCCGTCGTGCGGCGGCACTTCCACTATATCGAATCCCTGCCCGTGAAGGTAAGTTCTCACCACTCGCAGATAGTGCGGATGAACGGGACTCGCGGCAACGATTTTTCTTCGTCCGGTCTGGGCAACGGCCATGAGGGCAGCTTCGGCCAGCCCGCTTCCGGCATCGTAGAGCGATGCATTAGACACGTCCATGCCGGTAAGCCTGCAGATCATCGTTTGGTACTCGTAAATCGCCTGAAGCGTTCCCTGGCTGACTTCTGCCTGATACGGCGTGTAAGCGGTATAAAACTCCGATCGCCCGAGAAGAGCACCGACAGCTGATGGAATGAAATGGTCGTATGCGCCCGCGCCGAGAAACGAGACAGCGTCCTGCGTGTTGACGTTCTTGTCTGCCAGAGCGGCCAAATGTTTCGTCACCTCGTATTCGCTCATCGCCGGAGGAATCTTCAGGTCTCCTTTCAACCTGATTTCCTGCGGAATATCTCTTATGAGCTCTTCGAAATCCTTCACCCCGATCGCATCCAGCATGTCTCGCCGGTCGTCGTCGGTATTCGGATAGTAAGGCACTTATGATCTCCCTTTTTGTCAAGTAGGTATTAGATAGTAATTAGTAAGCAGAGCTTAAGGTTGAAGCTGCTACATACTACCTACCGCACACTATTTTCCTACCATCTCCTGATAATTCGCCGCGTCGAGGAGGCCGCTCAGCTCGGCAGTGTCCGCAATTTTGACCTTCACCATCCAACCGCCCGCGTAAGGCTCCTTGTTCACGATCTCTGGGGATTCTTTCAGCGCCTCGTTGACCTCGATAATTTCTCCACTTACAGGGGCGAATAGATCAGATACGGTTTTGACAGCTTCGATGGTACCGAACTGTTTTCCCTGTTCCAATTTTGAGCCTGTTGCAGGAAGCTCAACAAAGACAACATCGCCGAGCTCCCCCTGGGCGTATTCCGTGATGCCGACAACGCCGGTGTCTCCTTCAACACGGATCCATTCGTGGTCTTTAGTATACTTGAGATTGGCGGGGAATTCCATATTTTCTCCTTTGAATGATAAAAGCTCCGGAATCCTAATAACAATCGAGAAACTTCCTGCATTCAAGCCGAGGCCCATGTTGTGTAAGGCTTATCGATACCGGCAGTGAACTAGGGGGCAAAAGAAATCCGAAGTTTAGCCTCGTCGAGACATTCGTTCGGCACTCCCGACCCGGAGTTCAGGTCCTTCTTGTGTTTAGTCCTGAAAGTTAAATGAATCCAGGAAATGAGTGTCGAATGTGCCCTCCCTGAACCGCTCATCCTTCATGACCTTCTTATGAAACGGTATCGTCGTAGCCACGCCTTCCACGACAAACTCGTCCAATGCGCGGTACATCTTGTCGATAGCGTCCTCCCGAGTCGGTGCGAATGTTATGAGTTTAGCGAGGAGAGAATCATAGTAAGGGGGTACCTTATACCCGACATAGACATGTGAATCGGTGCGGACGCCGAAACCACCCGGGACGTGGAAGCCGGTGATCGTCCCCGGATTCGGCCTGAAGTCGTTGTAAGGGTCCTCCGCATTTATGCGGCATTCAAGCGCATGCCCGCTCTGCTTCAATTTTTTCCTGCTGACCCTAGAGCCTGCCGCTACATTGATCTGCTCTTTTACCATGTCATAACCTGTGACCTGTTCAGTTACAGGATGTTCGACCTGTATCCGGGTATTCATTTCCATGAAGTAGAAATTCTTGTACTTATCGACAAGGAACTCTATTGTTCCTGCGCCTTCGTACTTGACGCTCTTTGCCCCCTTGATCGCGGCCGCACCCATCCTCTCACGGAGTTCCGCATCGACAATCGGAGACGGAGATTCCTCTATGAGTTTCTGGTGTCTGCGCTGGATCGAGCACTCGCGCTCGCCGAGGTGAATGACCTCTCCGTGCTGGTCGCCGAGGACCTGAAACTCCACGTGACGCGGCTGCTCAATATACTTCTCGATATATACTCCTCCGTTGCCGAAGGCCGCCTCGGCCTCGGTACGTGCCATTTGGAACTGACGTTCGAACTCTTCACCCTTCCAGACAAGCCTCATCCCTTTTCCGCCGCCCCCTGCGGTCGCCTTTATGATCACCGGATAGCCAACCGATTCGGCGACCTCCTTCGCCTTCTCCACTTCGTTGATAACTCCGTCGCTACCAGGAATCACAGGTACCCCGGCCTTCAACATGGTCTCCTTTGCGGAGGCCTTGTCTCCCATCATGGTTATCATGTCCGGTCTCGGGCCGATGAATTTTATTCCGCTGCTCTCGCATATTTCGGAAAATTTTGCATTTTCTGCCAGGAAGCCGTAACCGGGATGAATCGCATCAGCATTCGTTATCTCCGCGGCCGCAATGATGCGCGGAACATTAAGGTAGCTTTCCCGGCTCGGAGGCGGACCTATACAGACTGCCTCGTCCGCGAACCTGACATGCAGTGAATCCCGGTCGGCTTCGGAATAAACGGCAACCGTCTTGATGCCGAGTTCTTTGCAGGTTCTTATGACGCGTAGGGCGATTTCGCTCCTGTTTGCAATCAGTATCTTGTTGAACAATTATTTCCCGTTCTCTATGATTGAATCGCCTTCAATGACGGAAATGAAATTCCAATCTCGAAATCCGAAAGTTTCAACAGCATCGAGTTCAGAAAAGTGGGATCCAGTAAGCCGAATACTTCCGTCAGAATTTTGGTCATCAGAATTTGTTTAGAGTTTCGAGTATAGGAATTAGAATTTCATTGCCCTTCTGCATAAAGAGTCAACCCTGGAGTCATGCCGGCTCGATCAGGAACAACGGCTGGTTGTACTCAACAGGTTGACCGTTTTCCGCGACGACCTGCACGATTCTCCCAGCGAGATCAGACTCAATCTCGTTCATGAGCTTCATTGCTTCGATTATACACAAGACTGTTCCCTGCTGGACAGTCGATCCAACCTGGACATAAGGATCGGCGTTTGGCGCGGGAGCACTGTAAAACGTTCCGACTATAGGAGAACGCACCTCATGATATTTCGTCTGTTCTTCGACCGGAGCGCTGCCCGGCGCGGGAACAGGCGGTCCACCCTGTACCGGCGGCATCTGTGGAAGAAACTGGGGCTGGAGCTGAGGTAAATACTGAGGGATCGTCACCTGTGGCGGCGAAGAATTGTGATGGGCCTTGCTAACCCGTATTTTCGCTCCTTCTTCCTCGATCTCTATTTCATCCACCCCGCTTTCGTCAACAAGTTTGACGAGCTTCCTGATGTAGTTTAGGTCCATTTAGTCTCCGATGCTAAGGTGTCCAAAAAACATCCCGTCGACGGGAACTCTTTGGATATAAAAGAAAAGCAGTGCATAAAAGCCCTGCCTTCACTGCGCTCCACAAAACCTTCGGTGCAACCGGGTCCAAAAAAGATCCTCTCGCCGGGAAACAAACCGGCAGGTCCGGGGCCAGCTCATTTTACGCGCTCGACGTAACCGCCCGTGCGTGTATCTATCTTGAGAAGTTCTCCAGCATCTACGAAGAGCGGAACGTTCACCGTTGCGCCCGTCTCCAGTGTGGCCGGCTTCATGATGTTGTTAACACTGTCGCCCTTTACGCCCGGCTCTGTTTCAACAACTTTAAGATTCACAAAAATAGGAATCTCGACACCCGTAATTTCCGTTCCGTTAAACGATATCTGGACGTTTTCATTTTCTTTCAGGAATTTGCTTCCTTCACCGACAACTTCTTCAGGAACCTGTATCTGCTCATATGTATCGTTGTCCATAAAGATCAGAAGGTCGCCGTCACGGTAAAGGTACTGGTACGTGCGCTGCTCGATTCTGACTATTTCTATGTCCTGACCCGCACGAAACCTGTTTTCGACTACCTGCCCGGTCTTGATGTTCTTCATCTTTGCCCGAACAAAGGCCCGCCAGTTGCCGGGGTTGACATGTTGGAACTCTACAATGGTCCAAAGATCGTTGTTGAAACGGATGGTCAAACCGGGCCGGAATTCAGAGGTAGTAGCCATAATCTCCCATAAATCTTGGTGTTTCGTGAATTTTGCCTAAAAATATAGCTTCAGCCCCCCCAAGAATCAAGGTTGGGGGAGATTAGGTGGTGCCCTGAACTCAAGCTTAACCGCCCGAAGAGTCCGATCACGAGGTACTCCTTCGATCCGACAAAGATCGCAAAAACAAACCTTCTTCGACCTTTGTCAGTATTTTATCTTCTTTGCGTACTTTGCGGTGAAAAACCCCGGGGCAAAAGGCTTAACGCCCAAAGGGTCCCTCGGATAGAGGCACGAGACACGGAGAATTCACAGAGCGACTTTTTCCTCTCTGTGCCTCTGGGTCACCGCTGCTCAGTGCGTAGCACCCTTCGGGCGGTGACATACACTTGGAATAACGAGACTACCGGAGAGCGGGGATGAGTGACCGCCGGATGATTAGTCGCAATACCCTCTGCTTCGACTACGCCTCCCCGTTCTCCGGTCCGAGGCTGATCACTGGCGTTGAATAGCCATTAGCATATCTATCGCTGCCTGTGGTAGATAATCGATGACCGAGGCGGCTTTCGCCAAGTGGCCCACCGAATATCTCCGCCTGGGGCTCCTGGCAACCAATGCTTTGTAAACTACTTCAGCTACCTTGACCGGAGGAGTCCTCTTCAGATCAAACCGGGCCCATTCCCTTTGCTGCGCGCGGAGCGCATTCCTGTAGAGCGAGGATTTGGCCACCGGCCACTTCAGGAAGGCGTCCTCAAGCTCGCGCACATTCCTATCAGGTGCAGCTGTCTGTATGCCGCCGCAGCGGATCATTATGTTCGGTATCTTCCAGGGCGCAAGTTCAAGTCGAAGTGTGCGAGCTATGCAGTTGACGGCAAAATCACAAGCGTGTATGCTGGAGACGAACGGCACCGGAATCAGTGCAGGTGTTGTGATCCAGAGAACTCTCCCGTGAGCCTCACGAATAAGAGGAAGAAAGCCCTGAAGCAGAGAAACGGGTCCGACGACCCGCGTCCTGAATTCGACAGAGAGTATCTCAGGGTCGATCACCTCCAACGGCGCGACCGTTCCTCCGCCGGCATTGTTTACAATCGCATAGAGGCTGCAGCCAATCCTAGATAGCTCCCCGACCACGAACTCCAGAGCGTGCCTGATGTCCCCTGCATTCGCCATATCGACCGGGTGAACGGGAATGAGAGTTGGGTTGTTCAAACCCAGAAGGCGATCATAGTCCTTTACTTTGCGAACTGTGGCAAAAACTACAAAGCCGTTACCGGAAAGATAACGCGCGACCGCCTCCCCAATTCCCGAAGAGCAGCCCGTCACAAGCACAGCCTTTCGAAATGGATCCATTACCTGCTCTCTTCGCTAAAATTCATATTCCAACCCGAATACCGGAAGAATTCCCCACTGATAAATCGTCCCCTGCCGGTTCTTGACCTCATTCCAGAAGTACTGGGCGACGTTCTTCCTGTTGTAAGCATTCCAAACACTAAGGTAACAGATGAGATCCGAGCCGCTGAAGTTGAATCTCCTGTCGATGCGCGCGTTGAGAGAATGATACGGTGGAGTCCGTTCGGCGTTTATCCTGCTTCCGTCGAGAACTCCCCTGTCGATCTTTTCAGAAGCCGCTATATCGAACGGCGTGTAGGGTATGCCACCCGCATATATCCACCTGAGACTGAATTCCCATTGGTCGTTCGGCTTGTACCCGCCGTCGACACAGAAGATCACCCTGTTGTCGTAGACCCTGTCGATCCATGATCCACCTGCTCCCAGGTATTGGCTGCTCGAGTACGACGCGCTAATCATTCCATAGAAATCTTTCGCCATTTTCTTTTGAACCATCAACTCCACTCCTCTCGACCTTGCCTTTCCGTTCCCGGTAAGGTTTCCGTGATCGAAGAAAAAGCCGTAGCGGTAGTATAGTTCATCGATCAGGAACAGTGATGGTTGCTGCGGGTCGACCGGGAAGTCGCTGTAGTCCTTTTCATATACGTCAATGCTGATCCGCGTGCTGGGCGTCAGAAGCCTTTGAAATCCGACGATGTAATGAATGGCCCTGAGATCGGGAAGTTCTTTGTTGCTCGCGTTCTGTGCGAGAAGGATAAGGGGGATATCCTGGTAGTACACTCCCGCAGATGCAGTAACCGATGTCCTGTCGTCGAGTTGTGCGGTCAACGACGCGCGCGGAGAGAGGTCAAAATTCCTGTCATAGGCAAAGTAGTCGGCTCGCAGACCGACCGACGACGAAAGAAGTCGTGACAAGTCAGAAGCCAAATTCAGAAATCCTCCAACTTTATCGGAACGGATCTTGTCATTCATCGTCGAACCCACGACCGGATTCCCGAGCGCATCCGTGTAGCCACCGTAAACGACATCATAATTCGCCATTACATGTTTTGCATCCAGGCCGAATTCGGCAACGTTTGCGCCGTTCAAACGGAAATGGTCGACGTTTCTCAGACTGATTTCCTGCTCGAGCGATCGGTTGTTCTGCAACAACAGCCCCGACCCCGTCTCATACGAATCGTCATGGAAACTCTCCGATGTGAAAGCGAGTGAAGTATTGGAATACCCGTTCGACCCCCAGAGTCTGCGCCAATTGATTCCGTTAGTGCTCTGGTAGTGATCCTGGTCGCCGTAGTAAACCATGTCGTTCTCGACGGCGGTCTTTGCGTCAGGGTTGTTGTGATCGTCTCCCCAGATGCCGAGGAGTTCCAGCCTGTCGGACTCATCCAAATCGTAAACGGCTTTCCACTGGTAATCGCCGTATCGCGGTACGACGGACGTGCCCATGTCGATCGTCTTGATGAGAAGATCGAGATAGCTCCTTCTCACCGATACCATCCATGAACCCTTGTCGCTGAACAGCGGCCCTTCGGCGACGCCGCCGAAGCCGGCGAAATCAAGATTGAGCTGTCCTTCGATCTTCTGCCTGTTTCCTTCCCTGAACTTAATGTCCATCACCGAGGAGAGCCTGCCGCCATATTCAGCGGAAAATCCGCCGGAGTAGAAACTGACATCCTTGATGAAGTCGACTTTCAAAAGGCCTATTGGGCCGTTGGTCGAGCCCTGTGTCGGGAAGTGGTTGATGTTCGGTATCTCGATATTGTCGATGAAGAAGGCGTTTTCGACGGGACTGCCGCCGCGAACGACGAGACCGTTCGACTGATCGTTTACCTCGCCGACGCTCGGCAGGCTCATCATTATCCTGCTGACGTCGCCCGCGGCGCCGGGGGCGCGCCGGATTTCCTCATAGGAAAATCTGACTGAGCTAACTCTCTCATCATCCGATCTGGCAAAATACCCCGGCGTTACCTCCACTTCACCCGTCCGGAAAGACGACATTTTCAGTCCGGCGTCGACACGCGCCGCCCGGTTCGGCTTGACGATTACGTCCGTTATTATCGCCGGTTCATAGCCTACATACGAGAATTTCACGCGGTAGCTCCCGAGCGGTACGTTCCGCACGATAAATTCACCGTTCATGCTCGTCGATGCACCCATTGAGGTTCCAACTACCAGGACGTGCGCTCCGATCAGAGGGGCCTTCGTATCCGTGTCGAATACTTTCCCGTCGATAGATCCCGTCCTCGTCTGCGATACAGCAGACGCAGACAGACACGCTGCCAGCAAGACGGCGGATCTCTTCAACAGTTTCATTCCTTGAACCTCTCGCAATTTGTGCCGATAAATCTCGCAATCAGTCACAAATTACGTCTGAATTGTCCCGGCATCGTCCGAGCCCGTGAGATTGGACTCCTTGGTTTCAGCTGTGATTGTACAAAGGGCGGCGAAGGGGCGCGGCGCAGATCCGATTTGAAGCAGGTTGGGCCGGCATGGACCGGTGCCGGCTAGTCGCTTATGCCGGGCGTTCGCCTGAGGGGGCCGGCCGCCTGCCTGCGATACTCGGAGGGGGTGGTTCCGGCGGATGCTTTGAATATGCTGTTGAAGCTCGCTTTCGAATTGAAGCCCGCATCGAAAGCGATGGAGAGTATTTTCAGGTTGCTTTTAGCGGGATCGGACAGGTCGCACTTCACCTGTTCTATGCGATATCCGTTCACGAAATCGTAGAAGTTTTTCCCGAACTGCGTGTTTATCACCTCGGAGAGATTGTGCGGGCTGATCGAAAGCATCGCCGCAAGTTTCGTGAGAGTCAGCGAAGAGTCGGTGTACGGTTTCTTCTCGTCCATTAAATGCGCCAGCTTGCCGGCCAGCAGAGTAATCGTCTGCTGGTCAAGTCCCGACCTCGTATACTTGCCGGCGGGCGCCGACTCGCCGACCGCAGCCTCGAATATTTCCTGCATCGTGGTACCGACGCCGGGTGCAGCGAACACTTCCGATTTAAGAAGCCCGTAGTACCCGATCGCGTAGACGTAGATCCCTCCGCACACGGAGGTCAGCACGAAATTGGATAGGTTGATTCCGAATGCCAGAAGAGTGTTCTCGGTGAGAAAGATGATCCAAACCGCTATCCCTGCAACGGACAGGTACATCAGCCAGTTGAGCCTCACCTCCTCAAGCGAGGACACTATGTTCTTGGCCGTTTTCTGGTATCTGCGGAGAACGCCGAGAGTTGTCAGCGCGTATGCAATTCCGAAGGCCACTATGAGCCAGTTGTAAATACGAAGCCAGGCCGGAACCAATGCCGCGTTGTGGGTCGCAGGCACCGATACAGTCTTTGGATATAGAAAGACGAATAAGACGACGAGCACTTCGACAACAACAGCCGGAAGGAAATGCACCACATCCCTCACGTCAAACCTCTCCGCACGGGAGAGTAGATACTTGGTATATAGAAAATGCAGAGGTTCGACGACGAACAGGATGCCGAGTACAATGTACAACAACCCTTGGTGTCTGTCGTAGAAGCCGTTGTCCTGAACCAGCATATGAATGACGGCAATTCCGACGACCAGCATCATCATCGACATGAACCTGTTCGCGTACAGCGCGCGATGTCTTTGAAACGTCAAGCCGGCAAGAAGGAACGCCTGGGCGGACGCAATGACCAGCACCACTGACTCAATTGTCATTTGGAAAGATAAGTCGCGCGCCGAAATTCAAACAAGGCGAAACGGTAATTTGTGGCCCTTCGGCCGATTAGAAAGGTTTTCGTTTTCACAATTCATTTACAAATGTGTGACACTTGGTCGGTTAGCCGCAGGTATCTTGGCGCATGTCCATCAACATATGCCGCATTGAATTTGACGATGGGCCGGCACGAACCGTTCCGATAATGAATATTCCGCGGTTATTCGGAAAATCGTCTCGTGCCGAATATGAGATTGCTGTGGTACCTCATCGCAACACGCAACAGTTCACAACTTAATCAAGGGGGAAAACATGCTTTGGAAAACCGCTATCAAGATCACTCTCGCAGTGATGTTGTTTGTTTCAGCATCGTCCGGTCAGAACAAAACAATCACACTCCTTCATTTGAACGACACCCACTCGAACCTGGCACCGCTCGGTCCGCGCGACGTACACCTGGAGGGCACTGTAGGGGGTATTGCGCGCGCCGCTACGGTCATCAAGATGAATCGGTGGCACGACAGGAATGCGCTTGTTCTGGACGCGGGAGACGTCTTCATCGGGGACATCTTCTTCAACGCCATGTTCGGAGTGCCGGAACTGAAGATGTTGAAAAACATGGGCGTCGACGCGATGGCTGTAGGCAATCATGAATTCGATCTGACGCCCGCGACTCTGCTTTCATCGCTTAACGCCGCGTTCAAAGGAGAAGGATTTCCACTCCTCTCCGCAAACACAGTATTGGATGCCCCTGAAGTTCAACCACTTAAACAGTACATCTCGCCTTATACGATTAGGAAGGTTGATGGAGTCAGAATAGGCATATTCGGCCTCACGACTCCCGAAACCAACATCCTCTCTCAACCGAGCCCGGCTTTCATAGACACGAACTTCGTTCAGATCGCCGGTGAGATGGTACAGAAGCTGAAGAGTCAGAATTGTTCCGTGGTTATTCTTCTTTCGCACCTTGGCTTCGAGTACGACCAGATTGTCGCCTCGTACGTGCCCGGAATCGATTTTATAATCGGAGGACACGACCATCTAGTCTTGCAACACCCCGTTCCGGTCGTAAACCCCTCGGGCGGAACAACCTACATCATGCAGGCCGGCGCTTTCTATCAGTACATCGGGAAACTCAGGTTCACACTGAGACATGGAAAAGTCAGCATAGTAGACTACGATCTGATCCACCTCGACAAATTGGTTCCGCAAGACCCATTTGTAGCGTTGAAAGTCAAGGCGCTTGAAAGACAAATCGAAGCCGTGTACGGGCCGATGTTCACGAAGAAGGTCGCGTTCGCAACTGCCGACTTCAAGGAAGAAGCCGATTCTCTCCTGTACCCCGGTAGCCATGACACTCCGGTGGCCGACCTCGTAACCGACGCATTCAGGGCTTACACGCATACCGATGTCGCTATTACAGCCGGCGGATCAACAGCCCAGCCGTTGTATCACGGCCCGATTGTAGGAGATGATGTCTTTCGTGTCATGGGTTACGGTTTCAACACGGACAACGGACTTGGTTACAGACTTGCGACGTGCGATGTTACCGGGTACGACCTTATAATCGGACTCGAATTCGGTTTGAGCGGCATCGAGGCTGACGACGAGAACTTCCTCCAGGTGTCCGGGATGACGTACACATATGCTGTCGACCGGCCTGCTGGCTCGAGAATCGTCGATGTCAAGATCGGCGGTGAGGATATCGACTTTGCGAAGACTTACACGGTCACCACGAACGAATACATTCTAACCATCCTGAAAGACTACGTCGCGCCGTTGACTGGAATGACAATCTCCAATCCAAAAGTCCTGGAGGGCATAGCAGAGTACTCGGTCGTCGAGGGATATGTCGAGGCCCTCGGCACAATTAGTCCGAGCGTAGGAGGGAGAATCACGGCAATCCAGACCGCTTCCCCTTCGATGAGGAGGGCTCAGACCGCGGGGATCGCGCCAAAGGAGTTCTACCTGGCGCAGAATTTCCCTAACCCTTTCAACCCGACAACGACGATAACTTTTTCAATACCGAAAACGTCGTATGTTACGGTTAGAGTATTCGACATGCTTGGAAGAGACGTTGCGACGCTCGCGGCAGCCGAGTTCTCCGCCGGGGTCCATGTGATAGTCTGGAACGCCGACCGCTTCGCCAGCGGCGTTTACTTTTACCGGATCGAGGCCGGACAATACCGCGCCATCAAGAAAATGATATTGACGAAATAAAAATCCCGGATCGCGGCCGTCGCTAACCATCGAAGGTCGCTTTCACGTTAGCAGCTCGTTCAAGATCACCTTCATCAAAGGGTCATCCCAAGGTGAAGGTGATCTTGTATCCAGCTTACCTCCGCCTTTTGGGATTGAATACTGAGCTGGAATAGTTCAGTTTTACCCCTTTCAACAGCTCTCTCACCCGCTCGACTTCGTCCTCCCTCACGAGCAGCACAACCGGATCATCTCGGCGAAACCCCATCAGCGTCTCTCCCTGGAGGAAATATTCGATCCCTTCGGGATCGAGCAGCATCCTGATGTTAATGACGTCCGACTGATCTCTCGTTTGAAGCACCTGAACGAGTTTAACATCGTCCACTCTCCGGGTATCAGTTTCGTGCGACTCTTCTGGAAGTCGGTCTACCAGATCGACGCCGCAGTCCGCGCAGCGCGTGAATCCCGGCCGGTACTCGCTCTTGCATTGTGGGCAAAACATCTCTGCATCTCCGTTCTGTGAGCTAATTATTTCCGCGGAAGGCGCCGCAGTCAACCTTCAGCTTTTATCTTTATCAGGGTTTTAATCGCCGCCGCGTATCGCCTGTCTCTCACTTCGATACTGAGGGTTCTCCCTTCGGGATGCTTCTCCGCGTTCACAACCTCATCCACAATGCTCTTCGGGAGATCGCTTCGCCTGATTTCTTCTAAAGCCTTGTCTCCAAACTCAAACGACAACCGAAATCCTCCCTCTATTGCGACAAAGAGAAAAAGGCCTCGTCTTTTCGAAACCATCTCCATCACCCACCCCGACTCCTGGCCGCGGTATCTCCACTCCTCGATGGCGGGGCCGTAGTTTTCCCGGACGTACCGTCTCAATTCCAACCAGAAGCTTCCCGTGTCACCGAGGGCTCTGAGGACACTCCTACCGTCCGGGACAAACGATTTGTCGACGAATACGTTCTCATCCATAGACTTTGGTTTCCTTCTCCCTGGCTGAGATGGTTCAATACCGATAGCAAAGCTAACTCAGATCGAACCTTTCCTAAGAAAGATTACGACGTAAACAACGGAACATGTGCGGGGATGTCGGTACGCTATATCATGAGGAAACAATCCCTCTGGCGCATTGGCTAAGGGGCCGGCGTAAACCATACTAGTTTTCGCTTGACCCTGCTAATGTCTTTCCGGTCTCACTCATTTCAATTTGCTGGTCCTTGGACATTATGTAGTTTACAGCCATATCCAGCACAGCTTCCACTGCTTCCGGTTCTATACTTTCTACGGTATCCTGTGGAGTATGGTAGACGGTATCTTCGCCAATATTCGAAACGGATATCCCGATGACAGATATCGACTCCACGCCGATTTCCGCAAAAGCTGAAGCATCTGTGCCTCCGCCGCCCACCGGCATGCGCATTACGCGCGGCGAAAGGCCCAGGTTTACGGCGATGCGGTGGCATTCCTTTGCCATCGATTCGGATAGCCTGCGCGTGCCGTTCTTGTCCCTCGTCAACAGCGTTAAATCTCGGAGAGTATAGATACTGTCCATATTGAAGACAAAAGTAGGGATCGCCTGCAGCTCATGTGCGTGGGACCGTGCATAATCCATCGCGCCCCGCATTCCCACCTCTTCCCCGTCGGTACTCAATACAATTATCCGGGTATGCTTGAGGGGTGATCCCTTCTTCCTGCGAAGGTCGAAGTGGACGCCGGCGGTAATTGCCATCGCGGTGGAATTCAGATTGTCTCCGGCGCCCGGCGATTGGAGCCGCGTTATCAGGGTGTACAACGGGGCCACGAAGACCAACCCGAGTATCACTTCAGCCCAAATGATTCCGGCCGGGACATACTCGCCCGATCCAATCCCCCCTCCTACTATCGCAGCCGCTGCCACACCAATTGCAGCGGCATAAATCAGGACGGCAAGAACGATCCTGAGGCGTGCAACTCTCTTCCACCCCAGAAGGAAGCTCAGGACATAAGGGCTATCATGGTGACCGGAGACGATCACCTGCTGTTTCACCTCAGCCTCTGGTTCTATCACCCCCGAGACATTGCATCCCTCGGCACCCGCGAACCATTTGTCAAACGAACGGCCGTTAAACACATACAGCACCGCCCCGTATGCAAGCCCGAACACGGCACAAAGGAACGAGAGATAGACAAACAAGCCGCCCGCCAGAAGGAAAAGGACGGACAACACGTAAGAAGCTGCCATTACTTTGCCGACAACCCAGAATGATCCGGGGTGCATCTCGAACCGCTCTTCCGCGACCCTGTCACAGTGCACCCTCAGCATTTCTGCAATCTGGTCGGCCGCGTTGAGGCACTGTCTTGTCCCCGCAATACGCGGACCATGCCTTTCGAGCAACGATTGTGTGAGCCTCAATGTTGCGAGGGCGGTTTCCCGCCCCACCCGGTGTAGTTCCACGCCGGTAACCAGCCTCCAATTGTTGTTTAGCTCAGTGACACCGGCGGCGCAGATTTGCCCGACTTGTTCCGCCGCCGGATCAGAGAGCACTTTGCCTTCATGCCCGAACGCCTCTCAATTCGATGTTTTTACGACCTTCGATACCTCCAGAGCAGTCAGCATGTTGTGTTCAAACGCAATGCGTTTGTAATTGACCAGGTCGACTATTGTTCCGATAAAACACAGTCCCCCCGTAAGTAAATACAAAAGCCCCATGCCAATCTGGCCGATCACGAACCTGTGTATGCCGGCTATCCCTACGAAACCGATAACCGCAAGGAGCAGGATCAGCTGCGGATCTTTTCTCCTGACGTTGTAAACGTTGGCAAACAACCTGACCTGTTCTTCGTTCATATCCTTGATCATGTTCTGGACATAGGCCAGCTCCTCGCCCTGAAGCATCGGCATTACTTCGAAAATATTCGGCATTTCATCACCTTCGTTTAATTAGTTGAAGTCTGATATACTTTCCCCTTGAAAGCATTTTTCATCAAAGAAAAAGTACGGGACAACAAGATGATGGTTGCAGGGATACCCAGGATATGGGTCTGAAGTGAACGTACCGGTTCCCCGTGAAGAAGGAACGAGACCGACCTTCCGAGTCCGCATCCCGGACAATAGTGGAACCCGAAATTCTCAAGCGGACAAATCGAGAATTCCGTCTGAACATAAGGATTGTGCACGGCAAGATAAATGAGACCCGTTATCCAGACTATCGTCTCAATCCCGATGCGCCAGTAAAGAGTCCCTATCAAGTCTTTCAACACCTATGCACCTCTTTCCCTGATTGCGTGCGAGATTTGCCCTCCTTTTGCCTCGCAGGTTCACCTTACGGCCCGTGACCGCGATCAGCAATCGTCAGAATGTAAAGCGCTTTGCCCGAAGAGTCAATCGAATATGATCACTCGGGCACCGCCCTTTGAACGAACCAGGTGCGGTACCACATCGTCGCCTACCTGAAGGCTCATATCTCCCTCAAGTTCGTAGCTCATCCCGTCGTTCAATTCGATCGTCAAGTCGCCTTCAAGGACCAGCACGATATGCCCTTTTGTACACCAGTGGTCCGACTTGTAATCCGCTGAATAGTCGACCAGTCTGACCCTTGCACTTCCCTGATTTAGCTCTTTGGACACCGCTTTACCCCTTTCGCCTCGAATCCCCACGGAGCTAAGCTTGGTCCAATCAGTCACAGTGAAGGGAACATTCCCGAATTTCATATTCCTTGCCCTCTGAGTTTTTCCTGAAATAACTTTGCGGAGAAAAAAGACTTTTCAAACGACTATCGGCGGCAATCCTCCGGCCGCATCCTGACTTATTCCTGCTGGTCCAGCTTCACCAAACGTTCGCTTACCTCCCAGAGGCGTCCTGCAAGATCGCGATCTCTTGAACGGTCGGAGGAGCGAACAGGCTTTCCATCTTTGAAATATTTGCCGGTGATTCGTTCAACTTGAGGAGAGGACGCCAAGTAAATCACAGTCTCGGCCCCCCTTTCCGGCGAGCGCATAGTCCAACCGAAGAGTCTCGAAAAGAACTTCAGAAACAACCCCGAGTTATTGTAGAAATTCGTGTATACCGCGCCGGGTTCCATACAATTCACCGTGACTCCCGTTCCTTTCATCCGCCTCGCCAGTTCATATGTGAAGAGTACATTTGCAAGTTTTGAAAGTGAGTATGCCTGGAACTGCCTATATTTCTGTTCGCCCTGAAGATTTCCGAAGTCCAGTTTCGCATAGTGGTGCACCGCCGAGGCCACGTTTACTACGCGCGCAGGGGCCGACTTTGCCAACCTGGCGAGAAGCAGATTTGTGAGGATAAAATAGCCGAGATGATTTGTAGCAAACGTCTTCTCTATCCCATCGACGGACAATTCCCTCTTGGGGAAAAGACCGCCTGCGTTGTTTACCAGCACATGAAGTGAATCGAATTCCCGTTCAAACTTCTTCACTGTTTCGAGTATTTCATGTTGAGAGGACAGATCGCAAATGTACAGGTAGACCGACTGGTTGCCCGTGATTTTCCTTATCTCGGCCGCGGCGTTTTCTCCCTTTTCTTTGTTCCGGCAGACCATCACTACGGTCGCGCCCATCCGTGCCAATTCAAGTGCAGTCACCTTGCCAATCCCGCTATTTGCCCCCGTCACCATACAAATCCTGTCTTTCATTCTGAATTCGTCCTTCTCAACGGTATGTGCTACTAACTTTCTAGATCATGCTGTGGGATTTCTACCTTTGGAATTTAACATAATCACAGTCACCATACAGCTCACCAGTCTTGAACCCTTACACAAGGGCAAGCTCGTGGAACTTCTGCAGGTGGCAATAAATGCGCCTCCATTGGCAAAGGGGAACGGGCCAAAAGCCTATGACTCACCGCCTGGTCCCGGGAATGCCAGCGTCGGATCTGACGGAAGCAAATGTGCAGCGATTCGGACCATATGGATGAATTTAGCGCTTCATGTGGGATGCGCATTTCGCTGGATCACGCATCCGGTATCAGATCAGCCGGCGTGTTTGAGATATTTCAGGGGGCTGACGAATTTATACTCGGGCGAACAACGCAGGAAGTAGTTCAAGAGTCCGAGGTGACCGTCGCCTATAATCAATAGTATTCGATCTTTCGGATTGTCGGTGATTCGCTGAATATTCCTGAAGATCCGGAGATTCCTATTGTACCATCTGCAGGTTTCGAAATCCACGCCGGTGAAATCCGCCGCCTCTTCTTCGTATCTGAAATCACCGATGAAGTAAGCTCCTTGCAAACGTCTGATGAAGAACGGGTTGTTCATCCGCCTCAACGTACGAATAATGCCCACGGATTTCGGAAGGCCGTCCGCCGCACGATAGAATGCGGCGTAGTTCATCTCGAAAATAGAATCGCGATTGCGCTCGACATAACGGCTGAATCGGGATTCACGGACAGAGTCGGCGAAGAGTGTCTCAAGTGACCTATAATATCTCCCCTGCTCATCCACGCATGACAGGTGGCGGATTCCGGACTCCTTTCCGAGACGGAAGGCAATCTGGAACACCTCGCTGCGTCCGAGCTTCAAATTTCCTTTTAAGTATGCATCGTAAAGCGAATCGTACCGCCCCTGGTACTCCGGTTCTACCTCTATTGCGATGTGTGTGGGATGGAACCTTCTTATCGCCGAGACTATTTTCTTTATCTCTGCCTGGTAGTTCGGAAGCAGAACATCTACCTCGTTTCCCGTTGCGATCCGGTGCCTGTCCAGATTAGGGTAGTTGAAATGGAATACGCCGAGGGTCATAATCTTTATCCTCGCGGGCCAGGCTTGCTGTGCGAACAATTTATTTGTCGGGACAAACAGCAGCACGACAAGCAGCATTGTTCTCATCTTCATTGCATCTCCTCGTTTTGATGGGTAACTACGGGAGAGCAGGCCTTCGGTTTCGAAGGTTGGATTACCCGATTTGGACATCACGCAGGAGGAATCCAGATGTTTCCGCCGCGTGGCCAGTGCGGGTAGATACAAGAAGAGTCTTCTCAGCCCCCGGGACGCGGCGACCGCTTCAAGAACATTCCGGCGACCACCGCCATTACTCCGGCTACGACTCCGGCGAGCGCTCCGATGAATGGGCCGTAGACCACCATCATCAAACGAGGATGTGATGTCCGGGGGATCTTTGCGAGCCCCGCCCCCAGCTCAGGATTGTGGGCAACGAAAGTGTTGATAAACGCTGCGTGAACGACTCCGACCCAGAAACCTGCAACGACGCTTGCGAGCAGGGCGTGGACGAAGTAATCACTGTCTCTATTCTTGGCTATTACTACTGCGAAGAGCACAAAGACTGCCAGCCATACCACGATTTCTGCGATGCCTGAGAGTCCGTATACTCCGGCAAACCCGATAACGATCCCCGACAGCGAAAGCAAGAAGACGACTTTCCAGTTCATGATTCTCCTCCTCCTTTGGTCAGTCGATGCGACGGCCACCGAGAATTCTTCCCGGCGAGCCGCGCACTGCCAGCTTGGGGAAATGTAAGTTCGCGGAACCTAAGTACCAAATATACGGGACCTGACGCGGTGTCTCTGTTCGGACCGAACTTCCTCCGTTTTCCAGGCGGAAGGCCGGAATTCATCAGTGGTGCAGGTGGTCTCCGTGCTCATGGTGGTGCTGTACCGTCGGCCCCGTGGTTACCGGAAGTTCCCCGGCCGCCGCGAGTTTGATCGCATCTCCGACGGAAATGCCGGATGCAATGCAGACCACCACTTTGAATCTCTCGGCAACCTGGTACGCGTGGGGTCCGATCGCCCCGCATATCATTTTCCCTACTCCGGTCTTGGCCGTGTCACGTATGACAAGATGAGGATCGACGCCGTCGCCGTTGGCTTTTGCCTCAAGCGCTTTCGTCTCTTCGTCGTAAACCAGAAAGAACGGCGCCCTGCCGAAATGGCTGCTCACGTTGCTCTCAAGTTTATTTCCTTCGGCCGATATCAGGTATTTCATTTTGATCCTTGGTTGTATTGAAGAATAGAGCTGAGCTCCCGGCTCTTAGCGATCAGTTTTGAGCTGTTCATGGCCGATTCTCGTCTTAAAATAGAACTTCCTCATGCTACACAAACGAAGCGGCAAACCACATTTCCAAGTGTCCACGAACCCCTTATTCATCGTTCCCATATTCCATCATTCCAGTATTCCCACTTTCCTGTTTCATCCCATCATCGCCATCTTTTTCATCCCGCCGTCTTCTCCAAATTCGCAGTTCCCTACCTCGTTCTCGAGCCCGATTTCCGAAGCGACACAATCTAATCCTTTCTTCATCACGTCGAATTTCCATTCGTCCCTAAGTAAGGCGGCAAGATACTCACGCCAGCCCTCTCTTCTAGGGAAGACACCCATGAATCTCCTGTAAATATCCGGGGTATGGTCGAAGACTGAGATCAATTCCCGCAACGAGTACTTCATTTTCTCAAGACTGTGCGGAACCGCGACGCATTTCTGCGGCATCAAAGGGCATGTGACGGAATCTTTCTGAGATGAGAATTCGAAGAATTTCCTGCACATCGAACAATAGTATTTGCCGGTAGTTTTCTCGCCGATAATGTCGATCTCGTCGAAGTAGATTTCGGATTTAATACCGAGTTCGTCCTTGAGAACATCAACTGCCGCACCGAGAATCGGAAAGAGTCTTTTCTTTTCCCACACCTTGTTCAGGTCGGTAATTACGAAGACTATCCCTTCTCCTGTCACGCGCTGGGCTGTTTCGCTCCCGCTGACGGTGATTATGAAACTCTTCAGTGTTTGCAGTGGTTCACGCTTGTACTCGAAGCGCCAATCCGTCAGAAAGCTCAAGTAAGCCTCGGCCAGTTTGCGTCCGAGCATTTCCGGCTTCTCACCGGCCAGGTAATTCATCATCTTCTGTGGGATCTTCGGATAGAACAGCCCGAATTTTTCTATACTCACCGTGGATTCCGGTCTCATGACCTCCACCGGCACAGGAGTGTTGATGCACATCTTCGACATATACGGACAGACCGGGCTATCCATGTCGAACAGCAGCTTGCAGGTCACGCACCAATACTTGTTTGAAGTCGAGTAGACACCCCCGGGCATTTTAGCAACTTGTTCCATCACAGACTGGTGGGCTCCTTCCGGCGTCCCTTCCGGATTATTCATCATGATTCTCATCTCTCCGAATTGTTTTGCAGTTCAAATTAGCCGGCCGGATTTACCCGCGAGAACTTTCCCCTGACGGGCGGCCGTCATTAATTCGACTATTTGATGCCATGAGAATGCAAAAGATGCAGCAACACCAGAGAAGAGTGCGCCCTCTTTCCGGATTTATCTCCGCATCATTCCGCCGCCATTTTTCTCCCGGACGCAATCAGAATATGCGTCGAGACACCGGCACCCCCGACTTCCCCCAAGACTTCGAGGCCTGCCTTTTCCGACAGACCGATCAGACCTCCGGTGTCGACATAGGATCTAAAACTCCGATAGTTCTCTCTCCCTGCAAAAAACTCGACAGCTTCATCGAAAATGGTCCTCAGCCCTGACGGCCGCGGAACCATGTAGTCTGCCATGATGATCCTGTCCGCCGCGGCGGCTGCCGAACGAAGCAGCCCGACCCTCATTTGTTCATCCATCTCGTGGATTACGAACGACAGTGTGGCAAAATCGAAACGCGCTTCGTCCCGCGAAAGATACTCAAGTGCTTCGGCATGATGAAACGACAGCTTTGGGTTGGGTTGATTAGCCAGCTTTCGCTGCGCTATGCCGATGTTTTTCCGCGAAGCGTCTATTCCCTCGATTCTCGCGCATTTATCTGCAAACCGAAAGGCCATTCTTCCGGTTCCGCAGCCTATATCCAATAGAGTCGAGCCTTGCCTGACCATTTTCTCGATGTGTGAAAACAATCCATCCTGATTCGGAGCAATAAACAACTCGAAGAAATGTCCATCATACCAATGACTGTTGTCGTTCTTCATCTTCGGGGCTTTCTGATTCGTCCTTTACCTTATTTGTAGGCTTCCATCGCTTTTCCGTCCATCTTCCCCGTCTGCAGATTCATTAAAACGCAGCTCTGCTCCGCGGTCGCGACAATCATGTCTTCCTTTCGGAAGACGACTTTGAGATACATGACTCCGTGCCTTATCGAGTCGATCCATATCGAACCCTCGGGAATGTCGCCGAGCCTTAGCTGATTCCGGTAACGGATTCGGGTGTCGGTCACGACGGAGTAGAGATGCCTCTCAAGCAGTCCGCTCGTTGGGAAGCGGGTCTCCAACAGCCTGCTGCGGAGGTCTTCGATCCACCTGACGTAGACGATATTATTTACGTGCCCGGCAACATCTATGTCATATGTTTTTACTTCGATCTTCGATTTAAATCCCGCAAGTGCCATATGGCTCGCCATTCCTCAAGGCAACAGAATCGCCGCTGCTATCACCGTGGTCCACAAGCCATTCTTGTCTCCCTCGGCCGTCTGCGTTATGTTGAATGTCCTCACAATTTTGTCGGACATTCTGAAGGTTTGTTCCCTCTCACTCCAGTCTGCTTCCGGATCGAAATCGACACCCAGCGTAGTTGCGAGCATCTGGGCCGCAAGGTCTTCAGCATAATCGCCCGCGAATCTTTCAGCCACGCCGAAGGGATGATATTCCGAAAGGTAGCCGTACTGGGCACCGTCCGCGGGAATTGCTGCACCTATCGAAGCTGCGATAAGCCTGTTCGGTTCGTTGGTTGAATTTCTTGCCATGACCGTAAAGGTCACTTGACCGCTCTCTATTTCCCTTAGCCCTTCATTCAGACTTATTCGCCTGCATCCGGGTGGAAAAATGCTGCTCACGGAGACGAGGTTGCACTTCTCGATTCCTCCGCCCCTGAGCGCGAGCTCGAATGAACTGAGATAGTCCTTGTGCCGTCCCACACCCTTTGTGAAGAAAATCCTCGTCGGTACGTACAATTTGTTCCTCCTTTCTCAACGGACAAACCTGTTCCGGCTGATTTGCCCGAATAAATCTCTCATGCGCGCTTCCCTTCATTAAAAATGAGCGCGCTGGAGCCGACGTCGAGCCCAGTTCGGCGCGAAATGACCGCACACTTGACCTTCAACATAAAGTAGATCGGCCTCTTTTCGTCCATCAGTGTTTCGTAATTCCCCTGGCCCTTGGCTATTACAAGGTCTGCATCCCTGTACAACTCACGGAATTCCGGCGTTGCGCGGGTGAGATCCGTGCCGGCGATCATGCTTCCGCTTTCGACGACCGGGCAAATACGATCAAGGCCGATTTGTCTCGCATCTTCAAGGGTAATGTCGTTGAGGACAGGTCTGGATCTGACTGCAAACACGACGCTTTTTGGCAGAAGCTCATTGATCAGAATCATATCAAACAAAGCCTCTTCGAAATTGTCGCCGATATACAGGATCAGCTTAGCCTTTCCAAAATCGTCACTGAAACGTGAATATGCGGAGAGGTCTATCCCACCCGGGGTTATAAGATCAAGTTCTCTTCTGATATCGAAATGTGGATTCGCCGCAAGATCAATTGTGTTTCCAGCAATCGCAATCCTGATTGCCGTCTGAAGTCTGTCCACCGACGCATCGATTAGTGATCTAACACTAGGCATGTATTCAATTACTTCGACCAAACTCGCATTCTTCATCCGACCATATGGATTGGTGATGCCGACATTTCTCTCTATAACGTCCTGTATCCTCGACGAGAAAAGAGGAGCACTGTAATCCAAGCTCAGGTGTTCAGTCTCCCTGCATACCTCTCTCAGAATTTTCAGCTGTAGAGCAAGATCTCCATCTGAGAAGTTCTTCGCAGCCCTGTATGCCTGGTTCATAATGCACGGCACGCACTCAGCATCAAGACTCACGTATCAGTTTCCGCTTTTTTGGGCCGTTGCCTGGTCCGCGGTTCTATCTTGAAGAGAAACGTCGTCATCCGGTCAGTTACCTCGCTTCTTTTTCTTTTCCATTGCAAGCCTGTAGTGGTCGGACCCTTCGCGCATCATGACCTTGCCGCACCTGGGACACTTTTCCTCCATGCACGGGACACCGGCCTTGTGCGGGGTCCGGTAACCGCACTTCAGGCAGACGCAATACCCGCCGGCCCCCATTCCACTATGTTCATGACTCATTTTTTCCTCCCTGCGCAGTTAATATCTTCAGAATTCATACTTAACCATTCGCACTTGCCTTGATTTTCTCTCTTCCGCCTGTGACAGTACCGGATACTTCGCGCTTGTCTCGCCCTTCCTGATCTTGGAGAGTTTAGGCTTGATGAATTGCCTCTTGACCGAGGAGAGCCTGTCGACAAAGAATTTCCGATGAAGGTGGTCATATTCATGCTGGAACACACGAGCCGAATAGCCGCTCAATTCTCTCTCCACAGGCTGAAAGTTGCCGTCAGTAAAGCGGACTAGAATCGAATCCGGGCGGATCACTTCCTCATGAATTCCGGGGATGCTCAGGCAGCCCTCCTGCATCGTCACGCTGTTGTCGCTCCACGACAAGATATCCGGGTTGATCACTGCAACCGGTCTCTCGTCCGGGTGATCGTTCAGCCGCGAAAGATCCATAACGAAAAGTGAAACGGGAAGACCCGTCTGGTTGGCGGCGAGGCCTATACCGTCGCCGTTGACCAGTGTCTCGAACATATCACGAATCACCCCGATCAGTTTGTCGTTGAACTGAGTTATCCGGTGAACAGGCTCGTCGAAAACTTTCGTGCCGTAAAGGTATATCGGCATTATCATTATTGAATTGCTCCATATCTGCTGAGAATCCTAACCATGAATACCACAGTCAGCGGGGGCTAACAGCGTTCTCTCTGCGCCTTCCGCATCGATTTTGTTTAGGTTCAATCTACATTCAGGAAGAATGATGTTCGTGACCTGCGCATTCTTCATAGCCGGCAAGTTTTCCTGCGGCGAAGAGACCGAGCGCTTCTTCGAATAGAAGTCCTGGTGCCGTTATAACCTCCATCCCCAGCTGATGGAAGCCGGTAACCGCCTTTCGTCCCATACCGCCGGCAATGATCGTATCGACATTAAATTGCTTGACATAGGCGGGAAGCTGGCAGGCGCCGCCGTGTTCCCCGCTCAAAGGATTGAAATAAGACTCCCGCTTTACCAGCTTGTTCTCCCCATCGAACTCGCAGATGTTGAACGTCGAGCACCGCCCGAAGTGTTCGGCGACCCTTTCCTCCGAACCTGATTTCTCAATCGCCACCGCCACTCTTCGATTCATCTTTCTATCTCCCTAAGCTTATGAACCATAACAAAGTGCGATGAAACCTATTCGCACTTCCCACAACGAGAATCTTCCAATATCTGTGCCGAATACTCAGGCCAATACGACTAGATTTGCGCTACAGCCCCGGCTCAACGTTGCGCGAGTGCAAAAGGCATTGCAACAATTGCAGATTTGCAATTAGATTGTTTGTCGTAAGGCATTGGCAAAGGAAAAGAAGCCAAAGGAGGCGCGTGGTGAAAGAAGTCATGAAGATAATTAACAGCAACCGGGAGAAAATGGTCAGCCCGGACGGGATAGCCGTGATTGGCCGCGAAGGAAAGATTATTGTGTTCAACGAAGCGGCCTCGAGGATTACCGGTTACAGTGAGGACGAGATAGTCGGGAAAGACTTTGGGATTCTCTTCCGGAACAATCCGCGGGAATCCGAGCACATCTCCAATTCCTTTGCCAACAACGTGGCACTCCCGAATCTCTCGGTCGTCATTACCTGCAAGAGAGGCGAAGAGAAAGATGTCCTCGTAACGATTACTCCGATCGCACTGGAAGATGTAGTCACGAGCGTCGTTTTCGTGTTCCGCGACACTCGTGAAATGCTTACGCTCAGCCAGGAGCTTCAGCAAAGGACAGCGGAGCTTGTGGACCAGAGGAACAGACTTGACGCGATTTTCAACAGCGTCATCGAAGGCACGTTCACTATCGACAATGACTGGAACATCACCTCGTTCAACAACTCCGCGGAGGAAATCACCGGATACACGAAGGCCGAAGCCGTCGGAAAGAAGTGCTGGGAGATCTTCAAATCGGAATTCTGTCGAAACGGCTGCCACATGGAACGTACAGTGACGACCGGCAAGTCCTCGATCGGTAACGAGCTGGAAATATTGAACCGGAAGGGGGTTCGCGTTCCGATACGCGTCAACTCAGCCATCCTGCACGACAGTCACCACAGAAAAATCGGAGCAATCGAAACGTTCATCGATATCTCGGAGATTAGAAATCTCTCGGAACATCTCAGGGAGAAGTTTAGGTATGATAGTATCATAGGCCGGAACAAGGAGATGGAAAAAGTATTCACCCTTCTCGACAGTGTATCGCAGACGGACACGTCCGTTCTAATTACAGGTGAAAGCGGCACCGGCAAAGAGCTCGTCGCAAGGGCAATCCATCTCAACAGCGCGAGACGAAACGGTCCTTTTGTCGCGCTGAACTGCAGCGCGTTCGCGGAATCGCTCATCGAAAGCGAACTGTTCGGACACGAAAAAGGAGCCTTTACAGGCGCGGTCAGGACCAAAAGCGGGAAGTTTGAACTCGCACAGAACGGGACTCTGTTCCTCGACGAGATTGGCGATATTTCGTTGCCTGTGCAGACAAAACTCCTCCGCGTTCTGGAGACACGGCAGTTCGAGAGGGTGGGAGGCAACAGGCCGATCAGCATGAACGTTCGGATAATCGCCGCGACGAACAAGATACTTCAGGACGAAATCGGCGCTGGCAGATTCAGGAAAGATCTGTTCTATAGGATAAACGTCGTGGACATACACCTTCCTACGCTGAAAGAAAGAATGGACGATTTCCCGCTCCTGGTCGGTCACTTCATTTCACACTTCAACGAGAAGTTCTCCAGAAAGATACTCCGCTTTTCACCGCAAGCTTATGACATCCTGACAAACTACGGGTGGCCGGGAAACGTAAGGGAACTCGAGAATGTGGTCGAGCATTCGTTCGTCCTCTGCGGCGGCGACGAAATCCGGCCGGAGTGCCTGCCGCAGAGGATAAGGAGCGCCGCCTCGGAGAAACCTGCACCGCAAACTCTTTCGACGATCAAAGGTGCGGAGAGAGACGTAATCCTGGGAACATTAAAGAAGCACGGCGGCAGTAGGACCAAAGCTGCAGCCGAGCTCGGCATAAATCCGTCGACACTGTGGCGGAAGATGAAGAAGCTGGGTATACTCCCTGCGAAGGCGAAGACTTCGGACCAGATAGAAGTTTGAAAAGTTGGCTTCGCAGGGGATGGCACATCCTTATACCATCACCGCGCCGCCGGCAACATCCAGAACGATCCCGGTGATCCATGATGAGCTGTCCGAGGCCAGGAACAGCGCCGCATCTGCCACGTCTTCGGTCTCGCCGAGACGCTTCAGCGGATGATATTCGGCGATGGCCTTCTGCTGTTCGGGCGGAACCATCGTCTTATGTTTTTCCGTCAGGATCATCTCGGGAGCAATGCAATTGACACGGATACCGAATGCTCCGACCTCTGCTGCGACCTGGCGGGTCATCGTCTGAATACCTGCCTTCGCCGCCGAATACGGAATCGGCGATCTTCCCGTCACATGCCTGGCGGCAGCGGAAGAGATCGTTATGATATTCCCCGATTTCCTCGCCTTCATGCCTGGCAGGAAACTCTTTATCGTGAAGAACGTGGCTGTCAGGTTCCCATCGACAGTCGCGCGCCAGCCGTCCTCGGGGAGTTCCTCGAAGGGTACAGACTTCGTGAAGCTTCCGCCGGCATTCGCGACGAGGACGTCGACGGGTCCAAATTTCTCCTCGATTTCGTTTCGCATCCTTTCTATCTCGCCAAAGTTCGTCACGTCTGCCTTGACACGCATTACCTGTCCACCGTCGCGTTTGATTTCTTCTTCCACCTTGCTCAAGGCCGCCTCGTCTCTTCCATGGACGACCACCTTCGCGCCGTGTTTGGCAAAATGTTTTGCTATCGTGGCTCCGATCCCCCGCGAACTCCCCGTGACTAGTACTACATTACCACTCAAGTTTTCCATCGTTACCTCTTCATTTGGTTCTACTCTTTCAACGTTAATCTTGCCTTTGGTGTTCAAGCTTCCTAGCTGTGGGCAGCTCCTCGCGAAGGCGAGCATCCACCGTCTTCAGAACTTCCACGGGTTAGCCTTCGCAAGGGGGATGGGGCTCACCTCTTCCTGAACCTGTACTGGAACATCGTTTTCCCGTTAGTCTCCGGAAGAAAGTTTTCAAGTTTCAGATCCGGACCGAAGAACTCCTCGATCTCCTCTCTCTTCCTGCCGCGCGGGCCTATGCCGAAAGAATGATTCCTGGAAAAGTGTACCAGCACATACTGGCCGTCTTCGGCGAGCCAGTCGACAAGCTTCTCCCTGTAATGGAGCCTGTATTTCTCATTGAAGCCGTGGAAACAGCCCGAGTCGAGTATGAGATCGTACTTCATGGTGGTATCAAACTTCACTATATCCGCGGCGATGAAATCCACTCTGACCCCGGCTCTTTCTGCACGCCGCTTTCCGAACTGCAACGCCTCGGGGATGAAATCCACCGCAGTCACTTCCAGGCCGTGCCGTGCCATGTAAACTGAAGACACTCCCGTGCCGCAGCCGATGTCCAGGGCCTGGCCCGGCCTCCCGACAAGTTCCACCGCTTCAACAAGCAGCGGCAGAGGCTCCTCATTGTGCCAGTCTATCTTCGACTCGTCGCCGGCACGACGGTACGCAAACTTGTAGTAGAGATGAAAATTACTCATCGCATCCTCCATCAGAAATCCGAAATCCTAAACAAATACGAAACGCAAAATTCAAATCAATATTCTCGGCGCTTTTGTATTTCGAATTTCGATATTTGAACATTGTCCCGCTCAATTATTCTGTAAGGGAACGCGGGATGTCGTGAAGCGGCATTTAGGATTTCGAGTTCAGAGTTTCCCATCTCAGGCATCCGTTTCCTCTTCACCATGCTCGAGATCGCGAGAGTCGGGATGTTCCTCGTGCCATTTTCTCCAGCGCTCGAATTGCCGGCGGCGTGAGAAGTACGTGCGCGGCCCTCTTCCGAAGCTGCCGAACAGAATCCTCGCGAGTATGAGCAGACCGAGCGCCTGCCAGTAACCTATCGCCTTCAGCCCGAATATCGCAGGCACCAGCGCGTTCCACAGGAGCATGAAGACCAGGCTCCCGAGAGCGAGGAAAGCCAGAATGAACGGCACTCCGAACAGGAACCACCATCCCCTTCTGTGTTTGAACGTATGGTCATGCATGCTACACATTTTCTTTTAACTCCTCGTATATGGTTTTCAAACGTTTTCTCAAAAACAGGACCGCATAACGCTTCCTTGAAATGAGCGTGTTGATCGGTTCCTGTCTGATTTCTGCAATTACCTTGAAGCTCATTCCTTCGAACTCTGTCATCTCAAATACTTCCCGCTGCGCGGCAGGGAGTTCATCAAGCGCGTCCTCGATTTCATCCCAGAACTGGTTTTGCCAGTACACTTCATCCGGCAGCCCGCCGAGATCGGGGATCATGTCCTCGATGGAAAGCGAATCACCCGATTCGTTGCCCGGGACTCTCATCCTAATGTCCCTGAAAGCTTGCGGCTTCATCTTCCTTCGCGAATCGATAATTCTGTTCTTCGCCACTCGCATGAGCCATGCCGACACGCGGTCCATGAACTCGATCGACTCGAAGGCATTTGCAAACTGGAAAAGAACATCCTGAAATATATCTTCCGCTTCCTCCTTCGAAGGCACATTTTTCCTGATGAAGGCAAAGAGTCTGCCTCTTTCCTTCTCGATAGTGGTTTCTATCTGCTTCGAATCAGCGGCTGTCAATTCTGTCCTTGCCTCTGTTAATTATAACGGATGGATGGGAGAAATATTGTAGGGCTTAAGATTGGTCGGAAAACCTTGTCAAGGTTTGAAACCTTGACAAGGCTAGCCCAGGGATAATTAAAGGAGCGATAGCATCCCTCCCAGAACCCGTCATCGCGCGTGACACGCCAAGCATCACTTGGCGACCCCCCAAATGAAAACAGCACCTGAAGGAACCTTGGAAAGGCTACCCCATCGATGGCCTAGTCAGCCACGCAATTCTATCCGAGAGCCCGGTCGCTCCATGAATTCTCTGCTCCTACCCGCTTCCGTTGCAGGCAGTTCCACATGCGGAGGTACATCGTTGTAGCAAGTGATGTCAACTGCTTACCAAATTCGCCTCCTTTCCAGCCCGTCCTAAGTTAAGTGCTGTAGGCCGCAATTCTGCTATTTCTGAGGGTCGTCACGCCATTAGCCGTGTGAGGCGGGCAAAAACGATTTGGCGGTGTGATCTCAGCAAATCCGGTCAATGCCCCGCACGCTCACCCCCATTGTTCAGTCTGTCCAAATTCCTGTTCCATGTTCGTTGATATATCGGCAGCCTCGGAAAGGACCGAAATCGAACTGCAGCTTGTTCATATTTGAAAACTCCTGAGCAATAGGGCAGGCCGATAGGGGAAATTCGGAGAATCTGAGATAAGAGGAAAGGTCCCGCCGGACATGAATTTGAAAACTATTTATCGCTGGGAGGTCGCGCTTGCATTAATGAAGAGAATCGTCGAAAGATCTTGAGCCGAATATGGCTGCGTCACTGAAGGATCAATTGTGAAATTGATTCTGCAGACAAATATATTGTTTCAAGACAGAGATTAATCGATAAAGGGAGATGC
This sequence comes from Candidatus Kryptoniota bacterium, assembly GCA_046706745.1. Taxonomy (GTDB): domain Bacteria; phylum Bacteroidota; class Ignavibacteria; order Kryptoniales; family JAKASW01; genus JAKASW01. The sequence goes on from JBJKPC010000013.1 coordinate 41,923, forward strand.
CGATGAGCACGAAGAAGGAAGCGCAGAAATCAACCGACAAGAAGCCGAGTGGATTCACGACGGAGGAAAAGGCCGCGATGAGGGAGATTGCCAAAGAGCGCAAAATGGAAGAGCGCATGAACAAGGACAGGGCGGTGGGGCAAAAAGCCGTGCTGGCGAAGATCGCCCAGATGAAGGGATCGGATCACATGCTGGCGAAGCGGATCCATGAACTCGTCACAACCGCCGCGCCCGACCTCATGCCCAAAACCTGGTACGGGATGCCGGCATACGCCGACAAGGAGGGCACCGTCGTCTGCTTCTTCCAGGACGCAGCCAAGTTCAAAGCGAGATACGCTACCCTGGGTTTCTCCGGCGCTGCGAAACTCGATGAGGGAAAAATGTGGCCCACCTCATACGCGCTGACGGAGCTGACCTCCACCGAGGAGGCAAAGATAAGGGCGCTCGTGAAGAAAGCCGTGGGAGAATAGGGATGAAAATATTACTGTGGGTTCTTCAAATCGTTCTGTCCTTCTGGAATATCGTGGGGGGCATCTTCACAGTCAGAAATTATGACAAGGTCGGCGCAGCTCATGCGTTATCCGCCCTGCCCGGGCCTGTATGGATAGCTCTCGCGGTGCTCCAGATTTTGTTGGCTGTGGGTCTGGTCATCCCCGGTGCACATTTCCGTAAGCTGAACTCCGTCGCGGCGGCCGGCCTCGGCGCACTCTCGCTGTTGGGAATTGCGCTGTACTCACAGTACCACGGGTTCCCAGGCATGCTCTGGGGCGTGGTCCCTGCCCTTGTCGCCGCGTTCGTGGCATACAAACGTTGGCCTGCTTCAAAGGCATGAAGAAAGAGGTGAGTCGACAATGAAGTCCGCTTCCGAACAGATAGACGACATAATCAGGGAGCCGGGTGACTGGCGGGGAAAAATGTTGTCGCAGCTGCGCGGCGTGATCAGGAAGGCCGATCCCGGCATCGTCGAAGAGGTGAAATGGAAGAAGCCGTCCAAACCTTCGGGTGTACCGGTCTGGTCTCACGATGGAATTTTGTGTGTAGCGGATACGCTGAAGAATGCGGTGAGGCTGACTTTCCCGAAAGGGGCACAGATCAAAGATCCTAAGAAGCTCTTCAATACTCGTCTGGACAGCAAGACGGTGCGTGCCATCGACTTCCATCGAGACGACAAAGTGAACGAGGCGGCTTTGAAGGCAATCATTCTCGATGCGGTGCGGCTGAACGCGTCAAAGGCAAAACCGACAAAATAAATTTGCGATTGAGAGGGATCCCGCGGAAATCCGCAGTGGATAACGATCTGGGGGTAAGGTACCAAAGGTAAAAGAGCATCCGTCACCCTGAGCGATCCCGATTCAAACTGGTTTGAATCGGGAGAGTCGAAGGGCGACGACATTCCCTTAGCCTTCCCGGCC
>JBJKPC010000014.1:0-36839 GCA_046706745.1 Candidatus Kryptoniota bacterium
TTTCCAAATGTATGAAGGGAGCGGAAGTCAAGGACGAAGGCTGGTTCGAATTCAAAGGTACGGGTAGAAGATATCTTGAGATAGACTGCTATCCGTACAGGAACAATCTTGCCGCAGTTACACATGCGGTAGTGACCGTTCGGGACGCGACCCAGCGAAAGGCGAGCGAAGAAGAGATGCGGGAGCACCAGCGTCAGCGCGCGGAGGATCTGAGACGGTATGCCCAGCTGACGCAGCGCGCACAGGAGGACGAGAGAAGGAGGATTTCGCGCGAGCTCCACGATGATATATGTCAGCGGCTCACAGCTCTCAATTTTCAAATGAACGTCTTCGAAGATTCCGTAGCTGCAAACAAAAAGATAAGCTTGCGCCGTCTGAAATCCGTGAAGAAGGAAATAAATAGTTTGATTTCAGAGGTCAGGAGCATATCTTATAACCTACGCCCGTCAGCTCTGGACCACTTCGGACTTGTGACTGCTCTGAGACTGTTGTGCTCCGAATTTGAGAAGCTACACGACATCCAGATTCAATTCGAGACCAACGTCGCGCCGCACAAACGATTCGACCCGGACATGGAAATTGCACTATACAGGATCGCACAAGAGGCTCTTACTAATTGTGCGAAACATGCAAAGGCAAACGTCGCCCGTCTGCGATTGACGGAGGTGAACAGCGAACTGTCGCTTTCCATGGAGGACGACGGCGACGGGTTCAACCCCGCATCTATTTCCGAAAATGAGGAAAAAGGCAAACACTTCGGACTTATCAATATGCGCGAGCGGACAGAACTACTGGCAGGGATCTTCAAGATTGATTCTTCCCCCGGAAAAGGAACGTCGGTCTGCGCTACCGTGCCTCTTAGCTTAAAGAGTGGTGAAGATGGAAAAGATTAAAATCCTGTTTGCCGACGACCATGCCATAGTACGCGACGGTCTGAGATCACTTTTCAGGAGCGATCCGGGATTTTCCATAGTGGGCGAAGCCGCAGACGGGGCGGAGGCGATCAGACTCGTCGAAGAAAATCGCCCCGATGTCGCCGTCCTCGATATTTCTATGCCGAATGTAAACGGAATAGAAGCAACGAGCATAATCAAAGAACGATTCCCGGAGACAAAAGTCCTGATCTTGACGATACACGAGAATGAAGAATACATTCAAGAACTTATTACTGCGGGAGCAGATGGCTATGTTTTGAAAAACGCCGAGAAGAAAGAAATCTTCGACGGTGTCCGCGCAGTGGCGGCCGGATCCACTTTCTTCAGTTCCAACGTCTCTAAGGCGCTTCTTGAAGGTCTCGTCAGAAGTACTCGAAACAGAGTCCCCTTTCAGATAAGCAACGAGGAGAAACTGACGAAGCGTGAAACTGAAGTCCTCAGGTTGATAGCCGAAGGGCTCACGAGTAAGCAAATTGCGGAGCGCCTCCACCTTAGCGTCACTACGGTCAACAGCCATAGGATGAACATAATGAAGAAACTGAACATCCACGAGATAGTTGGCCTGGTTAAGTACGCCATCCAAAAGAGCCTGATCGACATTGGCTGGAAACATTAGACTGCTTCGGGCAACTCAATCAGGGGTTCTAATTATTTCTTACGATTTTCTTCTCCTCTCTCAGACCGGTTACGCACTGATGGCCCTGAAGGGGGGTTGTTCCTTTGATAACTTAGCAGAACATCGTTACCAGAATCGATTGTTTAATATTCAGTTGTCTGCTATAATTTGTTTTCTTCATAGCACAGCGATGGCTCATGGGATATACTGGTTCTGACAGCCCCGGGAAAGAGAAAGAGATGGAATATGTCCCCGTCGATTCCGGCAAGAGCGAAGAGGTAGTACCTGCGAAACTGAAGGTGGACTTCATAGGGAAAAGTCCCGCGATGCGCGATTTGAGGTCCATGATTCAGCTAGTCGCGGACTCCTCCACCCCGGTATTGATCACCGGGGAAAGCGGAACCGGGAAAGATGTAGTCGCTCGTCTTATACATATGAGCAGCCCCAGGGCAGACCTCCCGTTTATCGCGGTAAACTGCGCGGCCGTCCCGAGGGATGTATTCGAGAACGAACTCTTCGGCCATGAGCACGGAGCCTTTACCGGGGCCACCGCACGGAAAGCTGGATACCTTGAGATGGCCGACAAGGGGACTCTTTTTCTCGACGAGCTCGCGGAGATGGAGCCCGACACGCAGGCCAAACTGCTCAGGGTGATCGAGACCAAGACCTTCCGCAGGCTTGGTGGCAAGAGCGAGTTGAATTCGGATGTCCGCATGCTCGCGGCAACCAACAAAGATGTTCAGCAGGCTCTTGCTGCCGGGGAAATGCGCCTCGACCTTTACTATCGTTTCAGCGTCATAGAGATGTATCTTCCGCCATTGCGGGAGAGGAGAGAGGACATCCCGCTATTGGTTGATCACTTCCTCGCATTCTTCTGCCAAAAGCATAAGAAAGCCCCCAAGCGATTTTCGGAGGATGTGATGAACACGTTCATGCGCTACGACTGGCCGGGGAACATCAGAGAGCTAAGAAACCTTGTCGAGAGGGCCGTAATCCTTTCGCCTACGGAAATTGTCTCGGCAGATAAGCTTCCGGTCAGCATAACGGAGGCTGGACGGAACGGCAATTCTGTAACGATACCCATCGGCACCTCGTTGGAGGCTGCAGAGAAGGACATCATTCTCAGGACCCTATCCGCACTCGGCAACAACAAATCCAAGGCGGCGAGTGTTTTGGGCCTAAGCCGTAAGGCCTTATATGATAAGTTGAAGAGGTTCGGGGTGAAAGAATGAGCCGCTCTCTTGGCGGCAAATCCAGTTTACGGAGAAATACACCCCTGCAACCGCCCCACTGAATTTGAGCGACCCTCCCAGATTTCTCTTTCCATTCCATCCAACGGTATTATTTCACCAGCATCATCTTTCTGATTTGGACGAAGTCACCAACGCGCAATCTGTACAAATAGACGCCGCTGGCAAACTGGAGAGCGTCCCAGACAACAGTGTGCAGTCCCGGACCCAGATATCCGTCGACAAGTGTGGAGACAGTCTCGCCGAGTACATTATAGACTCTGAGGCTTACATCCGACCAGTTAGGGATGGAAAAAGTTATCGATGTCGTCGGATTAAAAGGATTAGGAAAGTTCTGCTTTAGGTTCGGCGTCTTTGGAATAATGGAAGACGACTTTATTCCGTCCAGACCGCCGAGCCGGTCGGCTTTCACCGTTCGCAGAAGCGGGTAAGTACCATTCCCCGGGTATCCCATGCCCATTGTCCATATGATATACCCACCAAGCCCCTGCTGTTTGATATATGCGAACTTTGCATTTACCGAATTAGAATCATCGTAGCTGATGAAGTAATCGTTCGAGGTTCCCGGATTATCCATGCTAAGATAGGCGGCCTTCGCAGCGTTATCCCAGTGATAATACTGTGGCTGGTAATATTTTTGCATTATACCGGTCCCTTTGGTATTGTAGAGCGGTACATCAGCGGTAAACGATGGAGCCGAAATCCAGGCCTCTCCAGCCTTTGTAACGCCATTGCCATCCTCCATCACTCCACCTTTCCAGATGCAACCACCGAACTCGGATCCGATACCTATCTTGTCCGCGGGAATACCTGCCTCAAGAAACCCTCTTACACCCGCACCATGCGATGGGTCGGTTGCACCCGCCGGCGGGTTGCCGTCGCCGCTGACGGTTGGGACGGCCTTCTTGCCTCCTATAGCAGTTACCGTTGAACCGTCGGCCGCATAGGGATAAATTGAGCCGCTGTACCACGTCACCCAGCCTGACCAGACTCCCATCATATCGTAGTTCTGCATGTTGACCTGATCGACATATTTTACGATTGGAGCTATCGTCCATTGAACCTCATCTCCTACGGAGAGATTGATCTGATACGGCTCCGGGAGCGAATCTCTAAGAGCAACGATCAAATTCCTGAAAAGAGTCGAATCTTGAGGGGCAAGTGGTTCCCAATCAACATCAACTCCATCGAGGTGAAATGTATCTCTTATGGCGGCCACGACATTATGGACGAATAGATGCAAATGAGCCGCATCGCAAGAGTTCAGGAATCGTGGTCTGGTGCTCGCTCCACCCAGACAAAGGAGAACTTTCGTCCCATGTGGCTTCGCCGCCGCGAGAACCCGTTGCACACCACTTGGGTCAAGTTCTACCGAAATCCCGCCGTTCCCATACATCCCGCTTCCGAAGAGGATAATCTCTGTCATCGCGGAGAAATCAACGGCCGACACCGGCGGAACGCCATTCAATCCGTTCCTGAGCTCCCAAGCCGGCCAGTAAACATCAACCCATGGACCTTTTGAAGTTTGAGCACTCGCGGTTGTCCCCGCGAGCAAAACAATAGAAAGCGCCAACACAGTAGCGGACAACAACTTAGACTTCCTCTCGGATATCATATTCCTCCTTCCAAGGCTAGAGTTACCGAAGAGTCCGGCAATTTCAAGGGTCCTTAATGCCGGGAAACAGCTGATTCGGGTCACTCGCTGCACGGCGAACGCTCCATGGCATTTCAAGTCAATAAACGTGCCGCAATATTGTGCTTTAAATTTGCCGTTGGTATGGATTCATGGGCATTTTGTGCCCGCGAGGGCAGATTGCACCGCAGATTTTGCACGACCGGCTGCAATACAAACCCGAAAGGCATTCCGTATCTCTCCTTTCAAGAACATGGACCAGGAATCCGTCAAATGTCGCGGCATGATGCGCGTCCGGACTATTCGGAACATCAGTCTTAATTCTCAAACGAATATAAGCTGACACGCAGCCCGATGCAATTCACGCTTGAGATGTTTCCAAATTCAGGCAGGAGACGTTTTGTAGGGGGGAACGGGTGGAATGAAGGATTACCTGGTATTTGCCTTCGGCAAATCTACGAAGTTGGCATCGCGTGAATTTGCCGAAGAGGATCAGAAGTCATTGGTTGCTTTGTCGAAGACAGACCTTCACAGACAGGTTCAAGTGTTCTCAGCGTTCCCTCCCGATGTACTTTGTCGGCCGCCCTCTCCATTTCCGACCGTGGTGTAATCTCTCGATGGCCACAAGAAGAAGCTCTCGATATTCGACGCATTCAATTCCGTGGCTTGCCGCAGATTGGCAAAGGTGCTAAATCAAGTGATTTTCCATCGCATACAAAGTCAACTCGGGAATTGCCTTCATATCAAGTTTCTCCATGATATGGGCCCGATGACTATTGACGGTTCTGACAGTAATCGAAAGTTCGTCCGCAATTTCTGAGGCCTTCTTTCCCAATGCGAGCGCACACATAACTTGAAATTCTCTGTCCGAGAGGATGTCATGATGTTTCTGAAGGGTTTCATTGCCCGATTCCATCGCGAGCTTCTGAGCCAATGAGATTGGTATATAGGTCCTTCCCGACACCAGGGTTCGAACAGCGCGTAAGATCTCATCAGGGGCGGTGTCCTTAGTCAGGTATCCCGACGCTCCCGACCTGAAGCTCCTAACCGCGAAACGCTCCTCAGGGTGCATCGTGAGAACCAGGACATGCAATTTCGGTTGACGTCGTTTCAACTGGCGAATCATACCGAGTGCGCTGCCGCCGTTCAACGACAGGCTCGTTATCAAGACATCCGGCGTACGCTTCCTCACGCCGTCGATAACCTCTCTGGGGCCATCACCTTCGCCAACGACCTGCATGTCGACTTCACGGTCGAGTATTTCCCTTAGTATCTTTCTGACCAGAGGATGGCTGTCCGAAAGGAAGACCTGTATCATCTGCGAGCTGTCCCAACCATCTTATAGTTTGTGCTCGGAATCGACACTGTAAGAGTCGTGCCTTTGCCGGGCTGGCCATGGACCTCAAGTTTCCCTCCGAGGGAAAGTACCCGCTCGCGAATCCCGATGAGACCCGTTGATGATGGATCTTTGAGCTTATCGGCTTCGATCCCTTTACCGTTATCTGCCACCTCCAGGACCGTGTTCGGCCTAACGATTTGAAGGGAAATCGAAACCTCAGTCGCGGCAGAATGTCTCATCACGTTGTCGAGTGCCTGCTGCAGGATCCTGAATACGGCTGTCGAAACGGCAGGATCAAAGGTCACGCCGTGCTGAAGCTTTTTGATATGACACTGAATGCCCGTGCGATTCTCAAACTCCAGCACCTGCCATTGGATAGCGGTGAGAAGCCCAAGTTCATCAAGCACAGGCGGCCTCAATTCAGTAATCATCCTTCTCGCAGACTTGATCGTGTGCTCGAGTACTTCGGAGATTGATGAAATCTTTTCCAGCAGAGAGACACGTCCGAGCGGTTCGGAGACGGTCCTTGAGATCATCCTGCCGAGAATCGAAAGATCTATTCTCAGCGCGGTCAGCATCTGACCGAACTCGTCATGAAGCTGCCTTGCTATCTTTGTACGTTCTTCCTCCCTGGCCAATTGGAGATGTGATGTCAAAGAATGCAACTGGGCTTCCCTCTCCCGCAATTGAGCCTCACTAACGCCAACCTCAACAAAAGGCCGCATCAGCAAAGAAAAACCCGACGTTGAACCCATGGCGTCAAAGAGGCGTGTTAAGGTAATCCCGGCCCAAATCTTCCCTCCTGCCTTCTGAGATACCCACGACTCGAGGTCTATCTTCTCGGCGCGGACGTCACCGTCCAGGAAAGAAACCGCTTTGGATTTGGCCTCACCGTCATCCGAGACCAAGAGGGAAATGAACTTCGCTCCCACTATTTCACCCTCGTGATATCCCGTAAGCCGTTGGGCGCCGGGGCTCCAATTCTTGACTCTGCCCTGCTTGTCGATATCGATAACGACAAACTCGCCTGCAATACCATCGATGGACCCAAAGGGAATATGATAATCGGATGCTCCACCGAGGTGCACATCTTTTCTCTTGTCCGATGTACCGAGTGTCGCAGCAGTTGAATCGTACACAATCATGGCGATCCTCTTTTTGTTGTTCCAGCTAAACTGCGTTGCCGCAAATTTCAGCTCCGTGCTTTTACCATCTCTCCTGACAATCCCCGCTGCAAAACGACTTGTACCGGTTCCCTTTCCCCCAGCCTCCCGAAGGCATCTCCTGAAAGTTTCTCTGCTTTCCGGAGCAACAAGCGCCTTAATGGAGTCCATCCGAAGTATTTCTCTCTCAGAGTAACCGGTTATCCCTTCAAATGCCCTGTTTGCATACAAAGCGCGCTTTGACTTCGCTTCTATGATAACAAAGCCAGTTCCGAGTCCGTCCCTCTCCCCGACGCACGCTCTCTCTTCCGCGTCCGGATCAACCCCTGTCTCTCCTTGCTTTGCCGAACCAGCGTCTTTCGAATCGTGCAGATACGCCACGACGCCAGCCGGCATCTGGTCAATACTCGATCTGAAGACAAGGATTCTTTTATCTCGTCCCTTAATATATCCTTCAGCCTGGTCCGACTCTGAATCAATAATTACAATTAACGGCGCGTCGATACCTCCTGGCTCCAGCGGGTATGAAAAATCGACTCTCGACATTTCCTGCGCGCGACGGTCAGCAACTATCACATCGGATGAGTGATGCTTGAGCGCTTCAGCAACCCCACCGACATAAGGAACGCGGCCCGACTCGAGAGAAATGCCCAGATCGTTAAAACCTTGGCTTATCGAAACCAAGTCAGCATCACCTACCGCGACAAAGAGCACACACAGCCTTCTGAAATGACGCTCCCGGCTTGTCAACCGGGTAGCTACCTTCCCGTCATCAATAATCAAGGCTGTCAAGGTTACTTCTCCCCATCAAAAGCTTTGGAGGATAAAGTTTAGGGTGCACATGACCACGTTACCTTTCGTTAAATCCAGAGATCGATCCGGTACCATTATCAGCATGCGTTAATCGTCTGGCTGATGTTTGGATGACCTTGCCTCTTTCTCAGTTCTTCTGATAACTGTCGACTGACAAAGAGTTTTTCTACACCATCTTATCACAAAGAACTCGCCGCGCATATAATTACCGTCGTTCAGGAATCTCTCATAAGCAATCATTTCGGTCTCCCAGGTGGAAGGGGGTACGCAGGAGGAGAGGTGGCCCCGTGGTTCTGCATGACGATAACGTATGTAACCGCGGCAGCGACGACTGCCGCCCCTGCACCGATCCATGTCAGAATGCTGGTGGAGGATTGCTTTTCTTCCAATTCCTCTGCCTTAACCACAAAATAAAAATCGTTCCCAGGCAATCCCTGGGGGAATTCATTCTTCATGTTCCACACTATTTGCCGGTCTGTCCCGGCATACTTCCCTATCCCTATATCCCCCGTCAGTACTATCGGTGAATATCTAAACGCCGGATCAGACCGCCTCAGCAGCAGCAGAGATACGTCATATCTCGCGCCGGGCGTTCCCAGAAGATTATAATGTACAACTACCCTAAGACCCGAGATTGCAAATCTCACGCCGGTGACCACTGACTCAGAACTGTCGGCCTTAGAATATGCTGCGCCCGCGCTTAGGGCATAAAAAGAGAACAGTACCACAACAGCGGTACGAAACATCGAATTGCTGCTATGACCAGATTCAGAGTTATCCAACTTAAAAGACAACTTTCTTAACTCCGTCCTATTTGAGTAAGACCATTTTCCTAGTCGCCTCATGAGTGCCTGTCACCAGTCTGTAGAAGTAGACTCCGCTCGCAAGGCGCGCGCCGTTGAATTGAACCGTGTGGGTTCCTGCTATCTGCTCACCGGCCACAAGGGTTGCGACTTCCCTGCCAAGAATGTCGTAAACTTTTAGAGAGACGCGGCTGTCGGTGGCCAGTTGATACGTGATAACCGTCGTGGGATTAAACGGATTCGGATAATTGGCATCCAGCCGGAAGGACCTCACTCCAGATTTGCCAATAACTCCATCCAGGAAGCCCGTCTTCCCGACCAAGACCTTGAACGAGGTGGTTCGATTTTTTGGTATAAAACTGTAGGCCTGTGTCTTTCTCAAGTTCACCCACGCACCATTATCGGCGTTTAGTAGATACACATCGAACCCCGCAGGCAGTTGATTAATCGACGAGAACTTCATAACTGCCTCTTTGCCGGGAATAGCGTCTGCCTCGACAGTCCATTCGGACGAGTCCGCGAACAACGGATGTATCTCACTGGCAAACGATTCGAAATCAGGATTCCAATTGGGATGGCGAAAGTATATAGAGACGTTCGATCCCAAGCTGCGCGGCTTGTGAATATCAAGACGGTTGAAACCGGACTTCGCCGACCTTGAAGCGCCAAACCAAAGGGAGCTGTCTATCGCCCCAGCTGAAGTCAGCATTACGTGAATAGTCCAACTGGAATCTGCAGAAGCCGTCCCCACAAACTGTCGCGACACGGAAGGTGCGCTCTGTGCTTCCATGTAGGGAATCTTCAGCGAAGCAAGACTGTCCGCGTTGAAGTAGTAATACCCTTGATATGTAGAAAGTGATGCAGACAACCCGAAGCTTCCATCGAACGACCAAATCGGTTCACTGATATGATTGATCACCTGGACTGTATCCCATGGAACGTCGACGGCAAATGGGTCTGTGATGATATTCCATCCGCCGTGAAGCGGAATCTCAACCTGGCCGAGTGAATCGAGGGGAATAGCAGTAACCGTAGTGTTCACCTGCAACGGCCCGTTGTGAATCAGCCAAAATGCCCGACCCGAGCCCACGTCAAAGGTATCCGACTGGTTGTACTTGACGAAATAATTGGAATCCGCTCCATCGTCCCAGTATGCTTGCCAGTCCTTTTCAGGAGTGCCCCCAAATACCTTCGCCATTGTCAAACCGCCAACGCCGGGAAAGCCCACGAGTTTGTAGTCGGTCGGCTTGAACTGGGATATATCCGAATGCACCGGAAACGCCACGCTGGAATTTACAGTGAGCGTCGTAGCTTGGGTCCACGGCTCTGCAGTGAAAGTCCACATTGTTGAATATGGGCTCCAACGCCCGCCTCCCAGGCCCGCTTGTACACGCCAATAATAGCGGAATCCCCTTACAAGATGCTGTACCGAGACCGAATCCGAACTAACGGTCGAATCATTTACTGTCAGAGTATCAAAACCCAATCGTGGAGAAATCTGGACGTGGTATACAAGGGCACGAGACACAATCCCCCAGTGAAGCATAAGGCTCGTCGGTAGATTACTGCTGCTGTCGGCAGGGCCCATCAACTCTGGAGCGGGCAGTATGTACGGGGTTGTCGAAAATCTGTGGAACTTCGAGACCTTTCCCCAACCTGCTGTATTCGAATGGGCTCCGACACGCCAGAAATAGGTCGCGGCAGTCTTCAGCGTGCCGACCGAGAGCGAATCGGCTGCGACGGCCGAATCGTTCAGGTAAACTGACTTGAAAGTCGAGTCTGTGGACAACTGAACAAGGTACAGGTCCGCACCCGGCACGGCTCTCCAAAAGAGGACCACTCCCAACGGGGAGATTACGGAGCTGTCCTGGGGCGAGGCCAGCGTCGGCGAAACGGGCGGCAGAGAAGTCGTTGAGAATGCCCATGTGCTCGAGTAGCTACTCCAACCGTTGGAGTTTGATCCGCCTCTAACATGCCAGAATAGCTCTGAGTTCGGGGCAAGTGTGTCAATTGCAACCGAGTCTACTGCCGATAAGGTGGTAGAATCAATCACAATCGATTTGAACGACGAATCATGCGCCAACTGGATTTGATAGTAAGAAGCGCCTGCCACGCCCTTCCATCGGAGGGTCGCATTGACCGCCCTAACTTCAGTCCGGTTGGCCGGCGCCAGAAGAACGGGAGCGGCAGGGTAGGTATAGAATTCGGAAGAATACCACGAACCCCAGACACCGTTAACATTCGATTTGGCCCTCACGCGCCAGTAATAGTCCTTGCCTGCCACGAGGATATTTGCGAGAACAGAGGTACCCTCCGTGACTGTGTCGATCAGCGGAGGGGAGTTGAAATAGGCGTCGAGAGAAAGCTGGAATTCATAAGCAACTGCACCTCTTGTTGTAAGCCAGGAACACGTTACATTGGGCGGACTCACTTTGTCGAGCCGGGCTGGTGCGACAAGCGTGATTGTTGGCAGGCCGGATGTCGAAAAAGTCTGGGTAGCACTCCACGGCCCCGATCCATTCTCATTTCTAGCCGAGACGTGCCAATAGTATGTCTGTGCCAGTTGCAGATTTGGGATCTCAATCGTATCCGATGAGACTAAAGTGTCCACTACGATGTCTTGCGCAGAAAACAAATAATCGCCGTTGTAGACGGCCAGTTGAACACGGAATGAGTCGGCGTAGGCGGCCGACGACCAGCCTAATTCTATCGGGGAAGGACGATAAGACGATCCCGTTGGCGGAGCGGTGGGAATCGGAGCGGATGGTGTACCTGTCGTGAAGGTCCATCTGGTCGACCATCCGCTGGTGTCTACCGAATCTGCGGCCGATACGCGCCAGTAAAAAATAGTCTGAGGTTTGATGGTCGGAAGCACAAAGCTGGTCCCAGCGACGGCCGAATCGATGACGGTCAAATCCTTCGTTTTGAAAGTAGAGTCCGTAGAAACCTGTAGGAGGTACGACTTTGCGCCTGCAACATCCGTCCATTTCAGACTATCGCCGGAAGATGCGCCAAGGGCGGAGTAGTTTAGAGGATGAACCAGCACAGGGGACGACAACGCGCTCGTCATGGAGCGGGGATTTGTGCCTGATATTGCAGGTCGTGAACTGGTCAAAACCATTGCAAGACTAAATGTGATGAATAGAAGATAGTGCACATCACCGTTCTTCATCTGGTGTTTATTTGAATTCGGCGTTGATTCCATAATACGCAAGCTCGGATGCTGTCTTCGCAGTTTGTCCTCTTTCTAAATAGACGGGCGGTACTGTCTCAGTCTCGGAGTTAAGCCCTACCAATTCAAACTTCATTTGAGAAAGTCTAATCGGAACGCCGCACTCGTCAGCAATCTTCGTGATTCTCCCGAGGACGAGAGAATTCATCTTCTGACTCGCCACGACCACTTCACAGACGTTCATTCTCTTTATCAGACCTTCCAATTTCCAGTGGCCACCGAAGATCGGGTAGCCATCCAGGAATTTACCTTCCAGCTTCGGGTCGTCATCAAGAAAGCCTGCCGGCGATATTCCCCTGCTGGCGCTCTGAGCGACAAGGGATTGAAGCGTTATCAGTCCATCACGGTCCGCACCGTAGATGACAGATCTCCTGCCTTCAATCGGCTCTCTATGAAACACATAGTTCAAAGCATGAAATGCGAATCTTGATCCCACAACCAACGTCGTCAACAGGTAGAAATCGAGCAATACAAACTCGCCGATTCTCATCCCGTCAGGAAAGACCGGCAAGAGAGCAAACGCGACCGCGGTTCCGATTACACCCGCAAGTGCAGCCTTCAGTATCTGAAGGATATCTCCAAATCCAAAAAGGCTCACGTCTCTCTTATATAGTCCGCCAAATATGAACGCGAACAACTGAATAGTGGATACGATAACGATGGCAAACGCCCACAGCCGCCAGAGAGGCGCCGACAGGTGGTCGGGAGCAGTCAACAAATGGGCAACCACGAAAGCCGCGAAAACCGAGAGCGTATCAAGCACGATTTGAGTAACCGCGGAATCCAGAAAAGCGCGGCTATAGAACCTGAGGAGAAGACCGTTCTTGATAAAAGCCATCTCTCGATAGCCAAGTTTTCTCACTCCGAATTCTATCACAACAGCGACTGCAACCAGCAGCAAGGAAGTGTTCAGACTCCCAGCAGTCACCAGAAACGCGCTGAGCCCGAATGCACACGATACTATATAAAGCACAATAACGGCATCGCGATGGGACAACCCCCTTGCGATTAACTGATGGTGAATATGCCGTTTGTCAGGCAGGAACATGGAATGGAACTTCCCTCCGGGCGCCGTAGTTGGGGCTTCGTCGGTAAGGGACGATTTCAATATCCGCCTGAGCATCGCCAGAATCGTGTCCATTATAGGCACTCCGAGGACCAGGAGAGGAACAATCACTGAAAACGCCGTGGAGCCCTTTGTAGAGCTCTCGATGGAGAGTACGGCAAGAGTAAAACCCAGGAATAGACTTCCGGAATCCCCGAGAAAAATCCTGGCTGGATTGAAATTGTAGCGCAGGAATCCGAAGACGGCGCCTACAAACGCAAGAGCTACGACAGCTGTCTCAATATCACGATGGAAAATTGAAATCGCTGTGATGGTCAACCCTGCGATAAGGGCTATACCGGAAGCAAGCCCATCGAGGCCGTCGATGAGGTTAAAAGCATTCGTGATGCCGACCACCCACAGAACAGTCAGAGGATAGGCGAACATCCCCAAGTTCAGCATTCCACCGCCGAACGGATCGGTTATCTGCAATATGCGGAAGCCCGCGACGTAAACAAGCGATCCCGCCAGTAGTTGCACCAAGAATTTCTTCCCGGGCTTCAGGGACCACACATCATCACAGACCCCCAAGGCAAGAATGATGACAAACGACGCGGCGACCATCTGCCAATTCCCTTTCGCGATTATCGTCGCAAACCTCAGGTCCGGGAAAATAAGATGCGCTATTGCGAGAGTAAGGGCGAAACTCAGGAATGCCGCGACACCACCAAGTCTCGGCATGACCCGTTTGTGTACCTTTCTTTCATCAGGTTTGTCGACAGCGCCTATTGCGAAAGCCAGTCGTATGGCCAACGGCGTCAGAACCAGCGACAGGACTGCCGAAACCAGAAAGCAGAGAATAAAAATCACTGCCATAGGTCCGCCTCCTTTTCACTTCTCACCGTCCAAATTCCAGGTTCTCCAGGCCGGTGGTTCCGGCCGGACTCTTTTTCGTGTGCATCTCTATTCACTTTATTTCTCTTGTCGGGTATTTAGCATTATAGTTCCATTGAGGCGGAGACCTGCTCAAAAAGGATGTTTGACTCATCCACCTTCTTTGTGTAGATCCCAAAGTCCACCGCGAACGGGCCTTCTCGAAGACCGATCCCATATCTAAGCTCGTGTACTGTAGGTCCAGCGATATAACCGAGCCTCAATGCCAGGAAGCTGATTGGTAAAAACTCGATTCCCCCTTTGTAGTCGACGCCCGACTGCCCGATTATCTTCTCTGCAGCAAGCGCCAAGATCAGGTATGCCGGCCGCAAAGACGACTCCGTGGGAAAACGCATTTCCGCTCCACCCTCCAGAACCCTGGGTGATATCGATTGAATCGCCGCGACACCAGCGCCTCCGTTCACGAAATCCACAGTTGTACCGAGACCGCCCAGCGCCAAGCCGTAGCTGACATCCGGATTAGGGATGTAGTCAAACCCGAGCGTATAGGAGGCAGCGCTTGCGCTACTCTGATGCGGTACAAAGCCGCGAAGGAAGGACACAGATCCCCCTAGGCTTATACTTGAAGTCATCTTTCTCGCATATGTCAGAGTATAACCGATTGCATAACGAGTGCCCGCTTGCGACTTAGCCAGCTCGCCCACTGAAAAGAGTTGTGCAGCGAACGCAACCATCTGCGAACGATCATATACCACAGGGAAGGCAAGATTTTCCTGCATCGCGCTGTAGTTCCCTTGAGTGTGGTTCAGCAGAACGGATGGTCTCTGAAGAAAAACGATCGCTGCCGGATTTTCATACATGCAGCTTATGTCGTGAGCTTCTGACATATTGGCATTTCCCAGTGCGACATTACGCGCCCCCAAGTCGGAGGTTGGAATCAGCGACTGGCCGTAAGCACAGCCACTCCCTAAAAAGGCCAGAGTTATCCCGAAGAAAACTAATCTCTTTATCATGTCTGTTCCGCTCAACGAAGAAGTGCGAAGAATCCAAAAAGAAAGACGACCTCACTTGCATAGGCAGAAAATGCTAGGACGAAGTTTTGTTTTTCCGGCACAAAGACAACATCGCCCGGGCCGACCCTTGGAATGTATTGAACGTTTCCGGTTTGCAAATATTCTTCCAAGTCCACATCGATCACTTCCGCATGCATACTATGGCGGTAAATCCTTATGTGCGTCAAATCAGCCGTCGCCGTCGGTCCACCTGCATCAGAGAGGACTTCGATCAGCGTCAATTCGGTGAGAGCAGGATAGTTGCCCTGCTTGGTAACGGCTCCCATTACGCTGACCTGCTTATCCATCCCGATGTGTGTTACAGTCAGTCGCGCGTTGCCCTTGACATATTCCGAAAGACGCTGCTTCAGCTGATCCCGGAGCTGACCGACAGTCAACCCGGCCGCAATCACTTCCCCTATTAGCGGGACCGTTATAGTTCCGAACTCCTTAACAGTTGTGGTCGTATTAAACTCGGGATATCCCCAGACCGTGATCTGGATCTGATCGCCCGGCCTGATGATACTCTCGTTGTTGACGGAATCGGCGTTTGCCCGCAACGAGCCGACGTTCGAACTCTCACTTAGGGCTTTAAAGTTTGCAGGAGGAAACACGGTGGTCGACGGCCTAGTCACCGTCTCGAGAGAACAACCCGCCAATACGGCCGAGGCAATAAAAATTAGAAAAAATCTCTTCATAGCACTGTGTAATTCCACCATGGATTCCGACTCCGTCCCGCGTACATCTTTTCCTGCGGCCGTCGCACCATGCTGCTGTTCCCTTGCGGCATGGCTAACGTGCGAAAAATATTCGGTAAACTCATTCAAGGAATTCAATTCTTTCTTCATTCTCCCAGCGCCGCCGCTGAATAGTTTGAACTCTTCGATCCAAATAGATCATTCATTTCTCAATACAAACAGACAATATGCGTGCCGCAGGCCCTGGTAGTCTCGAAACGGTCCCATTGGTCGAAAACAGTGCCCATTAGGCCACTTAGCACTCTCGTGAGGTCGACCATGGAAAGAGAACGAACTCTATGAGTATATTGTTAACAAATACCCGGAGCCCATGGATACAATTTACACATTGCAGCTCGGTTGTGGGAATAATTTACACACCTGCTGGGGGCGTAAATCTGGCAAACAAGCCCAGCATTCGCTGAATCTGAAGGTCACAAGTGGCACGCTCTTTGACCTTCTATAACAAAAAGGCAGTGAAAATGAAAAATGCTCAATTTACCGTCGACGAGTTTTTGGCAGTACTACGCAGGCGCAGGCTTGCTTTGCTGTTGCCGGCGTTACTTGTCATCATCATATGCGGGTTGGGAGCGTTTCTTCTCCCGAGACAGTATATGTCCTCTACCACGATACTCGTTCAGGATGATGCTTTGCTGAATCCATTGGTCGACTACAGGATAGCTGTCGCCCTGGAATCAGATAATAAGTTGGGCGACTTCAACGAAATCATATATAGTACCCCAACTATTGAATCCTTGATGGATAGTCTGGGCATGAATGAATATCTGCAATCACCTGCGTTGAGAGACATGATGGTCAAGCAGATTTCAAAGAACATAAAGACGGCCCGCGAAGGAGCCAGCTCTTTCACTATATCCTACTTTGACACTATTCCGGCGCAGGCTCAGAAGGCGGTGAGGATACTGTCGGAACTCTTCATACAGACCAGACTTGCCGTTGAAAACAGGAAAAACGATTTTGCGGTGAATTTCTTTCAGAAGAAAATTGTCGAGCTGCGTAACAAGTTCGACCAGACCCAGCAGAAATTGGTGGATGCACTGCAGAGGCACATAAACGAGCTGCCCGAAGATGATAAGACATTGTACGCGAATATCAGCGATTACGGAAACCAGCTCCAGGCTCTCGACCAGACGATGAGGAACTATCGGGATGCACTAGACATTCTCGATGCCGCTGCCAGGACAAAGGAAAACCAGCATATAGACTTGACGAAGCTTTATTTGATTCCGCTGCTGGATGTCCCCTATTCGAAGGACCTTCAGGATGCTGTCACCAAGTACGACAAATTATCCCAGCAGTACACGGAGAGATTTCCAGAGGTTCAGACTGCCCGTGGCACGGTGATGCAGCTGGTGGGCTTAGTTGAAAACGCCATCAGGTCGGAACAAGCCAGAACACAGGGGAAGATTCTTTCCCTCGAGGAAAGAAGGAACAAGGCCATCACGTCGGTTCAAATGGCGGCTGTCGCCCAGAGCCAGGATCGCGACCTCCAGTCGAATTTCGATATCTACGAGAAGCTGTACAATGAAATGAAGGTTAAGCTCGAGCAAGCCCAGACCAACCGCGATCTCGGGGAAAACAGCTCACGCGAGTATGTCGTAATAGATCCACCTCAATTGCCTGTGAAGCCCGCGAAACCTAACAAGGCTCTTATCATAGGTGGTGGAGTTGGGCTCGGAGCATTCCTGGGACTGCTTTCCGCCGGCCTTGCAGAATTATTTGATACAAGAATTAGGACGCCGCAAGACATCGAGCTCTTCGACAAGCCCATCATTGCGTATCTACCCGCTCCCGGTTCTGATGATGACAAGTAAGCCCGAAGGAAAATATTTTGACACAACCTCACAGAAATTACGACCTGATGTCGAACACTGAGCGCAAATTGCCGGAGGATTTAGGTCTGCAGAAAAATAACGAACATCTGCCAAGCCGTGTCGATGATAACGAGCGCCGACCGGTGGAAATGATCAGGCCGGTGAAGTTCAGTACTGCCACCGGAAATCTGCTGGATGAGAAGACGGTTACATTTCCCCTGTACAATTCCTTCAACTACTCGCTTTTCCTGCCTGAAGACTACAGCTCCATAAAGCTTAGCCTGGGCGTTACCAGCCCAAACGAGGGTGAGGGGAAAACGACTGCCGTATGCAACCTGGCTACAGCGATATCGTTGGGTACGGGAAGAAGAACGCTCGTTGTTGATCTTAACCTCAATAGCCCGAGGATTCACAAGATCTTCGGAATACCACGCGGTCCGGGAGTGTCCGAGGCTCTCGCCGGCGGCGAAATTTGTGTCGCGCCGACGCAAGTCGAGAATCTCTTTGCGATGCCCGCTGGATCCGCGAGAATGATTGCCCCCAACAAATCGGGGTCGTTCAGGCAACTCACCTCCTCCTTGTTCAAAGAATTCGAATTCATACTCATCGATATGCCCGCCGTTAGCGAGAAAAGTTTTCCGACGCTTATCGCGAACCAGCTCACCGGGCTCATCGTCGTCGTAAAGGCTAAAAAGACTAAGCGACGCGATATCAACATGCTCTTTCGCAGAGTGCGCGAGGACACTGTTTTAGCCTTCGTTATGAATGAAGTCAACGAAAAGGACTTTTGACGGTCCAACTATAATCGCAAAGAAATTAAATGCTACCGATCTTAACACTTGTGATGCTCATGGCTTTTGCCGGAATCCTGGGACGGGAGAAATGGCAGAGAAAGACGACTAAGTATTTCTTGCTTGCTGCCATAGCCTTTCTGCAAACCGCGCTGGTGTTGCTGGACATGTTCACTATGAAAGTCCCAAAGTTATGACATCACACGGAGCAGACTAAAAGATGGGGATATCCCACAATCCTCTCGCCAGGCATCTGAGACGTTTCGAGTTCAGTGTTCTAGTCCCTTACGTGATGATAGTCGTGGTCTCGATCGGGACAGCGATGATTCTGATCTTAACGAATGGGGACATCTTCGCCACATTAGCCTTCGTTTCATGCGTTGTGGTTGTGGTCGCGACTTTCTACAGAGTTGACTGGGGGTTCTACATATTTTTCGGAATGGTCTTGTTGTTCGACCAGTTTCTCAATAAGATGCCGCTTGGGACGCCAATTACCGATCGCTTCGGCTATTTCCTCAATTTGAAGCAGAACCCGTTTCTGCCGCCCTTCTCTGCCGGCGTTATGAACCCCCTCGAGATTCAGATGGTGATGATTCTGGTGGCGTGGTTTATCGCCATAAGTGCCAGAAAGAGCACAAAGATCAGAGGGATTCCCTTTTGGGGCTTCGCAATACTCCTTTTGGTAGACATCCTTTTCTCTACTGTCCGCGGCCTGCAGACCGGTGGAGAGTTTCTAGTGTCCCTCTGGGAAATAAGAGCTCTCATCTATTTTCTTTTGCTCTTCTTCCTTATTCCCCAAGTTATTCAGACCAAGCGTCAAATCAGCGTGCTGCTCTGGATCTTTATTTTCATGGTCACAGTCAAAGCGTTTCAGGGCGACTGGCGGTTGGGTGCCCTGGGATTCAAATTCGACGGCTATAGCGTACTTACCAATCACGAAGATCCGATGTTCATGGCAGATATCTTTATTTTGTTGATCGGGTTTGTAATGTTCGGTGCAAATCCAAAACAGCGAAAGGTAATTCTCTGGTTGCTCCCCATCTTGGTTCTCGGCTTTTATGCGGGGCAGCGTCGAGCGGCGTATGCCGGTTTCTTCATAGCCATCGCCATGTTCGTAGCGCTGTTGAGTGGAAAGGAAAAGGTGCGGTTTTTCAGGGGAATCTTGCCGCTCACGATAGTATTAGGGATCTATACGGCGGTCTTTTGGAATAACGAAGGCCGGCTCGGTGAACCGATCCAACTGGTGAGATCGGGTTTCTCCGACACCAGGAAAGGGGCAGGCGACCGGTTTAATTCGAATCTCTACAGAGATTTGGAAAGATACGATCTGGCTACAACCGTGCAAAGCTCCCCGGTTTTCGGGATAGGCTTCGGGAAGAAATACTTGATGCCGATCCCGCTTGTTGACATCGGATTCACTTTGCAGGATTACATTCCGCACGACGAAATATTGTGGGTGATGACAAAGACGGGCGCTGTGGGCTTCTTTTTATTTTTCCTCTTCATGGACTCGCTTGTCTTTGAGGCCGGGTATCTAGGCAAGAAACTCAAGGATCCATTTCTAAGGGCACTCGCGTTTACGATCGCGACGATGGTTGTTAATCAGATGGTTGTGTCTTATTTCGATTTGCAGCTTACATACTACCGCGATATGGTGGTCC
This sequence comes from Candidatus Kryptoniota bacterium, assembly GCA_046706745.1. Taxonomy (GTDB): domain Bacteria; phylum Bacteroidota; class Ignavibacteria; order Kryptoniales; family JAKASW01; genus JAKASW01. Next base: position 19,800 of record JBJKPC010000014.1, read on the forward strand.
TCGGGACCTTCTGCGGGCTACTGCCTGCTTTGAAGGCGATGGCGGTAAGAGAGGAAAAGACGTCATCAGCTTTGGCCGAACGCGCGGAAGCAGCTGTCGAATCGACAGTGGGCCAGGGTGTCGAATCGGTGACGACCTAAAATCGCGATGGAATTGGGGACGTATAAGTCCTCTGAAGGGAAAATGGAGGTTTTTACAACCGATGCGTGCTGGTGTAACTAACAATGGAGAGAGTCCGATACAGGAGGGTACCCCGAAGGTTACAGACATTCGGATTGGACTTTCCGGCGGTCTTGGCGGGCCCTGGAGCCCGCGTGAGGTTTTCACGGAATTTAATCACTGCAATCTTTCCACGATAGCCTAGCCATGGCCTACTCCATAGCGAAATCGCTTTTCAAGAATAGCGTAGTGATGATGATTGGCCAGATGATCACATGGATATCTGGCTTCGTCTTGTTGATGTTCCTCCCACGCTACCTGGGAAGCGTGGAATACGGAATTCTCTACCTTGCACTGTCGATCCAGATGATTTTTCAGTGGGTCATCGATTATGGCGGGAGAAGGTACATCTCCAAGGAGGTCTCTAGAGACCAGAACAATGTACCGGATCTATTTGTCCACTCCGCTATCCTCCGTGTGCTGTTGTGGATTGTTTCGGTCATTCTGACTTTCGGCTTATGCCTGGTGGCGAAGTATTCGTGGCATGTGATTCTCCTGATAATGATATTGGCAATCTCTAATCTGTGGACGGGGATCACTTCCCTGTTACGTGCCTTTTACCTTGGGTTTGAAGACGTCAAGTATCCTACCATTGGCTCCGTCGTTGAACGGAGTTTTCTTATGCTGACCGCGGTTCCCGCGCTGCTTCTCGGCGCCAACGAGGTCGTCATCGTTCTCTTGATGGCAGCAAGCACCCTCCTCAACTTCGGGATCGTCGCGAAGTTCACGAAGAAGTTCTTCCAATTTCGTTCAGCGTTTCGTTTCGAGAGACTGAAAACAATGCTGACTGAGGGCTTGCCCTATTTCCTTTGGTCGCTTTTCGGGATTATCTATTTCCGTATAGACGCAGTCATGCTGTCCGTAATGACGCCGGAATCTGTGGTGGGTTGGTATGGGGCGGCGTACAAGCTGTTCGATATCCTGATGTTTCTGCCATCGATCTTCTCTTCCGTCTTGTTGCCGATTCTGTCCAGACTCAGCGCATCAGATTACGGCACGATGAAGAATACATCCCAAAAGAGTCTGGAGTTTCTCTTGCTCGCAGCTATTCCCATAGCTATTGGCTTGCTCTTCTTCGTGGGGCATATCATTCAGTTTCTCTTCGGATTGACCGACTACGGGAATTCGATCATCCTGGTACAGATCTTTGCGGTCGGGATGCTTCTGGTCTATGCGGACTATGTTCTGGGGGGAACGGTTATTGCTCTCGATAAGCAGAACCAGTGGGCTGTTGTCGCGTTCATCGCAATCTTCGTGAACGTTGGCGCGAACTACTTCCTTATTCCGCATTTTCAAGCGACGATGAAAAACGGAGGAATCGGGGCCGCAATCGCAACTGACCTGACCGAACTTTATATAATGCTGTCGGCTTTATGGCTTCTGCCGAGAGAGCTGTTTACACGCAAGTTATCGCTGACAATAGGGAAAGGGGTCCTGTCGGGCGTCCTGATGGCACTTGTTATATTTGGAGGAAGGTACGTTGGGATCTCTTGGGTGGTGCAGGCAATCATGGGTACTTCGACCTACGTCATCTTCTTGTTCCTTTTTAATGTGTTTGAGCCCGCCGAAAAGGAATTGCTGGGCAAAGCCGTTTCCGTCAAGAACATACGGCGGGTTTTGATGGAGAAAAAAGGCATAAGCGCATGAAGTCGATTGAGATCGAAGAGCTTCTGGTGGCAGCACATCCTGAAGAACAGGGCTTCGGTGCAGTCATGTCTTGTCCGACGCAGCCACTGCGAAGAGAAAAGGACATGACTGGAGCTCAAAGCGATCATTTTTTCGGATCCGATTCCTATGTGACAGAGGATCTCGAACGGCGGCTCTCACAATTTGATAGACCGGGTCAGTACGAAAGGAGGCACCATTAGGGTATGAAGAACGACAACGCCATTAAATCGAATACGGTGGCGATAAGTATCAAGGTGCTTATGTACCACAGAGTTGCACCCGACAGTGAACACCTCACGGACTATTACTGGAGCGTTACGCAGTCTCAGTTGCGCAGGCATTTGGAGCTACTTCATAGATGGGGGTTCACTTGCATAAGCTTTGAGGACCATGCTTTGTCGCTGAAAAGAAAACTTGTCCTCCCCAAGAAACCGGTCATCCTTACTTTCGATGATGGGTACGATGATGTTTACAACTTCGCTCTCCCGGTACTCAAGGAGTTCGGAGTTAGGGCCACTATTTTCGCGATAGGGGACCGTTCGATCAAGACAAATCAATGGGACTACCCCGAAAATGCCGAAGGCATGTCGCTTCTGAACGATGATATGGTTGTCGAACTGCACAAGCTCGGTTTCGAAATCGGTTCCCATTCCATGACGCATCCGAATTTGGCAGAAATCCCGGAAAACAAAGCATGGGAAGAGATTGTGGAATCCAAGGGGTCTTTGGAAGACCTGGTCAAGAAACCGGTTATCTCGTTCGCATACCCATTCGGATCGACAAATGATCGATTGGAACGAATGGTCCGATCGGCAGGTTACAGCTACGGCTGCGCGACTTTCTCCGGACCACCGAGATTCTCCACCAATCTATTCAACATACGGCGCACCCAGTTGACCAATACGTCCAACTTCCTTGATTTTGCCGTGAAGATGCTCACGCCGTACGGCCATTACAGATGGTTGTGGTGGAAGACCAGGAACAAGCTGATGCCGGGAAGACGGCAATCAAAGATGCAGGAGAGTCTCGAGGAGGTGCCGTACGAGCGACTCTCCAGGACCACCGGACATTGACGATGTGGCACGGTATCTTAAGTGCCATTTCGCGAGCACGAGTGTCGCCTACCTGTGCGTGAGATGGTGAAGGCGTTTTTAAGGCCTTCGAATAGGAACAAGTTTGGATTAACGGAAATGCAACAGCAAGCGAATGAAATAGCCGCCAGACTGCAGGACTACCTGCCTGTCCTTGGAGGAAGGTCCTACAACTACGGCAGCGCATCCCAGGCTATCAAAGACGTTTTGGTATGGCTGAAGCAATGGGACCCCTGCCGGCAGCCCAATATCATAATGCCCACATACGAGTCATCGTCTCTATATAAGACGGCACTTGCGTCGGGATATGAACCGCGATTCTATGAAATTCACGACGATTGCAGGTTTGACGTCGATGAGATCTCTAGGCTTGTGGACGACAACACTCGTGCTATTCTGGCGATCCATTACTTTGGCCAGCCGGCTGACATCTTTCCATTACGCGAGCTCGCAACCCGGACTGGGAAATACCTTATCGAGGACTGTGCGCTCGCTTTAGTAGGTTCAATCAATGACACGCCTCTCGGGGCGATCGGGGACTGTTCCATATTCAGCGCACGAAAGATGATGGCTCTTCCGGATGGAGGGATTCTGGTTGTGCGTTCAGGTGCCGATTCATTCAGGCCGGGTTATAAGCGTCGCGCCAGCAGCCTGAACTCACTGTTGCATTTGATTCTATCGAGGCTGAAGTCTACCTACCTTGCGGTTTCCGGCGCTGTGGATCCCTTGCGCATACTGAAACTTCCGGAAAGCGGGCATATCAATCCGGAAGAGAAGCAGGAAGTCAATGTTGAGCAAATGTCGCGCGTCTCTGAATTCTTTCTGAACCATGTGAACCTTAGAAGACAGGTGATGAAACGGCGAAGCAATTACAAAACACTATCGGAGGGAATTTCTGGATTCGCGATGGCGGCCCCGCTGACAAATGATTCGGTCGAGCGCTGGACCCCATACACCTTTCCGCTCAGGGTCCATCATAACTATCGTGATTCTCTGCGCTTGCGGCTTCTTGAATCCGGTATCGCTTGCGGGTGCGGCTGGCCGGAGGGACCGTTTGACCCGAAACACCTCCGTTCGCGTGCACTGGCGAATGAAATCCTGGAACTCCCTGTTCATGCCTTGCTGACGCGGCGCCAGTTACGTTCCATTATCGACGCGATTCGCGACTTCCATTCAGTTCTGGCTTCTGAATCCGATATGAAGGATGAGACGAAAAGCATACTTCAAGACAAAGCAACTAATTTTATCATCTAGTGAGAGGTGTTCTGAATTGCAGCCCGACACGTCATTACAGCCGACGATAGAGATCGTAACCGAGTTAACTATATTGCGCTCGCTCGAGAAGGAATGGGATGAGCTGGTATCCAACTCCTCCGGGACGATCTTCCAGACCTTCGACTGGCAGTATCTCTGGTGGAAACACTTTGCTTCCGATTCGCAGCGTCACCTGCTAGTTGTCTTCATCAGAGAGAATGGCAGGTTGATCGGAATTGCGCCTTTTTTCCTTCAGACTTTCCTGATGATGGGCTTCAGGATTTTCAGACAGCTAAAATTAATGGGATCAGGTCTCAAGTCCGAGAAGACCCCGGTACTATCTGTGGAGCGGGAGGGGCCGGGAGACTACCTGGACGTGATCGCAGAGCGAGGACAGGAAGAGAAGGTAGCCGATTCAGTATGCCGCTTCATCACGGACAACGACGATCTTTGGGATGAGATTGAACTTCAAAACCTTCCGGAAGACGGCGTCCTTTTGAATCATGTTCTTCCTCGATTGCAAGCCTCCGACTTCGAAATTGCAAAGGAGCCGACCGATGTATGCCCCAAAGTTCTGCTACCGAAATCCTTGGATGAATATTTAGGCTCGCTTCGAATCAAAGTTCGACGGAACCTTCGCCACTCATTCAGAGCCTACTTCGAAAACCCGGACTACACGGCCGAGGAGTTCGGACCGGAGGGGAACTTGGATGGAGCGCTTCAAGCCCTTTCGCTGCTCCACCAGAAGCGATGGAACATGTCCGGGTACCCGGGTCTCTTTTCGGATAAGCGGTTTGAAACGATGCAGCGAGACCTGGTAAAGACTCTTAGTAAGAAAGACCGGGTCTGGATCAAGTTATTACGCCACGAAGGAAAGCCGGTAGCGGGACGGCTGGGATTCAAGTTTAACGGACAGGTCTGCGATTATCTAAGCGGGTTCGAGATGGGGCAACAGGCGGGTTCCGTGAGCTACTCGGGGACCGGGATGGCCTTGATTGTATCCGTTATTAAAGAGTCGATCGAATCGAACTGGAAAGTTTTCGATCTCGCACGCGGCAACGAAGCCTATAAATTCGACCTCACATCGACTGTTTACCAGAATTACCGCGTCACATTGCGTCGCAAAAGAATGAATCGACACCACATCCACATGGCGTACAGAATGAGTTCCGTCGGATATTCTCTTCTTTCGAGAGCAGCCTGCGAGTCCGAGATATTCAAGCTTAGGAAGGAAGAGAAGGGCTTCATCCGCGCTGTTCCCAGCTATGCCGGTCATTTTGTAGGACGCCTTTCGGGACGCTCTTCAAAGCTCCCTCGACTCTCGGCGCGAAACGGGGCTCAGGGTGTGTCTAAAGAGAAATCCGACACTGCTTCGGAGCAGAAGACAGAAACCGGTGAAACTAGATGAAGCAAGCCTATGAGAGGAACCCAAAGCCAATGTTGAAAGACTTTCGAGAATTATCGGCCATTTCCGGCTATCACACGATCCGACGGTCACGAGCATGATAGAGTACATTGAGAGTCTTGCCGGACTGCAGTCGTTGGCGGATGAATGGACCAATATCGAACGACGCTTCGGCTCACCGGTCCTGAGCCACGAGTGGTTTCTGGCCGGAGCATCTGCCTTCTGCCCGCCTTACCTACTGAAGATTGTAGTGCGGCAGGAAGATGGAAAAGTCCGCGCGATAGCGCCGCTCGGCGTTCGAAAGGATTTGATCAGCAGGCTCGAGGTGCTGGGAACCACTTACCTGACTGAGGAAGGTGGATTCCTTTACGAAGATGCTGAAGCGCTCACTGAACTTGTAGATGCGGTTACTCAACTCAAAATGCCGCTATTCCTGCGCCGCCTGAGAATCAATTCTGAGGAGACCAGAGCCTGGGAAAAAGAGATTCGCCAAAAGGGCTTGAAGAGCCTGGTAAGAGAGGAAAGGTTACCGTGGACAGCGGTCAGGGGAACGTGGAAGGAGTTCGAGAAGGAGATCTCTTCAAGCCGAAGATCGAGCTTCCGTAGATTGCAGCGCCTTATTGAAGCAAAGGGCACCCTGAGTTTAGAGGTGATCACTCCGACTCAGGAGAATCTGGCCATGTATCTCGATCGAGCATTTGATGTGGAGGCTGCCAGCTGGAAAGCAAGGAAGGGCACCGCCATGAAGAATGACAAGAGACTGGGAGATTTCTTTAGAGAGTACTGCAAGAGAGCCGTCGATCTGAAGGAGCTCTTTCTGTTCTTCCTTTGTGTGGACGGAAAACCGATAGCCACTGAGCTGACCGCGATTCACGGTAATAGACTGTGGATTTTGAAAATAGGTCATGACGAAGCGTGGTCGTGGTGTTCCCCGGGTATCCTCCTGATGCACCGCGTTGTCCAATACTGTTTCGACCAGGGACTGGATGCTTGCGAGTTCGGCGGAACTGACGAACCGTGGCTTCACATATGGGCAAACGAATATCACAGCGCATGGACTTACAGAATCTATCCCGGATCGCTGAGGGGGCTTGCACTTCTATCGGCGGACTTCGCTCAGCTCACAGCCAAGAAAATAGCGACCGTTTGGTCCACGAGAAAGTCAAAGAAAAGCCGTTCAAACAATGCTTAAGACTATCAGAAGCAATATCGTCAGCACGGTCGCATCGAGGCATATTGCAGGCCAAGATGTGGCGGATGCACTGCCAATCTGCCGATGGGCGCATAAAAGAGGATATCATTCCGTCGTATCTCCATGGGCGGGACCCGACGATACACCGAAGAGCATGTTCGACCGATATCGGGGCGTATTTGATTCTCTCAGGAAAGAAGAATTCGACTGGTATCTGTCCGTCAAGCTGGAATCCATCGGCAACGATATCGGATTGTTTCACGAACTGGCAGGGTTGGCCAAGACAAGTGGCGTGAGACTTCACCTGGATTCTCTGGGCCCCGAGTCCGCCCCCGTTTCGCTTGGATTCCTCGAGAAAACGGTAGCGATTTACGATAATCTAGGGTGTACTCTTCCATCAAGGTGGCAACGGAGCCTGGCCGACGCCGAAAGAGCTTTGGACCTCGGCGTATCCGTTCGAATTGTAAAAGGACAATGGAAGGAGCCGAGCACAATCAGGGTAGATTCACGCGGGAACTATCTGGACATCGTCGAAAAACTGGCGGGCCGGGCTCGACATGTAGGAGTCGCGACCCACGACGCGGCACTGGCGAGGAAGGCGATGGCACGGCTGACTTCTTCAAATACGCACTGTGAGCTCGAACAGTTTTTCAGCCTCCCCCTTAACGGGATCAACCTGACGAGGAAACTCGGCTACCAATACCGGTTGTATGTGGCATACGGGCAACCGGGCGTCCCGTACAATATCCGGCTTTCACTTTCCCGGCCAAGCATGATAGCTTGGATACTTACCGATTTTGCCGTTAGGCCCAAGAGGCCGTGGGTTGAGAATCGATGAATCCTTTCCGACGTTTTGGAGGCTTCGTCTCCCGACCGTGGGCAAAGACGTGCTGCATATTCGGAGTTCGATGTGACCGTTATTTTTATCCAGCAAAGAAAGACAGGAATAGAATTTTAGAATAATGCGACTCTTCATAATAGTTCTAGACATAATCTGCATTGTCCCGTCCCTGTCCTTTTCGTTGTATCTGGCCTTGCTCACTTTTCTCGCGATGTTTCGACGCTTGAGGGAATTCGACGATCAGACCGAAGCCCATCGCCGTTTCGCGGTACTCGTCCCTGCCCACAATGAGGAGACTGTTATCACGCGAACCATCAACAGTCTGAACGGCATGCACTATCCTAAGGACTTGTACGACGTAATTGTAATCGCCGACAACTGCACCGATGAGACCGCTCACATTTCGAGATCTTTAGGAGCCACCGTCTTTGAACGTTCGGACGACCTCCGAAAAGGAAAGGGCTATGCACTTAGGTGGTGCATCGATCAGATAATTGATTCAGATAGATACTATGATGCCTTCACGGTGATTGATGCCGACACGACCGTTTCCACAAATTTTCTGTCAGTCATGGATGCTTACCTCGAAGAAGGAGCCGAATGCATACAAAGCAGTGACATGATAGTACCGGAGCCGGGGGTGTGGACGCCGGAAATGACCAGGGTGGCTTTCATACTGCACAACTACGTAAGGCCGTTGGGAAGAGCGGTGATCGGATGCAGCTCGGGACTTAACGGCAACGGCATGTGCTTCTCTCGGGGGCTCATGAAGGCCCTGCCATGGAACACATATTCAAGAGTTGAGGATCTTGAACGCTATATCGATCTCACACTCCGCGACATAAGAATCCATTTTGCTCCCGAGGCAGAGGTTCGGGCATTAATACCAAGCGATCCGAAAAATGCGGAGTCACAGAGAAGAAGGTGGGAAATAGGGAGGTTGCCCCTCATACTGAAGTACGCCGGCCCTATGATCACAGCGGCAGTACGTGACAAATCGCTGATGATCCTCGATGCCCTCGTCGATTTGGTTACCCCTGCTTTCATGAACCTCTTCGAAATAACATGCATCGTTCTGGTCGTTCATCTAGCCGCTTTCTTGCTCGGTGTGTCATGGCTGAAGTTCATGCTCGTGCTATGGGCCGGCATTTTGACCCTCGAAGGCTTTCATGTGCTTGGCGGATTGAAAGCAGCCCGAGCCGATCGCGGGGCGTATCTCGCTTTGTTGAACACTCCCAAATACGCATTGTGGAAGCTGAGACTCTACCTCAAGACGCTCGTGAAGGGAGATGATAAGCACTGGGTCAGAACGGCCAGAGAGAACAATAAGTAGGTGACGCCCGATTCCTGGAAGCCGTCGCTGGCATCCCGAGGGCGGGCGCAAGAGCTCTTTGAAGTACGGAAAGGATAACGATTCAAATGTCGGAAATGAGAAGTAACGCGGATCAGATCAAAACACTGACGCTGGTGACGGGAGCGTTGCCGAAGACTGATATCGCGCAGGAAGAAGCAGATAAATGTCCAAGGGCTTCTCTCTACGAGAGAACTCTCAACTCGGTTATGCTAAATGAAAGGGTGCTTTCGAGCGCGCCGGCATGGCGCAGACGTCTTTACAGGTTCTTGCCTTTCGGTATTTCAGAAATCATCGAGGCATATTTCTTGCGCCGGGATTACGATGCAATCATAGCATGGGGGACACGCCCCGCTTTGCTTTTCGCGGTAATGCTTAAGCTCACCAGGACGAAATACCCGTACATAACGTTGACTAGCTGGATCTCAACTCCCAGGAAGGCCATGGTACTCAAGCGTGTATATTCCCATATTACCAGGATGGTTTTCTGGTCGTCGGTGCAGCGGGATTTCGCCGTGAATCGTCTTGGAATTCCGCCGGAAAAGACCAGACTCCTTAACAAATCTGTCGATCAGAAATTCTACCGTCCCATGGGGGTCAAGACTGATATGATTTGTTCGGCAGGACGTGAAATGCGGGATTACCCTACTCTGATTGAAGCGATGAGAGGGCTTGACATAAAGTGTCATATAGCCGTGGCCCTCAGAGGGAAGATGTATGACACCGTCAGGAAAGTTTACGAAACGAAATACATCCCGGTAAACATTACGGTCGGAAATCTTCCACCTCTGTCATTGCGCGACCTCTATGCGCGATCCAGGTTCGTTGTCATCCCGCTCCTGCCCACTGATACCGACAACGGAGTGACAGTGATAGTTGAGGCCATGGCCATGGGCAAAGCAGTGATCTGTTCACGAACTGAAGGACAGACAGATGTAATGGTAGAGGGTAAGACAGGACTCTTCGTGCCTCCGGGCGACTCCAAGGCCCTCAGAGAGGCGATCCTTTATCTCTGGAATAATCCCGAGATTGCGGAGGAGATGGGCCGTGAAGCGAGGAGGCGAATCGAACAGAAACACACATGGGATGCTTTCGTCAACGACGTGCGGACGGTTGTGGAAGATGCCCTTGCCCCGAAAGTCTCGACCCAACCTGAAATGAGCGAATCCTCGGAGAAGGTGTTCATTTGAGACTGTTGCGGTCGATTTGGGATGGCATGAGAGTATCCGGCAGTTCACTCCGAGATGTCGATGTTGTTGACATCCTTGCTTTCGACCTTCGCTCATTGTGATGGAAAAGTTGGTATTCGCGGAATATTGACTGCGATGTCGGTATATGACCTTCGACGCGGTGGCAGCATCAGAAGTCTCCGTTTGAGCTCATGCTGTCCAAAATGAATAGCTCAGACCGCAGACCGGCGATTATGAGTGATGTACTAGGAATTCAGAACCGTGATACGAGGCTGGCAATGTACTTGGACCTGAACCAGGATTGAACCAAAATGTCAAGTGTTGAGTTCCCCGGTCATGCTGAAGTTTGAGAAAAAGATGCGTGAAGGCCTTAGAATCGTGCACAGATCACAGGATCGAGGTGTTAAAGGCCTTTGCGCTTTGAAAAGTTTGATTATGTATTGTTTCAATGGTATATTTTCGCTGGAGTATAAAGGTGATTCGAGTTTGATCGGCATATACAATGTCCCAACAGGACACCGTAAGCTGGGCCCGACTTCAAACGGAAGTACCTTTTCCCAGAAGAAGGAGGAAAGAGTATGAAGAAGTTTTTACCGCTATGGATTTTCCTGGCTGTCGCTTTTCTGTCGGGGACTTCCCAGGGCCAGATAGTCAATTGGACTGCTTCAGGCGGAAGCGGTACAGATACACTTAAGGCGCAGTCATTTTGCGCCCAAGGAACTAATATCTACGTTGCTACCTTTAATGACTCCGTTCATGTTTCGACCGACAATGGCCAGACATGGAGCCAGCCGGGAAGCAAGGGACTGTATAAAGGGGTCAAGGCTATCGTTTCATCGGGAAGCAACCTTGTCGCAGGAACAGACCATCATGGGATATACTATTCCAGCGATGGCGGTGCCAACTGGACGAACGCTCTGACAAGTGTCAATATTCACTCGCTCGCAGTCAACGGCAACAACGTCTATGCAGGTTCGGATGTCGGCCTGTATACTTCCACTAACAACGGGGTAGTCTGGTCCCTCGCAAGCAACACGGGACTCACAAATGATACCCTTTATTCCCTCGCGTACTTGACAAATTCCACGACCGGTGACACCCTGTACGCCGGGACACCTGACGGCGTCTTCTTCTCCACAAATGCCGGCGCAAACTGGACCGCAGGCACCGGGTTTGCGGCCAGGACCACCATTTACACCATTGCGGTTGCGCAAGGAATGATCTTTGCAGGCGGCAACACTTACGGTTCAAGCCAGTCCCTTTACAAGTCCACTGATGCCGGGAAAAGCTGGACCCTTGTTACTTCCCTCAATCAACAGAATAATCTTACGGACCTTGTCTATTACGAGCCGACCGGGATTCTCTATGCTTCGAACTATTCAACCGGTGTATACGCATCCCCGGACAACGGCGTATCGTGGGGTGCAAACATATCAGGTCTGCCGGTAGGTCCGGATGTGCAATGCCTTTTCACGGACGGGACAAACCTTATTACGGGGTTGTCCGGCGGAACGGGAAACCAGGGGATATACTACTTACCCAACGGTGATGTATCACTCGATGTTCAGATATCGGCCTTCAAGGCAAATCCCGTCTGGAACGGCATCAGACTCTCTTGGAATGTGCAGTCGCAGGTGAACAATGCCGGTTTCGATGTCTTGCGAAAAGATCCTGGAGCGACACGGTATAAGATCATCTCCAGCTACCTCAGCAACGACAGCCTGAAAGGACTTGGAACAGTCACTTCCCCGGTTATATACAATTTTACGGACACGAAAGTACAGCCGGGCGACACTTATCATTATATGATACAGAGCGTATCCACGACAGGCAGAACAACCCCGCTTAATACTCTGTCTGCAACGGCCCGGGTTCCACAGACGTATGCGCTTTACCAGAATTTCCCGAACCCGTTCAACCCTTCAACAACCATAAGGTTCGATCTGAAACAGCAGTCTTCGGTGGTTCTCGACATATACAACGTGCTGGGTCAGAAGGTCATGGAGAGAAACTACGGGCAGATGAAGATCGGAAGCTATGAGAAGAGCATCAACATGGAACAGTTTTCGAGCGGAGTCTATTTCTACATGATAAGAGTGGCGGGACAAAATTCCGAAGGATTCCAGGCAGTAAAGAAGATGGTTCTCCTGAAGTGACCAAGTCTTTCACGCAGTAGGTCTGAAGTCAGGGACTTTCAGCCTCCATTTCGATCACCGGAATGGAGGCTTTTTATTTGGCGTTTCTTTTGGTTAAAGTCTTTTTCCCGATGCGGGGCCTGGTAGGCCGGGTTTCCCCTGTTGTCGCTGTCTGAGCCACCCGGAGAAGCCGTTGACCCAATTGGGACGGGCGGATGAATCCGACATCCAGCGGATAAGCGCTGCCGCTGCGGAGGGCCGCGAGAAAACAGCCAATGCCGGCAGGACGATCGTTTTTAAACGCCTTCTCAGCGACCACGGAGACCTCCAGCGGCATGCCGCATAGCGCATGAGCAGACGAATCCGCCGATCGTTCGCTATCGGATGGTTAGCCGGATCCAGCGCCAGCGAATACAGACGATAGCTCAGGTAGTCTGCATCTCGCTCGCCGAGCGAAGAAGAAACTGGGAAATGGAACATAGCCGCGAATTTCTTCGTCGCCTCGAATTCATTTTCTTTGCAGGCCATCTTCTTTCGAAAGCCCGTAACGTATCCCGCCGGGTCACTCCATGGATTTGTACCATTGCCGCCGTGCATTCGGTAGCGAGCAAGCAATGCATCGACTCTCTGGACAGAACCGAGAAACGGCATCGCTCTCACCAAATAACCGTCCGCCGAATAGACGAAATCCTTCTCTGGCATCGGCATGATTCGCGCAAGGGCGGGCCTGGCAAAGGCCATTCCACTCGTGATCGTCGCAGGGAAACTTCCGTTCGCGATAAGAATCTCTCTGACATCTCCCTCTGCGAGAAGGGCGGCGTGCGGCCCCGGGACCACACCGCGAGGATTTCCCGACGAATCTATCATCGTCATAGGATAATGAGCAAGCACCGTACCCGCACGCCAGGCAGAGAGCACGGTGGAGACAGCATTCGGTTCCATCAAATCGTCGGAGTCAAGAAAAAAAATCACGTCACCCGCTGCCTTAGCAAATCCGGCGTTGAATGCCGATGCTTGACCGCCGTTCTCTTTGAACACCGCTTCTATACGCTCCCCGAACGAAGCGATGATTTTCCGAGAATCGTCCGATGAGCCGTCATCGACAACGATAACCTGCGATGAATGCGTCTGAGCCAGCGCGCTTTCCACAGCGCCCCCCAGATATGCCGCATAATTGAAATTATCTATGATAATGCTGGCGGACCCCGGGTGCCAATCCTTCACCTCCGAAATCGGCCATTCGTTTGGGTCTCCCAAAATCACTTCTCCTTGCGTCTTCGCCTCATCGGACACGGACCATGACACAAAGATATACCGGAAGAGTAACCCGGCGGTAAAGCGAAATCAATCGTCCTGTGCCTGGTGAAGCATCGTGTTGTATGCCTCCTGAAGCTTTTTGAATTCCGTCTCCCAGTTATACACTTCCCTAGACAGCCTGAGGCAGTTGCTTTTCATTTCCTGGTAAAGATCCGGGTTGGATGCAAGCTTGTCCACTGCGCGCGCGACGTCGAATGGATTTTCCGGATTTGCGCACAGACCGACATTCTCTCCTTCGACAAATTTCTTGATTCCCGGGTAATCGTTCGTGATGACTGGCAGCCCCATCATCATATATTCGAAAAGCTTGTTCGGCGCACAGTAGTAGTTGTTCCGACACGTGTTTCGATAGAACAAGATTCCCACATCGGCGGAGGAGGTGTACGCCACGAGCTGCGGGTATGGAACGTACGGGATATGCACGACATTTTTCGGAAATTCCTTCATCAATCCCGGTTCCGCCCATTCGTCTTTGCCGCCGCCGAGCAGGACAAGCACGTTACCATCAGAGAAGTACTTAGCCGAGTCTATCATCTCTTCAATACACCGCGAATAGTCGAGCAAGCCCTGATAAAGCACAATCGTTTTGAACTTTACTCCAAAACTTTTCAAATAGTCGCTCAGGTTCGAGCTCTTAACAGGTTCTTTGAAAGGGGGACAATTTCTGATGAGCAGCGGCATTCCCTTCGCGTGGTACTCTTCCAAATAAATGTTCGAGCGATTCTCTTCAGGCGAAACTACCAAGTCTGCCCTTGGGGTCAGAATTCGCTCCAATAGTTTCCACAATCTCGAGAAGCGCATATTACCGTGCATTTCAGGATACAACTCGTGAGCATGGTAAACCAATGGTTTCCTGCGCAGTTTCGAGGCAAGAAACGACGGCAGTAGAGTCGGAAGGTCATGCGCTTCGTACAAGTCGCCCTTTGCGAAGTACGCCCTGATCGTTGCCTTCAACACAAACTCCGCGTAGCTGGACAGGTATTGGATGGAGGCCCTTATAAAATTCTTCGGGGGACCGCCAAATAACTTGTAAAGAATTTCCCTGCTATAAAGTGTGAAGCGCTTCGCCACAAAACCAGGGACGATCGTCTCCTCTTTAGTACGCTCCATCTCATCGGTGATGCACAAGACTTCCACCGAATACCCCGCTCTTGCCAGCGAGATTCCCCCGTTGTACAACGGGGGAAGTGTGGACGGGCGCGATAGATACAACAACATAAATATTTTCTTGGGCGGGTTTATCGCTCCCGCACGCGAGATAACTCTTTTATTTTCCGACATTTCCGTAGATTCGCTCATTCGTGGCATGCGTTCTAATTTATCCAAGGCTCAGTCTTCCAAATGTGATGCAGAGCAACCGGGTATCGAAAAGGCCCGAAAGGTCTGCACAGCTCCGGCCGATTCCACACTACAGGCAGAACCGACATGCACCCTCCTTTCTCGAACCGGAAATATGAAATACCAATCATCCGGTACTATCAGCGCAGCCCATACAATTCGCGGCAATACTTATCTTTGAACTGATTACTTACATCTCGAATAACTAAGCCGATGATTATTGATCATGGGAGTACATGGTCAATGCATCAGACTCAGCAGGCTGTGCTCCAATGACGGATCTCCTGTAACCAGGACGAATCCCTCGTCACGCGACTGTAGCCGAGGAGTATCAACATGAAGGACCTCTGCCCGCTGCTCATATTACTGTTGGCAGGTCGCATTCTCCTTGATGAATCGCCGCCTCAAAAAGTGTTGTCGGTGAGAGAGCATGAATGGTTATCCTCCAGGTCACTCCGTCGAGCGCACCTAGCGGGAAACCGAATTGTATGCTCTCTGCAGCAATCACCGCCAGTCAAAAAGTCAGATGTATACCAGTTTCAATCGTTCTGATTTCACTAATGAAATGCGCACCGTGGAAAAACTTTCCAAATCCGACGCACCTGGCCCGGCTGAGTGGATTCCAAACCGCATCACGAAAAGATACTTCCGCGATACCACTTTATCAATCACAAACAACGAATGTTCGTCCTTCAAGGTCAACCTCACCGCGATGCGCAACCCGGCCTGGCAATCGCTCTGCCCAGATTAGGTTGTACTTCTCTTCTATCATGAGCGAGTGAGATCACACTGGCAAGTCCAATCACCGGGCCTTTCGCGATCTTGACTTCTAGCCGGCGCCTGACACAAGACCGAACTATGCGTTCAGACAACAGCAACGCGCTTCGTATGAAAGATCTCGGTTAATCCTTCTCCTCCATCCGATTAGTCGGTATTATCGGATTAGGGAGGTTGTTCAATCCTGGAATTGTCCGTTCAATCTGAGGAGAGACATCTCGATGACCTGACATGAAATAACGGGGATCAGGATTCTGCAGCCATTCCGAAGATTAGTATCGGCACGGATTCTAAGATAGTGAGCACATACGTTCCACGCCATGTTCGCCACCGCTGGACAAGACCACGAGCTGCATCACGTGCAAGGGACTCTGACGCTTGTAATCACGACCGTATTGGCGTATCATGTTTTGTATGTCAACTGAAATCCTTTCGGTCAGGATCGACAATCTTGATCTCCAGGCCACCATGGAAAAGATCCGTTCATTTTTCCGCGAAGAACGTCTGCACCAGATCGGGACAGTCAACCCGGAGTTCGTCATGGCAGCCCAAAAGGATCCCGAGTTCATGGAAGCGTTGAACCAAACGGACCTAAACATTGCCGACGGCATAGGTCTTCAATTCGCAGCCAAGATTACCGGGGGCGGAATCGGAAAACGAATAACCGGTGTCGACCTGACATGGGAACTTGCCAAACTTGCTTCAGAGGCGGGATATTCAATGTTTCTCTTGGGCGCAGCAGAAGGTGTCGCAGAGAAGACCGCGGAGCGCCTTAGGGAAGTTAACCCTGATCTAAGAATCGCGGGCGTCTATGCCGGCACGCCTCAGGAGCCTGGCTTAATAGACCGCATAAACAGCGCCAACGCCGACATTCTTCTAGTGGCTTTCGGCGCGCCGAAGCAGGATAAGTTCATATTTCACGGCAGAGATAAATTGAACGTCAAGATCGCAATGGGGGTAGGAGGTACATTTGACTACATCGCAGGTGTCGTTCCTCGTGCCCCCAAGATTGTCAGGGAGGCGGGCCTGGAATGGATGTACCGACTCATAAAACAACCGGAGAGGCTCAACAGGATTATCACGGCCACCGTCCGCTTCCCTTTGGCCGTCATAAAATCCAAGATTTCGCATCGATAGCGATCGCCGCTGACTTGGGTTCTTGCGAATTCACAGCAGAAACGTCAGGCGGAATCATCTCGCTCTTATTCCGAATCCCAGTTCTCTTCGGTCGAGGAGATACAAGAGTTTGAGCGACCGAGGCG
>JBJKPC010000015.1:0-12050 GCA_046706745.1 Candidatus Kryptoniota bacterium
AAAAGTATTTTTCGGGGGGCGCTCACTACGGTAAACTGAAGCACCATCTACCTCCTATTACCACAGTAAGAACCCGACGCAGCAAAGACAAGTTGCGCCGGGTTTTTTATTGTGTCATCGGCGATGAAAAGACAGACTCATCTTCTGACGTGTTGCTCCTCAATCCATCCGGGATTCCCGCGGTACTCTCCCTGGAGGACACGGACGTGCAGCGCCCCGTGTGAGTTTTCGATGACGCGCGCCTGAGTGCCGCCGGCCACCCCGAACACACGGCCTCTTGCTCCCAATTCCAGTATGCGTTCGTTGTCACCGGAGGCCGTTGCCTGCGTCAGCTCTGCAAGATCTTGTTTGGTCACAGCAAGCATGCTCCCTCTTTGCCCGCGAACTCCCTCTATATGAACTGTGTCTCCGGGTGAAGTCCAGACCGGGCGTAGCAAAGCGGATGCACTAGTTGTCGTACCGCCGGGCCTGAAAAACACCGATATGAGAATAAAAAGGATAATGACGGCGCCCGCAGCTAACCAGGCAAATGTGCCGAACCAGGATCTCTTGCCGGGTTCGTCCTTCTTAGCTTGATCGAGTTGCAATTCAGACCCGCAGTTTTCACACCTGTCGGCCTCCGTGCGATTGTCTTTACCGCACTGTGAACACTTCATTTCAACCTCCCGATTTTCTTCATCGACGCGTTGGAGCCTGATCGAGTATTAGAGTGACGGCGCCTCAGGATCCCTCCGCGCCAAATGAGTCCACTATGGATCAGCCGTGTCGGGCTCCCGCTCTCCGATCCCGACCGGCTTGAAAGGCCCTCTTCAGCCTCTCGTATTGCTTAACCCGAACAGATAAAGGTGTGGTTCCCGAGCCGTATTGAAAAGTGCGCCAGATCACTATGTGACATTTGCCCCACTTTTCCCGCACAGGCAGCTGCTTCCACGCCTGGGGGAATCGCAAGCAGGTCTTGGGTCTTTTACCCAGCAGGCAAGCGGTGCTTCGGTTTTAACATTTCACAGAGTTCCACAGAGAAGCACGGAGCTACTCGGAGAATATTTACCCTCCTCTGTGGGACTCTTTCGTTACCCCCGCTCAATCATTCCTTGTTTATGAACGTTGCGGGGTGGTGCTCCGCGGCATCAGTTTCTCTCTGTGTAATGTTCCCGACTTCTGCGCGGCATGCGGGATCTCGTCGGGAGTCGGGCAAGAGGGACTACTAGCCAAACTCAAGAGCCTTGCCACGGGATCCATCCAGCTATAATGGACCCACCAGCAGCGGACTTTAGTCCTGCATCGACAGGGAATAAGCAGAGCTTGTATCATCCCACGGAGAGGCAGGAGCTTGCTGGGAGTAACGGAAGAGGGACTATTGGAGAAACTCGGGCGCTTTGCCGCGGGATTTATCTCGCGGCAAAGCTAACCCACCCAAGCGGACTTCAGTCCTGGACTGGAAAGAAGGGCCCGAGCCCTTTAGCCGCCGGGGGGAGGAGGCTGTATTCTCGTTGTCCTGAGCCTAACAGCTTCTACCGTTATTTCAGAAGAATCATCTTCCCGGTTATGACATGGCCCCCGGTCACCAGCCGGTCGAAGTAAACCCCGCTTGCACATCGGGAACCGTCGAACCTGACCTGGTAATCTCCTGCCCCTTTGACCTCGTTCACGAGAGTTGCCACTTCTCTTCCCAGCACATCATAAACCATAAGTGTCACCAACTCGCGTTTTGGAACGGAGTAGGCGATCACCGTCGTGGGGTTGAAAGGATTGGGATAGTTGTTGGATAGATGGAGAGTAGTAGGATGGTTTACCTGTGGAACTGCAGTCACCAGTGAATCCTTCAACATAATAGGGTAGGACTCAACCGTTGAATCGTTCATGATTATGCTCAGTCGGTAGTAGTATGTCGATCCTATCGAAACATTGCTGTCCGTGAAAGCTGAAGCTGTCGGTGGGAGTGTCGCGTAACGCAGGAAACCCGCATCGGCGACTCCAAGCTTAGGGGCATCGCCGACCGCACGCTGCACAGTGATGCTGTCGTTTTCGCTGTTCCTGTTTTTCCACTGCAGTTTAATCGAACCGTCAACATTTTCAGCGATGCTCAGGTTTGTCGGCGACTGTGGATAAGTGTGGATAAGTATATCCTTAATCTCGTTGAAGGTGCCTGTCTTTCTGTTGAATATCAGGAAGCTGCCGCCGTCATCCCATGCGAATGGCGCGACCCCCTGCTGTTGCGCCTGGTCGACGACGGTGGCGTATGCGTACATCCGGGGGGTGTATGCACAGGAATTAATAAAACCGTACTCGCCGAGTATTACCGGGATGCCTGTCTTCTTCGACCATGCGGTTGCCTGGCTCATCTCCAGCTTTATCGTCGACAGGATCTTAGTATTAGAGGCAGTACCCCCCTTGAGTCCGAACGGCCACGGATCATAGGAATGATAATACGCGATGAGGTACTTATCAGAAGAGTCCGGGATCTGCGCCGTTATCATTTGTGCGACGCCTGAATACATATATCCCGAATACGACACGAGGCGAGTGGGGTTAGTCCGCCGGATAATTTTAAGGATTTGCGCATTGAGTTTGTTTACGGCTGCTTCGGGGGCGGGATAAGGCTCGTTAAGGATTTCAAATATCAGGCTGTCGGACTTATCTCGGAAATGTGTTGCGATCTGGCTCCATATGCTGTCGAAGCGGGCGATTGCTGAGTCGGCGTACGCTGTATCGGGCTTTGCAGTGATGGCGAGGGTATCCTTTAACCACGCCTCGTGATGCGCATTGATAATGACAAAGAGACCGTTATCAAGCGCCCATGTTACCACCGTGTCGACGCGCGCCATGAATGTGCTGCTGACTGTATATGGCGGCTTGGTCATTGTTCGGCCGTCATAACCCCAAGTGATCGGTATCCTGACGGCGTTGAAACCCGCCTTCTTCAAATCGCCGAAGAAGCTCTCTTGAATAGGCGGGTTGCCCCACGAAGTTTCACCGCCCGGATATGCATCAAGTGAATTTCCCAGGTTGATTCCTCTGGTCATTTCTCTGACGGCATCCTTTGCGGTGAGCTGTGCATTGGCGCCAACTGCCATGCTCAAAGTCAACAAGGTCACAAGAAGCAGATGCTTTCTCATGCACTTCTCCTCGCTAGTATTGGACAGATCGAGACAGATTCGCAAGCAGACTAGGCATTTCCGAAGCCCTCTCGGGTTCTCCAGGCCTGTCTTCAGTTTGCATTTGCCGACAAAAGGTAATAATTGGTCGGGATACCGGCAAGGCTGATTGGAAGCGCCGGGTCTCATGCTTGGACCGACGGAACACGGATATTGCGAACCATACCGCTTCATACCGATTAGAAAATAACAAAGGAGTAATGGAAATTCGCGCAACATCAGGGGATAATATCGTAGAGACTCAGAGCTATGCCGCGGGATCCATCGCGCCACAAAGGGACCCACTCCCCAGCGAACTTCAGTCCTGCATCGACAAGGAGTAAGCAGAGCTTGCGTCTTTTGCCCGGCAGGCATGTGGTGCCTCGGTTTCAATATTTCACAGAGTTCCACAGAGAGGCACAGAGCTACACAGAGATTATTTCCTCTTCTCTGTGGGACTCTTTCTTTACCTCCGCTCAATCATTCCCTGTTTATGAACGTTGCGGGGTGCCGCTCCGCGGCATCGGAGTCTCTCTGTGTAATGTTCCCGACTTCTACGCGGCAGGCGGGTGCTCGTTGAGAGTCGGACAAGAGGGACTACTAGCCAAACCCAAGAGCCTTGCGACGGGATCCATCCAGCGGCAAAGCAAACCCACCCAAGTGGACTTCAGTCTTGGATGGCGGAAGCAGTGCCTGGGCTATTCACCAGCCAGGAAGGAGAAGGAGGAGGGAAGGGGAGATCAGTACTGGCGGAGGGATTCTCCCGCGAGGCGGGATCCCGCGCGTTCTGAGACAGAACGTGCGGGAGAACCCACGACCAACCTCTCTGGGTGATGTTGAGAAGAGTCAGCAGGGAAAGTAACTCGACGGGATACAAAAAGCAGACGAAGCGTGTACTGGCGGAGGGATTCGAACCCACGACCCCTAGATCCACAATCTAGTGCTCTAACCAACTGAGCTACGCCAGCGTAGTTTCCTAAATGACAGTGAAATATAGCAAATACGGGCTATAATCACAAGATTCTGTTGCGTCTTAGATTGAAAACTCTCAACAAGAGGCCCCTCTTCATTTCGGGGAAAGCTACCATCAGGGACCTACAAGCCGCATTGTGGCTGGAGTTTACCCCGTCGAAAGAACGGGGCGGAATGACAAGAGGAATCAAACGGAGACACTACATAAGATTCTCTCTTGCTGTCATTTCAAGAACTTCCCGGCTACCAGGCTTCTTTCCCCCTACGGCTGACTTTACCGCGTTCCGTAGAGCAGGCTTTCTTACCCTCGCATAGATTTGAGGCTTGCAGATTATCCGAATGACCGGAGTTTCTCTTGGCTATTTCGTAGTCGATGCCATAGTCCAAGAGGAAAGCGGAACAGTTAAGCCTTCTTGAACGCAGTCTAACATCATTGAGCCGGGCGTCATCGCAGAGTTCCTTGAACGCATTACAACTTAAGTTGCTAGACCTCCAGTGTGGTCGAGACTTATGGTCACGCAAACCGCCGATGACAGGCATCACGATAAGCGCTTGGAATTCTTCTGAGGAAAGTCTAAACTTATCCTCGACTCCGGTTCATCGGCTGAATGAGTTGTCCGGCGTGAGTTCAATCCCACCTGGAAACGAAAGTCGAGTTCCAGATCCTCACAATATGACGCAGGTCGAGTGTGCAGTCTTTACCGATGAAAGACGGGTCTTTTTCTTTTCACGGACGCCAAGGGCCGTCCTCCTCAGTGTCGCGGCAATAATTCAATCTGAAGATAAAACTGTTTCTCGTTGTGGCGGACTTACCTGCTTGGTCGGGCATATTGTGCGCCAGGAAATGAAACAACAAATAGCTGATCCCCGGGACGATTCTGAAACGGAGATCGACATCAAATACATAATAAGATAAGGAAGCAGAACCTGTTGCCGACGGCAGTAAAGCACCAGGCCTCAACTGAAAGGGCTGCACGGGCAACAATAACCAATCGCAAATGTCGAAGGAGGCGTTTTATGTCGAAGAACACCTTTACTTTCTTAGTATCGTTATTTGTTCTCTTGGGCACCAATGCCGTTGTCGAGGCCCAGTCATGGGGGAAGCAGACAAATCCCACCAATGGGACGGCGAACGTACTCAGCGGCGGGAAAATTCAGTTTGTAAGTTCGAGCGAGGGGTGGATCTCGACCAGCGCCGGGAAGCTTCTGCACACGACCGATGCCGGAACAAATTGGTCGGTGGTTGCGCCATTTCCTTCCGATACCGTCTGGAGCTTTTCCGATCCGGCAGTAACGATGAGTTGGGTCGACCAGACACACGGCTGGAAGATTAACGGTTCCGGTACCGGACTCGGCAGCTGCCACGGCGCCGTTCTTCACTTTACCACAGACGGAGGAAACACCTGGGAGAAGAAGGTCATGTCTAATATGCCTGGAGATGTCGGTCTGGAGGTTCAATTTCTTGATGACAATACAGGTTGGGCGCTCATCTATAATCCCATGACCGGGGCAGGCCTTTTTCAGAAGAGTACGGATGGCGGGAACAACTGGACCACGATTACTCATGATACCGTCGGCATCTTCTGTTTCGTAGATGCGCTCAACGGATGGTCGATCATGAACAACGCCTCTAAAGATTCATCCATGTGGATCAATCACACGACCGACGGCGGAGTACACTGGGGTACTCAATACACTGATAAGTCGGCGGGAAGTTTCAATGCGATACAATTCACCGATCCTAACGACGGGTGGGTTGTCGGCGGCGACGGGAAAATCTTAAAAACTACCGATGGAGGCACCAACTGGGTCAAGGTTACTAACGCCGGCATAGCCCCTCAATCGGAGAGTAAATGTCTTTTCTTCTTGAATGCGGATACCGGTTGGATCGGTACGAACGACGGCATCCCGGATCAGAATCCCGACAGGGTATTGTTGCAAACGACCGACGGCGGTTTGGATTGGACCACGAGTTACAGGTCGCAAAACGACAGCAGTGCGATTTTCAGCATCTATTTCCGGGATGCGAGCAACGGCTGGTTCATCGGCGATTATGGACTCATAGAACATCAGGGCACGGGTACGGGGGTAGAAATCGCCGGAAACAATTCACCGGCGGACTTCTCTTTGGACCAGAACTACCCTAACCCGTTCAATCCGGCCACGAGAATCGGTTATGACGTCTCCAATACCTCTTACGTGACGGTCGTTGTTTATGACATTCTCGGCAGAAAGATGGAGACGCTGGTGAATGCGCAGCAACGACCGGGACATCACGAAGTAGCATTCGACGGATCAAAGTTGTCAAGTGGGGTGTACTTCTATCGGTTGGCGGCAGGCAGCAATGTCATTACGAGGAAGATGATATTGATGAAGTAAATCTTTCGATACAAGGTCCCGCAACGAGCATTCGGCGGGACCTTTTCTTTAATCGCCAAACCGATACGACAGCGTGTACCGCTCTAAAATGACCAGCACACGAGTAATTGAAATGTTACAGGTGTTTCGAGAAAACTGTCAAACCGTGAGGTGGAGTGGGAAAGAAAAGGCCAAAACGACACTCGAATCGGTCTTGCGATTCAACGGAAACCCGTTTACACGTCAGCGACTTTTTGCCTATTCACAATTTGCGATGCTGCCCTTTTTCGGAAGGTGTATCGTAGAATTACGGTTGCTTGTGAGCAGGCTTCCTGCTTTCGTACCGGACTAGGCCGTATGTCCCCAGCCGATATCTTCGGAGGTTTCGCGCGAAGATCCGGCTGTTGGCGCTGTACTGCGCGAGAACCGAACATAGCCTGTTCTCGAGGGCCTTCAGCGAGTCGGGATCCCAACCGATATTCTGCATCATCATCGAGAAGACGAGAGTGTCGCCGGGAATGAACACATATCCGGAGAGAGTCCGCACGCCGCTTATTGAACCCGTCTTTGCGATGACCCGCCCCCGGACGTAGTCCTGCGTCATCCGGTCTTCGAGAGTACCATCTTCTCCCGCAATCGGAAGGCTTTGAAGGAAGACCTTTGTGTATGGCTGATCGAGATCGAATCTGAGTACTTTGACTATCGCGTCCGGGGTAATAAGGTTGTAATGTGAAACGCCGGACCCATCGAAGATGTGGTACTCGGTCGTATCGACCCCGCAAAGTGCCAGAAATTTCTTCTCCAGTTTGATCCCGTTTTTTGCGCTGCCCACTTCATCCGCCATGGCCATCGGAACTTCACGCAGAAAACATTCAGCGCCGAGATTATCGGAGACCTTATTAGTATATGTTACCACAGTGTCGATCGAGTGCATGAGTGTGAAGACCTGAACATGCGGAAGGTGGTTCGTGTAATTTCGAGTCACGACAAGGCTGCCTTCAATCTTGACGCCATGCTTCTTCAGGAGCTCCCGGAATATCGCTCCGAAATAGTGCCCGGGATGCCTGACGGAAAACTGGTAGGTCTCTCCTCCGTAGAATCTCGTGTAAGTGCCAGTGACGACTATCGTGTTGACGCCGCCTATCATTTCTCTTGTCACGTCCAGTGTATCGACCGGTCCGGGCACGGCCCGGTCATCCACCTTGATGAAGCTCGTGGCCGGATCCGTGGTGATGCTCAATCCTGTTCCTGAAGCGTTTAGAGTTACGTTAACGCTGACAACGTCGTGGGAAACCTCGGCGGGCCCGATGAACATAGCGTACGGTTCGGGCTCGTCGTCCCACATCCATCCGGACCCCCATTGCAGGGAATCGAACCGCGACACGTCCACCACGAGATTACCCGTCACGACACTGATTCCGCTTTGAGAAATCGCTTCAGCAGCCGAATCCAAATCGCCGACGCTGATGATAGGATCACCTTTCCCGACGACGAGCAAATCACCCAGGAGTGTGTCCGATCTTTGGACCCCGGCGAAGTCGAAAGGAGTAGTGAAGGTGTAATCCGGCCCCAGGTCGTGAAGGGCAAAAGAGGTCGTAACGATTTTTAGATTGCTCGCGGGTTGAAGCAACAGTTCCGAGAGAGAACTGTAAATAGTTTTGTGGCGTCTCCTGGAAAAGACGTCTAGGGCTTTGAGCGTATGGGGTGTACGGCTTTGCTCGACGAGGTATCGTATTTCTCTGCCGAGTAGACGCTCAGATCTCGTTTCCCTCGCCTGAAGGGTCGATAGAGCGGCAGATAACATCAGGAGAAATGTCAGCGGAACCGATCTCGATAGGAACTTCATTTCCTGGGTTTACCGAGTTTTCTGTAGAGTGTACTTTTGTTAATGCCCAGGATTTCAGCCGCGGCGACGTAGTTGTTGTCGCACAATCTCAAGACGTGATCTATGTATGCGGACTGAAGGTCGTCCAGCGTTAGGTTGGACGGAAGGGAATCCATCCACGCGTTGTCGATTCTCTTCGAGGAGGGAAGCTCGGTGTCGCCGGGCGTGAGCACGGGTCCTGTAGCGAGCGCGACCGCACGGTCCACGAAATTTTCGAGCTCCCTTACGTTTCCCGGCCAATCGTATGCTTCGATCCTCGAAAGAAGATCCTTGGCAATGCCGGTTACCTGCTTGCCGTGCTGTCCATTGTACTTGTTTATGAAATATTCTACCAGCAGAGGTATATCGTCCTTTCTCTCTCGCAGGGGCGGAAGCTCTATCCGTATCACGCTCAGTCGGTAGTACAAATCTTCGCGGAACTCTTTTCGCTGAGCGAGCGCTTCGAGGTCACGGTTGGTGGCCGCAATTATCCTGACGTCAACCACCCTTGACACGCTGCTGCCGATTCTCCTTACCTCATGCTCCTGCAGGACCCTCAGGAGTTTCGGCTGAAGCTGCAGGGGTATCTCTCCCACTTCATCGAGGAACAAAGTGCCGCCCTCGGCTTCGGTGAAAAGTCCGTCTCTCGCAAATAGTGCTCCCGTGAAAGCCCCCTTTTCGTGACCGAACAGTTCGGCTTCGAGAAGCTGTTCAGGTATCGCCGCAACGTTGATGGGGATGAAGGGCTTGTCTGACCGCGGACTGTTGAGATGTATAGACCGGGCAACAATCTCTTTGCCCGTACCGCTTTCTCCCTGAATCAGGATGCTTGAATTCGTGGGTCCCGCCCTGCCGATTATCTTGAACACCCGAAGCATCTTCTCGCTCTTGCCGACGACGTTCGAGACATTAGGCTCTTTAGTCTTCGTGCCGGCCACCTCGTGCGAGCCTTCGGCGACATGAAAGTGCGAAACTGCGTTTGAGACGACAAGGCGTATTTCGTTCAGATTCAACGGCTTGCTAAGATAGTCGAAGGCGCCTTCTTTTATGGTGTTCGCGGCCGCTTCAAGAGTGCCGAAGGCTGTGATTAAGATGACCGGGAGATTTGGGGATGTCTCGAGAAGTTTCGACATCAACTGTACGCCGTTGAGTCCGGGCATCATGACGTCGGTGACTACCGTGGAGAAGCCACCCGCCTTTATCTTCGACAGTGCCGAAACAGGGTCCGAGAAAGTCTCCACCTGATACGCGGGCGACAGGGCTTCCCGGAGTATCTCCAGTGAATCAGCGTGGTCGTCTATTACCGCAATCTTGTCTTTCATATCAGGAATTCGCAGGAAGAACTATTGTGAAAGTGGAACCATGATCCGATGTGCGTGACAGAAATATCTTTCCATTGTGTCTGTCGATAATTTCCTTGCATATAACCAATCCAATTCCGTTGCCGTTGGGCTTTCTGCTGTTTATGAACTCGTTGAAAAGGCGGCCGGAGACCTCCTCATGCACGCCTTCGCCATTGTCTGAAATATCAAATCTTATGTTGTCAAATTCAAAGTCATTCCCGCGAGAGACTTTGATCCTGATGATCCCGGGTGAATCTTTGTTTGCCCTCGACTCTATTGCATCGATAGAATTGTTCAAGAGATTTATCAACACCTGTTGTATCTGAACGGGGTCTGCTTCGATAACGGTTTCGGGGCTTTCCATCTCTACGTCGAACGCGATTGCATGGTCGCGCATCTTCGGTTCCATTACAAGTCTTGTCTCCTCGATAAGGTTGCTGAGCACTATCTTTTGTTTCGAAGGCATTGCGATCTTTCTTGCCTGCAGTGAGCGGTTTATGATGCCTATCATGGTTTCGACCTGGCGTTGGATCACCGTCAGTTTATTCTTCGCAGTGGACGAAATATCGTTCTCGAGGAGGAGTTGTACCGAAGTGTAAATGGCATTCAGCGGGCTTCCGAGCTCGTGAGCTAGCTTGGATGCTACTTTTCCCAGCGCAGCCTGCGACTCGAAGAGCCTGAGCTTGTCCTGCATCGCAAGCATCTCGTCGCTCTTCTGCCGCAGCGCATCCGTCGCCAGCTCGATCTCCCTCTGCAATCTTGCATTGTATTCCTCCTGCATCTTGACCTCGGTCCTCGATATCTCATGAGCTCTCTGGAGCTCCTTCATCATGTCGTTGTAAATGAGGGAAAGTGTCCTGAACTCCGTTCCGGAAGTTATGGAAAGTCTCGAGTCCATGTTGCCGCCTGCCGCATAGCGCATCGCACCCTCGAGCTCTTCGAACGGTCTCAAAAAGGTAACGCGCATCGCGAGCAGGAGCAGGATTGATGCCAAGATACTGACGGCAATCGTGATGGCGGCGCCTGTCGCCTGGCTCCTTCGGACAGTCTCGCGCACGCGGCTGAGGGTGATTTCCGTCAGGGCATACCCCCAAACGCTGTCGTCGCCATGGAGAAGGAGAGAGTAGGAGTAAAGCGAGTTTCCGTATCGGATCGAAGGCACGGTGCCGCGAGAAGGAGTTTGGCCGCTCAGGGACCGTTTAAGAAAAGCGAATTCCTTTCCATGTGGATGCCGCCCGGCGTAGGCGATCAGCTTAATGGAATCCGCTGTCACCCGCTTGAAGAAGCCGATGAACTCTGACTCCGGAAGGAGTCTCAGAGCCAGCCTGGCGTTTGCCGCAAGCATGGAGGCATTTACCTGCGGACTTCTGCTGGTTGCTACGTTGAATTCCGCGGCGATAAACTGTGCGCTGTTTTGGGCATCCCGGAACAGCATTTTCTCGGTTGCGATCGAGTTGAAATAGGTGATGAGTATGCCGGCCGCGAAGAGAATCAGCACGACTGCCGCTGTAATTCTTGTCCTGAGCGAAAAAGCCGGTATCGTTAATTTCACTGAAAAAATATAGTTTTTGGCGCTGTTGCGTTCAAGGTTGCGGGACGGCGACGGAGAAAACCCGGTTCGGTCACGAATGATGAAGCATTTATCTGTTCCATTGTGGTACGCATGGGTTTTCTAATTCCACCCCTTCGGGGTTAGGATTGAAATCGGTGGTGACGTCGAGAATAATGTCACCCCTTCGGGGTTCGAATTGGGTTGGTGGGAACGTCTAGAATAATATCACCCCTTCGGGGTTGGGGCAGGACTGCATTGATACGTTCCAATACTACCTCACCGCTTGGGGATTGGCGGATACCCGGCAAGAATTGCAACGCGATCATGTTTGCCGATTCACCCCATGAGGTTCCGGACATGGTCAGGGAAAATCGCGAAGCGATGACATTTTTATATCACTAGCCAACCCATGTTGTTCCACCCCGACGGGATAGCACTATCCATGCCCTAGGTGATTCACCCGGTTCTTCTGGTTTCACCCCTTCGGGGTTCGGTTTGGGTCGGTGGTGACGTCGAGAATAATATCACCCCTTCGGGGTTGGGATTGAGATTCACGGTCACGTCTAGAATAATCTCACCCCTTCGGGGTTAGGGCACCTACTCAGGGAAAATCGCGAAGCGATGACATTTTTATAACACGAGCCAACCCATGTTGTTCAATCCCGAAGGGGTGGAATTATCCATCCCTCGGTGATTGATGCGGTCCTTTTAATGTCACCCCTTCGGGGTTGGGGCTTGATTGAACCAGGATGTTCTACTGGAACTCTCCCTTTGGGGCTTGGAGATCCGCTCATGTATAATCGCGAAGCGATGACTTTCTTCCGGCC
>JBJKPC010000016.1:0-288850 GCA_046706745.1 Candidatus Kryptoniota bacterium
GGAATCGACTTTCCCAGTCGGCTTATGCCGCCGGCACAGGAACGATTATCCGGTGGATTCGGCTGTTAAACGACAGGAGCATCGAATGAATAAGATCAGACTATTACTCATCGAGAAGAATCGCATGTTGAGGGAGGGACTAGCATCTATTCTTAAGAAACGAGCCGGCATTACAATAGTCGCGACATCCGGCGACAGCGAGAACACGATTCTTAAACTCCATAAACTGAGACCCAACGTGATTCTTCTGGATCTCAATTTGCGCAGCCAGAACTCTCTGCATGTGGTCCGCCTTGTGAAGAAGGAGTTTCCTGAGGCGAAAGTAGTTGTAATGGATCTCGCTCCCGTTCACGGAGACGTTGTCCAATACGTCAAGGCGGGTGCGTCGGGTTTCATACTAAAAGACACGTCGCTGGACGACTTCATCGCGACGATTCAATCTGTCTCAAAAGGCAGGCAAGTTCTCCCCCCCACGCTCGCAGATTCCCTCTTTTCTCAAATTGTGGAAGAGGCGATCAAGGGCAAGAAAGTCAAACCAACGGAGCCGGTCAAGATGACGAAGATCGAAAAAGAGATTTTCGGGCTTTTGGGCAACGGCCTCAGCGATAAGGAAATCGGGGAAAAGCTCCACACTCCGATTCAGGCGGTGCGTGCCCAGCTCCGAGACATCATGAGGAAGCTGACACTGCGCACCCGTCTGGAAATTCGGGATTATAAGTACACAGATGGGACCCTCGAGACCATTGTCGGAAGCATATCCGTAGTCGGCACTTGATCGAAGGGTGGAAAACGAAATCCTCCGGAACATAAAGGTAAACGAAGAAGTGCGCATGATTGTCTTTGGCCGGTGCGCCCGGCGGGAAAGGCAATATCTCATATGGTCAGCGCGGTATCCGCAGTCTCTGAACGGCCGAAAGGAGAGAATGAAATGATACAGGAAAAATTGAAAAGAATTTGGAGCTGGTTCTGGAGGGAATCTCTGGAAGATTTGATCTTCGGGAACCAGGCCAAGCATAAGCAGCCTGTCGGTATATCATGGCTGGACGTTCACAGGCTCTTCGATTACCGCTGGTGGCGGCATCTTCGGTTCAGAATGTACCGGGGAAATGGGAGATAAACTGAAATCCACAACTGGCATGGAAGAAAATGAAGCGTCGGCGCTCGGCAAGCTGCTGGCCGACGAATACATACTTTATATGAGAACGCGCGATGGAAGCCGCAACATACCGGATACCAGTTCGGCTGAAGCGCAGGATTTGCTCCAGAGGCAGTGTGTATCGATGGGCTGGATCGTGGCCGCCGTCAGCAAGATGGTTCGAAAGTGCGGCCCCGCGCCCTCCTTCGTATTGGAAAAGTTTATGGCGATCACCAGGTTGAGCAGATACAGTGAACGATTCACGAGCCAGGAAGAAATCGTCACAGCACTGCTCAGTGATCACAAGTCTATAATGCAGATATTGAGAATCGACGATGCCCATCATATGAGGATTCGTACGAGCGTGAGCACCGAGAAATTCACGGCGGAGTTGCTGAGACAACATGCGGAGATGGCGGATGCCCTCAAAGGATCGCTGTAATGAGTTTCTCTTCAGATCATCTGAACAGGATCGATAGCCGGGTTACCCCCGGCTCGCTCGATGGCTAACAGTGCTTGCCACTTGTGCCGAAAGGCCTGCCATGAACGCAATTGCGAACGGAAGATAAGGTCGTGACAACCCCCGCACATGTTCCTCAGCCGGCCATGTCAGGAAAGTCGCCAGATGAGACAGAGCCTGAGGCCAATTCATTTATGCCTCCTGTTCATAAACAGGTTCACTGAGGGATTTCCCATGCCCGTTATATGCCCGGTCGCGGGGAGACAAGTATATCAAAAAGGATTTTCCTGTATCAGCAAATCTGCGAAAGCGAAATAAAAAGGGCGAATTTGGTTTGCATGGTGTACCATGTCACGCCTGTCATGCAGGAGGTCGCGAGTTCGAGCCTCGTCAACCCCGCATAGTAAGTCGCAGAACAAGTCTGTTCCGCGGCTTTTTCATTTCGTAGGTATAGTATAGCTCACTTCATCTTTGTCATAGGAATAGCGGCGCTGGCTGGGCTGAAGTCAATCCCAGACTGACAAACATCTATGTAAGATCACTCGGAGTTATAGGAAACGGTCTTTTTGCAAGGACGAGCGGGACTGCTGCAAACAGTTCCCACTGCGTATGGCGGAACCCACTGAGCGAAATGACAGTAGCGGTAGACAGGGAGGAATCAACGCCTGTCCCAATTTACTCTTTAACATAAGTGTCTGAATTCGCTCAACTCGGCTACGATAATCAGCTATGTCATAACCGAGCGGTCTCACGTAACGTTTACGCCTGCGACATACTCGGAAGGCAAGTATCGACGCGAGTCAATGCCGAGAAGCCACCAGATAGTTACAATACGACCTTCAACGCCAGCCGGTTCTACAGCGGCGTCTGATTCTATCGACTGCAGGGTGGAGGTTATCAAATCACGAAGAAAATAATCCTGATGAAGTAATTTGGCCCGGACTTCAATAGTTGTAATTGTTAATGGGGTTGGGTAAGCTTGAGGCAAGCGAGAAACTCGCAATCTGAACACCGTACATCTAGATCTCTTGCGGGACAGGATTTCGAACCACGGGCTCCGGCATACATGTCCTCTTTCTCGTGCATGCCAAAGATCCCATTGGATATTGTCATCTGTCGGAGAATTGAGTAAACTTAAATTTCTAACATCCCTTGAAGTAAAAACATGACCGTTAACCATTCGAATGATGGAAAAAGACTTGACCGATTGGACCACGACATTCTGCGAAACGAACGGTATTAACGTACACTATACGAGAACCGGAGGAAGCAAGCCCTCTCTGGTTTTGTTGCATGGCTTGACCGCCAACGGAGCCTGCTGGACTACTCTAGCACGCGCTCTGGAAGGTGAATTTGACGTAATCATGCCGGATGCCAGAGGACATGGAAGATCGAGTGCGCCTGACCATGGGTACAGTTACGAAGATCATGCAAATGACGTCGTCGGTCTTATGAATTCTTTACAACTCTCCTCTCCGGTTTTGCTCGGACACTCCATGGGAGGTATGACTGCAGCGGTGGTAGCAAGTCGCAAACCGAGTTTACTCCGTGGCTTGATCCTGGATGATCCGACTTTCTTGAGTCCGGAAGTGCAGGTCGAAGTCTTCGAAAGCGATGTGGCCGATCAGCACAGGCAATTTCTGACTAAATCGGTCGACGAATTGATGGCAGAAGCTCGGGTCCGACATCCGGGTCGATCATCGGATACCCTTGAACTAGTTGCGCGCGCAAGACTTCAAACCAGCATGAGTGCTTTCGAAGTTCTGGCGCCGCCGCTCCCCGACTATTTGCAGCTGGCAAGGGGAATCGAAGTTCCGACCTTACTTGTCGTTGGTGATGCAGGCGTGGTTTCGCATCGTGTGGCTTCTGAGCTGCGGCGTCTCAACCCGAGATTTCAGGTCGAACAAATTCTTGGTGCCGGCCACGGTCTTCACTATGATCAGCCTGAGCGCTTTGCGGCCGTCGTCGAATCATTCTTGCTTTCAATTCCCGATTGAGCTACTTCAGTTTCAACGAAAATTCCGGTAATGTCCCGGTTTGATTCTCATAAAGGTCCTTTGCGTCCGAGGGAAATTTCTTGTATCGATTGAGAAAGGTTTTGCGATTCCGTGACTTCGTCCGATTTCAGGAGTACCTCGTGACCGGACCCTTCAGGCGGTGAAGAATTGTTCAAACAACGACACTTGTGATATTCCAGATCGCTTGACATTCACCGCTGTTCCTCCTAAACTTCACAAGTGCTTCGTTTACAATAACCCATTTTGATTCAAAACCACGACGGTTCCGTTTGCCTGGAGGTGAACGCATCCAGCGGATGGCCACTCCGGTAAGCGGCGAGTCATGCATCAGTTAAAGGGGACGTGTGGTTTCTCAGATGCAATTTTTCGCAGGTAACACTCTCATTTTATGAACGCAAAGAGGAGGTTGAAGAATGAAAATGAAGAAGCTTGTACTGACGGCTGTAATAGTTCCACTCTGTCTCGCTGCAGCGGGATGCTCCACGGGTGGGATGTTTATCGCAGGAAATGTAACCGATGTTCAATTGCAGAGCGGAAACTTCAAAATTCTTGCGCGCGGGGTGACGGGGGAAGCGACGGCGGGATATTTGCTGGGGTTCTCTCTTCCCGGCGGCCTGGCCACTCACACTTTTGCCGTTGCGCGAGTTGACGGGACAGGAATGCTATACAAAGAAGCGATGGACAACCTCTGGAAGAACTTCGAGGCAGCACACGGTTCCGCGGAAGGGAAGAAACTTGCACTCATCAACGTGCATTACGATTCCGATGCGCTGAACCTGTTCGTCTACACGCAGCCAAGAGTTACTGTTCGGGCGGACGTGGTCGAGTTTGGCGAATAAGCGGGAAATAGCGGGCGAGAAGTGAAGGACGGTTCGACGCACTGTTCCCGGCGAAAATCCGTTCAGATCAAAATTACTCCTTCTCTCGCTACCAGAGTTTCTCTTCCGTAGAATTACGCGGTATGCCGCCCGTGTATTGTAGTGCGCAAGCTCCGGCTTTCCCGTCGGGCAATTCGCTAAGCGGAGCTTGCGCCGCTATATTGCCGTTTAGACTTACTAGTGGAGCTACAAACCGCCGGGTTGATCCCGTCTGAAGAAATGAAATGCGTGTCCTATCAGTGTCGTCGTCTCTCTCCATTCGGGATCAATGTAAAGGACCTCTCTGACATTGACATTTGACGGAATTAAATACCCTGTGAGCTTGCCTTAACAGAAATGGATCTGGAGAAGCAATACTCACGGCTGACAGCTCACCGGCTTCCCGGCCTTTCGTACTCGCTTTGATCGTCGGTCTCGACGGTGAGGATTTTGCGGGGGCTCCGCCGACGTTCATTCGGCTTGAGTCTCGCCCTGACATTGCGACCTAAATGGAACAGAAGGGCTATAGGTCGGAAAAGGCAACACGAAGGTACACGGCAGATCGTTCGATTTGCAGCTCGTGGCTTCTTGCTCTAAGGAGAATGATATGACGCTTCACAGGTTGATCCGGATATTTGTGTCGAACTAATACGGTCGTGTTGTCATGAGAAAGTCAGGAACTGACGAGATGCTTATATATTCTTATCTCGACATGAGGCGCATCATAGGAATTCTTGCGATCGCGTTGCCGGTCATACTGGTGGGCGGAGGCTTTATCCAAAACAGGACAGCTATAGAGGGTTCGCTCAGCAGTTACTACTACACGAACATGCGTGACTTTTTCGTGGGTATGCTTTTCACTGTCGCGCTGTTTCTCATTTCGTATAAGGGGTATGAACTCATCGATGACGTTGTGACGAATCTTAGCGGCTTCTTTGCGCTCGGAATAATTGCCTTCCCGACCTCCATGTTTTCCGGCGGGGTGGTAAGGGTCGGCGTTTTCCTCACGCCCGACAACGTATCCAAGTATATCCACCTGGTTTTCTCCGTACTCTTCCTGTTGTCGCTTGCCTTAAATTCGATTTTTCTGTTCACAAAACATGGCGGCGCGCCGAGCAGGGAAAAGAAGCTGCGCAATCTAGTATACATCATCAGCGGCATCGTCATGCTCTCCTGCATCACCGGCATGGTCATTTATATTGCATTCTTCTCCCATACTTCACTGGCAAAAATGCGCCCGGTGCTCGTCTTCGAAACCGTCGCGCTCGTTTCGTTCGGAGTCTCCTGGCTCGTAAAGGGGAATACTCTCTTCAGGGATAAACAACTCGAGTCCATCAGGTAGCCGAGACATTCCATACCCCGGGATTTATCCTACAATGCGTCTCTCGCGCTGGGTTTAGAAAAGGCGTGAGGATTCCGGTTCGTTCGCGGAGTTCTTGAATTGATGGAGCCGGGTGGAGTTGGGCTATTGTGCGCAAGTCGGAAAGCGTGAGATGCGCTCGGTTCCAAAACTAAAGAAAGTCCCGGCTTCACATTCGAGGTGATTGTTGATATTTCTACTATCTGGGTTATCTTTATTTTCAGATATGGTCTAGGAGGGAAGATGTCAAAGTATCCAACCAGCGGAATGACTCGTCGGCGTTTCCTTCAAGTCACGGGACTAGCTACTGCGGGAGCCGCCCTTGCTTCATCTTTCAAATTCCCCGTCGGAAAGGAAGAAAGAGTCTTCTTTATAGTCGATCCGGAAGACAAAGTAGCATCTTCTGCTTCCTGGGCCCTTGACCGGCTCCGTGCATCCCTTCAGAAGAAAGGGATATCGTCCACCATCGTCCAACAACTTTCGGAGTCACAATCCCAGGCACGCTGCGTCCTCGTCTCTTCGAGCACGGGCGAACTGGCGAGGGATATTCTGCGCGCGCGCAGAATATCGGTCTCTGAGAAAGCAGAATCGCTGGGCATACTAGAGGGCGAGGCCGGCAACCGTTCGGTCCTTCTGGTCTGCGGAAGCGACCGAGCCGGTTTGACGTATGGGCTTCTTGAACTGACGGATAGAGCTCAACACGCAAGTCGTCCTCTCTCTTCGCTTGCGCAGCCCATGCCCATAAAGGAGGAACCCGCGAACCCTGTACGAAGCATATATCGTCCCTTCACGAGCGAGATCGAGGACAAGCCCTGGTTCTACAACCGCGAACTGTGGCAAGAATATCTCACGATGCTGGCGACGCAGCGCTTCAACCGCTTCAACCTTGCCTTCGGGATGGGGTACAACACCGCAAGCCATGTCTTGGATTCCTATTTTCTTTTCCCCTATCCTTTCCTGCTTTCGGTCCCGGGCTATGACGTGAGGATGGGAAACCTGCCGGCGGCCGAAAGAGACAAGAACCTTGAGATGCTGAAGTTCATCAGTGAAGAGACAGCGGCCCGTGGTATCCAATTCCAACTGGGCATCTGGTCTCTGGGGCGCGATTGGCCCGACAGTCCGAACGTCAACTACCCCCTGCTCGGGGTAACCAAGGAAAACCACGCTCCCTATTGCAGGGACGCCCTGACCATTCTGCTCAAAGAGTGCCCCTCAATAAGCGGCATTACATTTCGAGTACATGGCGAAAGCGGCGTACCTGAGGGAGATTTTAGTTTTTGGGAGACACAGTTTGAAGCATTTGCCAGATGCGGTCGAACAGTCAGGCTCGACATGCATTCAAAGAATGTCCCACAGAAAATGATAGATGTCGCAGTAAGCACAGGAATGCCTGTCACGATATCGCCGAAGTACTGGGGCGAGCAGATGGGAGTTGGCTATGTCCCGGCATCGATACGCCCGCATGAAATGCCAAAGGAGCCGTATGTGGAACAGCCGAACGGGGTGAGTCTCGGTTCTCGCGGATTCACCAGATACAGCTACGGCGACTTCTTCTGGGAAGGGAGGCCGTATGGAGTCATGCACCGGTTCTGGCCTGGCACTCAGCGCTTCCTTGTCTACGGCGATCCGGTCCTTACGGCCGGCTTCGGCCGAGCCTCGAGTTTCTGTGACGGTTTGGGATTCGAGATCCTGGATCCGCTGACTTTCAAGGGCCGGCAGGGTTCCGGTCATCCGGGGGGGCGGTGCGCCTACTCCGAAAAATCACTCGAGCCGGAATTCGATTTTGAGAAATATTTGTATACATACCGTACGTGGGGACGGCTGGCATTCAATCCGGATTGCGATCCTGACGTATGGCAGCGGGCGCTGAAGGCGGAATTTCCGCGGGCCGCAAAAGGGTTGGAGAAATCGCTGTCCGCGGCAGGCCGGGTTCTCGCACTGGTAAGCACGTACCATGCTCCATCGACGGATTCTCAGGCTTTCTGGGCAGAGATTTATACGGATATACCGATAGTAGAGCCACTCAAGGAATCGATCTACTGGGATTCCGAAAATCCCAGAGTATTCGGTCACGCCAGTCCCCTTGACCCCCAGCTCTTCGCCCGCATCGATGAGTATACCGACGCCGTCATGACCGGCGCGACCTTGCAGAAGTATACGCCCATCGAGGTAGCGGAGAAGCTCGAAGAATTAGCGGCCGACGCGTCCCAAAATATCGCCGATGCACGATCCGCTATCTCTGACAAGCACGACCCTTCCTTCCGCAGGATTGAGATAGACGTGACCATCCAAAGCGATCTGGCGAGATACTTCGCCTCGAAGATCCGCGCTGCCATGTTGTGGCAGATTTATAAAGAATCAGGCGAGACGAGCGCTCTGAAATTTGCGGTTGCGAAGTATAGGTTGGCCCGTGACGCATGGAAGGAAATCGCCGAAGGAGCGGGCAAGAACTATGTCTCGGACATCTCCTACGGGGAGAGGCCAAATCTCCGCGGGCATTGGTCCGATCGTTTTCCGGAGATCGAGAACGACTTCAACGCAATGGAGAATGCACTCGCCGGTGCCGGGAGCCGTCCAAATGGTGATCCTGAAAGAATTCGACAGGCAATTCAGATAGCTCTCTCGCATCCGAGGCATGAGATGGCAACCTGTGATCACGTTCCGCCGGAGTCATTCAGGCGAGGAGAACCTTTTCAGATTGAAGTGACAGTCCCTTCAGGAACCCGAAAGGTTGATCTATTCTATCGCCATGTCAACCAGGCGCTGGTGTGGCAGACCGCGCCCATGACCGGCGAGGGCAAAGAGTTCCGCGCCTCGATTCCGGCAGAATACACCCGTACCCATTTCCGCATGCAGTACTATTTCGCGCTCCACACCGAGTCTGGGTTTGCGATCTTCCCCGGGCTTGATGAGAACTTCATGAATCAGCCATATTTCGTGGTGAAGGGGGTCCAAGGTTAGGTGTGGTAAGTGCATCGAAAGCCTCCAACTCTCTTGTTTGTGTGAAAAGTTTGAAGGCGCGTGAGAATTCTCTTTGCTCTTTCCAGGTTTATTGTCGCTTATCCCTTGCTGGAAAGAAGATGCTATGGAAGCCACCCTGTGAAAGCATGGATGTTTGCGGTGATCTGATATCCTCGTGGACTCCTCTTCGTTTTCGACCAGCTTACCTCGACTCCTGGTCAGATCATGCCGCCTCTTCCTCCTCCGTTTCCTATCGTGATGACTTTGCTCTGATAGAACGATAAGTTAGATTCATTGCAGTGGACGCTCGTAGTGATTCTTTCTCGAACCGGATTTTGCCGCGAGTCGGAGTCACTGGTGACGTGTCAATTTGACCCGACGGATTCTATCGGGCCCTTGAATCAAGAAAGCATCATGATGATTTCGATTGGACGTTTCAACAGAAGTTTCGCAATTCAAATGCGCCGCTCTTTGGCCGCTTTTGCCTTTTTAGTTTCGACGGCGGCTATAGCAGTCGCCGGAGGCTTGCCCACGTTTCAAATTGTCGAGAGTGTCCCCGTGGCCACGGTCTACGGACAAGCCGGCGTTCAACGGACTCAGCAAACCTGGATCGACATGATCGGCAATGCCAAACGCACTATCGACATCGCCGCTTTCTACATTTCGAACAAACCCGGCGAGGCGCTGGCGCCCATCATAAATACACTCATTGCACGTGCAAGGGCGGGGGTCAGGGTGCGCATACTTCTCGACCGCACTTTCCTGCGCCAGAGCAGAAGCAGCCTGAAATCTCTCGAAGATGTTCCGAACATTACGATTCGTATTCTCCCCGTCGACAGCCTGACCGGCGGCGTTCTGCACGCAAAGTATTTCATTGTCGACGACAGCAGCGTGTTTGTGGGGAGCCAGAACTGGGATTGGCGCGCTCTCGACCAGATACATGAAATTGGTGCGCTGATAGAGAACGCCCGGTTTGCAAGAACTTTCGACGCGGTGTTCGATTTCGACTGGTACATAGCTGCGAACCCCGATCTCCCGAAAGCGGAGCTTCGCAGTGTTCGCCCGCCTGACTTTGCCCCTGTTACCGAAGGGGACCCTGTAATACTTCGGGACGCGAGCGGATCTGCAGTGACAGCTTTTCCCGCTTTCAGTCCGTCGGCTCTTGTGCCGAGATGGGTGAACACAGAAATCCCCGATCTCGTCCGGTTTATTGATTCGGCAAAGCACAGTCTAAAGATCCAGGTTATGACGATCAGCGCATTTGTTCATTACGGTCCGAAGGGCTACTGGCCGGCGCTGGACAACGCACTACGCAATGCCGCAGCACGCGGGGTGAGGGTCAAGATCATTGTTGCCGACTGGGCATTGCGTCAGCCGATGCAGTCTTATTTGAAGAGCCTGGCGGTGCTCCCGAACATCACAGTGAAATTCAGCACTTTGCCTCCGGCCCCCCGGGGATTTATTCCCTACGCTCGGGTTGAGCACTGCAAGTATGCGGTTGCCGACGGCGACCGGTCCTTCATCGGTACCGGCAACTGGAGCTGGAGCTACTTCAACACCACGGTCGATGCCTCCGTGTTCGTCAGCGGCCGCGGACCCGCGGAGACGCTGACAAGAATCTTCGATCGGGATTGGAACGGTCCCTACGTCACGACACTCGAAGCAGGGCGGGAATATAAACCTCCGAAGTACAATTGAAGAGCTCCTAACTGATGTATGTACCGCCAATGGCATCGTCTGCATAATTTGAGTGACGCCGACTTTGCCGCGACTCCGATTGAGCGCTTCGTTACTTCACGGGATAATATTTGAGAGGAAAAGAATCCATGAGAGCACAAAGTCGATTTGTCGCCAAACGGCTGTTCTTATTCATGGCCGTCACCGCAACAACGGTTCTCTGCTCAACTTCAGCATATTCCCAGCCCGACCGGCCATCGGGAGTTTACGCTGTTCATGAGCCTCCTAACCTCGGCATCCTTCAGGACTCCATAAGATCGTACATAAAATCCGGGGCCTATGAAAGAGGAATATCAGAGGTCATTGATTCGGCGAGGAGTTTCATCGCCTCGCGATACGAGAAAGTCCAAAAACCGGCCATTGTCCTCGATGTCGACGAGACCGCACTTTCCAATATTAGTTTCGAGTACCGGTACGGATTTGGATATAACGCGTCGCTCTGGAACGCCTGGGTGAAGAAAGCGGCCGCGCCTGCGATCAAGCCGACTCTTGACCTAGCGAAATGGGCCGCAGCCAAGCGGATCGCCATCTTCTTCATAACGGGGAGAAAACTCCTTTCGGATAACCTCTCGTCCGATCCTACCGTTATCAATTTGAAAAAGGTAGGGTATCCCAAATGGGCAGCAATTTTTTTCAAGGAGTCCGGAAGTATGTCGACGGTTCAATTTAAAACATCAGTAAGAAGACAGATTACATCAGAAGGTTACACGATCATAGCCAACATCGGGGATCAGTATAGTGACCTTGCCGGCGGTTACTCCGAAGGAAAATTTAAACTACCGGACCCGATGTATTACATACCGTGACTTCATCAGCCACCCCTCGACTCTATGAGCTTATCGAATTGATTCTGTATACCGGCAGCATCACGCGCCGTTTCGATAAGCATTACACGGGCGGTAGGCATGCCGGGTTGAAGAAGCGATGTTCCCGCCTGACTTCCCGGATCCCGCACGACGCAAACCACCAAACCCTGTTGGGAAAGGACAGGCTCCAATTATCGTTGTAAGTTTGGTCGGACTGTTAACTGCGGTTTCTTTCCGGCCGGCGCGCGGGTCTGCCGGTGTCTGCTGATGGATCACAACAGGGATTTATAGGATCCGACGCGAGGGGAGCCTGGAAGGACGGTTTTGACAATACCTTGACACACTTACTGCCGGCGAATGTTTAATTGAGGGCAAACTTGTAACTTTAAAAACTATGCACGACTTATTCAAACACACTCATCGAAGATTTAATCCGCTGACGGGAGAATGGGTGCTTGTCGCTCCCGGCAGACTCCAAAGGCCATGGCAAGGAAAAGTCGAGAGACTGCAGGAACCTTTACGTCCCAGGTATGATGCGGGCTGCTACCTGTGCCCTGGAAACATAAGGGCAAACGGGGAGAAGAACCCGGATTATTCGTCGACATTCGTATTTAACAACGACTTCAGCAGTCTATCGCACGAAAATCCAGAGGCGGTTTTCGATGAGAAGGGAATAATACGGGCGGAATCGGAGAGCGGGATTTGTCGCGTGATCTGTTTCTCGCCACGACACGATACTACTCTCGCCGAGATGGAAGAGCCGGATATCCAAACCGTGATACGATTGTGGAAACAGGAATATGAAAGTCTTGGAAAGCTTCAGGAAGTAAATCACGTCCAGATTTTCGAGAATAAAGGCGAGATGATGGGGTGCAGCAATCCTCACCCTCATTGCCAGATCTGGGCGCAAAGCTCCGTGCCGGTTGAACCCTCCAAAGAAATTGCTCATATGAAGGAGTTCCACAGCAAAACAGGGAAATGTCTTCTATGCGAGTACATAGATTATGAGTGCAAGGAAGGGGAGCGTTTGATTGGGGAGAACGACGGCTTCGTTGCAGTTGTACCGTTCTGGGCCACCTGGCCCTTTGAGGCGATGATAGCGCCCAAGAGGCACATGGAGAGCTTGGCAAATCTCGACCGGGGCGGTATAAATGAATTCGCTTCGCTTTTGAAAAATGTCACGTCAAGGTATGACAACCTCTTTGAAGTATCGTTTCCCTATTCCTCCGGAATTCACCAGGCACCGACGGACGGTGCTGATCATCGGGCTTTTCATTTTCATATGCATTTCTATCCGCCTCTCCTCAGATCCGCAACGGTAAAGAAATTCATGGTGGGTTACGAAATGATGGCAAACCCGCAGAGAGACATCACGGCTGAGCTCGCCGCCGAAAGGCTGCGGAGCCTTTCCGCTATTCACTACAGGCAAAAAGGCTGAGCATTCTTTCTCGATGTCATCGGTTGACGTCGCCCATTGAATAAACATTCTACCATGTGGCCGGTAGAGCGATGTCCCTTGTTTGTGGGGCCCATCGCTGATTGCGAAATTTCAAGCCACGCGTTCGCTTAGTAGCATGTCGCTTCTCGGTTTGCTTGTCCGTGTTGTGCTTTGGCCGGCTAAGTTTGCCTCGACAGTTGGGAGCCTCCTCCTGCCGGGGCTCGGAGATCTTCCATGGAACTCCAGACCTTCGCAAAGCCACAACTTCCGGTGCGGATCGACGAGGATTTTGAACCATTGAAAACAGGGCGCAATATGATTTGAACCGGGGACATTCCGAGCGCCGGTGAAGTCGTTCGTGCGTTTGATCGGAAGGACGGTTGAGGTCTTCACAGATTAGCAGGGGGCACTCGGGCTAATGCCTTCACACTTTGCAGCTCAGGGCAGAAGCATTCAGAACACACTACCTGAAAGCGTCTTCTAAAGTAGGCGCTCTGGGTAAGTCTGCGGTATTCTGCCTGGTTTACTGTGGATTTATTCAACCGTATTCCAGGGGGAATGGGCGATCGTGTGCTTGCAGGATATAGAAAACTGCCCGAGCAGCGGCACGGGAGTTGCAGTAATTGTAGGCGACAATGTTCCGTTGCAATGATGATAGGCGATTTTAGAACGATTTGCGCCGTTTCTCTCGTTCAAGTGGACGAGAAACGAACACGACTGAACAATATTAGCAAATCGGTGGTTATAATTAGCCAGTTGACTAGGCCGGAAGTCTCGGTCGACCAAATGAGTGTCCAGAAAGGGTTTTAACATGGCGACGATGTACAAAGGAGCACGAAGGACAACCAACTTAAAGACGGTGTCCGGATCTTTCGAGATGCACCATCGTAAAGACTGCCCTACGCTCGATGAAAGGGAAGCGCTGGCAAACAGCGCGGAATGCCTTTCATGTGGAAAGCTGGAATGCGCCTCGTTCATTCTTCCCTGGAATGGAAATGTGACGCCGGGCAGAAGTCTTCGCGTTCGCCATCGGATATCGGTCCTGCTTGAAGTCGCCGCCTATATGATTGTCGTCGGTATGACACTATACTCTGTTGCGATGAACAGCCTTCCCATTCTTATGTCAGCCATGATCACAGCCGGGCTGTATATCGTGCTCTCGCATTTCTACGAAACCGCCGCAAAGTCCCGTAGACGAATCGCCGAAGAGAACTACGAAAATCTGATATCATCAAACCTGAGCAGGAACTAGAAACCCGCTTCCTAACGGTATTCGAGAGTCTCTCCTCCATTTATGTACTCGCATTAGTTTCATGCGGGTGAAGCATCGCGAAAGACCCCTCCGTTTTCTGCCTCGCAGATCCCGACTCAATCCAAAACTATGACGAGAAATAGACAAACGCGATTCCTGGTTGTGCCATTATCCCAAGAGTATTCCACAGCCTGAAGGGTGCTATGCACTAAGCAGCGGGGACACATAGGCACAGATAGGGAAAAAGACTCTATGTGCTTTCTATGTGCCTAAGTGCCTCTGTCCGAAGGACCCTTCGGGTGTTTGAATTAGACAACGTGCCCACACAGAGGCGCGGAGAAGAATCGTCTTCTTTGCGGCCGAGGGAGTTGACTCAGTTGTTGAAGACACAACCCGATCTCGATCCAATCCTTTTTTGCTAGACATCACCCTCGCCCGGAGTTTCATTGGCGCGCCCCCGTTCACGCTCAGAGGGAGGTGAAATTTTGGTGTAAGACGGCGGAAGACACTCTTTCACTTGAGGGAAAACGGATTTCTTCACATCTTCAATGACAGGATGTCCACCCTTCCCAGCCGTTCCAGATCCCAACGAGGTAACATTGGTTCCCTTGATTTCAACGGATCAATTTGCTAAGCCTAGAAAGGGTCAGGATAGGGACTGAAGCACCAGGAAACAGAGGAGGATGAAAATGAAACGGATAACATGGTTTTTGCCGATCCTTGTACTAGTCTTGTTATATATACCTGAAGCAAAGGCGCAGGAACTCGGCGTGACCGGAGGGCTAAACATGGCGAATCTTTCCGGCAAGACTTACTCGACGACGAAAGACGGACTCGTAATCGGCGGCTTCGCTAGATACAACTTGA
The DNA here is from genome assembly GCA_046706745.1 of Candidatus Kryptoniota bacterium. Taxonomy (GTDB): domain Bacteria; phylum Bacteroidota; class Ignavibacteria; order Kryptoniales; family JAKASW01; genus JAKASW01. The sequence goes on from JBJKPC010000016.1 coordinate 14,892, forward strand.
TAGCAGGCCTTTCACTCGAGCCTGAGGTATTATTCTCTATGAAAGGAGCTACGGGAACCGTGACGCCGCTCGGTCCGACGCCTGTGAATGTCCGAGAAACCAGCACACTCACCATGGACTATGTGGAGGTTCCGATCCTGCTCAGGATGAATCTGCTCAGCCTGCCCATTCTACCGGCGGGCATCGATATCTTCGCGGGACCCGACTTTGCGTTCAAAGTCTATTCGGACAGTAAGAACACTATCTACCTGTCAAACAGCACTCAGGTAAGATCGGGAAGCATGTCGGGGGAACTCCGCAATTTCGATTTCAACATAGCCGTCGGCGGAGGTCCCAACATAACAATAGGGCCGATGACGCTTGGATTAGAATTGAGGTACACTTTCGCAACGGGACGCGCTTTTCATTCGGAAAGCTCCAATTGGAATAACAACGTCTGGTCGATCATGGCAAGTGCCTCTTTCTAGGATGTAAGCTTTGTAGGTCGATGAGACTGGGGAACGGAAAATTTGACGGTATTTAGCCCCGGAGAATATGAGGCCTGTGAAATAGGAGGCTTTTCGGAAAAACAGCTGCGGTCTATTCTTATGAGTGACCCCGTCTGGAAATACTCTTTGTGTCGGCCACTCTGTCCGCGGGACAAATCGAACGGCGAAAGAAATGCCTTTTCCTCGTCGCGCTCATGTCTCAGGAGTACTCTCATCCCCCATATATATAAGCTTCACTTCTGCCTCGGCGGCGTACCTGCTTATTCTCTCGTCCCGGTAGAATTCTTTGTAGTAGATAGTGTTGATTCCTGAATTTGCGATCAACTTGAAGCAGTTGAGGCATGGTGATGCGGTCACGTAGATTTCGGAATTGTTGATGTTCACACCGTTCTTCGCAGCCTGTGCCACGGCGTTTGCCTCGGCGTGCATCGTTCTGACGCAGTGGCCGTTCTCCATGTCGTGTCCGACATCGTCGCAGTGCGGTGCACCGCGGAGGCTGCCGTTGTATCCGGTGGAGAGTATCACCTTGTCCCGGACGATCACGGCACCCACGTGCTTGCGGTCGCATGTGCTGCGTGTTGAAACCTGTTCGGCTATGGACATAAAATATTCCAGCCATCCGGCTCTTTTCTTTGACATGTTAAAATCCTGTATTGGTTGAGAAGATAATATGGAACGGGTCTTCAAAACACAAATGCGCTCCATTGCCATGACGCGGAAGGCTCAACCGCGAGACGGCAACCGGCGGGTCATGCAGCCAAGCTCCGTTAATCCGGTACGAGCGAAGCTTTGCCGTCATTCGCCAAACCAGCTGCCGGATATCCTTCCTGGTCTGTGAATGCCAGGGCGGAACTTCCTTCAAAGGCTGACCCGTCGAAGGCAATCGCGGCTCCTTGTGAAAACCAAAGCCACATGGTAGATTGTTCTTAATTCTGCCAACATCAAGGAGTAATCATGTGGCGCATCGTTGTCGTGGGGTTGATAAGTGTCGTGCTGGCTTCCTGCGGAACATCAATTCAACTGGCACGAGAAGGGGCAACCCAGAAGTATGTAGTTGGCTACCTCTTCCAGGGCGACAGCCTTGTCCATCCGGATTCGCTCGATCTCGGGAAGGTTACCGACGTAAACTACGCGTTCGCGAAAATAGAAGGGGATACGATTGTCGAGGGTTTCAAGAACGATACAAGTAATTTCCGGATTCTCAACAAGCAGAAAAGGAAATATCCCAACCTCAAGATATTGATTTCCGTCGGGGGATGGACTTGGTCGGGAGCATTTTCAGATATGTGCCTCACAAACAGAAGCCGCACAAAGTTCATAAGGAGTGCGGTCCGATTCATTCGAGAAGAGGACCTCGACGGCATAGACATCGACTGGGAATATCCCGGCCTACCGGGAGCCGGGAACGTTTATCGTCCGGAAGACAAACAGAACTTCACGTCCTTTCTTGCCGAGCTTCGCGACTCACTCGATCAGCTGGGCCTGAAGACTGGGAAGTATTATCTCGTCACGTTGGCCGCCGGCGCTTTCGACCAGTATCTGACACATACGGAACTCGAACAGGACGTGAAGTACCTCGATTTCATAAATCTCATGACGTACGATATGTGTGTGCCTGGTATGGATAAGCTCGCCGGACACAATGCGCCTCTTTTTGCCAATCCAAGGGACCCGCAACACCGATCCGTCGATGCGGCCGTGGAGAAATTCGAAGCTGCAGGAGTTCCACCCTCGAAAATTGTACTCGGGGTGCCATTCTATGGACATGCGTGGCACGTCGACTCAACCGCCTTCAACGGGCTCTATGAGCCGGGCGGTCCGACCGGCAGGCCCGTCAACGCTTCTTACAAAAATCTCGTGGCTAATTACATAAACAAGAACGGTTTCGTGCGGTACTGGGATTCAACGTCCTGCGCCCCCTATCTTTTCAACCGGGACAGCGACATCTTCATCTCTTACGATGATCCGCAGTCGCTCCGCGACAAATGCGATTACGTCAAAGCCCGTGAGCTGAGGGGAGTCATGTTCTGGTCGTTCAAGTCGGATTACGCGTCGACGCTCCTGCGGACGTTGTATGATGAGTTGAAATGAGAGCCCGGGGTGTTCGGGGGTCTCGTTGAGCTGCTCGGCTGAGGTTGGCGAGTCATTCCCCAACCTGTCCGTGATATGCGGCAACGGGGAGCCTTCCATACGTTCCGGGATTTACATAACTTCAACTGAGGCGCCGATTAATGCATCGGCCGAATTGAGCTTCGTACCTACTCCCGGAAGCACGTCAGGAATCGTTCGGACCGGCGATGGCACCGATAGCAGCGAGTACTACGAAACAGGTTCCGATGGAGCAGGAGCGCCGCTTTTGCTGCACGATCAGGATTCACGAGCCCAGGCCGGTCGTACTCATATCGATAACTAGCAGCAGAAACAAATGGCAACAACAGTGACAAGAAAATCCGGGTCTTCGATTTCGGCGGAGTCGATAGTTCTCCCGAAACCAAAACTCAGTCGGCGGACCTCCGTCGCTACTGCTTTGGAGAGGAGAAAAACGACTCGCGAAATCAGCGACAGAAAACTTTCTCGTCAAACTTTGTCAAACCTTCTCTGGGCTGCCTTCGGTGTTAATCGTAAAAAAGGTCCGTTCGAGATCCCTGGAAGGACCGCCGCATCGGCGAGCAACTCGCAGGAAATCGACGTCTATCTTGTGATGGAGGAGGGGGTATACCACTACGACCCTTTCACCCACACGATCGATCCGGTTCTGGAAGCCGACCTTCGGCCGATTGCGATCAATCCCGGTCAGGCGAAGCTCGCGGTGAAGGCCCCGCTTCATTTAATCTATGTTGCGGATGTCGACAGGCTGATCAACACTTCCGGTTTTCAGGAGCCGGGACTGCATGATCCCGAAGTCCAGAAATCCTACTACTTCGTGGACACCGGTATGATCGCCGCAAACGTGTACCTGTTTGCCGCGTCGCACGGACTGGCGGCGTGGTTTCACAACTGCAACAAACCCGCACTCGCGTCGAGACTTAACCTGCGTCCCGACCAGCGTGTCCTCTTCGGCCAGACGGTGGGGTACAAAAAGAGAAGAGGTAACGGATAGCCGCCGGGATTGCCGACTTTCCCTTTTGTGAAACGGGCCGGCGCCGGCTTTAAGGTCATTTGCGAAAGCCCTTCCGCTACAGCCGAAACGTCGATAAGCCGGAGGGGAATATGTTAGTTGCCTTCGCCTCGTCAGGCGGACAAAGCGTCCGCGCCGACGAGCCATGATGCGGGCGTACTTAACGGGTAATGGTTTGTTCGACGCCATCGACATATCGAAAGGAGGTCTTGAATGAAAAACATTCTGAAAGCCGCGAACAAAGGCATCTCTTTCGCCATTGAACTCGCGATGCTTGTGGCCCTTCCATCCCGTGTTGTGTTTTCCTTTTGCCTCATGCCTCTTGCAGAATCGTAACTTCTCGCGCTCCAGTCAGCCGGCCGTTGCTCTACGGAATGGTTGGAAAGACAAGGCAGGAGCTTCCCTTCGGAATTTTTCTACGTGGCCCTTTCGAGTCTTTGTCTGCATAGTATTTCATTGACAAAGGGGAAGAAGGGTGTCTGCAGGATAATCCGCCGCGACGTGAAGTTGAACGGGACCGCAGTGATCTTCGAAGGTATCTGCACGCGGGAGTATCTCGAGTCGTTCAGAGAAGAGGGACTTTCTGCAAGGATCGCAAAACCCCGGTAATCTCCGGGACTGTTTAGCCTCGCACCGTCATCGCGGGGATGAAATGGGGGCAGCAGGCGAAGAGGTGCATGGATCGGTAGTCGGTCGACGGGCGAACGCTTGACAGCGCCGGGTGTGCCCCCAACCCTCGTGGTTATCTTGGCATTCTTACGCGAGATAAAAATCAGCCCCGTTGCCGGGGCTGAAATATCATTGTGGATCTATTTTGGAATATCCGGGTCTTCCGGTCGAGGGAAACGGCAATTTTAATTCCTAACGATCATGGCACTCTTACGCAGTGCGTCGAAGCTGATTTCGTTTCGCATGTAGGAATCGATCTCCTTCTTTTTCAGACCGACAAGGATATCCTGGTTCGACGTGCCGAACCGGTCGACCCGCAGCGAAACCAGTACAGACTCGTCCGCGGGAAGGAACCTCAGCGACGAACCGTATGTGCCGAGCGCCCTTACTATCCGATTCTCAAGCTCGGCAGTGCCGGCCTTATCGGGCTTTGCTTTCGGGCGATGGTCGCCGAAATCTGGAAGTTCCGTCATGCTGCAAACGAAGAAGGTCCCCAGTCCCTTCACGTAGATGCCCGTGGTCTGTGGTCCGAAAATCGACCTTATGCCCCCTGGCATCCTGCTGCCGATAGCTTTGTCGAGTATGGTTCCCATTATTTCGACCGACTCGTGCTTCTCCTGGAGGTTCGCGATCTTTACATTTTGCCTGAATACCTGGTTTGTTTCGGAACCGGAACGGAAGTTTGCAATCTGCTTTTTGGCGATGGTGTAGTACCTTGCAGGCGAAGAGACCCCCGTCAGGACGACGATCGAAATATGCTGCCCAGGTGAGAGCCTGTTCTCCGCGTCCGCGTAGCTCTCGAGGAATTTAATCACCCCATGGTCCAGCCTGCCCATTTCCTCTTTCGTGAGACCCTTGCGTTCATTTTCTTCAAAGTTGCGGACCACCGCTCTCGGTGCATGGATGCGTATATCGGGCACATGGGGCTCCTTGAACGATTCGTGCAAAGCCATGGTGGAGTCGTGCTTCTTCATTGCCTTATCCACCTCCTTCATCACCGAGTCGACGATTGACATCGAAAAATCCATTGCTGTTGCCTTCAGAGCTTCGGTGTCGAGGGGAAGATTCGCGTGGAAAAATCGAATGCCCCGGGTGACGACGAAGATGAGTCCATATCCTGGGAGGTAAGATCCGCAGACGTTGAACGAGTAGTGCGTCTTCCCGTCAGTCTCTCTCAGCAGCTGTTCAAGAACGCTGTTCATAATTCCCATGTCGGGGTACGAGTCTTTAACATTCTGTTGCGCCACGCCCGCTGCGGGGATCATGAGCAGGAGTCCGGCAATTACGCCGGCTGCAAAGCGAATATTCTTTCTTATCATTGAGTTCTCCTTGTTGACAATATTTACTCGAGTCTCTATTTCACTGCGTTGGCTAGTCTGATTACTCCGTCCAGCGCTGCCTGAGACTGGTAATATGCGATCCGGTCTTGTTGCTGCAACCTATATATATGATCCATGAAATAGGTGATGTAGCTTCGCTGACGGTCGTCGAGACTTTGCGAGAGCGAAGCGAAACTTGCCCTGTAAAAGGCCATCTGTCGGGCCTCACTTGCTGCTACTAGACCCGATACAAGCTGCATGTCCTGCTGCCTGACGCTGTCTATGATTTCTGCGATTCGCGCGGAATCCGAGCGGGGGGGTGCAGCCGCGACTTTTCCGATAGTGACGGATATTGTCCCGCCGTCGTATCGCACATGCGTTCCCAGGTAGAGCGCTGCGGTGACAAAAGCAACAAAGAGTGCCGCTATGATAGCGGGTGCAAACCTCCTGAAGCGGCGCTTCCGCGGAAGTGGATCCTCACCCTTTGACGGCGGGGCGGGGAGAAAGGCGAAATTCGGCGGCCTGCCGTGAGCCGGTATGTTCCATCGGCTGAGCGCGAGGAGAGTTTGTCTGTACTGTTCCACCTCTCCACTGCACTTTCTGCATGAGTCGATGTGCGCCTTTATTGCTTCGTTCTCCTCCTCGTTCAGTTCGCCAAGCACGAACGAAACAAGATCTTCCTTGATATCTTCACAACGCATTTCTCAAAATCTCCTCGATAAGTCTGTTCTTTTTCAGGACCTCCTTGAGGCCGCGAAGTCCGGAATACATTCTTGTCTTGACAGTATTGACAGGGACGTCAAGGACTTCAGCGATTTCCGAGAACTTCAGCTCCTGATACAGCTTCATGACAACGACCGTCCTTTGATCGTCGGGGATCGAGCTTAACGCCCTCTCGCACAGGCGGCGTAATGCAGTCCCGTCGATCCTTGCTTCGTTGTCGACCCGCTCTTCTTCCGGAAGATCGGATATTCCGGCGGGGTCATCCATTCCCGGGATTTCTACATGACGGTACGATTTCTTTCTTTCCCGCAGGTGATCGATAGCGCAATTGTTCGCTATCCGATAAAGCCATGTCGCGAATTTCGTGTTGTCTTTCAGCTGATGGAGCCTGAAATAGACGGTGATGAAGGTCTTCTGGCATACATCTTCGGCTTCATCCATATCGCCAAGTAGGCGGTAATGGAGACCCAAGATTTTCTCGTACCACAGTCTTGTCAGGGCGTTGAAGACCTGCAACTCCCCGGATTTGAATCTCGCGACCAGTTCAGATTCTTTGTTCTCGGACATGCAATAATATGACGAGAGTTTCAGTAAAAAAGTTTTGAAGGAAGTTCCTTTCCGTTGGAAAGCGGTGAAGCCTGCAGCGTTCATCTGCTGCTCCAACCGAACCTCTTGAGCGGGAGATGGAAAATCGGCGCAAAACCACTGCAGTGGAAACTGTCGAAGGAAGAAGTGTCCCATTTAACAGCTCTCTATTTGGTCGCAAAACTAATCAATAGCTGCTCTTGATATGGCACGACAACGTGAGGTGGAGCGGGAGGCTTTTCTGATCCTGGACGCCAATCCCGTACGGATGTTTTTTTGACCATAAGATGCGTGTAATCCTCGGTGTATTGCATGATTTTTAAAGGCTGTGCGGACGCGGCCCTTATTTGAGCGTTCCATTACAGCTTCGAGTGTTTATGGAACGCCATGGTGTTGTTCGTTGTTATTCCCTTTTGCTTGCCGAATTGGAATCTACTGCTGTTTGCCCCTGAATGAATTCCAAGAAGCGTAAGACAATCATTCTAGAGGAGGTTTGTACAAAATGAAGCGAAAGCTGTATCTCATCGCTTTAAGCATAGGCTTTCTGTCTCTTTTCCTGCTGGCTCTGTCCCCGGCAGTGAACGCCCAGAAACTTTACCCACCATGGTCGACATTCCCGCAGACGGGAAAACAGTTCACGGTACACGGAATTGACAACGTTCCGGATCTGCATGGCGACGTGAACAATCCCGATCTCGTAGTCTTTTTTGCCGGCAACCAGTTCATGGTCGTTCCGGATCTCATCAAAGCATTCAGGGAAGAGTACCCTCAATACAAGCGGGTCTTTGTCGAGACCCTTCCTCCCGGAATACTTCTCGATCAGATAGAGCAGGGAGCGATCGTGATAGGGAATATGCGTATCTCGTTGAAACCCGATATTTTCACCGCGGGCAAAGGGCACATCGCGCAAATCCAGAGAGAGAAGGATTTGTTCGGTGAGACTGTTAACTATGCCCGAAACCGACTCGCCATAATGGTTTACAAAGGCAACCCAAAGCACATCACTTCGTTGCAGGATCTGGGAAAGCCGGATGTCAGAGTCAGCATGCCGAATCCGCACTGGGAAGGAATAGCAAGGATAATTATAGGCAGTTACAAGAAAGCCGGAGGCGAAAAGCTTGTCGACCAGATTATGGAAAAGAAAGTGAAGGAGGGGACTACTTTCCTCACCCACATTCACCACCGGCAGACTCCGATGCGCATCATGGAAAAGGAGTCCGATGCAGGCCCCGTGTGGTATACTGAGGCGTTCTTCCAAAGGATGATCGGGAACCCGGTTGGACTTGTGGAGATCCCGGCGAAGGTGAACACCGAGGTAGTCTACACCGCGGCGTCGCTTAAAGACGCTCCCCATCCTCAGGCTGCGAAAGCTTTCCTGAAATTTCTCGGAAGCAAAAAGGCCTCTGAGCTATATCAAAAGTATGGCTTCATGCCCGTGAAGTAAATGAAATATTCAGAGCAACAATCAAAAGGCAATCGGAGGAAAATACTAAATGAAGATTAGGCTATTCGTGCCGGCGGCGCTTCTTGCACTTCTTGGCGGAGCGTTTTTCCTCGCCAACTTTGGGGATTCCGTATTTGCGAAGAGCCCCAAGTCGATGGTTATAGATGGCGTAAGATACAATCCGCCTCTCCCGATGGAAGCGCCAAAGAGTATAAGGGCCACCGTCATGCTCGGATACAATATCATGAACAACCCGCAGAAGTATGCGAGTCGGTACGTCGGCGACAGCGTTACCTGTTCAAACTGCCATTTCAACGGTGGCATCTCTCCAGGCGGAAAGAACGGCGGCCTCTCGCTTGTAGGAGTCGCTGCCAAATATCCGGCATACAGATCGCGTTCTGGAAGAGTCGATGATATAGTACAACGCACGAACGCATGTTTCCTGAGAAGTATGAACGGGAAAACGCTCCCGGCCGATAGTAAGGAGATGGTGGCTATCGTCACCTATTTCCACTGGATATCCAAGGGACTTCCCATTTACGCGAAGGTACCGTGGCTTGGACTCAAACACCTGGAGAGCAAACACAAACCTGATGCGGCCGAAGGGAAAAAGGTATTTATGCAAACATGTGCAGCCTGCCATGGCATGAATGGCCAGGGAACGAAGATAGCCCCGCCGTTGTGGGGAAAGTATTCCTTCAACGACGGTGCGGGTATGGCACATCTGCAAAATTTCGCCGCCTTCGTCTACGATAACATGCCTTACAAAGTCGCCAACCTGAAACCGGAACAGGCGCTCGATGTTGCGGCTTACGTCACAGGTCGGCCTAGACCGCATTTTACAGGCAAACGAAATTGATAACTTCTAAAATCATGAGGAGGAAAACTATGAAAGCTTTTACAAGAATTCTATTTGCGGCGCTGCTCGTCACAAGCTTTTCAAACTTTGCCGGTGCGCAGACGAAATGGGAATATCCGGTGATAAAAGGATACGGCCCGGTTCATCCGCTGCCGCATGCGGCAGTACAGCCGAACAAGTCGCTTCACTACAAAATCCTTTTCGACATAACCAAGTCTGCAAAGGAAAACAATGAGGTGAATCCCGCCCTCGCTCATTTGGCACGTTTGATAAATGTGTACGCATCGGCAGGGATGATGCCGAGTCAGATGAAACTTGTTGCGGTTATTCACGGACCCGCTACGCCTATTGTGCTGGACAACTCGGAATACAAGGCGAAGTTTGGCGTCGACAACCCGAACATGAAGCTGCTTGGCGAACTTAAGAAGAACGGCGTCGTTTTGTACGTGTGCGGTCAGGCCTTGGCTGACATGAGCTACAATCACCAATGGGTGAACAAGGAGATTACAATCGCTCTCTCCGCGCTCACGGTTGTCCCGACTTACCAGCTTGAAGGTTACGCTCTGATGGCGTGGTAGTTTTCTGCATTTCCTCAATTTCGGGATGACGTCCTGTGGCAGACTTCTGCGATGTCATCCCTTTTCTATTTCTGCGGGTCGTATGTCATAAGCTCAAAGGGCATTCCGGATTTCAATGCGGATGATATCCGAAAGGAACAGCAAAGAATCGCCTGCTCCCTTTGATCCCGCGCTCAAGCCTTAGCCCGGCAGGCGTCGTACGGCCGATTGTGTCGGCTAATTGAGGCCCCTCGCCGAACTGGTATTTGTCAAATTAGAATCTTCGTCAGCTTGAAAACTTGACAAAATAGTTATGTATTTCTAACTTGCAAACAGCAATGAAAGACAGATCAGTCGTAAAAATACCGAGGTTTATGTGCCCCTGCGCTTGTTGTAGCTGTATGATGACCGCTTCGGTTTCGCGGAGGTGCGGATCTACGAGTTGATTTAGAACCGAGATTTCAGATTTTCAAAGCCCTTCGTCGAATACCGGCGGAGGGCTTTTTCATTAATACACACTACCCCGGCGGCTGCCTTCGGTTTCTGCCGGCCGGGGGTCGCAAATGGAGGAGATGCTTTTGGATACAAGGGAAGTTGCCGTATCGGTCGACACGGCGGATGACTATGCGGTTGACATCCGTGAGATGCGGGAGGCGATAGCACGGGCGCGGAACGGTGAGATTTCTGGGGATGAGTTTAAGAGATTCAGGCTCCATCGGGGCATCTATGGGCAGAGAGCAGACCAGCAGGGTTTCAGCATGATCCGTATTAAAGTTCCGTACGGGCTGCTGACTTCCCTGCAGGTCAAACAGATCGGGAATATCGCAATGGCTTTCGCCGACGGCTTGGCTCACGTCACGACGAGACAGGATATACAGCTGCATTGGGCGAAACTTGGGAAGATTAGGGAGACTTCCGCTTTTGAATTTCACGGACAGGAAAGGAATTCATAGCTTGGAGAATTGCGTTTGTACTGTAGAGGGATGCACAAGTGAATTTGTCGCCCGCGGACTTTGCTGGAAACACTACATGAGACTGAGGAGGTACGGCAGTGTCTCGTTCACGAAGCGGCGTTACAATGAGGCTCCCGAGTGCCGCTACTGCGGGACGAAAAATGCCGATGCCTTTTATAAACAATACAAGAGCATCTGCAAGCGGTGCAAGAAACTGCGCGCAATTAGTGAGAGAAGGAGCCAAGCGTCCAGCGAGACAACGACACCGCATGTAATAACTGAAGAGATGAAGACATGAATTCTTACGCGAGCATAGATAAGGAGCTTTCGCGAGAGCTTATCCTCACGGAACGGGGTGAAACCAATCCCCCTGCAGGTCGGAATTCCATACTGGCACATATCGGGAATACACCACTTCTGCAAATAAAACGGCTGGCCGCCCAACATGAAGGGGCGAATATTTTCGCGAAGGCAGAATGGTTCAACCCGGGAGGCTCCGTTAAGGATCGGGCCGCGCTGAGAATCATATTGGACGCAGAGCGGTCTGGCGCGCTTAGGAAGAGCAAAACTATCATTGATGCTACCAGCGGAAATACCGGCATCGCTTACGCGATGATAGGTGCGGTCTTAGGTTACAGAGTGATGCTTGCGCTTCCTGCCAACGCCGGCAGGGAAAAGAAAGCACTCCTTGTCGCCTACGGGGCTGAAGTCGTGTTTACCGATCCGCTCGAAGGCACCGACGGCGCACAGCTCAAAGTGAAGGAAATCGTCGCGGCGGACCCTGACAGGTATTTCTACCCGGATCAATATAACAACGATTCCAATTGGCTTGCGCATTACGACACTACTGCACCCGAAATATGGGAGCAGACAGATGGGAAGATTACTCATTTCGTGGCGGGCGTCGGCACGAGCGGCACTTTTGTGGGAACATCGCGCCGGCTTAAGGAGCTAAATTCGGCGATCCGTTGCATTTCCTTTCAACCCGACTCCCCTCTCCATGGCCTCGAAGGTCTGAAACACATGGATACTTCATTACTTCCCGGGATATACGACGCTTCCGTTGCAGACTCGGAACTAAGGATTTCTACCGAGGAAGCTTTTGAAATGGCGGGGCGGTTGAGCCGGGAGGAAGGTCTGTTCGTGGGGCCTTCCGGCGGGGCGGCAATGGCGGCTTGCCTGAAGGTCGCAGCCGAAATCGGGAGCGGTGTTATTGTTACCGTTTTTCCCGACAGTGGAGTAAGGTACGGATCCGAGCTTGTCCCGGATCATCCCGGAGGTTGGGCAAGTCTGAAAAGCCGGAAGAGGTGAAGTGTAATGATCAGAATAACGAGGGAACTTACGAAGAAGATAGAGGTACACGGCAGGGAGACCTATCCTGATGAGTGCTGCGGAATCCTTCTCGGGAAAGACGATGATGAGGCGCGCCTGATTCTGGACATAGCCCCGTTGGAAAATCATCAGACTGAAAACAGGAGAAGGAGATTCTTTGTAACACCAGGCCAGTATCTCGAGGCGGAACGAGCTGCCTCGGAAAGAGGAATGGAACTGCTCGGCTTCTACCATTCTCATCCCGATCATCCCGCTATACCTTCAGAATTCGACAGGGAGCATGCTCTCCCGTGGTTTACATATATCGTTTTATCGGTGGTTGCAGGAAACCCGACGGTGATGACATCGTGGGTGCTCTCCGATTCGAGAGAACGGTTCCTCGAAAGACACCTCGCTGTTGAAATCGGTCAGACCGGAGGCGACGGTGGTAGGAGAAAAGGTAGGAATGATGTCGAAGTTTTCTGATTTTACTGCTTGTCTTCTGCGTCAGAAACCCGTCTTCGGGAGGGTGGGCCTTTGAAGTTTTTAATGAAATATCAGGAGCACATAAAATGGCTGTAAAAGTATTCATACCAACTCCTCTTCGTTCTTTCACCGACAAACTGGAAACGGTTGAGGTCGAAGGGGCGACCGTCGGGGAGGTCCTAAACAATCTGACGTCAAAATACGCTCAGATAAAACAACATCTGTATTCAGAAGATGGAAACTTCAGGAGTTACGTAAACATATATGTGAATGACGAAGATATAAGGTATCTGGCGAAAGACAAGACCGTCGTGAAAGAAAGCGATACCGTCAGTATTGTTCCGTCGATCGCAGGCGGAATCGATGTCGACGTCGAGGAAGTAGAAAGCGGTATACAACTGTCGAATGATGAAGTGTTGCGGTACAGCAGGCACCTTATCATTCCTGAGGTCGGTATGGATGGACAGAAGAAGCTCAAGGCGGGGAAAGTGCTCTTGATCGGGGCCGGCGGATTGGGTTCACCCCTAGGAATGTATCTCGCTGCGGCAGGAGTCGGTAAGATCGGGATCGTAGATTTCGATGTCGTGGACAAGACAAACCTGCAGCGGCAGATCATGCACTCGACCGCAGACGTTGGCAGGTCCAAACTCGACTCTGCCCGCGAGACACTCGAGGGAATCAACCCGAACATCAAGATAGAAACGCATGAGACGAGACTTTCTGCCGAAAATGCACTCGGGCTGTTTGCCGATTACGATGTGATTGTCGACGGGACCGACAATTTCCCTACTCGGTATCTCGTCAACGACGCGTGCGTCCTGCTCGGCAAACCGAACGTGTACGGCTCGATCCTGCGCTTCGACGGACAGGTGAGCGTTTTTGACGCAACCCGCGGCCCATGTTACAGATGTCTCTATCCCGCTCCACCTCCGCCGGGACTCGTGCCGAGTTGCGCTGAGGGTGGAGTCTTGGGCGTGCTCCCGGGAATAATTGGGACGCTCCAGGCTCTGGAGGTAATAAAACTTCTTCTCGGAGAGGGCGACCCGCTGATCGGAAGGCTGGTGCTCTTCGATGCACTGAAATTCAAGTTTCGTGAACTGAAGCAAAGGAAAAATCCGGATTGCCCGATCTGCGGGAACGCTCCCACGATACATTCGCTGATAGACTATGAACAGTTCTGCGGAATCCCGAAACCGGAAACGGCGAGACCGGACATCGATGAAAAGACAGAGATAACGGTAGAGTCGCTTAAGGCGCGCCTGGACAGCGGTGAAGATATCTTCATCCTTGATGTACGGGAGCCGCGTGAGTACGAAATTGTGAATTTGGGAGTTCCGCTCATCCCTCTCTCAGAATTGCCCAAGAGATACAACGAACTCGACCCGTCCGCAGAGATAGTTGTACACTGCAAGATGGGTGGTCGGAGCGCAAAAGCCGCCGCGTTCCTCAGACAAAAAGGATTCAAACATGTCAAGAATCTCGTGGGCGGAATTGATGCGTGGATCGAGAAGATAGATACATCTCTTCCACGATACTAAATCAAAAGGCACTGAAAGAAAGGCGAAAACAATGTCATTGTTCGTAATTCAGCACAAACATTCCAACGAGAAGTGTCCTGCACGCAATCCTGAAATGGGCGGAATGCTGCTGACACACCTCTCGACAGAAAATGCCGGTCAATACGGGATAAAGATAAACGCCGAAGCGGTCATAGACGGCGCGCATACTCTCTACCTTGTAGTCGAGGCCCAGAACGAGCAGAAAGTTGTGGAGTTTATGCAGCCCTTCACAAGAGCGGGGAGTGTAGAAATAATGCCGGCGTCGGCTTGCGAAATCGTAGTAGGAAGGGGGTCCTGTTGACTTTTCGATGAGTCGACCGAATGTCCTTCTCCGTTCGGCTGCAATATAAGCTGGAAAGCCCGATGTGTTTGCTAAGCAGGGAGGAAACAATCGGGCAACTACAGTAGGGGGCTCAGCAGCCCGGCCGTCGTGTTGTAGCGTCCCTGGCTTTGCGGGACACTTCACAAAACCTGAGGTATGAAAAACACATCGGCGACGAACTGAACAAGGCGACTGGCCTCTTGTCGGATCGTCTCCTTGATTTTCTTCGATGAAACTCTGAAGCGTCATGGTTGGGCGGAATCTATGAAGGGGCACCTCTGTCCGGCACCCGACCCGCATGGGCGTTAGTTAATCGGCCACTTATGAGTGGCTGCATTCCATGTTCCTCTTATCATCTCCTCCCGGTACTTATGCATGCCGATGTTGTTCACTGCCGTTCTACCGGACTCCTCTTTCTTTCTTATCTAGAGTGCAGTCGGGGCTCTCGCTGGTCCTCATCCCCCGGGGCACGCGGGGGTAATCCTGTTTTCGATTGGAATTCACTCGGAAAACATTTAACCTGCTTCGTGTGATGAATTAATGATCGAGAGTCTCAATGGCAACTATCCACGACGTGGCTAGAAGGGCCGGGGTTTCGGTGATGACTGTGTCCAGAGTTCTCAACAAACCGGAGAAAGTTAGCGGCAAGACGGCCGACAGGGTCCGGGGTGTAATGGAGGAGCTTGGATACCAGCCCAGCCAGGTCGCCCGGTCGCTCGTGAAGAGACGTACCAATACCATCGGCATAGTGATGCCGGACATAAAGAATACGTTCTTCAACGGATGGTTCCGGTCCGTCGAAGACTACGCCAGACGTTCCGGTTACACGCCCATGCTCTGCAACACGGACGAGAACTCCGATGACGAGATGAGACTTGTTCGAACGTTTCTCGCACACCGGGCAGACGGCATACTCATCGTCCCTCATTCGCGCGATTCGGTCGAGTACCTACTTAGAGCAAAAGTGAACACGGTGCTTGTCGACAGAGTTTATGACGAGATTGATATTGATTTCGTGACCACGGATCATTACGAAGGCGCTGTCCGATTGACGAAGTATCTCCTGGAGAACGGTCACCGCAAGATCGGAGTACTCAAGGGGGCTGGCGTTCTTTATCCGGACAGGGAAAGGTACCGCGGATTCCGGGCGGCGATGATCGACGGTGGCGTGGAGATAAATGAGAACTTTGTATGCAATTGCGAATTCAAGGAACCGAATGCTTTCGAGGCCGTCGCGAGACTTTTGCAGACCGCGGATCCACCGACGGCCATTTTTTCGTTCAACAGCCTGATGACGATCGGTGCGATCAAAGCCATCCGGTCCGTAGGTCTGAAGATCCCCGATAACATTTCGCTTGTCGGTTATGATGAAATACCGGGCAATGATATCATCAAGCCGGGCATCACTCACATCCTCCAGCCGATCGAGAAGCTTGGGAGGGATGCGACCGAAATTCTTATCGGAAAGATCGAGAATCCCGGGTCCAAGGAGAAGCGAAGAGTTTTCCTGAAGCCCGATCTGATTGTCAGGGAATCGTGCAGGCCAATCGCATGAGGGCTGTTCGCAGTATCGGGATATGGTTCGGAGACGATGGCTTCTTTGGTCCCGGCCGTACGCTGAAGTCTTGAAGATGTATCGGACTTTGAAGGCTGGTTGCTATTGTGACAATGCAAACGTATAATTGTACGAAAACATGTTATACGTTTAACATTTCGGATGTGTGTCACGTGCTAACCGGTGGGATCACGGCGGATTACGGTAGGCCTCTCCGGCTCAAACCGTGGATGAAGGAACCGAGACTGCATCCGGCATTCATGGACCTTGGTCATTTCGAGCTGCCGCATGATGTCTCGTCCAGCATCGCTTGATGATTCGGCCAAGATGCGGCCGTGGACCAAAATCAGAGGTATCGGATGGCAATACAGGATTTGAATCTGCTTAGGGAAGAGTTGGTCGAAATCGGCAGAAGAGTTTACAACCGAGGGTACGCCGCCGCGAACGACGGCAACATGAGCGCACGCCTCGATGACGGGACAGTGCTAATCACGCCCACGCGTACCAGCAAGGGCTTCATGAAGCCGGAAGACCTGATCATAATAGATATGAACGGAAGAGTCCTGAAAGGCGAGAAGATGCCTTCTTCGGAGTCCGACTTCCATCTCAAGATTTACAGGGACAGGTTAGACGTGATGAGCGTCTGCCACGCACATCCTCCGTACGCCACGGGCTTTGCAGTGGCGGGAATCCCACTCGATAAGATGGTACTGCCCGAGGTCATTATCAGGCTTGGAATCATCCCGATCGTCGGCTACGGAACTCCGGGGCACAGCGACCTATACGACCAGATCTCGAAACATCTTGGAGATCACGACGCATTTCTTCTTGCCAACCACGGCGCACTTACTGTCGGCTATAGCGTCATGGATGCGTACGACAAGATGGAAACGCTCGAGCAGGCCGCAAAGATACAATTCGTTGCCCACCTTCTCGGTAGGGTGAACACGCTAGAAAAAGAAGAGGTCGACAGACTGATCCGGCTTCGCGAGAAATTCGGAGCGAGAACGGATCTCAGCCTCGAGTAGACTGAAAGAATTTTCCCGATTGAATATGAAGCCACAGCGTTCCTTTCAAATCGGGACGCCAAAAGATGGAAGGGAAATCATAGGATGAGCAAGCAACTTCCGCAGATGAGTCACCCGGTAAAACGCCTCCGGGGAAGCATGCCGAAAATCGGAATTCGTCCCGTGATAGACGGAAGGAGAATGGGCGTTCGCGAATCGCTCGAGAAGCAGACGATGCAGATGGCGAGAAACGCAGCAAAGTTCCTGGCCGAAAATCTGCGACACTCGAACGGCCTGCCTGTCGCATGCGTGATCGCAGATACGACCATCGGCGGAGTCGCCGAAGCTGCCGACGCAGCGGAGAAATTCGCCCGCGAGGGAGTCGGCGTCTCTCTTACGGTGACGCCGTGCTGGTGCTACGGAACGGAAGTCATGGACACTGACCCGCTTATCCCCAAGGCGGTCTGGGGCTTCAACGGCACCGAAAGGCCGGGCGCCGTTTATCTGGCCGCAGCACTCGCCGGCTACTCGCAGAAGGGCCTGCCGGCTTTCGGGATTTACGGAAAAGATGTCCAGGACAAATCCGATACGGAAATTCCGGACGACGTCCGCGAGAAACTCCTGAGATTTGCAAAGGCGGGACTCGCCGTTGCCGAGATGAGGGGTAAATCCTATCTTTCATTCGGCTCCGTATCGATGGGCATTGCCGGATCTATTGTCAACCACGATTTCTTCAATGACTATCTCGGCATGAGAAACGAGTCGGTCGACATGTCCGAATTCATTAGAAGAATAGAAGAAGGAATTTTCGATCCGGAAGAATACAAGAGGGCGTTCGATTGGACCAAAGAATATTGCGAGGAAGGTGAAGACATAAATTCCGCCGGTAACCGGGCGTCCAGGGAGAGAAAAGACTACGAATGGGAAACGGTCGTAAAAATGGCGCTGATAGCCAGGGACCTCATGGTCGGAAACGAAAGACTTGCCCAACTCGGCTTCGGCGAAGAAGCTATGGGACATAATGCGATCGTCGCCGGTTTCCAGGGACAGCGCCAGTGGACCGATCACTTCCCGAACGGGGATTTCCTGGAAACGATTCTGAATTCCTCGTTTGATTGGAATGGAATAAGAGAACCGTTCACTGTTGCGACGGAAAACGACAGCCTGAACGGAGCCGCAATGGTCTTCGGTCATTTACTGTCGAACACCGCGCAGATGTTTTCGGATGTCCGGACTTACTGGAGTCCCGGGGCGGTCAAAAGGGTCTCCGGTCACGTATTGAAAGGTAAGGCTGCGGACGGGATACTCCATCTTATCAATTCCGGCTCGTCCGCCCTCGACGCGACCGGGCGGCAGAAGCTTAGAGGTAAACCGGCATGGAAGCCTTTCTGGGATATATCTCCCGGCGAGGCTGTTGAATGCCTGAAGGCCACGAAGTGGTGTCCGGCCGACAGAGAATATTTCAGGGGAGGGGGCTTTTCCTCACAGTTCCTTACGGCCGGTGAAGTACCGGTGACGATGTCCCGGCTAAACCTTGTGAAGGGCCTCGGGCCCGTTCTTCAAATCGCCGAGGGGTATACGGTCGAGCTTCCGAAGAACGTTAACGCGATTCTTGACAGAAGGACCAACCCGACATGGCCCACGACCTGGTTCGCGCCGATCCTTACGGGCAGCGGCGCATTCAAATCGGCTTACTCGGTAATGGCAAACTGGGGAGCAAATCACGGCGCAATCAGTTACGGCCACATCGGCGACAAACTGATTACACTCGCTTCGATGCTCAGGATCCCCGTAAACATGCACAACGTTTCGGTCGACAGGATATATCGGCCGAGTGCATGGAGCTCGTTTGGAACTGAAGACCTCGAAGGGGCCGACTTCAGGGCCTGCAAAAACTTCGGACCGCTTTATGGCAGAATCTGAGGGAGACTTCGTGGAGCGCGAAAGCCCCGACAAGGTCGGCCACAAATTCCTGGCTGTAGACCTCGGCGCCGAAAGCGGCAGGGCGTTCGTCGGGATTCTCAACTCCGGAAGGATTTCAGTCGAGGAAATACACCGGTTCCCC
The DNA here is from genome assembly GCA_046706745.1 of Candidatus Kryptoniota bacterium. Classification (GTDB taxonomy): domain Bacteria; phylum Bacteroidota; class Ignavibacteria; order Kryptoniales; family JAKASW01; genus JAKASW01. The sequence continues at coordinate 33,912 of JBJKPC010000016.1, forward strand.
AACGTTCCCGTCGTTGTCGACGGACACGCACACTGGGATGTTTACAGTCTCTTCGAGCAGGTCAAAACGGCGCTGAAACTTGCCGTGGAAAAGGGACATGGCGACATACTCTCCATCGGCATAGACACTTGGGGAGTCGACTTCGGGCTGGTCAAGTCCGACGGCACCCTGATGGATATGCCGTTTACGTACAGGGATTCCCGCACGAACGGGATGATGGGAAACGTACTCGGGAAAATTGCGGCAAGCGAACTTTACTCCAGGACGGGCATTCAATTGATGCAGATAAATTCGGTCTTCCAACTGTACAGCATTAAGGAAGCTTGCAAAGAGAGCCTGGACGATGCGGACAAGCTCCTGTTCACTCCCGACATATTTAATTATTTTCTGACCGGCCGCAAAGTCTCCGAATACACTATAGCTTCGACTTCACAGCTTCTTAATGCCCGGTCAAGGAATTTCGATGAACAAATCTTCTCTGCACTCGGCCTGCCGATCAGGCTTGTTTGTCCGGTCGTAATGGCCGGCACTGTGGTCGGAGGTCTGCTTCCGGAAGTAGCATCGGAAACCGGACTGAGGAATGTCGATGTGGTTGCCGTCGGAAGCCACGATACTGCCAGCGCCGTCGCCGCGATTCCTGCCTCCGGCAACGACTGGGCCTACCTCAGCTCCGGCACTTGGTCGCTGATCGGCGTCGAAACCGACAAGCCGATTATCAACGAGAAATCCTTCGCCGACAATTTCACCAACGAAGGCGGAGTCGGCGGCAGCATTACGTTCCTCCAAAACATCTCGGGTCTGTGGCTTCTCCAGGAGTTGAGAAGGGTCTGGAAAGATAGGGGGGAGAGCTATAGCTACGAAGAGCTGGTCTCTATGGCACGCGAATCAACGGAGTTCAAGTGCATCCTCGATCCGGCCGACGGCTCATTTCTGAATCCACCCGATATGGAAGCCGCGGTAGTGGATTTTTGCAGAAGGACGCATCAGCTGTGCCCGGAAAGCAAGGGGGAGTTTGTGAGAGTCGTGTTTGAGAGCCTTGCATTGAAATACAGATCTGCCTTGAGGAATCTCAGCGCCGTCACGGGAAGGAGAATAGAGAAGTTGCACATAGTCGGTGGCGGTGCGAAGAATGAAATGTTGAATCAGTTTACTGCCGATGCCGTGGGGATTCCTGTCTTTGCCGGCCCCGTCGAAGCGACAATACTCGGCAATATAATGGTGCAGGCCATCGCAAAACAGAAGATTGACTCGCTGAAAAAAGGAAGGGAAATTGTCCGTGAATCGATCGAGTTGGCGGAGTATCTTCCTCATAATTCCAGGGAATGGGATGAAGCTTATGATCGCATCGTTCTTAATTCTTAACTAAGAAAGGGAAGTTGCATGCAAACGATCTCAATGACCGTTTTCGACTGGGCCATACTTGTCTTCTACCTCGGTTTCGTCATCTGGATTGGCTTCTATCTCAAGAAGTTCACGAAAACGGACAACGACTACTTCCTCGCCGGACGGAGGAACAGCGCATTCGTGGCGGGGGTCGCTTTTATGTCCGCAAACATGGGTGCCCTGGAAGTAGTCGGCTACGCCGGGCAGGGAGCCAAGTACGGCCTGTTTGCGCTCCATTTCTATCTGATCGGTGCGGTCCCGGCGATACTGTTTCTGGGCATGTTCATGATGCCTTTCTACTACAAGAACAACATTAAGTCCACCCCCGGATACCTGAAGGAAAGGTATGACGAGAAGACGCGTGTGTTCAACGCGGCTTCGTTTTCCGTGATGACGGTCCTCTCTGCAGGCATTTCACTGTACGCGCTTGCCCTTGTGCTGCGGACATTCCTGGGATGGAATTGGGATCTGAGTATCTGGCTGTCGGCAGGGTTCGTTGCGCTGTACGTTACTCTGAGCGGTTTGATGTCGGCTATATTCACCGAAGTAGTTCAGTTTTTCCTGATATGGGGCGGCATACTCCTTCTGCCGGCACTCGGGATCGTGGACCTCGGCGGACCGACAAAGGCCTTTGCGCACCTACCGGAGGTGTACACACATTTGTGGGCGATTACCGGTGTCGCTGCCGACAATCCGATGAAGGTGGGGTGGACCGCGCTGATATTCGGTCTCGGTTTCGGAATATCTTTCGGATACTGGACTACCGATTTTCTCATTATCCAGCGGGCTTTTTCGGCAAAGGACGTTCGCTCGGCAAGAATGGCGCCCATCATCGGTTCCTATTTCAAAATACTTCTCGGCTTCGTCGTGGTGGGGGCGGGTCTGGTCGGACTTACGCTCATGCGCGATCCGCACAGCGGCTTTGCGCTCCTTCATACAGACGGGAGAATCAACTACGATTCTGTAGTTCCGCTTTTGATGATGCGCTATTTCCCTCCCGGTGTAATCGGCGTCGGAGTAACAGCTTTGGTAGCAATGTTCATGGCGGGCCAGGCGGGAAATATGAGCGCGTTCAACACGGTATGGACATATGACATTTATCATGCCGTGATCAATAAGAAGGCATCCCAGAGACAGCTCATGTGGATGGGGCGGGCCGCGACGGTTGTCGGCATCCTGGTAAGTATCGTTGGGGCCTACTGGGCCAAGAATATGCCGACGATCATCGACTATCTGCAGGCGATCACTTCATGGGTACTCGCGCCTGCGGTTGCCGTCATCCTTCTTGGGATGTTTGTGAAATGGATTTCTCCGAACGGAGCGTTCTGGGGAATGCTTATCGGTACGCTTGTGTCTTTCTCTATGTTCATGGCCCTTCAGCTTGGGTGGATCACTCCCGGCGCCATCGTGCCCGGAGGTCAGGCAAGCCAGATGGCGGCGAATTTCTGGCGCGCTCTCTGGGCGTGGCTGATCAGTTCCGGAATTGCCATGGGTGTCAGCCTCTTCACGGAAAAACGCCCCGAAGCTGAACTGGTCGGGCTTGTAAGGGGCCTGTCGCCGAAGATAGAAACCGCAGGCGTTCCGATGCTTAAGCGGCCGGCGTTCTGGGCCTCGATCACGGTCGTCATCTTTGTCGTCATAAATATAGTTTTGTGGTAAACAGAACCTGAGGAGATTACTATGAGCGAAGAGACATTGCAGATGAAACCGATATGGTTCTTTGTCGGCTGGGTCCTGATGGTCATCGGTACGCTTGTGCTCGCTGCCGGGATCTATCGCCTTTTCAATCCCATGAACATGCATATCGAACTCTCCGGATTGCATATCGACATCTGGTGGGGCGCGGTTCTCATAATCGGCGGTTGGGTGTTGAGATTCTTCAACAGGAAACCGATGGATTTATAATTTGGGACGATTCTTCAGCGAAACGTTCACAACACCCGGGCTGAACGTTGCGAAGAAGATATGGAACAAGAATCAAGATCTTTGAGAGGTGGAAATAATGTTTGGAAAGACGGACAAATTTAGGAATGTGAGTTACCTTTGGAACGATTCAAAAGTCGCCGGGCTGAAAGGCGACGAAGTGGCGATGCTCGTCTACCGATCCAATCTGCTGGGAGCTGATCTGAGGCTTACGAACTATGGCGGAGGGAACACTTCCTGCAAGACGACGGCGAAGGATCCGGTTACCGGGAAAGAGACAGAAGTAATGTGGGTAAAAGGGTCGGGTGGAGATCTTGGCACGATGACCAAGAGCGGTCTTGCAGCTCTTTACGTCGAGCGGTTGAAAAGTCTCAAGGAGGTCTACCGCGGGCTCAACCACGAAGACGAAATGGTCGAGCTTTTCAATCATTGCATATTCGATCTAAACTCGAAAGCGCCCTCGATCGATACTCCGCTGCACGGTCTGCTCCCGTTCAAACATATCGACCACCTGCATCCGGACGCCGCTATCGCCATTGCGGCTTCGAGAGATGGAAGAAGAATAACCGAGGAGCTGTTCGGCGGTACCGTCGGTTGGATCGAATGGCAGCGCCCGGGATTCGACCTTGCGCTCAAACTCAGAAAGCACGTCGATGAAAATCCCGGCCTGCGCGGAATTATACTTGCTTCGCACGGGCTGTTTACCTGGGGGGAAACGTCATACCAATGCTACTTGAACACGCTGGAGGTGGTAGAGCAGTGTGCAGAATACGTAAACGAGAAGATCATCAGCCAGCGCGCGGTTTTCGGCGGAGCAAACGTGAAGTCTCCTTCCAACGAGGAGAGATTGAAGATCGCTGCCGGTCTTGCACCGGTATTGCGGGGTTATTGTTCATCTCAAGCCAGGATGGTGGGCCATTTCACGGATGAAGAAAGAGTGCTGGAGTTCGTCAATTCGAAGGATCTTCCTACGCTCGCTAAGATGGGAACGAGCTGCCCCGACCATTTCCTCCGGACGAAGATCAGCCCGCTGGTTCTGGACCTCAGGCCCGGTGACCCGATGGAGGACGTCGCCGCTACAAAATCCAGGATCGGCCCGCAATTCGAGGCATACAGAAAAATGTATTCGGAATATTATGAGCAGTGTAGACATCCGGACAGTCCTGCGATGCGCGACCCTAACCCGGTGGTGATCCTTTATCCGGGTGTTGGGATGTTTACATTTGCAAAAGACAAGCAGACGGCGAGGGTAGCAGCCGAGTTCTATATCAACGCCATCAATGTGATGAAAGGTGCGGAGGCGATGTCGAAATATGTCGCTCTGCCGAGACAGGAAGCATTCAACATAGAATACTGGCTTCTCGAAGAAGCCAAACTCACTAGAAGGCCGAAGCCTAAAGCTCTAAGCGGAAGAGTCGCGCTCGTTACCGGCAGCGCCGGCGGAATCGGCAAGGCGATCGCAAAGAAATTTGCCGATGAGGGCGCGTGCGTCGTGATCTGTGATAACGATAGGAACAGGCTTGAAGGAGCCGGGCAGGAATTTCAAAAACAATATGGGAGGGATGTTTTCATTGCAGGCACACTCGATGTCACCAGAAGTTTCGACATACAAAGATTGTTTGAAGATGCGTCGCTCACGTTCGGAGGAGTCGATATAGTCGTAAACTGCGCGGGTCTTTCGATTTCGAAACCGCTCGACGAACATACCGAGAAAGACTGGGATCTTCAGTACGACGTCATGGTGAAGGGACAGTTCCTCGTGACGCAGAAGGGTGTCGAGATCATGCGCAAACAGGGGTTCGGCGGCGATGTGCTAAACATCGTGAGCAAGAACGCCCTCGTAAGCGGCCCGAACAATGCAGCTTACGGATCCGCGAAAGGTGCCCAGCTTCATCTGAGCAGGCTGAATGCCGCGGAACTCGGAAAAGACAAGATCAGGGTGAACGTCGTTAACCCGGACGCAGTAATAACAGACAGCAAGATTTGGACGGGCGCCTGGGCTGAAGGGCGCGCGAAAGCGTACGGCGTAGAAGTAGAAGAACTTCCCGCCTTTTATGCGAAGAGAACGCTTCTGAACGAAATCATCAACCCTGAAGATATTGCAAACGCGTGCTTCGCTTTTGTCGGCGGTTTGCTTAATAAGTCTACGGGCAATGTACTGAACGTCGACGGCGGGGTGCCGGCTGCGTTCGTAAGGTAAGCCCGACAAGGGGTATCGGGTTATTGATTGTGCAGCGATAGTTCGAAGCGAGTGTGAATGAAACAGATTGAACTCATAGATCAATTCGTCAAGACGGTCGCAGAGACTTCGGCCACGGTCGAGAGAATCCGCCGCGATCCGGAGGAACTCAACAATGCATTGCTCCGAGAGGTGGGCGGCGAGCCTGTATTCCTTGCAGGTCCGGACGACATCGACCCTGAACTCTTCGCGCGTTTTAAGAGCAACAAAAATGTGATCACCGAACCGACTCTCGATCAGATGAGGACTATCGTGGTCGGTGTTACAGACGCTTTCTGCGGGATCGCGAGCACCGGGTCCGTCTGCGTCTCCATCGACGGCGGTTTATCCGGTCCGGCGAGCAGCCTTACAAAAAAGCATATTGTTGTCGTCGACGGCATAACTATTCTTGCCCGCCCGCTTGACGTGTTTTCGGAGGAGTATGTCGGCGGCAAAGGACTTCAGCGAAGCTTCTCATTTATAACCGGCCCGAGCGCGACTGCGGATATGGGACCGCTCGTTCGTGGAGTTCACGGGCCGGGAAAACTCCATGTGATTGTTCTGGAATGAAAGTGAAACAGATGGCCGACATGGATATTCATCCGAGAGAAGTGGCAAACAAGTCGTCGAAAGAGGCTCTACGGGAAGCCATAGGGATGGCTTTGAGGGTAGAAAGCGATGCACTGCGTCTTAACACGCAGACTTTCAACATGAACCGCTACAAGGCGGTCGGCAGGATAAATGACTACGACGAGCTCAAGGACCGTGCAAGGGCCATTAAAGAGCAGGCGATCCGTAACCAGCCTGGACTGATCGCAAAGCTGACCGAAGTCGTCGAAGCTCGAGGAGGAAATGTGTTCCTCGCAAAGACGAAAAAGGACGCTACTGAATACATAAAAAGCGTATGCGAGGCTGCGCGCGCCAAACTGGTCGTGAAAGCGAAGTCGATCACTTCCGAAGAGATCGGGTTGAACAAGGTACTTGAAGACGCGGGGATCGAAGTCGCGGAGTCAGATCTCGCGGAGTTCATCCTCCAGGTATCCGGGGAGCAGCCGTCCCATATCGTCGCACCTGCCATACACAGGAGCAGGGAAAGGATATCGAAACTCTTCAAAGAGCGGTTCAAGACCGACAAACCTCTCGACACGGGCGAACAGCTGACTGAGTTTGCAAGGGATATACTGAGAGAAAAGTTTCTTGCTGCGGATGTCGGTATCACAGGTGCCAATCTCATTTCTGCCGAAGAGGGGGCTGTCCTGCTCGTCGAAAGCGAGGGGAACATCCGGCTGACAACACAGCTCCCTTCGGTGCACATCGCGATAGCGGGCATCGAAAAGATCATCCCGAGAAGAAGAGATTTCGGCACGTTCATCGAACTCCTGGCGGCAAGCGGAACGGGACAGCCCCTTTCGTCCTACACAAACATTCTGCAGTCGCCGCTTTCTCTTCCGGTTCTGAACCTCAACGGCAGGCACGATGAGAAAAGGGAATTTCATCTTGTCCTTGTGGACAACGGCCGGACGGCGATGAGAGAAGACCCGGACCTGCGAGAAGCTCTTTATTGCATAAGGTGCAGCGCTTGCATGAATGTCTGTGCCACCTTCCAGGCGGTCGGCGGCCATGCATTCGGCGGAGAATGCTATACGGGAGGTATCGGCGGTGCCTGGACAGTCGGAACCTCCGGCAGTCTGGAAGAGGGCAGGTTCGCGGAGCTTTGTACGGGGTGCTCACGATGCGTTCCAAACTGTCCGGTGCGGATCGACATCCCACGCCTTAATGCCGTAATCAAGAGCCGACTGATGGAGAAAGAGGGCGGGCCGTCTCTCGAGAAGAAATTCTTCGGTAGTTTTTCAACCCTGGCAAAGTACGCCTCTCTTGCTCCCGGGTTGTCGAATTGGATCGACGCGCTTGCGCCAACCCGGGTATTGCTTGAGAAATTTGCCGGCGTCGATAAAAGAAGAGCCATTCCAAAACTTGCGCTGAAGACACTCGCCGAACAGTTTGATGCATATCGTGCCGGTACCCCGCCTCCGAACGGACATGGTATGCCGAAACTGGTTCTGTTTGCCGATGTCTTCACAAATTACCAGAACCCGCCTGTGGGTATGGCGACAGTCAGGCTCTTCGAGAAACTCGGTTTTCCAATGACACTCAGCAGGGTCCTTGAAGATGGCCGGAGCGCTCAATCGCAGGGCCTTTTGAAATCCGCGAGGAGGAGCGCCATTGTAACGGCCGCCCACCTTGAAAAACTCATCGATGGAGGTGCCGAGATCATAGTCGCAGAGCCAAGCGTACTCAGCATGTTCAGGCTCGACTACCAAAAGTTGATCGGCACCGATCATGTGTTTGCGAAACTGAAGGCCCATACGTTCGATCCTGTCGAATGGTTGTATAAGCTTGTCCTGCAAGACGAGAAGTTTCTTGAATCTTTGGCCGGCAGAATCTCGGCATCTCTTCCGAGAATATTCTACCACGCCCACTGCCAGTTGAAGACAATAGGTGCGGGAACGGCTGTACCCGACCTGTTCGGAAAGCTGGGCATCGAGGTCGATACTTCTGAGGTTGAATGCTGCGGAATGGCGGGAAGCTTCGGTTACAAGAAAGAATATTACGAAGTGAGCAGGAACATCGGGCAGGATCTGAAACGCCAGATCGAGAGAAATGACCGAGAGCAGCCTGGTGCAATGGTACTTGCAAGCGGCACTTCATGCAGAGAACAGATACGCGATGAGTTGGGCCATGGCATAGAACATCCGGTTCAGTTTCTGAGCGAAATTATTAGATAGTTTGCTCCGTAGCGGCGAAGACATGCCTGGGTACCTCCGGGGTCGCAGCCGCATGATAGCTCGATCTGAAAGTGAAGATTTTAACTGCAATGCATTCCGTCATGGCATATCTCCCCGACGATTTCTTTTGAAAAAATGGTTATGCATGTTAGCTTTTTGATGCAAGAAGGAATTGAAAGATGGTTTGGGATCGTCTGCAATTTGCTTTCACCGTAACTTATCATTACCTCTTTCCACAGCTTACCATGGGGCTGGCGTTCATCATCGTCTTCATGAAGTGGCGCTATCTCAGGACGGACGACGATAGATGGAACAATGCGGCTCGCTTCTGGGCCCGCATCTTTGCGATCAACTTCGCAGTCGGCGTTGTCACCGGGATTCCCATGGAGTTTCAGTTCGGGACCAACTGGGCCGGATTTTCCAATTACGCGGGAGGAATAATCGGCCAGACCCTTGCTATGGAAGGAGTCTTCGCGTTCTTCCTTGAGTCGTCCCTGCTCGGGCTGTTTTTGTTCGGCGAGAAGAAACTCGGCCGGCGCGGTCACTTCGCTGTTGCGGCCGGACTGTGTCTGGGCAGCTGGCTTTCGGGCTATTTCATAATCGCCACTAACGCTTTCATGCAACACCCTGTCGGATATGTCGTCGGAGCAAATGGAAACCTGGAACTGGCAAGTTTCTGGAAATTTGTCCTCAACCCGTGGGCGGTCTGGGAATATGCGCACAACATGAGTGCATCGGTAGTAACCGCTTCAACCGTAGTCGCGTCGGTAGGGGCGCTTTGGCAGCTTATCCGGAAGTACAACGATGAGTCGCGTCTCTTCCTGCGCGTCGGTGTCATAACGGCTCTCGTTGCAAGCTTGATTCAAATATTCCCGACTGGAGACCAGAACGGTAAACTTGTGGCGGACTATCAACCTACGGCGCTTGCAGCTCTGGAGGGAGTATTTAAAAGCGGCAGCAGAGCACCTCTCGCTATCATCGGCCAGCCGAACGTCAAAGAACGGAAGCTTGAGAATCCCATAGTTGTCCCCGGGTTGCTGAGCTTCCTTGCGTACGGGTCCTTCGGCGCCACTGTGAAAGGACTCGATGCATTCCCGCAGGAGGACTGGCCCGATAACATTCCGCTGCTTTATTACAGTTATCACATAATGGTCGGGCTTGGTACGCTGATCGTAGCGCTAATGGCCGTAAGCGCATTGCTGTTATGGCTCCGGCGCCTTGAGAAGTCACGAGCCGTTTTGTGGTTGCTGATGCTCGCCTTTCCTTTCCCATACATCGCGACCACGGCCGGCTGGCTCACCGCCGAGCTCGGCCGACAGCCATGGGTTGTGTACAACCTCTTTAGAACCAGCGCCGCGGCTTCGCCTTCGGTAAATACGGGCGATGTAGTCTTCACCACGATCGGATTTGTCGGGCTCTACTTTGTGATAGGCATCGTCTTCCTTTATCTGGTCGGTCGTGAGATAGCGCGGGGTCCCGCTTATTCGGAAGGGAAGGTTTGACCTTATGCAGGCACTTTGGTTTGCGTTGCTCTCTGCGATGCTGATTGTCTACGTCATACTTGACGGCTTTGACTTCGGAGCCGCGATCATCTACAGATTTGTGGCAAAGACCGACGCCGAACGCCGTCAGGTGCTGTCGGCGATCGGCCCCGTCTGGGACGGCAACGAAGTGTGGCTGCTGGCAGCGGGGGGAACGCTCTTCTTCGCGTTTCCGAAAGCTTACGCTGCGGGTTTCAGCGGCTTCTACATGCCTCTAATGATTCTGCTGTGGCTTCTCATTCTTCGGGGACTTTCGGTTGAGCTCCGTTCTCATGAGCCTTACCAACTCTGGCACGATTTCTGGGACGGCATCCTCCAGAGCGCTTCCGTATTGACCGTTATTATTCTCGGCGCTGCGTTCGGTAATCTCGTTCGCGGAGTGCCGTTGGATGCGCAGGGATATTTTTCTCTGCCGCTTTTCACGAACATGCTTTTGTATCCGTCGCTCGGCGTGCTTGATTATTACACCGTCGTGTCTGGGTTGTTCGCTCTCGCGGTGTTAGCATTACACGGCTCACTTTTCCTTGTATGGAAAACAGACGGACCTGTCCGCGACCGGAGCATCGGCGTCGCGCGAGACTTGTGGTGGTCAGTGATCGTCCTGGCGGTCATTACTTTTGCGTTGACTCTTTTGGTGCAGCCCGATTTCTTCGCCCCACTCGTTGGCAGAGTCTGGCCGTTGATTTTGTTCGTTGTCTCTCTGGCCGGCTTTCTGTACATACCGATCGGTCTGCGGAGTTCCGACGACATCAAGCCGTTCCTGGGATCGGCAGTGACTATCGTCGGCTTGCTGGGTGCAATGGCCGGGACCCTTTTTCCCTATCTCATCATATCGAGAGGAAATCCCGAGTACTCTATTACGGCATATAACGCCTCTACCAGCTCTTATGGCCTGCAGGTTGGACTTGCCTGGTGGATAATCGGGATGATACTCGTCACGGGATATTTCATTTTTGTTTACAGGAACCTCGCGGGCAAAGTACCGGCGCAGACACACGAAGAATAGAGACCGAAACCGGGCTGTGCCGGAATTCATGAACGCGTTTTCGGGGGAAGAGGGTAAACCGTTCATGAGCCTTTAAGGCGGCGGTTTTTCTGAAATTTCCTTGCATAATTATCTCCCCCCATTCGTTATATTGTATGAGTAACAGCAACATCTTCTCCCCACCTGAATAGAAGAACGGGCGACGGTGTTCTAAGAAGCCGGGATTTGGTCTTCTTCTAAGGATACTTCTTAAAACAGAAAGCCCGTATTCCTTCTCAGCAACTGATTCCCAAACTAATTTTTAATATTTATCTCGAAAGGTTTTAATGAAATCACGATCATTCGTGCTCAGCGACCAAATGGCATCATTGCTTGAGGCGCAGGGAATAACTACGGCGACGCCGGTTCAGGAAGAAATCATTCCCGCGATTTCCGGGGGAAGGGATGTACTTGCACAGTCCGAGACAGGGTCCGGAAAAACGCTGAGCTTTGCAATCCCGATCATCGAACAGCTGAAGAGGCGTGACGGCCTGAAGGCGCTTGTCCTCGTTCCGACGAGAGAGCTTGCGCAGCAGGTCGCGGGAGAGTTCGTAAAGTACTCTGTCGGCAAACACCTCGGCATCCTTCCGGTATACGGAGGGGTATCTATAAATGCACAAGTCTCGAAGCTCGCTAAGGCAAATATAATTGTTGCAACCCCCGGCAGGCTCATAGACCTGCTCGGCAGGAATGCTCTTAAACTCGACACTGTGAGATATTTCGTCTGCGACGAGGCGGATCGGATGTTGGACATGGGATTCATAAGAGACATTGAACGCATAGCGGCGAGACTTCCTGTGGACCATCAGACTCTGCTTTTCAGCGCGACGGTTCCGAAAGAGATAGAGAAGCTTGCGGCGAAGTACCAGCATAACCCGAAAAATGTGCGATTGGCATCGACGGTTAAGCCGGATTTTCTCCATCAGGTTTATTACCGTGTGGCGCCCGAGGATAAGCTTGACCTTCTGGTCTCTTTGCTGGAGCCCGAGCGCGATCTTGCGATCGTCTTCTGCAACCGGAAGCATATCACCGTGAAGATCTCGAAGAAACTCACGGCTTTCGGCGTCCAGGCGCGTGCACTTAACGGCAACATGTCTCAATCTCAACGAGAGAGAGTAACGTCGGATTTTCGAAGCGGAATCTTCACCGTGCTCGTTGCAACCGATGTCGCCGCTCGCGGGCTGCATATCGACAACGTCTCGCACGTGTACAACTACGAAATCCCCAAGGATGTTGAATCGTACACCCACCGCGTGGGCAGGACCGCGCGCGCCGGCCAGAAGGGCGAAGCCACCTCGCTGGTTGCCACCGAAGAGGAAAAGAAATCCTTCAAAGATATTCTCCGGAAGTTTGGGAAAGAAATCGCATTGAAGGAAGCGGATCGCGTAAAGAGGCAGAGTTCAAATGCAATTGCCTCCAGGGCGGTAGATGCTGGAAATCAGAGGAGAGTCAAGACCTCTTTTGGCAGTCCGAGAAGGCGCAACAGATGGAAGGCGGTAGCGGTCAAGCCGTAAAACGGAGTCCTTCGGTTCTGTCGTAAATCTTAACGCGGTCTAGTGTTGCCGCGTGGCCTGACAGGTATCCAGATCTCCTCCTCGGAAGCCGGGTCTTCGTGTTTGTACTTTTCGCCCATCATGGCGAAATGCGGCCTGCTGTCGAGGACAAACTCCGAGGAGGGGAGCCATTCCCGGAAAATGTAATTGTACGTGATCGCTCCGGTGCTCCCAGGGCCTTTATGATTGAACACGATGTATAGTCCTTCCGGGATCACAATGGTCTCCATTCCATCGGGCACGAACCGATCGTCGAAGACTTCGACGGCAGCCCACTTTTCGAATTCCGAGTCAGCGTTTAAATCGTCGAAGAATGTCGGGGCATAGATCTCGATCGAATATAGTTCGAACCCCTTGGTGCTCTCGATCTCGTTCCTTCTCGGCATGAAGCTCCTCCACAACTCGAATGTCCCGTCTCTGGAAAAGGACATCGTCATCCTTTTTCCAATGAGGTGCTTCTGCGTGAGAGTCTCGATTCGCGGTTCCAAAACTAGCCCAACATGTCGATATCGATGTCGTACTTTGCAAGGAGGCCCGGTATTCCGGCAAGCGAGAATCTTGCCTTTCTTATCCTGTTGGTCTCCGGATCAATAGAATAATTTATCGCGCCGCGAAAGTCTGCCTTCTCGACAACCGTTCCGCTGAAAGTTGCTCCCGCCAGGTCGCAGCCGTCAAACGTTGAACCGGTCAGATCGCATCCGCTGAAATCGGTCTCCAGTAGTTGGGAATCCTTAAAAACCGTTTTCTTTATGTTTGTACTGCAGAAAACGGAGTGACCGAGGTTGCAGCCGTCAAATCTGAAAGAGAGCCCGAATTTATTGCATGTATCGAAGCGGAGTCCCAGCATTTTGCAATCCTTGAAACTAACGTCTCTTAATGAGGCACCAGTCAGATTCGCGAGGCTCAAGTTGCTGTTGACAAACATGCAGTCGATGAATTTCATCTCCGAGAGGTCGGTGCCGTAGAAATTGCATCCATTGAAACTACAGTTGTCAAACTCTCCCTTCACGACTGATTCCGATGTGAAATCGATATTCTCAAAACTCTTATCCTCTGTGAATGTCTGTTTCATTCTCACCCAATCTATGAGTTATGGCTCTTCCCGCTCACTATCGGTAAATTCATCAGCTATTGTGTCGAATTGCTTTCTCGCGAAAATATTCCGCGAGGCGCCTTTCTTCGGCTGATAGTTGCCCTTCGAGTCCTTCGGTCCCGGTAGCGGCGGCACAGTTTGAACGGGATTCTAGAAATATTAGCCGATCTTTTCGACGAATCAAAAGGTTGCCGTGCGCGATGACGTGCTCCGGCGATATGGTTGTGACATCATGGCATTCCTGCCGTCTATATCCGAAAGGCTTTTCAAGAGAGGAGAAATATGAATATGAGCAACATTGATGAAATTTCGGAATTTCTTAAACCTGAAAAATCTGCTTTGGTCTTGTGGGATATTCAGAAGATGCTGGTGGATTCGATATTCAACAGGGAAGAATTTCTGAAGAACGTCACTGACCTATCCGGAGTTGCAAGGGTCAAGAAAGTTCCGGTTTTCCACACGAAGATAACGCCGCTTCCCGAGAGGTTCGAATCTCCCGCGAGGAAGTTCATGATGAAGAAAAGACAATGGGGAGGCAAACCCGCTCCCGATGCTTATGATCTCGTGCTTTCTCCCGAAGAAAAGGACATTGTCATAAACAAAAACACCGCGGACATTTTCATCGGGACAAACTTCGAGCTCATGCTGAGAAATGCGGGTATTTCGACGATCGTATTTACCGGAATCTCTACCGAGATCGGGGTCGAGTCGAGCGCTCGCGCAGCCGGCAACAGGGGATTCTTCCCGGTGGTTGTCTCGGACGCGGTTTCTTCACGAACCCAGGAGGCCCACACCCGCTCGCTTGATAACATGAGAAATCTCATGCCTCTGGTGTTTACCGCCGAATTGAGCACCTTCTGGAATAAATAATCCCGGCCGGTCGCCGGCCTTGAACTATTTTGTTCCGAGTGCGTCTAACAAAAAGCGAACTGCGGAAACATGCCTGAGGCTGTTTCTGACAGAGAGCAAGAACCATTTGAGAAAAATTTAGGGAGCACCAGGCATGAAGAAGCTTTTGATAGTCTCAGTCATGATGCTGACCGCCGCCGCGGCTTTCGCCCAGGGGATGGGACAACGCAGGACGTTCTACGACCAGTCGACGGTTACGACGATTTCCGGAACGATTCAGAGTGTGGATACTCTCTCGGGACGGGGCGGGAGGTTTCAGCTCGTTCAACTCACGGTCAAGGAAAAGAGCGGGACGATCAGAGTGAACGTCGGACCCGCATCATATCTCCAACAGCAGAAGATCTCTTTCAAAGCCGGCGATGCCGTCCAGGTAACAGGATCGAAAATGCAGTTCAACGGTATGGACGTGATGTTTGCGGCTAAGGTGAAAGATGGAGGAAAGACGATCAAACTGCGCGATGATTCGGGCAGACCGGTATGGATGCGCGGCGGTATGGGGAGAATGAGACAGTAGCTGGGAATTCCATCCCTATACTCTTTGAAGAAGCAATTGCACGCGGACGACGAATCAGTCGCAACGAGTTGTAGATATCGGAAGACCCGGGGCCGTCCGCGCGCTACTTAACTTTCAGGATAGTTTCTAGAAGCTGTATGTCAGCCCTATACCGTCGGGCGTGGGTCCGAACGAAAGCCTGCTGGTTGACGGCTTGTATGACACACCTGTGAGATTCGAATAGACTCTACGGTAGTAGCTTCCTACAGTCGACCCGATCGTGTAAGCCATCAGAGCGCCAGCCACCGCATCGGAAAACCAGTGCATGCTCCCCCTGTCGAAAGAGGAGACTCCGTACATCGTGTATGCGACCAGACCGTATCCAGCTATCTTCAGCCATGTACTGTGCGGATAGTAGCTTGTGAGCGCGGAGACAACCGCCATCGTTGCACCCGTGTGTCCAGATGGCCATCCATTGAATATTCCGCCGTGAAGCAAACCGATCCTGAATTTTTCACTCAACGCATCCATGTTCGGATACTTCCTCCAATTGGGGGCGGGCCTTCCGGTAATCGCTTTTAACGCGAGGTTGTCCATCAATTCGATGATGCTTGCCTGTATTACGGCAAAGGAAGCACCGAGGACTTCGTCGTTGTTTTCCGCTTTTGCATAGGCGAGAAGTGAGCCTCCGGCAATGAACGGGAGCAGTTCTCCGCTGTAGGGAACAATGTCGGCAGCTCTTCCGTACGCCGGGTGTTGATTGAAAAAGTGCTCCACGCGATAATCGATGTCCGATGCGACGAGAGGCGGCGTAACCGCGACCGCAGCAAGTTGAAGATAAAGATTCCTCCCGCGGAAACTGGCCAGAATGTTGTTCCCGAAGTTACCGAAAACGCTCATATCGACGTTGTCCCCGCCGAAAATCCCGGTCGTTATCGGACGATGCGCCTGAACGCTGGATTCGTCCCCCTGTCCTGTTACGTTCCGGACCAGGTCAGGGTAGCCGATCGATTCCAGGCCGTAAGAAAAGTATGCCGGTTTGATTTTGTTTGTTCTTGCCTCGGTCCGAACAGGGGATGCCAGCAGGAACAGACCGAGGACGGCAGCCAATGGCTGAAGCTTCTGTACCATCATGTTATGACCTCCTAAGTTTAGTAAACCAGAGATGGTTACACTGGTTCCCCAGCTTCCATTAACATTCTTTCATCCTGCCGCAAGCGAGAACCGTTCGCTGTTCTCTGACTCCGTGCCATGGATTCCGGGCACGTATTGAAACTGCTGAAAGGAAAGTGAGGATGTGGCGAAGAGTGACTCGCCTCACGTTGGAGAGCTTTGTCTTGACATGTTTCCACTGTCTGACCATATTATTTCCAAAGAGCGATCCACCCGGATTCTAACAGGAACCTCGATTCTGCGACAGATCCGCGAATCGGTTCATTATTATGGCAGCGAAGGACCAAACTTCCCGGTTGACGAGAATTGCGTGCATATCAGAAGTACTGTCTGCATTTTGAAGACAGCCGTTTTCCGTTACACGAAAATTATGAGCCCTCGAGGACTAACTTCGTTCCAGGGTATTTCCATATGACGACTGACAGTTCGGACCGGGCCGATCGGCAAAACAAGAGAATTTAAAGTTATTGGTGATGCAATGAGAACGCCAAAGAGATTCGGCAAAACAGGGGGAAGATCACCGGTTGTTCCCACGGGGCTGAGCGATATCATTTTCGACAAGTTTCCTTACGGGGTGATACTAGCAGACAGCGAGGGGAGGTGTGTGCGTGCCAATGATACCGCGCGCCGACTGCTGGGATATTCGCCGGAAGAAGTAACCGGTCTAAACTTTGCCGGATTATTTCGTCGGGAAAATTACGGCGGTTCAGACATTGTTCACGACTGGTCGGGTTTGAAGAACCGCGGCCTTGTCGATATGATTATGATACGAAGAGACGGCGCTTCACTTCCGACGGAAGTGGATGTGCATTCGATACCGGACGGCAACTATGTCCTGATTCTCAAAGAAGTCGGTGAACGGGAGAGCGGACTCTCAAGCGCTATCGGGAATGTAATGTCATCTTCCCCCGGCTCGACTAATATTCATGAGGGGCAAGAGTCGGCGGAGACCCTGTTGAAGGATAGCGAAGAATCTTACCGTTCCATCTTCGATCAGACGACCATCGGGCTATACAGGACTACTCCTGAAGGGGAAATTCTCATTGCCAACCAGGCATTGATACAGATGCTTGGGTACGGTAGCCTTGAAGAACTCCAACTCCGGGATTTGAAGAGAGAGGGCTTCGAACCTGATTATCCGCGCAGAGATTTCGTGTCTCGGATCGAGAAGGACGGGGTAATCATAGGGCTCGAAGCGGCCTGGACGCGCAGAGACGGGGAGACGATCTATGTGCGGGAGAGCGCGAGAGCCATTCGCGGACCTGACGGGAAGACGCGCTACTACGAAGGTACGATAGAAGATATTACCGAACGAAAACTAGCCGAGCGCATGATCGCGGAGAAGAATGCGCTCATGGAAGACATGAGCCGGATTGCGAAGATCGGAGGGTGGGAATTCAATGTAAACGGCATGGGGGGGAGCTGGACGGATGAAACTGCCAGGATCCACGGCCTAGACCCGGCGCAGAGGACCGACGTAGAGTTGGGCATGAGTTTCTACGATGGGGACTCCAGGGAGCTGATCGAGGCCGCGGTCAGGGAGGCAGTCGAGAAAGGCAAGCCGTACGATCTTGAACTCGAGATTACTTCGGCAGATGGGGTCCGAAAATGGGTACGGACGATTGGGCATCCCGTTTTTGAAGGGGGGAAAGTAGTAAAAGTCAGGGGGACTTTTCAGGATATAACGGATTCCAAACATGCACACGATCGAATCCGCTACCTGACTCGTCTTTATGCGACGCTCAGCCAGGTTAACCAGACCATTGTCCGTACCAGGTCGAGAGACGATCTTTACAAAGCCATCTGTAGTGTTGCAGTTGAGTTCGGCGAATTCCCTCTCGTGGCGGTGGGATCGTACAAACGGGATGAACACTGCGTCGATCTTGTCGAGTGGAAAGGTGCCGGAGTCTCAGACCAGCCGTATCGTTCTGTGGACATAGAACTCCCGCAATACAGGAACGGGCTTCTCAGTTCAGCCATCAGGAAGAATACGGTAGTGACCAGCCGCGAAGTTCCCACTTCGCTGGAGACCAAACACTGGCGCGAAGTACTGATGAAGTACGGGCTGAACGCGGCGGCGGCGGTCCCCTTCAGGGTGAATGGAGAAGTGGCAGGGCTCCTGACGTTATATGTCCACGAGAAGGACATGTTCATGCCGGAAGTGATCGGACTCCTGGAAGAAATGGGACTCGACATTTCGTTTGCGCTGGATTCAATGAATGCGGAGGAGGAACGTAAAAGAAACGAGGCAGCGCTGGCTGAAGAAAGAAACCGGCTTGCCAGGATCGCTGAAATGGCTCCCGGCCTGATCCATTCTTACCGCATGAGACCCGACGGGTCGGCGTGCATGCCGTTTGCAAGCGCCGCCATCAGAGACATCTACGGTTACTCTCCCGGAGATGTCGCCGAAGACCTTTCTCCGGTATTCGCCCATTTCCATCCGGATGACGTCAGCCACATAAACGAGTCGATTGCGGAATCGGCTCGAACGATGACCCCATGGCATGATGAATTCAGATACCTGCACCCGGAAAAGGGAGAGGTCTGGATAGAGGGACGATCCACCCCGGTCCGGGACGGAGACGGAGGCATCACGTGGCACGGTTTTATTCAGGACGTGACCGAAAGGAAACGCGCGGAACGAGCTGTGCGCTCGAGCGAGGAAAAGTTCCGGCTAATCATGGCCCAGATGACCGATGCGGTCTTCGTCAGTAATTCGTCTGCAGTGGTTTCTTATATTTCGCCCTCCTGTGAACGGATGTTCGGGTATAGTGCGGAAGAAATGTTGGGAAAACATTTCAGTGAATTTCTCTTTGATAAGGACATCGAACTTGCAATAGGGATGTTCATGAAGACGCAGCGTACCGGAGAGCCGACAAAAAATCTGGAACTCCGTATGAAGAGAAAGGACGGATCCATATTCCACGGCGAGCTGGACGCAACATTATACAAAGACGAATCGACCACCGGATCGATGGGGGTGATAAGAGACATAACGGCTCGCAAGGCGGCCGAGAAGGAGCTGAAAGATGCCCAGGCGCTTAGAATTGAATTGGAACGCCAGCTGATACAGGCACAGAAGCTCGAGAGCCTGGGCACGCTTGCAGGCGGGATCGCGCACGATTTCAACAATATACTCGGGATAATCATGGGATATTCGGCTCTCCTTAAGGAAGAGGGATTGGATATGGTCGCGGCCGATAGAAGTATAGAATCTATAGAGAAGGCATCCGAGCGTGGCGCAGCGCTCGTGAGGCAACTGCTCACCTTCGCGCGTAAAACAGAGACCGCGTTCAGACCCGTTTCGATGAACGAAATCATACTTGACACTGTGAGGCTCCTTAACGAAACCTTTCCCAAGACAATTGCGATCGAGCGTGATCTGCAGGATAATATGCCGGACGTTATCGGAGACGCGACGCAGCTTCATCAGGTGCTGATGAATCTTTGCATCAACGCCAGGGACGCTATGCCGGAAGGCGGCTCCGTTCTCATTTCATCCTTGAGCGTGGGAAACGACGATGCTGCCGTGAGGGCTTCCGGCCTGCCCGGCCGAGAGTATGTCCTCCTGAATGTCACCGACTCCGGAATCGGGATGGACGAAGAGACCCAGAGAAAGGTCTTTGACCCCTTTTTCACGACGAAGGGGCCGGGAAAAGGAACGGGCCTCGGGCTCGCTCTGGTTTACTCGATAATACAGGGTCACGGCGGCTTCGTCCGACTAAGAAGCGAGCAGGGGAAAGGAACGACATTCAGCATCTACCTCCCTTCAAGTCCCGAGAGGCGAACCGACGATGACGCGGCCGGCAAGCCCTCCAGAGAGGAGCCAGGCGGCACCGAGACAGTTCTCGTCGTGGAAGACGAGAAGATGCTTCTCCAAATGCTGCAGGACATACTGGTTCCTAAAGGTTATTCCGTGTTGACAGCTCGCGACGGTGAGGAAGGGGTGGAGATGTTCAGCCGTCACCGGCGCGAGATTGCCGTGGTTGTTACGGACCTTGGACTCCCGCGGCTTGGAGGCGACCGCGTGTTCGAACAGATACGCGCAATCGAACCGGGCGCGAGAGTCATCGTCGCCAGCGGATTCATCGATCCGGACGTAAGGTCGACTCTCTCCGAAGCGGGCGTAAGGTTTTTCGTTCAAAAGCCGTATGTCCCTTCCGAAATTTTGCGTACTATCAGGCGATCTCTCGATGAAGCTGGTACGTGAATTCCATATGGCGTTACCCGCCTGCCCGATCTCGAGCAGAAAACAATTCTGTTCGGGTTTTAACTGGATAGTAATTAGCCCACCGATAATGTATTTTGATACGAGTGAACGATCGGCTCGTAATCTGGAATCTCACCTGCCCGGTTTCCGCTGGCTCAAGTGAAGCTCGCAGTATCGATGCGTGGTTGACCGTAGGGAAAGAATGATCATCCGGTAGCCGCGATTGCCACTTGGCTTGCCGATGGCGCCGGTCAGCGCGCCTATTTGCATCAAGCCGTTTTCAAATTCGAAAATCAAAGCATGAACAAGAAAATATTCGCGACATTATTTGTCGCAACTATAATTACTATGCTGGGTCTCGGTGTGATCGACCCGATTCTTCCCGTCTACGCGAAGAGCATGAAAGCGACGGGCGTCGAACTCGGGATTATTTTCGCCGCATTCGCCTTTTCCAGAAGTATCTTTGCTCCGTTGGTCGGGCAGTTCTCAGACAGACACGGCAGAAAGAATCTGATGGCTGCCGGGCTGATACTTTTTACATTTATCTCAGTTGCGTACGTCTACGCACGCAGTCCGCTCGCATTGACGGTGATCAGACTCATCCAGGGATTTTCGGCGGTTCTTGTCGCCCCTGTAGCGCAGGCTTACATCGGTGACCTCACGCCGGTGGGTAAAGAGGGGAAGTACATGAATTTGTTTTACATGTCGTTCTTTGCGGGGATGGCTTTGGGTCCGTACTTCGGGGGATTCCTGACGGATAAGTTAAATATAAGAGCACCGTTTTACGCAATGGGAATGCTGTCGCTGCTGGTTCTGGTGCTCGTACTCTTGCTCGTACCGGAGAGCGCGGCAATCAAGAGACATGAAAAGAAGGGCCCCTCGATCTTCAGGTCGCTTGTCCCTGTATTCAAGGATAAACCTATGATCGGGATTATGACATTCATGGGCACGCGAGGTTTTTACAGATGGGGCTTCAACACTTTTTTCCCGCTCCTCGCGATGAAGACTGAACATATGAGCCTCGTGAGTGTAGGATTGGTATTGTCACTGTACATGCTCTTCGGGTCGATCGTCCAGTATCCTTTCGGACTGGTCGTTGACAAATTCCCATCACAGAAGGTGAATATGATTTTGATCGGAGGTATCTGCAGCGCCGTGTCGATGTGTGCCATCGCTTACGCAAGCACTATGCTCATGATTATGCTGCTCACGATAAGCATGGGTGCCTTCAGTGCCGTCGCGCGCGCTTCGGCCGTCGCGATCAGGACCGAAAGAGGCAGGGTGTATGGAATGGGGGCTGCCACGGGTGCATTCACGACTTCGCTGAGCGTCGGCCAGGTGCTCGGCCCGATACTCTTCGGAGTAATTGCAGACATATCCAGCATCCCGTTCGCTTTCGTGGTGGGAGGGCTTGTAGGCTTGACCGGAACGATTGCGTCGGCGGCGTTCTTCAAATCGCAAACATCGTATTGAATGATAACCCCGCTCTGAAGAGCGGGGCTTTTTAGATTCGCCCGTCCACTGTAGTAATATCCCACAGAGTAATTAGACCTCAATCTACACCGTCAAAATACCACAGTGTAGATTTCCCGTCCTCCATCTTGTGCCATTTCTCATCGTCGGTCGGCACACTTCCTGCTTGTTACAGTGCTGTGAGGAACTCACAAGAAGCACCACCAAAAAGGAAGAATGAGGAAATGAAGATCAGAATCATGATGTTTGTATCTCTGTTTCTGCTGAGCGGTTACGGTTTTGCCCAGCAGAACTCCGGGTTGCTCCACAAGTGGGTGCATCCCGGCAGCGAAGTAATCAAGGAAAACGGATATCAAGGAGCGCAGACATGCGCGATGTGTCACGAGAAAGCGCTGGATGAAATCCTTCACAGCGTTCATTGGAATCTTGCGACTCCCGTCAGAAACGTGCAGGGTTTGCCGGACAGCTCGTGGTGGGGAATGTTCAACCGCGAGTGCGCGCTCGCCGGAGCGACAAGCTTCTCGAACTGGACAGCAGCTACGAACGGGAAGTTCAGCGTTCAGGCAGCCGGATGCGGCGTGTGCCATATCGGATCGCTCTCGTCCCCGCCGATTCCCGGCAAGAAGGTAACCGACTCCGAGAAGAATACCGTCGATTGTCTCGTGTGTCATGCGAGAGATTACAACTGGAAGGAGCGGGCAACTCTTCTACACGACTCGACAGGAACTCACTGGGGTGAGGACACTTCAATGACGGCTGCGCTCAGTATAACGAAAGTCCCGACGAACGAAGCCTGCCTGAGGTGCCACGAGCATGCTTTCTCCAACGACTACAAGAGAGGCACTCCCTATACGGCGGCGAACGACGTCCACGCCGCGGCCGGGATGCGCTGCGTAACGTGCCACGTTACCGAGCATCACAAGATTGCAAAGGGTCAGTACGAGTCCGACATGGTCGCCAACGACCTTCCCAATGTCCAGGTCACATGCACGAAATGTCACGGCGAGGACCCGCATGCCGGAAAGGATGCCGCGGTCCTGAACGAACACACGCAGAAGCTAGCCTGCCAGACATGTCATATTCCGCAGGCCAGCGGCATTGTGTACGAGAACTGGGGAAAGCCCGTCAAGGACAACATCCACGGCAAGTACAGCGAGCTCTCCAGGTACGACAAGATCCCTTCAAATCCGAATCTGTGGGTTCCGACCGACTCTATCAAGATGGGACCCCCGTCGTACATCTGGCGCGTCGCGAACACGAAAGGGGAGAAGGATGCGCAGAGCTGGATGGCTTTCGCCACTTCGAACATCAACACTCCGGGCGCAAAGATCTTTCCTGCGCGAGCGTTAACACAAATCATGCTCTTCGACAAGAAGCTGAAGATGTGGCAGGCTCCCGGCATGGCTTTCCTCAAGAAGGATCCGAAGATGGCCCAGTTCCCGCTGCTCCTCGCTCCAAACCGTGAAGTCTACAACAAGACCGGCGACGTGAAAGCTGCCATCGATGCGGGGATGAAGCCGTATGAGAAGATGGGACTGAAATGGAGCGGAGAATGGATGGCGATGCAGGTGCCCGGTACTTCGTATATCTCCGTGAATCACGGCGTGAAGAAAGTCGGCCTTTCGTGCAACTCATGCCATGTGAAGAACGGAGTTATGGATTTCAAAGCTCTAGGGTTTACACCGGCGCAGGTGAAGCTCCTCGAGAAAAGCAAATAGCCGACCGCGCCTTCGAAGAACGCTTCCTCCAGGAACGATTTATAGGGAGGGCGGGTACTATAGGGCTGTTCCATGATATCGTGGAACAGCCCTTTTTTATAACGATGTTTCTTGTCTTTATATGGATTTCCCGTTTATGATTTACTCGGTCCCTGCCAGCATCGTGACAAGGTAATCCGAAAACAGGATGGCGTCTCCCAAAGCTCTCCATCATGGCGACTTGTACAGCTAATCTTGTCGCAACACATTCTACGTCGGGAAGTCACTTCGTCCTGTGCCCCCTGACCGGCGCACTCCGCCGTTCATGGCTCAGTGCACGCAAACCCGTCATATTGAGATGCTTCGATGAAGCATCCGGGAGCTAATTATGTACTCCGACAGTTCCATGCCGACTCCGCAAAGAAGGCCGATAACCATACCGTACTTCAAATTCATAAAACCCCACCCGAGACTCGTCATGGGGTGAGCGAACAGTCTCAAGGTTATCAGTTGCAGGAACAAAACGACCAGTCCGTGAGTAATTCCGATCAGCAGGGCGACGCCGACGATCCGTTGAACTGAACCCTTTATTACGTGTCTCCTCTTCAGGATGAAGAAAACATAGACCGCCGCTGTGAGGCCGACGACGTAGGAAGCCTCCATGATGGGCATCCAACTGTTATGGGGGACGTAGATGAAGGCAATCATGCAAAGATACCAGAACAACAGTACGACAAAGCCGTTCCGGGCCCGCCCCGATCTAAAAGCCATGTAAGCGATTGCTATGGTAATCCCGCTTGTGACAAATTCAAACCATATCATGCCGATATTAAGCAAGGCGGAGCCAAAAACGAGATAACCAAAACCTGCCGCGATTCCTGCAACCAGAACGACGCGGAGGATGGCCTCCTCAACTGCTTTGAGATCATGACTCATGAGATTCCCCTTTCAGCATTGCAGCCTGATCTAAAGACTCGCGCAATGCAGTCGCAGATCCGGCTGGACAGAGAGCGGCGACCACGATATACAAGAAAGTGCCTGCGTACCGAAGAGCTTCGGCACCATGGGCGGGTCGTATTTATCGCACCTGTTAGACGCAGCGTTTGCGTTCTAACAGGGAAACGCGAACTAATGAAATGCGAGTGCATATACGGTGGATCTCCTCAGTTGCGATTAACCACCTTCCGGCCGTACCCTGATATTTCCTAGAATTTAGCCCGACGTATTGAGAACTCCAAACGAGGCCTGGTCTTCCTGGTTTCACCGCCGAGACTCGGTGAGCGCAAAGTCCGCAAAGAAATTAGAATGATATCAAGGTTGAAGAAGATTTGTCTTTGCGCCCTTTGCGATAGGTTTCTTCCCCGGTTTTTGTTTAACTGCAAAGTATGCAAAGAGCCTGCAATGAATCATGGTCCGAATTAGTTTACAAGATGTCCAGCAAGCCTTGCGCCTCCGTTGTCGCCGGGGGTTAGTTGAAACACAAAAGCCATTGAGCCATAAGGTCGCGTGTTTGTCTTTCTGCCGGTGGCCGGCTGGGGCGATGGTTCGTGGATAGGGGAAGACGTGTGTAGGAGAGCTTGGCCCGGAAAAGCATGCAAGGCCTTGGAAACGCTTCAAGGAAGAGTGTGCGCGTTTTTCAGAAGGAGCCAAAAAAAAGCCTTGACGTAGTCAGAACTTTTATTATATTTGGAAGCGTTTCCGAAAAAGCGTCAGGGCATGGCGAAAAAGGTCACTATTTACGACATCGCGAGAGAGGCGGGTGTGGGCATAGGTACCGTTTCAAGGGTACTCAATAACCATCCGTCGGTAACACCCCAAACCAGAACAAGGGTTGTCGAGGTCGCTAAACGACTCAGCTACCAACCGCATACCTATGCCCGGCGCCTCGCACGCCAACACTCCGAAACTATCTCCGCCATAATCCCTTTCTTCACTAACTATTTTTTCATGGAAGTCCTCCGCGGCGTCCAGGACAAGGTTGCCGAACTGGGATACGACCTTGTCCTCTACGGAGTCGATAGAGCCGAACAGGTGGAGAGTTATGCAACGAAAGCTCTCCAGAGGGGGAAGGTGGACGGGATCCTCTTTTTCTCGATGACTATTCCGGAAAAAATCCGCCTTAGACTTAAAGAGAGCAATCTTGCCGTCGGTCTCGTCGACACGCGCTCTCCAGAGTTCGATTCGATTTCCGTCGCGAATACCGAGGGAGCGTTCACCGCAACTACTCATCTGATCGATCTTGGACACAGAAGTATCGGTATGGTGAACGCGCAGGCTTTCAGTACTCCGGCTCAGGAGCGGCTGAAGGGATACCGCCGTGCACTGGAATCGCAGGGGCTGAAGTATTCGGAATCCCTTGTGAAGTCGGGAAAGAATATGAAACAGGACGGCTTCAACAGGGATTCGGGTTACGAAGGAATGCTTGAGTTCATTAAGATGGGCTCCGATATGCCCAAGGCCTTTTTCATCTCATCCGATATCCAGGCGCTGGGCGCTATCGCTGCTTTGAGAGAGAACGGCTTCCTGGTTCCGGACGACGTCGCGCTGGTGGGATTCGATGATATCGAACTCGCGAAGCACATGAAACTCACTACGATGCGCCAGCCCATGTTCCAGATGGGAGTACTGGCGATCGAGCGTCTCGTCTCAAGGATGTCGAATCCGTGTATGGAGATCCTTCATACAACTTTCTCGCCAACCCTTATTGTGAGGGAAAGCTGCGGGGCTCTCACGGGTACCGAAGGGATCCCTTCGGTTAAATCTAGACTGAGGTAAACCATGCGAAGAATTACCGGTTTATTGTTTTTCCTTCTGTTGAGCATTGACGCCTACGCCGGCGACACGGGCAAGCTCGCCGGGACCGTCGTCGATGCCGTCACGAAGGAGCCTCTCATCGGTGCCAATGTCCTGGTCGTAGGGACTTCCATGGGCGCTGCGACAGACATGGATGGGAGATTCGCTATCCTCAATGTTCCGCCGGGCTCGTACACTCTCCGTGCATCTGCCGTCGGATACAGGCCGATGGTGATAACGAACAACCGTGTCTCCATAGACCTGACCACGGAAGTGGACTTCACGCTACCGGAGGCGGCCGTAACGACCAAGGCCGTCGTAGTCACCGCGCAACGGAACATGGTACAGAAAGATCTGACGGCTTCGACTGCGGTCGTCGACAGCAGGCAGATCGAGGCACTCCCCGTAACCAGCTTCCAGGATGTGCTTCAGCTTCAGGCCGGGATCTTTGTCGATAGAAACGGAGACCTGCATTCTAGGGGCGGCCGCTCCGGTGAAGTCATGTACATGATCGACGGGGTACCCGTAACGGATGCTTACGACGGCAAGACCGTTGTCGACGTCAATACCAACTCGATCCAGGAAATGCAGGTCGTGACGGGAGCTTACAACGCCGAGTACGGTCATGCGATGAGCGGCATCGTCAACATTGCCACCAAATCAGGCGGGGACTCATTCCACGGGCAGCTAACATCCTACACCGGAGCCTACGCGACCGGCAACACCACGGTCTTCACGGGATTGAACAGATTCACTCCGCTTAATACCAGCTGGCTGGAAGGCTCGCTTAGCGGACCGATAGTTCGCGACAAGATCTTCTTCTACGTCGATGCAAGATACCGCTACGACGATGGTTATGAGTACGGAATACGCAAATTCAACATCTCCGATATCAGCAACACCAGAGCCCCGAGTCCGGCAGACTGGACCATCCAGGCAACCGGAGACGGGAGTTATGTTCCGATGAACCCTTATATGGAGGCATACGCCCAGGGCAAGGTGTCGTTCAAAATCGTGCCGCAGGTGCAGTTGGCCTACAATTTCATTCTCGACAACAGCAGGGGAAAAGACTTCGACTGGAACTACAAGTACAATCCGGACGGCGAATTGAGCAGGTTCGATAAAGGATACATGAATACCCTGAATCTTACTCACACGTTGAGCGCCACCACCTTCTATACGCTGGGTCTGTCCTACTACTTCAAGGACTACAGGGAGTATCTCGATCAAAGTAATTTCACCCTGTCGGATCTCTTCACTCGGCAGGATCCATTCAACCAGGATTATGTACATCAGTCGCTGCTTGTCCAGCCCGAAGCGACGTTTTATTCGGGCGGGGCCAACATGGCACACAACATTCACAGCACGGACACATACGTGGCGAAGTTCGACATAACAAGCCAGGTGACTCCTACACATATGTTAAAGGGAGGACTGGAATTCGACCAGTATCAGGTATTCCTCCACAACATCAACCTTCAAATGTCTCCGCTGGATATTAACCGCGATCCGGTGCTGGACGGAAATGCGTACCTGATAGCGCCTGTCGTCATACCGCCTGCGACAACCCAGAACAACCAGATTTATTTGCATAAGCCCCAGCTCTTCTCGGCTTACCTCCAGGATAAGATGGAATTTAAGTCCTTAATCGTGAATGTGGGAGTGCGTCTCGACTGGTTCCGTCCTGATGGACAGGTCCTTTCCGATCCTTCAGATCCGAACATATACCTTCCCCTGAAGCCTCTGAATCAGGACAGCGTCGTCGCTCCGGGCGGCACTCCGCTGCAGGCCGTCGCAGCGAGGGCAAACTACTGGTACAAGAACGCGACCAACAAGTGGCAGCTTAGCCCGAGGCTCGGTGTCTCATTCCCGATCACAGACAGGGGAATAGTTCACTTCTCATACGGGCTCTTCTTCCAGATGCCGTCGTTCGACCGGCTCTACGAAAATCCGGATTACAAATTGAACGTGGCGGGCGGGAGCACGAACCTCGGAGTGATAGGGAACCCGGATCTCAATCCTGAAGAGACGACAAAGGGGGAATTGGGACTCCAGCAGCAACTAACCGATGACATTGCGATCGACATAACCGCTTTTTTCAACGACATAAGAAACCTTGCCGGAACGCTGAATGAAATAGAGTACATCTACGGCGGGTCTGCCATCTACAGCAAATACGTCAATACCGACTTTGCCTATATCAGAGGAATTGTGCTCTCGGTCAACAAGCGCTTTACGGGAGGTATTTCCGCTACGCTTGATTACACCTTCCAGATAGCTAAAGGCGACGCGTCGGATCCTCAGGCGGCTTATAACCTGCGGGCTGGCGGCACGCTTCCCGAGACGCAGCTAATCCCTCTCGATTGGGATCAGCGGCATACCGCGAACGCCACCCTCAATTACGTCAGCGCCGGACAGTGGGGCGGGAGTCTTATGTTCAGGTTCGGAAGCGGTACGCCCTACACACCGCAGCTCACTTCGACGACGAACGTCGGTGAGCTACTCTACAACTCAGAAGTCAAACCCGCTACCTACGATCTTAGCGCGCGCGTTTACAAAGATTTCATGGTGGGCACCTCGACATTTACCGTCTTTGCGAGAATCGACAACATCCTCGACACCAAGAACCCCGTCGATGTCTTCTACGACAGCGGGCAGCCGGGCTGGTCGCTCTACGAGCAACACTTAATCGAAAGCAATCCGTCACAACGTGTCGCGACAATACAAGACTATTACACCCGGGCGAACTTCTACGGACCGCCCCGCAGGATTCAACTTGGAATCTCCTATTCCTTCTAAAGCAAAGGCAGACTAATGCGCAAGTTTATCATCATAGTACTCTTGCTGACGGCGGGAATAATTCCCGTCTACGGACAGCAGGAGCAGGACAATCTGATCCCGTACGCAAAGACTCACAGGGGCAATGCCCTGTACGTACGATTCGGTGTTCACGACGGGAACCGAATTGCAATCACTTTCAGAAACAACGGGCAGATTTCCGGGACCGATCCGAACGACATCCGCGGCGCATGGCCCTTCCCGAAAACGCAGGACAGCTACATAGGCGACGTGACTCCGCTCGTCGGAGTTGAACTTCCGGGAGTCTTTCCGATAGGTGTGGACAAGAGCGGCCAAACCGTTTACGGCACCGTTCATTCGGTGACTATTTCTCCCGGACCCAGGGCGGGACAGGGAGTTAAAACCGATCCTGGCGACGGACATTTCCAGGGATTCGAGCCCGAGCCCGGTTACGTAAACCCCGGACAGGATACCGTTGCATCCAGCAGCATACCTTCGTCGTGGCCCTCATCGTGGCCCGATCATCCGGACTGGGTCGACACAAACGGGCATGCGGAATGGAATGGGTACTTCGGTAAAGGGGTCTTCAGCGCGGATCAGGAGTCATACTGGGTAATGGACGACGCCCCCGACAACAGCGTGCAGCAGCGAACAAGTTACCTCTTTCATCCCGATTCGACCGACACAACGAGAAACGGTATCGGGATCGTCGTAAGGGTCAGAGGATTTCAGTGGTCTCAGGTTCAGGCTCAGGATGTTCTTTTCTGGCTCTACGACATCACCAACATAGGAACGACTGTTTACAAGAAGACGGTGTTTGGCGAGGTTGTCGGAGGCTGCGTCGGGGATGTAGGACAGAATTACGTCGATTGCCAGGACGACCTCGGCTTCTTCGACGTGAACAACAATCTGACATACACCTGGGATTCCGACGACCGCACCAATGACCCGCTTTGGATTCCACTAAGCCGAGTGCTGAACGGCGTCAGAAGAAATATCGGCTTTGTCGGGTATGCTTACCTTGAGAGTCCGGGCAACCCGTACGACGGAATCGACAACGATAACGATGCTGTCGACCCGAACAATCCGAAATTCACGCAATCGGATTTCTCTTATAATTCCTCAACCCAGTCTTATGTAATGTCGAGAATCCTTTCGCGCAGCACCCCGGGGACGCGGCCGAACTGGCCGACGAACGAGATCGTGACGATCGATCCGGTGACCTACAAAAGAACTGTTATCAGACTCGACACCCTTCTCAAAAGCAATTCGGATACCGTCATCGTTCACTCGCTCGGCGTAGCGTACAAGATCTTCGACGGAGACACCGTTACGGAAGTTCCCAACAACGGTCTGGACGACGATCTTAACGGGCTGATCGATGAAAACTACAGCATTCATTTTCAGCGGGTCTTCAAGACAACTCAGGGACAGATATACAAAACAGACGTAAGGCCGCTCTACTACCGGAACTATTTCACTTCGGCGGGGCTCACCAACACGATGATAGACGAAGGGCGCGACAGCGGTCCCGGTGGGATGGTCTCAGGCTGGGTGCCTGACTATACGAAGGACAGAGATCCGGTGACAGGCAAGTATCCCGGCACGGTGAAATCGCATTGGTCGGGCGACGAGAACGGCAACTGGGATCCGAAGAGAGACGATGTCGGGGCAGACGGTGTGCCGAACACCCGCGATGAAGGAGAAGGCGACGGAATGCCGACCGCCGGCGAACCGCATTTCGACAGGACCGACGTGAACGAATCGGATCAAATCGGATTGACGAGCTTCAACTTCTTCAACCAGACGTCTTCTCCTCCCATGAATAACAGCGAAACGCTCTGGAGCAGAATGGTCCCCGGTTATTTCGATGTGATCCCCGCTCTCCCGCAGGACGGAGACTTCATCTATTCGTCGGGCTATTTCCCGCTGCTGCCGAATCAGACCGAACGATTTTCGCTCGCGCTCGTGTACGGAGCGGACTCCGCCATGATCTTCAGAAACAAGCAGATCGTGCAGAGAATATATGACAAGAATTACGACTTCGTTATGCCTCCGCCGAAACCGCATGTTAAGGCAGTGGCCGGAGACAAGAAGGTGACGCTGGTATGGGACAACATCGCAGAATCCGCACCTTCTTTCGAGGGTTACAAAATTTATCGCTCGACAGATCCCGGATTCACGGAGGCCGGAGGCGCGGCACTTACTTCGTTTGATTTGAATGACGGCGTGCAGGGATATTTCCTCCCTCCATCGCAGGATCTGGCTCAGCTTCCCATGTTCTATCTCGGTGACGACGGCGGGCTGGTTCACACCTTCGCCGACACCGGCCTTCAGAACGGTCAAAGATATTACTATGCGGTCTGCGCTTATACGACCGGTGATCCTCAGGCAGACACCTATCCTGCTGAAGATCCCAAATACATACACGTTACCTCAAGCGGTCAGATCAAAGTGGATGTTAACACCGTGAGCGTTATCCCGCAGGCACCGGCCGCCGGCTATGTAGGACCGGATGCGCCCAACGCGTTGTCTCCGGTCGGCAAGGTGAAGGGTACCGGGAAAGTCACGCTCTCTGTCGTGGATCCAAAGCTTGTTCCGAACAAGACTTTCAGAGTCGGTTTTGCGGATTCGGTAAGCGGCATTATTCACATGACCGATGGATATTACGTCGTCGATTATTCCGATTCTACTTCGCCCGATACATTGAGATTCTCGGCGTCCGGGGGAGGCGCAAGAATTCCGATGAGCTCCTCGACGGTACAGGGAGACAGGGACAAGTTCGTGTTCGACGGGATGTACGTCTCGGTGGAAAACGACTGGAACGTCGAGTTCAACTCCTCGGCTTCGGGATGGAGTACGACGCACGCGCTCCCGAATCTTCCTTATACCTTCGCGCCACTAAGAATCTCCGGCATCAAGGAGACGGGGTTCGAGTATCCGAGGGATTTCGTGCTGGTCTTTGATTCCACCTCGGCCCCTGCGGACACTTCCACGGAAATCAAACTGACGCAGGTAAGTCCTCAAACGGGCAGCGTCATCAGGGATGTCACCTTGCCCAAGAGATTCACGAATTTTAAAATAATTGACCCTGCTACCGGCGGGCTTATTCCGTACGGTTTTCAGGAGGCCAACTGCACAATCTACGGTCAGCATTGCGGGGTTCTCGCGCCGCTGGACAGGGTGTTCCTCTTTCAGCACGCCAAAGGGTCGGCGGGTCAGGACTCGGTATACTACACCTGGCTCCTGACAATCAGCGGTACGGACTCGACGAATCATCTTCCGACGACGGGCGACACACTCAGACTCATGACCAAGAAACCGTTTGTGAGCACTGATCAGTTCGAAATAACCACCAAATCTGCGACGGTGGACGAGAAGCTTGCGGCCACATCGCTGGATAAGGTGCGCGCGGTGCCCAACCCGTATATCGCCGCAAATCCCCAGGAGCCCCCTCTACCTCCGACTATTACTAGCGGCAGAGGGGCGCGGATTATCTCTTTCATTCACCTACCGAAGAATTCGATCATCTACATCTTCACAGTGAGGGGCGAGTTGGTTAGGAAGCTCGAAATGCCCGCGGGACAGAGCATCGACAACGGGACCGTCACCTGGGACCTGAGAAGCAGCAGTAATCTGGAGGTCGCCTACGGTGTTTACTTCTATCTGGTGGACGCACCGGGGGTAGGGCAGAAGTACGGCAAACTGGCGATCATTAAGTAAGCGAGGCTACGCATGAAAAAGAGTTTCCTGGTATTATCGATTCTTCTGGCTGCGGGTCCGTTGCTTGCCCAGAACAAAGTTGGCACTACGGCTGCACCGTTCCTGGGAATTGGCCCCGGGCCGCGAGCCGTTGCCATGGGCGGGGCATTCACCGCCGTCGCAAACGATCCGACTGCACTCTATTGGAATCCCTCAGGCATATCGCGTTACAGCAGGACACAGGTACTTCTCGAACATACGAACTACCTGCTGGGGACCTCGTACAATTTCTTCGCCGCGATTATTGCACTCAACCAGGACAATGCGGTCGGTCTCAGTGTCACAAACCTTACTTACGGAAGCAGCGAGGTAACCACTGTGGATCAGCCCGATGGGACTGGAGAGACCTGGAACGCAAACGACTGGGCGATCGGGGTCAGTTATTCGAGGAATCTGACCGACAGGTTTTCAATCGGCGGAACGGCGAAGATGATCATGCAGCAAATCTGGAGAGAGTCTGCGACAGGTTTCGCGCTCGACGCGGGTCTTCTCTATATCACCCCTTTCAACGATCTGAAGATAGGTATGGAGATTGCCAACTTCGGGACAGATATGCGGATGACGGGGCAAGACGTTCTTCTCACCGTAAGTCCCAATCCCTCCGTCGTCGGGTCGAATACCAATGTTCCGGCGGAGTACTACACGAATTCCTATCCTCTTCCGCTGATATTCAGAGTCGGCCTTGCAATGGATGTGGTGAATTCCCGCGATAACAGACTGACGCTCGCGGTCGATGCAACACATCCGAGCGATAACGTACAATCGATGAACATGGGTGCCGAATATTGCTGGAACAATTTGATTTCGGCCAGGGTGGGTTATAAGTCCCTGTTTGTCCCGGATAACCAGGAAGGGCTGACGCTGGGGATCGGGTTGAACTACGATATCTCCTCGGTCTTCAACTTGAAATTGGATTACGCTTATCAGAACTACGGGCTGTTGAAAAACATTCAGAAATTTGGATTGACTCTCGGATTCTGAAGCATGACTGAAGAGGAAATTGGCTTGTGCTGCACAAGACGAAAGTTCAAAAGTATTTTGTTCCGGAGGCTAGACAAAGGGCAAACTGCGTTCTTCAAGTTCGCAGACGAAGTAGAAATACAGCGAGTCAGTTTACTTCATGGAACTAAACACAACACCAAAAAAGGAGCGAGAAAATGTTAAAGCATTTCACGGCTTTAGCGGTTGTGGCATTTCTGGCAGCGTTGGGGGCCAACACTCCGGCTCAGGCTACCGTGGGTGTCACTTTCAAAGTCCATATGGGGTCGTTGATTCAAACCAACGGCTTCGATCCGGCCACAGATACCGTAGTAATACGGGGCGATTTTCAGATGTTGGCCGGCGACAGTGTCAACTGGAATTACGACAAGTTCGTAATGCAGCAATCTCCGGCGAATGACTCGATCTATACACTTACGATCGATTTTCCGGATTCTGCCGTAGGGACTACCATAAACTATCAGTTTCTGCCTCATCGTGCGGGAGGACAGTCTACATGGGGAGATCCTAACCGGAATTATAAAATTACCGCGGACGCTTCACAGGAGCTTCCCCTCGCCTACATCAACAACAACAAGCCCGGCGTGCTGGCGACAGTCGTCGTCACATTCCAGGTCGACATGAGGAATCTTATCGCGGCAGGCTTCAGTGATGCCGTCGATTCCGTGTTCCTCAACGGCGTCGAACCGCTGCCGGGTTGGGCCGCCGGCGGCGCCAGGATGTCACAGAGTTTTGACAATCCCTCCGTTTATGAGGTGCAACTGACGCTTAGCTGGGTGGTGGGCTCACAGATCCGCTTCAAAGCTTATTGCGAGGGCAAAGACAAGTTCAGCAACGGCGGCTATGAAAGCTCTCCTCCCGGAAGCAGCGTCGACGGCTATCTTTTCTCTTTCCCCAGCCACGATACGACGATAACCTGGACTCCAAACCTGCATCTGACATCTCCTACTTTGGTGGCCGATGAAGTCACTTTCAACGTTGACATGAACAATGCTTATGACGGGATACATTTTAATCCGATTAAGAATGTCAAAAGCGTGTGGATCTCCGGGAGTGTGAAGCCTTTGAACTGGCCCGCCGCCGGCTGGCCCCTTTCCGATTCCGCCGATGGCGAAGCGGGCGGGGTAATCGACACCAACGGGATGCTTCACAGGATGTACGACGACGGAACACACGGGGACAGCGTCGCCTCCGACGGTCGATGGGCTCTCACCCTCGTCTTCAAACCGGGTGTTGCGTCGTATGTCGAATACAAGTTCGGTGCGGTTTTCGAAGGCTACGATACAATCTCCATTGGCGGGGCGCGAGGACAGCAGGTCGATAACGAATCAAACATCGGCGTCAATCACACGGTCAATCTGTCCGGCACGAGCCAGTCTGTCTATAATCATTTCGGCGACATGGATCCGGCCAACCCCGGGACCGGCGTGAGAGAAGTACCTAACGGCGTGCCTGCCAAATTCGCTCTGAGCCAGAACTATCCGAACCCATTCAACCCGACAACTCAGATCAACTACTCCGTACCAAGGAGCAGTTTTGTGACGTTGAAGATTTACAACGTGCTCGGGCAGGAGGTCGCGACACTTTTCAGCGGCATGCAGAAAGCAGGGAATTTCATCGCGGAGTTCAATGCGAGCAGGCTGGCCAGTGGCGTTTACTTCTACCGATTGAATGCCGGGACCTTTACTTCGGTGAAGAAGATGATGTTGCTTAAGTAACATCGCAGTCCTCCCGGTTGCTCCGTCCCGGCGTAGCGGTCCGGGACGGAGTCGTGAATCGGGCGATGCGACGAAAGAATCCGGCAATATCTGCTTTCATTTCCTGATATCGGGCTGCTTTAATGCGGCGAGACCAATGCTTACTGCGCGATGGCTGCGATTTCCAAGGAAGCCGGTTCGTCTTTCGAGTAATGAGATTCTTACGTGAAACAAGAGAGAGCTTAGACTTCTCCTGAGGGGGCGGTGCGGGCCGGAAACATGCGCGACCCGCCCCGTCTTTCATTTCAATTGCTAACATTCCCGCAGGTAGCCGATAAGAGCACGAAGGGGACTGAAATTTGTTCGGAGGTCGATTGTTGCACCACACACTGCACGGAGTAAAGAGTCCGCTACAAAGGCGCAAATGCGGATTGTGTATGACACTAGTGGTTGCGTGTGTTGTATTTACGCTAGGTTCCACGACTGCCTTCCCGCTGCAGAGACACTTCGAGCAGGGATCTA
Organism: Candidatus Kryptoniota bacterium; assembly: GCA_046706745.1. Lineage (GTDB taxonomy): Bacteria > Bacteroidota > Ignavibacteria > Kryptoniales > JAKASW01 > JAKASW01. The sequence goes on from JBJKPC010000016.1 coordinate 69,960, forward strand.
CGCGTAAAGATGATACTCTCGCAACTGTAGATGGCGTTCCTATTACCGGCGATGAATTCATGAACCGCTTCGAGATGTCTTTGTATCCCGGGAAAGACGATCCGTCAACGCTCGAAAAGACGAAACGTGAGTTTCTTTATTCGATGATAGCGGAGAAGCTGCTTTCGAAAGCCGCCGGCCGGTCCGAGCATCCGTACACAGGGTCCGAAGATGTCCTGAAAAAGGATTTGGAAGACATCTTCATGCGGGACGCACTGTTCATAAAGGAAATTGTTCCGCGTGCTGTCGTAACTGCCGGCGAAGTGAGGCACGGCTTAAGTGTCTCTACGTACACATATCTTGTCGATGCTTTCTACTTCGATACGGACAGTACAAAAGCCCTCGAATTCTATTCGGCCGTCAGCCAAAAGGACGGACGGGATATATACAAGTTTGCCGCGATGATGAATGTCGGGCATGACACGCTGGAAATTCCATATGGTCAATCAAGTGCCGCCATTGAGGATGCTTTCTTCGGCCGCAAAAGAGGCTACCTGTCAGGGCCTGTCGCAACCGTGGACGGGCTGGTGATCTTCAGCGTGCTTGGCCGAAAACTGAACAGTGAATTTACATCGGGTTCAACTTCCGACCGCCTCCATAGGATTAGAGAGGTACTCGTGAACAGGAAACAAACGGAGCTTGCCAATCAGTACGTCGAGTCGGTCATGAAGGGAATCAGGGTAAGCGTTAATTACGGGATTTTCAGACCGCTCGTCTATTCAATTCAGAAAATATTTGAAAAGCAAAAACTTGCTTCGTATTCCCCAGACTACCGGCTTTCGCCGACCGACCTCGTCGAACTGGCGCAGGGGTTTTCAACGGATCTCGATAAACCACTGCTGATCTTTAAGGGGGGCTCCCTGTCTTTAGGGGAAATATTCAAACAGTTGCCGAATGCGATGTTCGCGACTGATGATACTACGCTTTCCGCGATAACTTTTGCGCTTCACGGATCGTTGAGGTTTATCTCGCAGAATCATTTTCTGGTGGATCGCGCCAGGGAGCTCGGATTGCAGATGTCGTGGGAAGTCAGGCACAACGTAGGGATGTTTCTTGACGCGTTCAGATCCTACCGCATGGCAAGGGTAATAACCGATTCCGTGACCGTTACCCAGAAAGAGGTAGATAGATTTTTTGCCGTCCATCATGATGAAGTGTTGAATTCTGTGAGATTGAAATTGAAGGTATTCGAGGCAGAAGATATCAACGAGGCGGTTTTACTATATACGAAACTTGCCGACGCAAAGCGAACACCCGTCGACCCGGCGGACACGACTGCCGATTGGGTGAACGCTTACAACCTTGGAGAGCTGGGGGCGGTATTGTCGCAGCTCCGGATAGGCGAGATATACGGACCAGTGGGAGAAAACGGGAAATACTACATCTATCAGCTCTTCGATAAGCGATCAACCGTGAATGAAGCCGCCATCACGAACAGCATTGAGGTCGCGAAACAGATGCTCCTCGCAAGGGAAAAAAGCGAAGCGCTCTCGCAGTACGTCGCAGGTCTGGCAGCGAAGGAGAGGGTCAGAATCTACGGAAAGAGACTTCTCGCTCTCAAGGCGACTCCGTTTCAGATGCTGACGTACCGGCTGGTCGGCTTCGGTGGAAGGATCCTCGCAGTCCCCGCACTGTTCCCGCGTGAAAAATGGATCGAGTACTTTCAGCAGAAGAGGACGCCTCCGCGGCCGTGAACCTGCAAATTTTCGGGCAATGGAATGATGTTTATCGGATCGAAGTCCAGCGAAGCGGGAGAAGTCGGGTGCGCCATATGCGATACCTGCTGGCCGCTCTGCTGTCTGCCGCGCTCTTTTCTTCGTGTGCACGAAGTACGCTCGACGATCCGCACACCATAGTGATTTGGCACACGATGCGGCCGGATGAAAGGGAAGTGCTGAAGTGGGCACTCGACGAATATATGGAGGCGCACCCTGGAATAAAGATCACGGCACTCTACAAGGAAACGGAGGAACTCCGCTCAGGTTTTCAAATTGCCGCTATCGGCGGGGCAGGGCCGGATCTGGTGTTCGGCCCGTCGGATCAGATCGGACCTTTTGAGGCAATGCAGATAATTCTCCCGCTGGATACGCTTCTAAGCAAAGAATATCTGTCCGAGTTCGATCCGAAAGGGCTGGTGTACAGCCATGGTCATCTGTACCAGATTGCCGATCGCGTCGGGAACCACCTTATGCTGGTATACAACAAGAAGCTAATTACCAGGCCGCCGGAGAACATGGGTCAGCTCATCGCATTCGGCAGGGAGTTTACGCGTCCCCCAAATTATTACGGGCTTGTATGGAACTACACGGAACCGTATTTCTTCATTCCGTTTCTGACCGGCTTCGGCGGATGGGTCATGGATTCTGTCGGGAGGCCAAGTCTCGATACTCATTCTATGGTTGCCGCTCTCAAATTCATAAAGGCCCTCCGCGATCAATACAGGATAATACCGAAATCCTGCGACTACGAGACTGCGGACGCTCTTTTCAAGGAAGGGAAGGCGGCGATGATAATAAACGGTCCGTGGGCGTTCGGCGACTACATAAGGGCGGGGATAAACTTCGGCCTCACCAGAATTCCTTTCATAAAGGAGACGGGGCGTTGGCCCGCGCCCATGGTCTCTCCGCTCGGCTATTCGGTAAACGCTTCGGTCCCGAAATGGAAAGTACCGGAGGTGATCGGGCTTCTTAAGTTTCTTCTGAGTGCCGGGATACAGCTTGCTTATACGAAGAATTTCAACACGATTCCGACCCGACTCTCCCTGTATGACGATCCGGCGGTTCGCGATAATCCTCTCGTTAAGATGTCCGAGTACCAGATGGAAGTCGGAAGGCCTATGCCGATAGTGCCCGAGTTAAGAGCAGTCTGGGATGCGATGAGGCCCGCTTATCAGGCAGTACTCGGCGGAACGGAGACGCCTGAACAGGCGGCGAAACAAATGCAGCGCAACGCCGTTGAAAAGATAAGAGAGATGAACGAGTGAAACCTGTCGTAGGGCTGTTGCGTCTGCCCGATTCCGAGAACTTATCGCCCAATGCTTTTGCCTACCTGCTTCTGGTCCCCGCCGCTCTGGTAATGTTCGGCGTCGTAGTCTATCCGTTCTTCTACAACGTCGTGCTTTCCTTCTCGAACATGAGTCTGCGGCACTTCAGGGACTGGCATCTCATCGGGTTCCGTCAGTATGCGGCCGTTTTCAGCGGAGAGGTTTTTTACAGCGTCTTTTTCAAAACGATAGTATGGACTTTCGTCAATCTCTTTTTCCACGTATCGATCGGTATTTCGCTGGCCCTTGTACTCAACCGCAGGCTTTTTGGGAAGGCGGCCATAAGGACGTTGCTGATCCTTCCGTGGGCTATTCCGCAGGTAATCGTTGCGCTGACGTGGCGGAGCATGTTCAACTATGAATACGGCGCGATCAACCTCTTCATCGCGCACTTCCTCAACATGTCTCCGGTAGAATGGCTCGGTAAGCCTCTGGAGGCTTTCAGCGCTTGCATAATGACGAATGTCTGGCTCGGTTTTCCGTTTATGATGACTATCGCGCTCGGCGGATTGCAGAGCATTCCGCAGGAGCTTTACGAAGCTGCGGACATGGACGGCGCCTCCGGCTGGCAGAAGTTCTGGTCGGTAACGGCTCCTTTGCTTAAGCCGGTGATGATCCCGGCAATAACCCTGGGCATAATATGGACGTTCAACAACGTCAATATAATCTGGCTGGTGTCGAATGGCGGTGAGCCTTCGGACCAAACCCACATACTGGTCTCGTACGTATACAAAGCGGCCTTCAACCTTTACCGGTACGGCTACGCTGCCGCCCTCTCGATGGTGATATTTGCCATCCTTCTTACATTCAGCCTCGTGTTTCTCAGAAGAACGAGGGCTTCGGAGGCGGCATATTGAATGGAATTACAAATTGTGAATTGCAGAAACAGCCCTGTGATCGACTGAAAGATTGAGTGTATGAATTCTCGATTCAAAATTGAAAACTTGAAACATAAAATTCTCTACTTATCCGTTTACTTCCTCTTAATAGCTTTCACGCTCGTCGTGTTGTACCCCATTGTGAATGTATTCAGCATTTCGCTCAGGCCGGGGGACAGGCTGCTCTCCACCTCGTTGAGGATTATTCCGGCGGGCGCAACCTTACACGCGTACAAAGTGCTTTTGACCCAGACTCCGTTTCTCCTCTGGTTTTGGAATTCATGCCTGATTGCGGCATCGGTGACGGTAACGGGAGTCGCATTGGCCTCGACGGCAGGCTACGCGTTCAGCAGGTTTGGCTTCATCGGCAAAAAGAGTGCAATGGTCGGTCTGCTTGTTACCCAGATGTTCCCGCCGACGATGCTTCTCCTCCCTATGTACATAATGCTCCTGAAGCTCCACTTGATAAACAGCTATTTCGGAATAATCATTATTTACACATCAACCGCACTTCCTTTTTGTGTATGGCAGATGAAGGGTTACTACGATACCATTCCATTCAGTCTCGAAGAATCGGCGCGCATAGACGGCTCGACGCGGTGGGGCGCATTCAGGAAAATCGTTCTCCCTCTCGCTGCGCCGGCGCTGGTTATCACGGCGCTCTTTTCATTCATGACGGCATGGGCCGAATACGTGGTCGCAGCGCAGGTACTTCAGGATACAAGTCTCTTTACACTGCCGCTTGGGCTTAAACAGTTTGAAGCCAGTATGTCGACTCAGTGGGGACTCTATGCCGCAGGTTCGCTTATAGTCAGTATTCCCGCAGTTGCGCTCTTCCTCTTCCTGAGCCGATGGCTGATTTCCGGACTTACACTTGGAAGCGTTAAAGGTTAAGTAGGAATTATAAATTCAAGGCGGAATATTTTGAATCGGTTCAGCAGTGCAATGTGTTTCATGAGTCCACGATTTGTGCGTGAAGGAAAAACCCGAGGAATTCATATGAAGTTGATCTCGATCGTTCTCGTTTATGCTTGCCTTGCGTTTGGGCAGGCTGACGCGCAAGTGCACGTCCCCGGCTGGGCTAAGAAAGCAATATGGTACCAGGTATTTCCCGAGCGGTTCCGCAACGGCGATTCCACGAACGATCCGACTGCAAAAGATGCCGAAGTGATGAATCCGGACTGGCATATTTCTCCCTGGGGCAGCGATTGGTACAAGCTTCAACCATGGGAGAGGAAAGTCTCGAGCAATTTTTATGATGTTGTCTTCGACCGGCGATACGGCGGCGACCTGGAAGGAGTTATGGATGAACTCCCATACCTGCAGAAGCTCGGCATCAACGCGATATACTTCAATCCATTGTTCGAATCGCCGTCGCTTCACAAGTACAACACCGCGAACTACGCACATATAGATCACAACTTCGGCCCAGACCCGCGCGGCGACGTTGAGATGATGTCCAAAGAAAATCCTGACGATCCTTCGACATGGAAATGGACTTCCGCCGACAAGGAGTTTCTCAAACTCCTCAAGAAGGCACACTCGTTGGGGATGAAGGTAATCATCGACGGTGTATTCAATCATGTCGGGACCGATTTCTGGGCATTCAAGGATGTCGAGAAATATCAGCAAAAATCCCGGTTCAAGGACTGGTTCGACGTCAAAAGCTGGAACGATCCCGCGAAAGATACCCGGTTCGATTATGCGGGGTGGTGGGGGATCAAGTCGCTCCCGATTTTCAGGAAAGATACCATAACGGGTCTCGTTCACGGACCGTACGAATATATCATGGCAATCACTAAACGCTGGATGTCACCCAACGGGGACCCGGCCGGCGGCGTAGACGGGTGGAGACTTGATGTTCCCAACGAAGTCCCGCATCCATTCTGGATTGCCTGGCGAAAGGTGGTGAAAGGCATCAATCCGAATGCGCTGATAATAGGGGAGATCTGGGACAACGCTTCCGCCTGGCTTAAGGGGGATCAGTTCGACGGCGTTATGAATTACGAGTTCGCAAAAGCGGTCATGAAGTTCTTCATCGACAGGAAGACGGCATTCACGCCTGTCCAATTCGATTCAACGCTTGCTGCCATACGAAAGATGTACCCTGACAGTGTCGATTACGTCCTCCAGAATCTTGTGGACAGCCACGATACAGACAGGCTGGCGTCGATGATAGTGAACCCTGACCGCGCCTACAACTCGAACGCCGGACCCAGAAGCAATCCTAACTATAATGTCAGCAAACCCGACGCGGCGGAGATTCAGCGGCAGAAGCTCATCGTGCTATTCCAGATGACATATGTCGGTGCGCCTATGATCTACTATGGGGATGAGGCCGGCATGTGGGGCGCAACCGATCCAAGCGATCGTAAACCGATGCTTTGGCCCGACATGAAATACCAGGACGAGAAGAGTGTCCCACTTCCCGGTATGAAGCGCACGGACGACGAAAACGTGTTCAACTGGAACCTCCATGATTTCTACGCAAGACTGATTCATGAACGTGAGGCAGATCGCGCCCTGACTCTGGGGACGTACAAAACGCTCGTCGCCGATGACTCTGAACGGGTATTCATCTTCGAAAGAAAATATCGCGACCGTGTGGCGATTGTCGGTTTCAATCTTTCTCGGTACGTCCGGAATGTGCATGTGTCTGCCCCGGGAAGTGGCAAAGAGTACCGGGATATCCTGAACAGGGAAAACGTAGAAGAGAAGGATCGGATCCTTTCGATAAATATCAAGCCCGGATGGGGTGTACTTATTGTGAATAGTGATGAATGATATGAATATCTGGGAAAATTTAGCAGGAGTCTGAAGTGGCAGGAGTCAGTCTGAAGAACGTGTCGAAGATTTTCGAAGGCGGTGTCACGGCAGTCCGCGGAGTGAATATCGATGTGGAAGACAAGGAGTTTGTTGTGCTTGTCGGACCGTCGGGTTGCGGCAAAACGACGGTTCTGAGAATGATAGCGGGGCTGGAAGAGATAACGAGCGGTGAGCTGTACATCGACAACAAGCTGGTGAATGACGTCCCGCCTAAAGATAGAGATATCGCGATGGTATTCCAGAACTACGCTCTTTACCCTCATATGTCCGTGTATGAAAACATGGCGTTCGGTCTAAGGTTGAGGAAATATCCCAAATCGGAGATCGAGTCGAGGGTAGTGGAAGCGGCCGAGATACTCGGGATAAGAGACTACCTGGGAAGAAAACCGAAGGCATTATCCGGAGGACAGCGGCAGCGAGTGGCTCTGGGCAGGGCAATTGTCAGAAAGCCGAAGGTGTTTCTATTCGACGAGCCTTTATCCAACCTGGATGCGAAAATGCGGGTGCAAATGCGTTCAGAGATATCGAAGCTTCATAAAAGGCTCAATGCGACAATGATCTATGTTACCCACGACCAGGTGGAAGGGATGACGATGGGAGACAGGATAGTGGTGATGAAAGACGGAGTGATCCAGCAGGTCGGCGAGCCGCTCGAGCTTTACAACAAGCCTCACAACAAGTTCGTTGCGGGATTCATAGGGACACCGGCGATGAATTTCTTAGAGGGACGGATCACGGACGAACGGAAACTCTATTTCCTCGAAGCGGGAGAAGGTCTGAGGCTGGAGGTCCCCCACGAACTGACGTCGAAACTCGCCGGATCCATCGGGAAGGAAATCTTTATGGGGATCAGGCCGGAACACATCCTTTTGCATGGCGAGAGCAAAGGGAAGCTTGATTCGTCGCGCCGAATGAAGGTCGAGATTGCGGAGCCGATGGGAAACGAGGTCTATCTGTATTTCCAGTCACCCACGACCCCCATAGTGGCGAGGGTGACCGCCTCAATCAACCCTGCGCCGGGCACGGAACTGGAAATGTACTTTGATACAGCGCGCGCGCAGTTCTTCCCGAAGGATGGGGAGGTATCTATCCTTTAAGGGCTTCCTGCAAATGATGGAATACCGGACAGAGTCCCGGGAATACCGCGCCGCCCTCCTTCTAACAAGTCAACGATCCCGCCCCGCTGCGGCGACATCCGGACGACTCTAAGAGATCCAGAAGTCCTATTAGGTTAAGCGAATGTCGGGAGGTAGGTCTTCCATAAATTGCGGGCTCACTCGCCACGAAGACTTATTCCCCCCACCGTTACGGAATAAGAACTGTCAGTCTTCACCGGAACTTTGATGAACAGGATTCTGCTGGAGCGGTCGTAGAAGTACCCTGCACGTTTTAAGTGCAGATCCCCTTTGGTCAATTCGCGAAGCTCAGAATTCCCAAAGAGGACTCGGGCGGGCGGGGTGAAAACTCTGTGAATTTCACATATGTACACCCGATGCTGCGGTTCGCCGTGGTAATGCCCGGCGGAGGCACCAATTTTCAATTGCAGATCCGCGACATTCGGATCGCCTTCCGACTTCAAACTGAAACTGGTGATCGCGAAATCGCCTTGCTGATAATCCAGAGTCTTCCCGTCATCGCCATAAAGATTGAAGACGGATTGGGCATTGTAATCGGGATAAACTCTTAGCTTGATTGTATCGGAAGTGTATTGACCCGTGTATTCCACGGAGTTCGCCATGGGTATGATGCTCCCGGCCTTGACGAATAGGGGAATCTCATTCAATGGAGCTGCTACGCTCACCGTCCTGCCGCCACTGAAGAGACTATCGTTCCAATAATCAATCCACTTACCATGCGGCATATAGAATGTCTTGGTAGTTTCGCCTGCTTTGGTTACCGGCGCGACCAGAAAATTATCTCCCCACAGGTAGGCAGTGCTCTCGTTGGCTACATTGCCGTCATCGGGATATTCCAAGACCAGTGGTCTTACAAGGGGGACTCCGGTCGCATAAGCCTCATGTGCCATCGTGTAGTTGTAGGGGAGCAGAGAGTAACGGAGCCGGATTATGTCTCTTACGACTTTCTCCGTCGAGTCGCCGAACGCCCACGGCTCAGTTCCTCCGAGCCCGTCGTAGCCGTGTGCCCTCATTACCGGGGAAAACGCGCCGAATTCCATCCATCTCGTGTAGAGTTCCGGCGTGGTAGGACTCTTCCCCGTGAAGCCGCCTATGTCGGAATTATGGTAGACTATTCCCGACATTTCCATATTCAACAAGATAGGGAGCTGAACCGCCAACCCGCGGAATGTTTTAGCGACATCGCCCGACCATGTTACCGTTCCGAACCTCTGTATGCCCGCATACCCGGAACGCGTCAGGTTGAAAAACCGGCGGTTCGGGAACGAGCGGCCGTAGCCGTCAAAAAGTGTCTTCGCCCACAAAAAGTCGTAGACGTTGTGAATTTTCAAATCCACGCCCGCATGGAAGACCATTGAAGGATAGTCTCGTTCCGGCTCGCCGAGATCGGTCCAGATTCCCGAAACTCCTGTTTCGAAAATGCGATCGTATCTGCTCCACCACCACTTCTGCGCTGCCGGATTTGTTATATCGAGAAGACCTGCCTTGCAACCGCATGACCACCAGTGATCCATGATAAAGCTTTTTCCGGAAGAATCGTGCACGAGGTACCCGTGCTCGTTCGCGTACGCGAAGTTTGATGAACGGTGCGTGATATAGGGTTCGGTAATTACTACGGTCCTGAATCCGCGCGAAAGGAAACTCGAAGTCAATTGCCGGGGGTCAGGCCACGAAATAGTATTCCACGACAGGTCCCCCATGTTCTTAAACCAATAAAGATCCAGCACGATCGCATCGCACGGAATTTCGTCTCTGCGCATCCTGGTGATCATTTGGTCCGCCTGGGCGGAATCTTTGTACCCGAATTTCGACTGGATGTATCCGTAAGCCCATATTGGCAGGAGCGGTGCCCTTCCCGTGAGCCATGTGTAGTCGGACAAGATTCCGGTGTAAGTTGAGTCATGGATGAAGAAGTATGAGAACGATCCACCGTCGGCGTCATACTCGAATATATCCGGATCCGTTTTGCCGATATCGAACCTGCCTCTGTATGTGTCGTCAAAATAGATACCGTAATGATGCGAGGAGATGACGAAAGGGATGTTGACATTCATGGTAGGCGGAATTCCGCCTGAAGGATAGCCACCGTGCTGTTCATTGAAACTATCGAACGCCAGTCCCCGAAGATTGAAGCTCCTCGCTCTTTCACCGGACCCATAGAAGTTTTCGCCGGGGGATATCGCGAACCTGGCGGTCTTCGCGGAGCCGGAGAAGGAAATGCCCCCCGAGCGGGGCTCCTTCAAAAGCAATCTGCCCTCGGCGCTGTAAAAAGCTACGCGCACTGGGTATTTGAGGCAGTCAATTCGCATGGATCTGGTTTCGATCGAGAAGGTCGAGTCCTTTGGAATGATCCTGTACCAGACGGATTGTGACGGCTTGCGAACCACCACTTCGGAAGGGGGAAAGGAACGGGACCCTGATGGAATGTATTCAACGCGGACGACATTATCCTTGTAAAGTACAAATCGGAGTTCGGATGGGGCGCACTTGACGGTGATGACATTCCCGTCGGCAGAATATGATGTAAAATTCCCGAGATAAGATTGCCCGTGAGCCGGTGCCGTTTGGAAAAGTAGTCCCGCTATCGCGACAAGTAAGAACGTTGCGCGTGCCGATATTTTTACGTCCATCGTTAATCCTTGTATTGGTCTATCAAAGTAATACACCTCTGCGATATGTACACTTTTGTCCGTCGACTCGTTTCGAAAATCGAGGCAACGGATTTTTGGTCGTTCCAGTTTGAAGAGACGACCGACCTCTTTCTACGAGTGATATTGTTCGGTTCGAACAATTGGCGGACAAGTATTGTGCCTATCCACTTCTCGAAAGAAACCGCGAATGAATCGGGATTATGGAACTTCTCGGACGTCGAGCCGTTAAATGGGTAACCAGATTGTATGAATGATAACGCCGATTATCAAAACGTGAAGTAACGGTGTCCTGCAATCAGAACGAAGCGCATTTAGACCGAATTTGTCGGGCTTGACAATCAAGACGCCTCTGTGTTATTTTCCCCCGTTGCATATCCTTCGAGCTACAAAAGCACAAAGAGGTCAGATTCTTGCCTTCTTTTTACTGCGTATCAGACGGCCAATCCCCTTCCGATTCACACTATCCGCGGCGGTCATTGATTTGTCGGTGTCGGTGCATCGTCTCAGCCTTCGCCGGCAGATTTCCATGGAAGTATGCAACTTGTTCAATTCGCACCGAAGGAGAAAATGTTCCGCAATTATTTACAAACGCTGCGCAGCGGCTCTCCGCATCGTTTGACGATCGAGCAATCAGGCGGAGGCGAATGTGGTGTTCCGCAGACAGCGGAATCGGCCCTTTTGTCGCGTAGCCTCCCGAACCATCTATTCGATAAGCTCGTAGAAACCTTCATGAGCAATTCTCCGGCTTGTCGAGCCGATGGTTTGTACTTTTCTCATTTTATTGCCGGAAGAATCCCCGGCAGCACGGCGGCGGTTGGATTCATAATGTTCGTGGACAGGGAAGGACCGGGATACGGTGGAGGGCTAAATGATAAACTTCTTTAAGAAACTCTTCAAATCGACGCGCACTTTCATAATCCTCTTCAGTGCGGCGCTCGTGGCACTTCTATTCTATACTTTCCCTCCATTGTGGGAAGTGAGCCCCGACAGGAGCGACGGCGTTACGATTTGCCTCGCGGACGATATCAGTCCCACATATCGAAAAGTCATCGACGAATTCAACAGGGACTACAAGGGGAAGATTTTTGTCGAGACGATAAACATTCCGTTCTCCAAGTTCAGTACGAATCAGCGGAAGGAATTGTTCGATCGTTTCTTCAGGACTAAGAGCAGCCAGGTCGATGTTTTTTCCGTAGATGAAATATGGACGGCAAAGTTCGCCAAATGGTGTCAACCGCTCGGTGCCTACTTCCCGAACGGATTGAAGGACAAGATACTTCCAACCGCGCTGGAGTCGTGTTATTACGACAGTACTCTGGTGGCAATACCTTTGTTCGTCGATGTGGGACTTATGTATTACCGCAAGGATCTGATAGACGGGCTTCCAAACGCCAGTACGATAGAAAAGGAGCTACGGAACTCGATTACCTGGCGGGAGTTCGAGAAAGTGGGGATGGAATTCAAAGGCCGATCGAATCCGTTCTACATATTCCAGGCGGACAACTACGAAGGTTTGATGTGCAGCCTGGATGAGATGATGACAGGATTGGGCTATCCTTTATACGCGAATGGCCGCTTCCAGCTTCAGTCCCCGGGGGCCGAAGAGGCGGTTGGGCAGATGGTCGATCTCGTGCAAAGGTATCATCTTTCCCCCCCGGTTGTGACCGATCTGAGGGAAACGTCCAGCATGAAATACTGCTTGAGAAAAAACGGGATCTTTCTCAGGGGCTGGCCCGACATTGACAAGACTCTGCGCGATTCCGCCGCCAAAAGCACGGACGGTGAGCGCTGGGCTATGGCCCCGGTCCCGCATTTTGCCGGGCATCACGCAGTTTCAATCCTGGGCGGTTGGGATTTAATGATATCCAAGTATTCGCTTCACAAGAACGCCGCACTCACTCTCATAAAATTCTTGATTAGAAAGAAGATTCAGGAAATAATGTTTGAACAGGGAGGCTACCTGCCGTCCAACGCGAATGTCTATTCCGACAAGGAGTTTGTAGAAAGAAATCCGAATTTGAAATTCTACATGAAGCTTCTTAATACCGGAGTTCATCGTCCTTCTCTCCCGGACTACACTCGTTTTTCCGACATCATTTCCTACTACGTTAAGCTTGCTATAAGCGGAAAATTGAGTACGAGTGCGGCCCTGGCGGCGGCGGCACACGCCATAAAAGTCTATGACATTTATTCTCGCTAGCATCAGCCGCCAACCAATCGTGCGGGAAGACCGGGGAAGACCTTGTGCCATCTTGCGCTCAGCCTTCGAAGCAGCGACAACAACCATTTTAATCTTCCGGACGTAAAAAATGAGCTTTATAGAAAGAGTTGAAAAGTACAGGTTTGAGTTCAGGCATTTCACCATCCTGTTCATCATCCTGATCGCGTTCCAGGGAGCGCTTTCGTTCATTCACAATGCGAGCCTCCGTTCATTCATGGTCAAAACCCAGAACTGGTACCAGAGAAACTCCGCAGAAAAGCTCGCCAATGTGACTACTACTTCGCTTGAACTTCTGACGGAGGCGGTGAACCTTCGGTCGAAAATGACCCCTTCCCAAAGATTGAGGATAACGGACGCGCTCAACATCGTACTGAGCCAAGAGCTTCTTGCCAAGAATGCTAAGGATATCTGTATCCTGGTCTCACGTAAGAACAGGATATACGCCATCGACGAAGGGGGCGCTCTGCTGAACTACCTCCTGAACCCATCACTTCCCATTCCCGATCCCGGCACATCTCACCGGGAAGCGATACAGCTGTATTCCCAAATACGTCACAGGCTTAAGTCAAAGGAAGAGATCGTTACGATCCTCCAGGGAAGACAGACATTCAACGTGTTCGTACCTTTCTCGCCGCACGGGGAATTTGAGGGGGCGGTTTATATGAAAGACACCCCGAACTTCAGATTCATCACCAGCTCGATAGTGTCCAGCTACAACGAGACGTCAGTTATCTACACTTCCCTGATCCTCCTCGGGCTTCTAGCCATGTACTACGTGTCATCCTACACGATCAAGGAACGGGACAAAGCTCAGAAGCTCTTCTTTGAGGAGCGGGAAAATCTCGTCAGGGAACGAACCACACACGAGAGGGAATTTCTTTTCACAAAAAGGATTTACCATACTCACCACAAGGCCGAGAAGGTGATGGCGTTCATCAAAGAGGATCTGAAGCTTCTCACGGCGGAAAATATAGACGAAGTCAAGTACCGCATTTCCAAATACTCCAATTTCATTTCACGAGTGATTTACGACATGAAATGGTTCGATCCTCCGATCCAAGTATTCCGGGGTCCGAATTTCAACACAGACATAAACGGCGTCATCGATTTTATCGTGAAGAATATGTTCCTCCGTGTTGCAATTCCGTCCAACAAAACCAGGTTCGTTCTCGATTTCTGCCGTGACCTTCCCAAAGTGCATGTCAACGAGTTTGTCATCTGGGAAATTGTCGAACCGCTGATACAAAATGGAATAGACCATGCGGGAGGAGATTCCGTGACGATTACTGTGAAGACCGAGTTCAATCCGGAAGAACGGCAGTCGAGGATAATCGTCTCCGACAACGGCAAGGGAATATCCGGGCCGCTGCTCGAAAGGAACGAGCAAGGGGTGCAGAAGCTTTTCGTGGAAAATGTGACGACGAAGGAGGCGACCGACCGCAACTCAGGCTACGGCTGCTATATAGCTTACGATCTGGCAACCGTGAGGTGCGGCTGGGAGATGTTCGCAGAGAATCTGCCAGGTTCAGGATGCCGTTTCGTAATAATCATCAAAAACTAACGGTCGATTGAGATGTTCAACCACAGAATAGTAAGAGTGCTGCTCATCGAAGACGAAGAGTTTGATGTGCAGCGTGTCAGGAATACACTGGCTCCGTTTGAAAACGATATCAAAATCGTACGAGTGGTCTCGGACGGGATCTCTGCCCTCGAATTGCTGCGTTCAGATCCCGAGTGTTGTGATGTAATCATAATGGATTACCAGATTGCCGGCGGCCTCATGGGAGACGCTTTGATTTCGAAACTCAGGGAGGGTAAGCTGCCTCCTCAGATAATCGTCGTGACGAAGATGAGTCTTAGCGCGTCCGACTTCTCTTTCGCCGCAAACCTGATAAAAGCCGGAGCATTCTGGTACTGTACGAAATATCCCATCGATATAGAAGAATCCATCTATCAGCAGACAGACTTCGTACTCGGGATACTCAATGCGTTTGAAAAGCGCGAAATGGAAAGAGGGAGGCTGCGATCCGAGAGCAAGCTCCTTAAAAACGTCGAGGAACGTCTCGAGGAGAAAAAGATCATCGGTTCCTCGCCGGCTATCGTCGGCCTGATGAGAGACGTAATCAAATATGCAAAGAGCAACGCGAACATTTTGATCATGGGTGAATCGGGAACCGGAAAGGAACTGATCGCTTCGAACATTCACTACAACAGCGACAGGAAACTCGAGAATTTTATTCCGATCAACTGCGGCAGCATACCGGCTGACCTGCTTGAGAGCGAGCTTTTCGGGTATCAGAAGGGAGCATTTACCGGAGCGAACGCCGATAAGCCGGGGCTCTTCGAGGTGGCCGATCGCGGAACGATCTTCCTCGACGAGGTCGCGGAACTCCCCCTTTCGTCGCAGGTGAAACTTCTCCGGGTCATACAAGACGGCGAACTCGAGAAAATCGGCCGGACTCAGATGACTAAGGTGGACGTACGGATCATCGCTGCCACGAACAAGGATCTAAAGAATGAGGTGAAGGAGAAAAGGTTCAGAGAGGACCTTTACTACCGCCTGAACGTCGTGCCGGTTCGGATTCCACCGCTCAGGAACAGGAAGGAAGACATCCCCCTCCTTGTCGACCATTTTCTCACGATCTTTGCCGAGGAAATGCGCAAGCCCAAGCCGGAGATGACACCGGAAGCAACCGGACTGCTGATTGACTATGATTGGCCGGGAAATGTGCGAGAGCTCCAAAACTTCGTTCAGCGTGTTCTTATCAACGATCTATCCGTTGTAACGGCGGGGAATATTCCGGTGTCTATTGGAATTGCTCCTGAAGGAAACAACGGACACTCGTTTAAGGCTGCTAGCCTTTTCGAAGGAGGTGAGATTCGCCCTCTCAAAGAGGCACAGGAGTCTTTTGTCCGGGAATACCTCCTCTTCGTAAGAGGGCAATCCACATCCGATGCGGATGCTGCAAGAAAACTCGGTTTGTTGCCGTCCAACTACTCCAGGCTTCTAAGGACTCTCAAAATCAAGTAGCCCACACCTCTCCTCACTGTCTCTGTTTGTAACTGGAAGACCTTACAGTATTCGCCCGATTCAACTTATCAGAATTGATATGTGTTATCAGGTACCGTTCTCATTTTGATAACATCCCCTTTTCATCGTTCAGCGGACGTTTGAAAAGAGCGAGATTTGAGCCATTCCCTTCACTATCTGGGCGGCACGTTGATTGACGACATGTTGTCCAGAGATGGATCACGCACTATTTCTTCAGATCGACAGGATCGCCGTCGTTGCGTACTTTTTTACTATTCTAGTGATCGGTCTCTCTGCGTCGAGGGATGCAGACGGGGACACACTTAGATATTTTCTTTCCGGCCGGAAGCTCGGATGGACGTCAATAGGAGTATCGCTCCTGGCGGCAGATGTTTTGTGCGGACACCTAATGGGGGTGAGGGGTCCGTTTGCCGGAGCGCTTGCCATAGATTTGGAACTGGTTGGGATCGTCGGTCTCGTGTTTCTGGGTTGGCGCGCAAGCAATCTCTCCTCGCTTCTAAGTTCCTTCACCACTAACGATTCTCTCGACAGAGTGTACGGTGGGAAGGTTGGAACCTATGTTTCGCTCCTGTTCATAGCCACATATCTTCTGGTGCGTCTGTCTCTGGTTCTTCTTCTGGGGGCTTTCCTTGTCAGGTTTTTCTCGAACTGGGACGCCAGCGCGGCAATTGCCGCTGCGGTGCTGATCTCGGGTGTCTATTCCATCGCCGGAGGATTCTCCGCGGTGGTGAGCACACAGGTCGTCCAGGCTGTTTTCATGTTCCTTGGATTCGGCGCTTTTGTCGCCGGCCTTCTTGCCGGACCTGCGTTGTCCCACGCAGTGAGTTCCGGCGTCCCGGCAATGGCTGGTAGTGCCGGCGTGAATGCTTCTCCGTTTCCGTGGCTGGCGATCGCGGTGGGAGTTCCCGTCGTCGCCTTGTGGCTGTGGCTCACAGATCAGTACGTATTGCAGCACGTGTTCAGTGCCAGGAGTGAAAAGGATTTGAAAAAGGGAGTGGCTCTGGTCGCGGTGGCGAAGGGCCTGGTTATCGCGGGCCTGCTTGCGGTCTTTGTCGACGTCCCGGGGAGCTATTCCGGGAAAATAAGTCTCTCTCTCCCCTTGTTCCTCAAAGGAGTTGTCTTGATTGGCATTCTCTCGGCGATAATGTCTTCTCTATCCGGCTTGTTCAACAGCACTTCTGCGATGTTCACCATGGACATATACCGCCGGAGGAAGCCGGAGAGCGGAGAGAGGAAACTCGTACTTGTCGGCCGTCTTTCAACGACGGCCGTCGTTTTGATCTCGCTCCTCTGGATGCCGCTGCTCGGCATGATTGGCTGGCAAGGCTCGGGACCGCTTCAAAGTCTTCTTGCCTGTTTTGCCGCGGTGGTTGTGGCGGTTTTCATGACCGGGCTGCTTTGGAAACGTGCCACCTCTGTCGCTGCAATAATAGCCGTGATAGTCGGGATTACAACCGGAGCTTTCAGGGTTGTCTTCGACGAAGTCGCAGGATCGTCGAGGATCGGCAGCGGGATAATTGTGTGGCTCCTGAAGACACAGTACCTGAATTTTGCCGCTATCGATTTCTTTATTTGTCTCGCCGTAATCGTGCTGGCAAGTCTGTTTCTCCCTTCCCGCAGCGCTTTTGGCGTTTTGCAGGAAGCACGAAAGGATTGAACTATTGATCGGTGTTGATACGGTTAAGAGTTTCACAATATTCTCCAAATGGACGGGCGCAGTCCTGCTGGCTCTCCTGGCAATGGGAGGCGGTATGGACACACACGTGTTACTGCGTTCGGAAGACTACACGGTGACCGCCAGGAGTGTCGTACAGGGAAAATATATCGCAACCGCGATCTCCCCCGACAAGATCAGGTCGACTTACCGCAGTGACTACCATCTGCGGACCCCCAGAGAAATACAGATAAAGTTCAGCATAAACGGCGGGGACAACGAAGCGCCCGCCGGCAGTAACCACTTGTTGGTGATCGACTCGTCGGAAACAAGGACGTTTACGTTCGGGGAATTCAGGAGCGGCGTCCTCACGAGTAGCACCTCCGATGCGAAGAAGTTTCTTAAAAGAGATTCCAGAGTTGTCATCCGCCTCGACATGAGACACGTGATAGCCGAGATGAACAAGCTCGGATACTTCAGGACATTCAACGGGAAGAAGATCAGAAAGAGTGATTTCAAAGGGGTGTACATAGCCGGCAATACTCTCCCTCTGTCATGGAATTTTCAGAAACTTCCCGACGAACCGCGGTTCACTCTTCACGATTCGGCTCATTCCGGAATTTACAAAGTTGCGCTTCTCTTCAGGAAGAATCTGTATCCGGGCCATTCCCAGCCCAAAGTCAGGACCTGGACCCTCTCTGCAAACGTTTCACGCTATCCACATTACAGCTCAGGCTCCGTGTTGTCGGAATCCCTTTACAATAAATCCCTGGAAGAGATGGTCGAAGATATCAGACCGGATGGGGCTTTCATGGCGGGTGCAATGTGGCCGGGAGTATGGACCCGTGATGTCAGCTACAGCGGATTGCTGTCGCTTGCCATCGTGGACCCTGACGCCGTCAAGGCGAGTCTTCTCCACAAAGTGAAAGATGGCCGCATAATTCAGGACACCGGGACCGGCGGCTCATGGCCGGTTTCTTCCGATCGCATGGTGTGGACTCTTGCTGCCTGGGAAGTATACAAGGTGACCGGAGACAGGGGATGGTTGAAAAAAGCCTACAACATTGCGCGCAACTCGGCTATGGACGACCTGCGCACACTCGTAGATCCGGAGACGGGTTTGTTTCACGGCGAGTCGACATTTCTGGATTGGCGCGAACAAACCTATCCACGGTGGATGGATCCGAAAGACATATTTCAATCCGAGGATCTCGGAACGAATGCGGTACAATACGAGACCTACAGGATCCTCGCAAAGATGGCGGGTCTTATGGGTAAGTCGCCGGCCCTTTATCTGAAAACAGCAGGCCGGATCAAGGAAGGGATAAACAAGTATCTGTGGGTTCCCGGGGAAGGGTACTACGGCCAGTACCTTTACGGTCCGGACTACCCGGTTCTCTCGCCGCGATCGGAATCATTGGGAGAAGCCCTGTGTGTATTGTTCGGCATCGCAGATTCAGCCCGCGCTGCGGAAGTGGTTCGCAAAACGCCCGTGACCGAATTCGGCATCCCCTGCATTTATCCGCAAATCCCGGGCATTCCGCCTTACCACGACAACGCGGTCTGGCCGTTTGTCGAGTCATACTGGGCCTGGGCATCGTCGGAGGTCGGCAACATGAATTCGGTATCTCACGCGATCGGATCCGTCTACAGAGCTGCTGCGCTCTTCCTGACAAACAAGGAGAATATGGTTGCAAGTACAGGCGACTACCTGGGAACGCAGTTAAGTTCGGACAGGCAGTTGTGGAGTGTTGCGGGCGACCTGTCGCTCGTTTACCGGGTCCTGTTCGGTATGAGATTCCATTCGAACTCGCTCAGCTTTGCGCCGTGTGTACCGCGTGGCTTCGGCGGCGCGCTGACACTTGACGGCGTGGATTACAGAAAATCTGTTCTTTCGATTTCCGTCAAGGGATACGGCAGGCAAGTGAAACGTATGACCGTCGATGGAAGACGTTTGTCGGGCGATGCAGTTCCTGGCAATCTCATAGGGAAACATTCGATCTCCATAGTTTTGGCGGACAGAAAACCAGAAAAACGGGGAATAGACCTTAGTCCGATCTACTTCTCACCGGGGACCCCTCAAGTCGATTACACCGGTCGGGAGTTGAGATGGAAGCAAGTTGCGGGTGCGGCCCACTATTTGGTTTACAGGAATGGGAAAGAAATATCCCGTTCACTTCATGACACTTACCGCACCGTCGCGAAAGGAAGTTACTCCGAATATCAGGTAATGGCTGTCGGCAGGAAAGGCATCGAATCGTTTTTGAGCAAGCCGCAGGTGGTGGCGGACGGAGTTCCGGTCATCGTGGTCCAGGCCGAGATTGGCGGCGGCGCGGCGAACAAGTTCTCAGGCTATACCGGATTGGGATACATAACTCTTGACCTTCGTCATCCGGATTCTCCCGTGTATAGAGTGAGCGTGCAAACTGGCGGCATCTATTCTGTCGATGTCAGGTATGCAAACGGAAGCGGTCCGATTAACACCGATAACAAATGTGCGGTCCGTACTCTTGAGGTGGACGATCACGCGGTCGGGCCTGTGGTTATGCCGCAGCGCGGGGCCGGCGATTGGGAGAGCTGGGGATACAGCAACCCGATACGTATTCAGCTGTCGAAAGGAGTCCACTTCCTCTCACTCTCTTTCAATTCCCATGACAGGAACATGAATGGGAAGACCAACACTGCACTTGTTGACGCCATTCGGCTAACCATGATCTCAAAGAGGTAAAGCATGCGTAGAACAATCACCGCTCTTTTTATCCTATTCGTGTCCATGAAGGCTTTTGCGGCAGACACCGGGAAAATCGCCGGGAAAGTCATCGACGTGACGACTAAAGAACCGCTCGTCGGCGCGACCGTTCTCATCGAAGGGACTTCCATGGGAGCTTCCACCGATATCAACGGTAATTTCGTCATACTGGACGTTCGACCCGGCACATATGCTCTCAAGGCGTCGGAAGTAGGCTATCGGTCGGAGGAGATAAAGAACCTTCAGGTCTCGATCGACCTCACAACGGAGGCGAACTTCAAGCTTTCCGAGTCGGCCGTTACTACGAAATCCGTGATCGTTGTGGCACAGCGCCCGATGGTTCAAAAGGATATGACGGCGACAACCGCGATCATAAACAGCAAACAGATCGAATCGCTTCCCGTCACCAGTTTCCAGGATATACTCAACCTGCAGGCAGGCGTATACACCGGTCCAAGCGGTACACTGCACGTCAGAGGCGGCAGAGGCGGCGAGGTGACTTACATGATCGACGGGATTCCTGTGACGGATGCATACAACGGCGAGACCGTGGTCAACGTGAACAAGAACGCGATACAGCAGATGCAGCTTGTGACGGGCGCTTACAACGCAGAGTACGGCCAGGCCATGAGCGGCATAGTAAACATTGCCACAAAAACCGGCGGGAACCATCTTCGGGGGAATGTGACTCTGTACTCAGGTGGATATGTGACCTCCAACTCGAATATTTTTGCCGGCCTCCAGACCGTAAATCCATACAACGAGCAATGGATAGAAGGCTCGTTGAGCGGCCCGATCGTCAAGAATAGACTCTTTTTCTACGCTGATGCCAGATATTACTACAACGGGGGTGACCTCTTCGGGATCAACAAATTCAATGTCTACGACGTGACCAATACGACAAATCCCAACCCTTATGACTGGACTATTCAGGAAACCGGCAACGGCCAGATAGTTCCCATGAATCCCAACCTGGAAGCATACCTGCAGGGAAAGGTTACATATGAACCTTCTTCGGAGATCCACATCTCGTACGATTACATGCTGGACAACTCCATTGGAAAGGACTACAACTTCAACCGCAAATACGATCCTAACGGCGAGTTGAGCAATTTTACCAAAGGGTATTTAAATACGCTTACACTGACGCAGACTTTGAGCTCGCGAACCTACTACAAACTGGGCCTGTCTTATTTCTTTCGCGACTACAGGGAATATTACGACCCCGCTGCATTTACTATGACTAACCTTTTTACGAGACAGGATCCGTTCAACCAGAAATATGTCCTCCCGATTTTGAACCAGTCGCCCGAAGGCACGTTTCTATCCGGCGGCATAAACATGGCGCATAACGTTAGAAACACCGGGACCTTCGTGGCGAAGTTCGACATCACCAGCCAGATCACCGATCATCACGAGATTAAGGCGGGATTCCAGTTTAACCAGTACCAGTTGTACATGCACAACATCGATTTGACCCATGCGCTTTCGAGTCAGGATATCGGAAGGGATCCCGCTACTGACGGCACTACACCTTTCCTGGAAGGGCCGCTTGTCATTCCGAATTCGGAGAGCCCGTTCAACTTGGAATATCTTCACAGGCCGCAGCAGTTCTCGGCATATGTTCAGGATAAAATGGAGTATAACTCGCTTATCGTGAACTTCGGAGTCAGGCTTGACTGGTTCCATCCCGATGGACAGACACTGGCCAATCCTGCCGACCCGAACGTGTATTATCCGCTCGAACCGCAGTACCAGGACAGCGTCGTTGCCCCGCTAGGGAACGGTGTCACCCCGGCCAATCAGCATCAGATAGCCGTGCAGAGAAGAATGGCGTTCTGGTACAAGAGGGCGACGAACAAATATCAGATCAGCCCGCGCCTGGGCGTATCTTTCCCGATCACCGACAGGGGAATCATTCACTTCTCCTACGGCCTCTTTTTCCAGATGCCGTCGTTCGATGAGCTCTACCAGAGCCCTGGTTACAAGCTGCAGCTGGGTGGAAGTACTTTCCTCGGGGTAATCGGCAATCCGAACATGAATCCCGAGCAAACGACGAAGGGGGAACTTGGCGTCGAGCAGCAGCTCACAAACGATCTGGCGATCGACGTTACGGGTTATTTCAACGATATACGCAACCTGTCCGGTACATTGAACGAAATAATTTTCGTTACCGGCAATTCGGCTGAGTACAGCAAGTACGTAAACACTGATTTCGGTTTTGTAAAAGGGATCGTCGTCACTTTAACGAAGAGGCTTTCGAATTCCTGGTCCGGCACTCTCAATTATACCTTCCAGGTAGCGAAGGGAGATGCATCGGATCCGAACGCTGCCGCTAACCTCAGGGCGAGCGGAGTTCAACCGGAGACGCAGCTCATCCCGTTGAACTGGGACCAGCGGCATACCGTGAATGCGACCGTCGATTATGTCAACCCGGCCGACTGGGGAGCAAGCTTCATCTTCAGTTTCGGAAGCGGTACCCCGTATACGCCGATGAGAGTGTCGAACATCGGCGAGCTTGCATACAACTCGGCCTACAAGCCCGCTTCATGGAATCTGGACGCACGGCTCTACAAGACGTTCATGCTGGGCAATGCCGATCTCACTCTCTTCGCGAGAATCGACAACGTCTTCGATACGAAGAACGCTGTAAATGTATACACTGACACAGGCCTGCCGAATGTTTCGCTTTACGAGGAGTCGCTCATTGCGGCTAACCCTCCGCAGCGCATCGCGACTGTTCAGGATTTCTATACGAACCCGACTTTTTACTCAGAACCAAGGAGAATCGAAATCGGAACGACGATTTCCTTCTAAAGCCCAGAGGTTTATCATGAAAAGATTTCTAGTTGCCCTGTTTGTAATTGTAGCTTCGGGAACGGCCTTCGCTCAGTCTCCGCAGCTGATCCAATGGGCAAAGACTCACAGAGGGAATGCGCTATATACAAGGTTCGGAATTCAGAACGGCAATCGCGTCGGAATATCTTTCAGGAACGACGGTTCCATTGCAGGTCTGAACGCCAATGATCTTCGCGGTTACTGGCCGTATCCCGCCACAAAAGACAGCTACGTCGGCGACATTACCCCGCTCGTCGGAGTGCAATTACCTGTCAAGGACTATTTCGGCAACGGCAAACTCGACACGATTCATTCGGTAACGATAGCAAAGGGACCACGAAACGGACAGGATGAGAAAGTAGATCCTGCATCGGGAGCCTTCGAGGGGTTTGAACCTGAACCCGGATATGTGAACCTCGATCAGGATACAGTGGCGATGAGCCAGAATCCGAACAGTTGGCCGTCTTTCTGGCCCGATCATCCAACATGGAAAGATCCGGAAACAGGGAAGGCCCTGTGGGACGGCTACTTCGGAAAAGGAGTATTCAACGCCGACGAGGAGAGTTACTTCGTAATGGACGATGCCGCAGACAGCAGCGTCCAACAAAGGACGAGAAACGGATTTTTCCCGGACTCGACGGACTCTACCCGCCACGGCATAGGAATAGTTGTTGCAGTGCGCGGCATGCAATGGTCCCAGATCCAGGCACAGGATGTCGTGTTCTGGCTGTACGACATAACGAACATCAGCACGACGACGTACAACAAGAGCGTTTTCGGCGTGATAATCGGAACATGCAGCGGCGCTTACGCCAACAACGGGGATTACACGCCGTGTCAGGACCTGCTGGGTTACTTCGATTTGAACAACGACATAGCATACAGCTGGCTGGCGAACCCCGCAAACACTGCCAGGGGATTTATTCCTCTGAGCCAGGTCTTACCCGGAGTGCGGACGACTGTCGGATATGTGGGATACGCTTACCTGGAAAGTCCCGGGAATCCTTACGACGGTATCGACAACAACAACAGCAACGAGGACCCGAGCGCCCCTGTTTTTGGATCAGGCGACTTCAGCTCGAGCTCGGCTCTTGGTGGCGAGGTAGCGACGCGAACTCTCCACAGAGACTACGCCGGGAGCAACGCTAACTGGCCCGACAATGAAATCGCCTTGATTAAACCGACAACCGAGACGATTACGGAAGCGGGCACACAGCCGTTCCAAGTCGTCAGGTATGTCAGAAGAATTGTTCAGCTGGACACTCTCCTTAAGAGCTCGACAGATACGGTGACGGTCTATTCTATGGGCAAACCATACAAGATATACGACGGTGAAACGCTGGTACAAAAGCCGAACGATGGCTACGACGACCTTCTGAACGGTCTGATAGACGAAAATTACAATCTGGACTATGAAAGAGTTTTCAAGGACCAGTCGGGCAACATCATCAGAAAGGATGTAAGGCCGCTCGCATACAAGAATTATCTCACGGGGGCTGGTCTGGACAATACGATGGTCGACAAGGCAAGGGACAGCGGTCCCGGACACATGGTCGATTCTTGGGTTCCGGATTACAGTAAACCAGTTGATCCTGTTACCGGCAAGCATCCGGGCGTTTTGGCCTCGCACTGGTCGGGTGACGAAAACGGAAACTGGGACGCAAAATTTGACGACTATGTCGGCGACGGAATACCGACAGACAACATTGGTGAGCCGAATTTCGACCAGACAGACGTCGAAGAATCCGACCAGCTTGGCCTCACCAGTTTCAGCTACTTCACAGTGTCTGGCTCTCCCAACATGAGCAACAGCGAAGTGATGTGGAACCTGATGACTCCCGGCTACTTCGATGTCATACCTAACCTTCCTGAAGCCGGGAATTTCGCATTCGCGTCGGGCTATTTTCCAATGCCTCCTCTTCATACCGAGAGATTCTCGATGGCACTGGTCTTCGGCGCCGACAGCGCGGCTCTTTTCACGAACAAGCAGATTGTCCAACAGATCTATAACGACAATTACAACTTCACCAAAGCTCCGCCCAAGCCGCATCTTATCGCAATACCGGGTGACCACAAGGTCACATTGCTCTGGGACAGCACGGCAGAAAGTTTCGTAGATCCTTCGATACAGAATCCCGCCGACCAGCACACGTTCGAGGGATACAAGATTTACCGATCAACGGATCCCGGTTTCACGGAAGGAGGCGGCCAGCCCATTGCGACTTACGATCTTAAGGACGGTATACGCGGATACTTCCTGCCGCAAACGCAGACACTCGCCGCTTTGCCGCGCTTCTATTTGGGGAACGACATCGGACTTGTCCATACTTTTGTAGACAGCGGCCTCCAGAACGGCCAGGGGTACTATTATGCCGTGACTTCATACACGAAGGGGAACGCAGCAGATAATATCTATCCAGCCGAATGCTCTAAGTTTGTTACGCTCGATGCGGAGGGAGTCCCTCACACCGATGTGAACGTCGCGTACGTGGTTCCTCAGGCTCCGATGGCGGGATACATGCCTGCAAATGGCGGGAAGGTGTACCATGAACCGCCTGTCTACGGTACCGGTTCGGTTGAACTTCATATAGTCAATTCGCGGGATTTGAGAGCCGTTGACGGCAACGTCTT
This sequence comes from Candidatus Kryptoniota bacterium, assembly GCA_046706745.1. Lineage (GTDB taxonomy): Bacteria > Bacteroidota > Ignavibacteria > Kryptoniales > JAKASW01 > JAKASW01. The sequence goes on from JBJKPC010000016.1 coordinate 95,678, forward strand.
CCAAATTACATTCGGGGATTCCACGTATACGTACACGCCACCGCAGCAACCCTTTTCTGTCACATACCTTCATAACACGGCTTCATATACAATTGTCGACAAAACGACGGGAGATACGCTCGTCGATAAAGGGCCCGTAAGTGAAGAAACTCAGGCGACGCTGTTTGACGGCATGCGGCTGAGTTTCCTTAACGATACCACCCAGCTGGCGGTGAGCGATTCCGCGTACGGATGGAATAGTGCGGGGTTGAAGAAAGCTTACCCGTTCACTGCGGGAGTGTACACCAACGGCGGACAGATGCCCTCGCTGTACGACCCATCCGACTATCAGATCCAATTCAGTCCCACTGTTGTGGATACTTCGCTTGCCGTATCCCCATCCGCCCTGCCTCCGTTCGGAATCCCCGCATACCCGGTTCATTTCAGGGTGAAGGATCTGTCAACAGGGCAGTACGCTAAGTTCGCATATGTCCCCGTCACTAATACCCTTTTGACTCCTCCCAGAAAGTATTATGTGATAATAATTGTCCCGAGCTTCACGAACGGGAATCCGAACTTCGGCTGGTACGTGAGGTTCGAAGGCGACACCACTCTTCAACTCCCAACCAGCTCGAGTGCGAAATTCAATCTGCTGACCGAGAAACCTTTCAGGAGGGGGGATGTCTTCACCTTCACGGCACATGCCGACTCCGTCAACAAGACTCTTGCTGAAAACCAACTCGGTCAGATCAGGGTCGTACCCAATCCCTATGTCGCGGCTACAACCCAGGAACAACCGCTTCCGCCCGGTATTAACAGCGGCAGAGGGACAAGAAAGGTAACGTTCATAAACCTCCCTCCCAGGAGCACCATCTACATCTTCGACGCGGCAGGTCAGCTCGTCAGAGAACTGAGGATGCCCGCGACCCAGGATATTGGTAATGGTGCGGTCGACTGGGATCTCCGGACGAGCGACAATCTGTCGATTGCATACGGTGTCTACTTCTATCTCGTGGACGCTCCGGGGATCGGACAGAAATACGGCAAGCTTGCAATCATAAAGTAAATGAGGCCGCAAATGAAATTGAAAGTTTTCGGGATAATACTTCTTCTGAGCACGGCCCAGGCGTTCTCACAGAACAAAGTAGGAACGACGGCGGCTCCGTTTCTAGGTATCGCCGCCGGCCCCCGGGCAGTCGGAATGGGCGGCGCCTTTACTGCCGTGGCAAACGATCCTTCCGCCCTTTACTGGAATCCGGCAGGCATTTCCAGGACAGGGAAGACGGCGTTTCTCCTGGAGCACACAAATTATTTGGTCGGGACAAGCTTCAACTTCTTCGCAGGTGTGGTTGCGATCGATGAGAACGATGCGATAGGGTTAAGCGTGACCGATCTTGATTACGGGAGAAGCGAAGTGACCACTGTCTCCGAGCCGAACGGCACAGGTGAGACATGGAGCGCGAGCGACTGGGCGATCGGGCTTACTTACTCCAGGAACCTGACTGACAGATTCTCGATTGCCGGCACCGGCAAAATGATAATGCAAAACATCTGGAACGAATCCGCAACCGGTTTTGCAGTCGATGCAGGGGTGCTCTACATCACCCCTTTCAACAATATGAAGATCGGCATGGATATCGCCAACTTCGGTACCGACATGAGGATGGGGGGAACAGACCTGCTTGTTTCGTACGACCCGGCTCCGTCCATGGCGGGGAACAACAAGAACATTCCGGCTGAGTACTACACCAATTCATATCCGCTCCCGCTTTTCTTCAGAGTCGGTCTGGCTATGGACGTGATTCATTCTCGCGAGAACCGCCTTACGCTTGCCGCCGATGCGATCCACCCCAGCAACGAAGTTCAGAGCATGAACGTAGGTGCCGAATACGCATGGGACAATCTCCTCTTCGTCAGGGCCGGTTACAAGTCGCTCTTTATTCCCAATAGTCAGGAAGGCCTGACTCTCGGCCTGGGAATCAGATACGAAATCAACATGCATCTCATCATCAAGCTGGACTACGGTTATGAGAATTTTGGCCTGCTCAAAAACCTCCAGGAATTTTCACTGTCGGTGGACCTGTGACGATGAGATCTGTAATTACACCAGAACCCGATTCTAACAGACCTATGTGCTGTGAAGCCAAAAGATTCAAAGGATGGAGCAATTCATCAAGAACAACAAACAACCCAAAGGAGGTACAACATGAGACACAAGGCTAAAGCATTGGGAATTACCATGCTTGTGATGCTGGCGAGTGTCCCACTTGCTTTCGCTCAGAACCCGGTTAAGTTCGAGGTGAACATGAACTACCAGGTTCGCAGCGGACTGTTCAACATCTCGACCGACTCCGTCGCAGTCCGAGGCAGCTTCAACGGCTGGGGGACCACGTGGATGACCAAGGATGCTAACGACACGATCTACACCGCGGTCGACACCCTTGCGGATTCTCTGGTTGGAGACACGATTCAGTACAAGTTCTATTCTACGAATGCAAAGGGAGGATGGGAATCTACCGTGCTGAATCCGGTCGGCGGAAACCGGTGGTTCAAGCTCGCGTCTGGTGGACAAACTGTCGGTCCCTACTACTTCAACCAGGACAGCACGGTGGGAATGACGGTCAACGTCACTTTCTCGGTTAACATGTCCTTCATGGAACAAACCGGATACTTCCAGCCCGACAGCGGGGACGCAGTCTACCTGCGCGGAGACATCATACCCGGGGGCTGGGGACCTGGGACTAAGATGACGGAAAACCCCACAAATCCGGGGCATTATTCTGCCGTCGTTTCTCTTACGTCCACTCCCGGAGACACCACCGGATATAAGTTCTTCATTCAGACGAACAGAGTCGTCCCTCCACTTCCGCCTAACGGCGGCTGGGAAGAGGGCCCTCACGGAGCCAACTATCCGTTTATTTTCCCGACTAAGGATGAGATCGTTCCTGAGCGGTTCTTCGACGGAATTACGGGAGTGCTGAAGACGCCTGTTACGGTAATTTTCTCAGTCAACATGAACCACGCCGTGAATGCAGTAACAGGATCGGTGTTCCCCTCGATCGACAGCGTCGTAATCGGCGGAAGTGAAGCGCCCCTCTCCTGGCTTTACGGCCAGACCTGGGCGGATTCAATGAAGTCTCTTCTCCTTTATGATGACGGGACACATGGTGATTTGAAAGCGGGCGACGGGATTTATTCCGGCACCTTCACTTTCCCCAAAGGGTCGGTGAATAAGGTCTGGTTCATGTACAGCGCTTTCTATCATCCCGGCTATCCTGCCGGACCCATCCAGCAGAACGAGGAGAACACGCAGAACAACTTTGACAACCATCAGATGTTGCTCCCCGATTCGGCGGGTACGGCGCCTCTCAGGCTCACCACGAATATATTCGGTAACTATCTGGATACTACCACGGTCCTTACAGGGATCAAATCCCTGCATGACCCGCTTCCGCAAAGCTTCGCTCTCGACCAGAACTATCCTAATCCGTTCAACCCGACCACTATGATCAGGTATGCTATCCCGAGGAATAGTCAGGTCACGTTGAACGTTTACAACGTCCTCGGCGAGAAGGTGGCGACCCTATTCAGCGGAATGCAAAGGGCCGGTTCGTATGAAGTCAATTTCGATGCTTCGAGATACGCCAGCGGCGTCTATTTCTACAGGCTGCAGGCAGGAAACTTCTCGAGCATCAAGAAAATGATGTTGCTGAAGTAACGCCATTCGGTTCTAGAAGCTGGCATCTGGCCGAAGACGTTATGGAACTGCAGGTCCGACCTCCGGGCCGGACCTGCCTTTGTTTTCATTCGAATAAGTAAAATGTCTTCCTGCCTCCGGAACAGCCGGCGCAGTACCTTAACGGTAACCCTTTAGTTGCCGACGACCTTGAGGATAGATGAAACTCGTTTTGAAGACGTTCGATGCTAAGGTGATTTCTCCGAAATTGTATAAGGTATTTCTCGTTTTGCTCATTGCTTCGATTCAGGCGTTTGCCGTTCCCGCGGCGGCACAACGGTCGCACTACACAGGCACTCAAGAGGGGAGCTGGTTCCGATCACTCTCGACCGATAGGGCACGATATGACCCGCTGGCAACGGCAAAGTTTACTGCCGTCTTCAGGCAGAACGCCGCCGGAACTGAATTGGAAATCGTGTACGAACAACTCGATAGTGTCGTGGGCACTGATACAGTCCAGGTGCAGAATGCCGACAGCGTGTCGTGGCTCTGGCGGGTTCCCGGCCGGGACTACACAGGTTACCTGGCTGAAGTATATCTACTCAACGCCGGTACACTTCTCGACTACTCCGACATTGCGCTGGATGTTTCCTCAAGCTGGAGCAGGTTTCCCAGGTACGGATTCCTTTCGAGCTATCCTTATATGTCCGAAAGGTCGATAGACAGTACCATATCTGAACTTAACCGCTATCACATAAACGGCCTGCAATTCTACGATTGGCAGTACAAACACAACGAGCCGCTGGCAGGAACGGTTCAGGATCCGAGTCCGACCTGGCATGACATTGCAAACCGCACCAACTACCTGTCGACAGTAGAAGGGTACATAAACGCCGCTCACAGCAGGGGAATGACTGCAATGAATTATAACCTCCTGTACGGGGCCTACGCTAACGCGTACCAGGACGGGGTGAACGATTCGTGGAGCCTTTATGAAGATCCCAACCATCAGACGCGGGATTTCTACCAACTGCCGAGCGGATGGGCCAGCAACCTGTATATAATGGATCCCGGTAATAATGATTGGCGAGATTACATCTTTGCACAGGAACGAAAAGTGTTTCTTGCTCTCCATTTCGACGGCTGGCACGTAGACCAGCTTGGGTATCTGGGCTCCGTCTGGAATTATGCCGGAGAGGCCGTCGATCCTTCAAGTGACTTCCAATCTTTTCTGACCCAGGCGAAATTGCAGTTGAACGTGGATCTGGTCATGAACGCGGTGGGCCAGTACGGTCAGTCAGAAATTGCGCGCGCTCCGGTAGACTTCCTTTACACTGAGGTCTGGGACCCGGACAGCACTTACGGGGATCTTGTCGATATCATAAACCAGAATTCAAGTTACAGCGAGAACAGACTGCACACCGTTCTGGCGGCATACATGGATTATAACAAGTCGGGAGGCGATTTCAATACCCCGGGGGTACTATTGACGGATGCGGTGATATTTGCAGCGGGCGGCGACCACCTCGAACTCGGAGAACACATGCTATCGAGTGAATACTTCCCGACCGACAAACTTGAGATGACCGATTCGCTCCGCCAGGATCTCGTCCACTATTATGATTTCATGGTCGCTTATGAGAATCTTCTCAGGGATGGGGAAAGAGGCGCTTCCATACCCCTTTCTGGCGAAACAAGTTCAGGCTCTCTTAACCTTTCAAGCCGTCCGACCCGGGGGAGTGTGTGGAGCGACGTTACGATGAAGAATGGATTGATGATTCTGAATATGATCAACTTCACCAGGGCAAACTCGATGGCATGGCGGGACAAGTATGGTACTCAGACTACACCGGATACGCTCACGGGTATCAATATGTCTTTTACTTCGGGGACCAAGATCAGGAAAATTTGGGAAGCCTCGCCGGATTTTTACGAAGGCTCGCCTGTCGATCTTGCTTTCACACAGACAGGCACCCAGGTGTCTTTCACAATTCCGAAATTGCTTTACTGGAATACAGTAGTTGTCGAGCTCGACACTAGTGTCACTGCGGCCAAAGGGGAAAGCAACGGTTTACCGACAAATTTTCTACTCATGCAAAATTACCCCAACCCGTTCAATCCCGCCACGGTTATCAGTTATCAGCTGGCGAAACCCGGTCACGTTACTCTCCGCGTCTACGACGCCCTTGGCAGAGTGGTCGCTACTCTCGTCGACCGTCGGCAGGGGCCGGGCAAATACGATGTGACTTTCAACGGCGGCAGGTTTCCGAGCGGCGTTTATTTGTACAGGCTGGATGCCGGCAATCATTCGGCGATGAAAAAGATGATGCTGGTCAAATGAGATCCACTTGCGGACAACTTCTCCTTGTGACTTTTGCGATCCTCTCATTGTGTGCCGATGCGTTTGCAGGTGCTGCCGGGGCATCCATAACGACAAACGGGCAGGTCGATGTTGTAGTAGCCAGCGGCAAAACCATTTACATCGGGGGAAATTTCAGCTTCGTAAGTCCGGTGACGGGGGGCTTTGCAGGAATAGATTCCGCTTCAGGATACATTCCCGAGGTGCGGGTGAAAGGTACGGTCAGAGAAATCTGTCCCGACAGTTCCGGCGGGTTTTTCATCGGCGGACTGTTTACCGTCCCCGGCGACCAGGGGATCGCTAATTTTGCACATATACTGGCAAACGGTACGCTCGACCCGCAATGGGTCGTGAAGACCGACGGGCAGGTCAACGCCATTGCCGTCTCCAGAAGCATGGTCTATTTAGGCGGCAGTTTTACCCAGGTCGATGGAAAGCCGGATACAAACCTCGCCGCCTTCAATCGCTCCGCGTCATCTCTCATAAGTTGGAATCTGAATACGGACGGTTCGGTAAGTGCCTTGCTCTATTCGTCCGGCTATGTTTACATCGGTGGGACTTTCACCCACGTGGGCCCGGCCGACATAAACAACCTGGCGAGACTGGACGATACGACGGGTGCCGTCACAACATGGCAGCCGAATCCCGACGGCTCGGTATACTGCCTGGCGGCGTCCGGGAACACTGTGTACATCGGTGGTAACTTCGCGAACGTCGGTTCGGCTTCTCGATATTGCCTGGCTGCCGTTAACAAGTACACAGGCATAGCGACTGCATGGAATCCCTCTCCCGGCAGTTACGTGTTTGCGATCAGGATAAGCGGCGCGCTGGCTTACGTAGGCGGCTTTTTCAATACGATCGGCGGGCAGTCCCGGAGCGGTTTGGCGGCGGTAGATACCTCAACCGGGAATGTGACTAGCTGGAATCCGGACCCGGCGGGCTACGTCATGGCGCTGACCATATCGGGGAATACGGCTTACATCGGCGGAAACTTTACCAAAGTGGGAAGCACGGTCAGGGATTATGTTGCGGCTGTCAGCCTCACAACCGGGACGCCTGTCTCGACATGGAATCCGGGGACAGATGGAATTGTCTATTCACTGGTCTCAAGCGGTGATTCAGTATATGCCGGCGGTGCTTTCACTACCATGAGCGGTCAGGCAAGGAATAATCTTGCGGCAATCGATGCACAGACGGGAGTCCTCACAAGCTGGAACCCCGACCCGAACGGCGCAGTATCTGCAATAGTCGCCGGGGCGGGACAGGTATACATCGGAGGGAATTTTACCACCGTCGGAGGACAATCAAGAAGCTATATCGCGGCAGTCGACGACAGCACCGGAGCGCCGACATCATGGTCGCCCGATCCGAATAGCAGCGTGAACTCAATCGCTCTCTCCGGCGATGTAGTATATGTCTCCGGTGGATTCACTTCGATAGGCGGTGCATCGCGCAATTTTGTGGCGGCGATTGACCGGTGGACAGGTCTCGCGACAGACTGGAATCCCGGTCCCGACAATCTCGTGGAAACTGTTGTACCCGCCGCGAATGCGGTGTATCTCGGCGGGTTCTTCGACAAGGTCGGTGATAGCCTGCGCACGAACATTGCGGCAGTCAACCCGAATACGGGCATGGTCACGAATTGGGATCCCGGCGCTGACGACTTCGTCGATGCCATAGTTGTTTCGAATGGCGTCGTGTACGCCGGAGGGGGATTCACACACATCGGTGGAAGTGCGAGGAATTACGTCGCGGCCCTCGACTCTTCTGAGGGAACGGCGACGGCGTGGAACCCGGCCGCCGATGCTGCCGTGTACTCGCTTGCTGCCAGCGGCGATGTTGTATACGCCGGAGGATATTTTTCCCACATCGGCGGGATTGCGTCTGAAGGCGTCGCAGCTCTCAACACGATCACCGGTGCGGCTGATGTCTGGAGTCCCGGTGTCAACTCCGATGTCCAATCGATAGGGCTTTCGTATTACGATCATAAGGTTTATGTCGGCGGGAATTTCACTTCCGTCGCGGGAATTCAGCAAAGCTATTTCGGCGGGATACAAAACCCCGGCGATCAGGCTCTTGCAAATCCGCCTGTGTTTGAGATAGGCACGCACAAGCTGACTTTCGGAACCATACCTTCAAACGAAATATCTTCCGACAGCGTTGTCGTGAAGAACACCGGCGGCGGGCCGCTGGCAATTTCTGCGGTGATACCGTCAGATAGTGTTTTTGTTGTGAGTCCGGCGATCGCTGAAATAGCTGCGGGCGACAGCGCCAGATTTACGGTCTACCTCGAAAGAAATTCGGTCGGCGATCATAACGGTTTCCTCTATTTCCTACATGACGGGGTGCGAACACTCGATTCAGTTGCAGTGGATGCCTCCGTTATTCAATCTGTATCGGGTAATCCCAGCATACCGTTGAAGTTTGAACTGGACCAAAACTATCCGAACCCGTTCAATCCGACAACGGTTGTCAGGTTCGAAGTTCGGAATGCCGGGTTCGTAAATCTGAAGGTTTATGACGTTTTGGGAAGACTGGTGAAGACATTGGTCAACAGAGTCGAGTCGCCTGGGAGTCATAACGTGATTTTTGACGGTGCCGGTCTTCCGAGCGGAATTTATTTCTACAAGCTTTCAGCGGGAGGCTTCGTTTCGGTGAAGAAGATGCTTCTCCTGAAATAGTAAGACTAAGAATGGAATGTTGGAATTCTGGAATAATGCAATCTCGGATCAATAGAATCTTGAAAGAACAAGTTGAACTGCCATCCGGTGTTAGTGAATTCGGCACCGCCATGAGTGCCTCTTGTCAAGAAGCGCGCTGGGCTCTTAAGACATTATTCCATCTTTCAACCGTTCTATTATTCCCGGGTCTGCTCTCCGGCTTTGCCGTGCTTGCCCTCTGCGGCTTCGGTATGACCCACTCGCCGCAGTGGGCCGACTCCAAGGGCAAGGTGGACACCACTTCCGGAAACATCGTCTGGAATGTCGACACCATCGGTGCCAAAGGAAGCACTCTTTACGACTGCTGCGTTATCAACGACACTCTGGCTTACGCGGTCGGCTGGATCATGCCTCACGATTCAGCGGAACAAAGCCACTCGCTAGACTGGTACAACGCGGCAGTGTGGAACGGTGAGAGATGGACGCCGTTTCAAGTCCCTGTCTACTATGATGGGCGAAAGACTTTCTCACCCATACATTCCGTCTTTGCAAGGAGCAAGGACGATGTCTGGTTCGGGATGTACTACATGGTTCACTGGGACGGTCACAGGTATTTCCAGATATATCCTGGGATCGGCTCCTGGGAGAATAAGATATGGGAAAGTGCAGACGGGTCCACCCTTTATGCAGTCGGAGATTACGGGATGATATCGTACTCCGCCAACCACGGCCGGTCGTGGACCCCTATCCGTACCGGCACGATGCTGCCGTATCAGGATGTCTGGGGAAACGGAGGGCGGATACTCGCTGTCGCTTCGGATGACAACGGCCACCAATATCTTGTAGGTCTAAAAGGCGACAGCGCGATTAAGCTCAATGAAGCTTTCCCCTTCGTACGAAGCCTGAGTGGAATCTGGTTCGGTGCGAATCGAAAGTACTTTGCAGTCGGCAACAACATATATGAGGATACAAACATCGGCAACAAGGTCTGGCATTTCGACCCATTTATCTGGCACATCAATCATTATATAGCGGCTGTCCGGGGCAACTCCTCCAACGATGTCTTCATGGCAGGACAGGATGCCAGCCTTGCGCACTGGAACGGGCGGACCTGGAAAGTTTGTCACGCCCCGGGGAACAGACGGGATCAATTGCGTTCAATCAGCGTAAAAGGGAATCTTGTTGTGGCGGTCGGGCAGAGGTATTACAGCAACATCGACGACTATGGCGTAATTTATACCGGAATAAGGGAAACGCCGAAAAAGGCGGGAGTATCGCGCCCGAAAGGAGGTTACAGAAGAGTTGTCCCTAACCGGTAAACAAAAGAAGTGGATTCTGAAAAGAAGCTCGGAGCTGTCGCCGACGGAAATGGCCAAAGAGCTTAAAGTGTCAAAAGGAGAGATCGAACGATTTCTGACCACGGCCGGGAAGAAATGGATGAAATGGGTATTCTACTCAGTGACGGTGTTGCTGCCGGTGGTTTTCTTTGTTCTGCTCGAAGTCGGTTTGCGGATTTTCAACTACGGTTACAATTATACGGAATGGGTGAGCCCGATAAAGGGAAAATATGTACTGAACACCCAGATCGCGCACAAGTATTTCTACAACGTAGAATACGTCCCCAGGTCCGATGTGGACCTTTTCGATATCGTGAAAAAGCCCAACGCTTTCAGAGTGTTCGTCCTCGGCGGGAGTGCCGCTGCCGGTTATCCATTTCTGCCGAACGGTTCTTTTTCAAGATATCTTCAGCAGAGGCTCAGTCTCGAATATCCCCATTCTAAGATCGAAGTCGTCAACTGTGCGATGACCGCCGTGAACAGCTACACGCTCCTCGACCTGCTTCCGGGCATTCTGAAAGAGAAGCCGAATCTGATACTTATCTACGCCGGGAACAATGAATACTACGGCGCGCTCGGCGTGGGCTCGCTGGAATCGTTCGGTTCGTTTCGACCGCTTGTTAACCTGGTGGTGTATCTCGAACGGTTCAGGACATTTCAACTGCTGCGAAACGTGATGAGGAAGATCGAGAGTCTCTTTGCGAAGAAGCGAACTCCAACTGGCACGCTGATGGCACGGATGGCCAAAGATCAGTACATACCTCTCGGTTCCAAAGTGTATAAAGAGGGCCTGGCGCAGTTCAAAGGGAACATGACGGACATTCTCCGGATGGCAAAGGATCATCACGTGCCCGTTATCTTAGGAACCCTCGCGTGTAATCTAAAGGATCAATATCCATTCGTTTCAATCAGGGCAAATGGCTATCCGCCGGCCGACTCAGTGTTCGAGCAGGCAAAAGCCGCGCTGGGGAAGAAAGAATTCGGACTGGCAGACTCACTTTTCAGATATGCAAAAGACCTTGATGCCCTGAGGTTCAGACCGCCTACTTCACTTAACGACGAGATCCTCGCACTTGGGAAGATGTTTGACGATCCCGTTGTCGACGTGGACTCGGCTTTCGACGCAGTGAGTCCGGATCATATTGTGGGCGATAATCTGATGGTAGACCACCTTCACCCGACACTCCGCGGGCAGGAATTGATCGGCAGGCTTTATTACGACGAGATGGAAAAGACCGGTTTGCTTCCACGATCCAGCCCGCTCAGTCTCAGCAACAGGCAGCAGGACAGTATAACCGTCGCTGACTTTCCGTTTGCAAAGCTCGATTCCGTGATTGGTGAATACAGGATAAAAGTCTTGAAGGATGACTGGCCTTACATCGATCCGGCGAAGGCGGTGCCGATTTCGGAGATGCTTCGTCCGGCGAATTACATCGATTCGCTCGCATACCGGATAGTCGTGGATGGAACCGACTGGGTCACAGTTCACAAGCTTGCGGCAGAGCATTATGCTCTGGAAGACAAATACAAGCCGTTTATAAAAGTGATGAACGTTATGATCGCGCAGTATCCATATTCGCTCGATTATTATGACTATGCATCGACTGTACTTCTTCATGCCGGATATTATGATGATGCATACCGGTACCTGGAGAGACGAAACGAACTCGAGGCGACCGCTTTCACCGAGAAGTGGCTCGGCATCATCGATCTTTCCAAAGGCAGGATACCATCGGCGAAGAAATATCTTCTGGCGAGCGCGAGAAGGAACGGAAACGACGCGCAGGTGTGGTACAACCTGGCCGGTGTATATGTGAACGAAAAGAATTATCCGGAGGCGCTGGCAAACGTCAGCAAAGCTCTCTCGCTGGATCCCGGCTTCCCGGGGGCAGGCGCCCTTGCCGATCAGCTCCGGAAAGCGATGAAATGAGAACAAAACGAGCGGTTTTGCTTCTCCACCCAATGTCCTCCCGTCCCGGCAGCAATGCCGGGGCGGGGTTGGGTTTTTGCCCGGCGACCGTTACTATCCCTGACGGCTCCGGACAGCAAAGAGATACGAAATAAAGGAAATATTCGAATCATGAAACCACTCTTCAAATGGATCCCGGTTTTCGCTTTTCTGATTTGTGGCGTTTCGTTCGGCCAGACCGCGGACAGCGTGGACGTCACCTTCTACTACAAACCTCAGGACAATCCCACCGCTGTCTATGTCCCGGGCGAGTTCAACGGCTGGGGACCCAATTCGAACGGAGTTATATCTGCCGGAGCCCCTTCTGCCATGACGGAAAATCAATCGACCGGTATCTGGTACAAGACGATGAGGCTTCGTGTTGGTGGCGGAATAGGAGACCAGATCACCGGTACGTACCAGTACAAATTCAATGAGAACGGCAACAACTGGCTACCCGATCCGTTGAATCCGCTAGAGAACGCCTCGAACAACAACAACTCTATTATATACATCACGAGCCCGACCGTATACCACCTGCTGCCCAACTCGAAAACCGAGATAGTGAAAACCCAGCATCCTGTGTTGACCGCTTATCTGTACAGGTCTGTTGCGAGCGGCGTGGATACTTCGTCGATCTACCTAACGATCGACTCGACTACGATCCATGTCCCCGGTTCGGCTTATGATCCAGTCGATCAGCTTCTTACTTTCCGCTGGCCTGACCCGCTGCTCAACGGGACCAGGAAGATGAGTTTGACAGTAAAGAATCTAGCCGGCAATCAGGTCTCCGATTCTACTTCATTTGTCGTGCAAGCCGGACCGATCCAAATCTTGAATCGTGGAGGATACGTAACACTGAAATCTTCTATTGTGCTCGACGGGACTGTCGAAGATACCTCCATCCACGACGTCAATATTATCAGGAACGGCTCGGACACGGTGGCCGTGCAGGCAACGAACGGCAGCTTCGAAGACTCAGTTAGTTACGTACCGGGAAACAACATCTTCATCGCAGTTGCAACTGACAGCACCGGATCCAAGATCGTCTCGGCGCCTTTCGAAATGACGTATTATGTGAATCACAGTCCGTATGCAAGAATAAGCTTCTCTTCAACCGGAAGCTCGATAACGCTTTCAGCTTCCGGAAGCACTGATCCCGATTCAGGACAAGCGTCCAAGCTCACCTTTTTATGGGGAGTCGGCTCCGACAATCCGGCAGCAGTTGCAGGGGTCTCAGGTTCCACGTCGGATTCAATTACCGTCACGAAGCCTTCGGTGCCCGGACAGTATGATTTTTCGCTGGTAGCCACCGATCCCAGCGGTAATAAAGACACGACGAAAGCATATTTCACTGTCCATCGGGACGACAGCCTGAGTTTCTCCTCATATGCTTCCAACCCCGAGTGGGCGAAAATGGGACGGATCTACGAACTCTTCTTCAACTCTTTCACGCCGGAGAAGACGATAAATGCCGCGACGCAGAAGCTGAGTTATATCGCTGACATGGGCTTCAACATTATCTGGGTAATGCCGGTCATGGAGAACAACCAGCCGATGGACAACAGTACGGGTACCGGCTACAACATAGTGAATTTCTACAAAGTCGCACCCCAGTACGGCACTAATGCCGACTTCAAAAACTTTGTCGAACGCGCGCACCAGCTCGGTATGAAGGTGATCCTCGATGTCACCCCGAATCATACCAGTTTCAACCATCCCTTCGTAAAGGATGCAAGGCTTTACGGAAAGAACTCCTTCTACTGGGATTTCTATCAGCATCATCTAATCACCAACCCGAACTATCATCCTAATCTTCCCGAGAACATCACCCCGGACGGTTTTGTGTACTACTCGGGGTACAGCGATCAATTGCTGAATTACAACTGGTCCGATGTTGATGCCAGGGCCTATATGGACAACGTTTATAAATGGTGGATAGAGAACATGGGTATCGACGGGTACCGGTTCGATTCTTATTGGGGCCCGCACGACCGCGCGGACAACGGCAACGGCAACGAAGATGAGATGGGGACGCCGACCAGGAAGCTGCTGAAACATGTTGATCCGAATATCTTCCTCCTCGGCGAGACTGCAGGAACAGGTGTCGGAACGCAGGTCGATTACGCCGACGACGGCGGCGGCCTCGATGCCGCGTATGACTGGAACTTCCTGCATAATGCCGTGCAGTCGTTCAATTTCTCAAACCCATCGAGCATTTCAACGCTTAACACGTACGTAACCAACTACGGACCCAACAACGGAAACACGATGGGATACGAGCCCGGTCCTGATGCCTTGTTCATGCGCTGCATGGAAAACCAGGATGAAGAGTCGATCGCCTATACTTACGGTTCATTTCAAAAGACGATGCCGATGGCAACCGTCATTTTCACGATCCCGGGAATTCCTTTGATGTACTCGGGGCAGGAAGTGGGATGGGGCCTCGGCATCTCGGACTACTATCAACGGCTTCGCGGAGTCATCAATTGGAATTATGCCGGCGAACCTCTCCTCACCCCTCACTATGAGAAACTCGCGTGGATCAGAGGCACGTTCCCTGCATTTTCCACCCAGAAATTCAACCGGCTCTCCACCGGAAATGAGTGGGTTTACGGATACACCCGTCCATACCCGGACCAAAACGGGATCGCACTCGAAAACTTTAGTGACTCCACACTGACGGTTAGCGTAGCCCTCGTCGGACAGGGGAGTTCGGCTAACGTGGCGTTTCAGGGAGGGGTCACTAACGGGAAGACTTATTTCATGAACGATGTTTACAATCAACTTACAGATTCCGTCACGTTTTCAGGAGGGATGGCCCACTACTCGGCGACTCTTCCTCCCTATGGATCGGCAGTGTATGTGTTGAGCGACTCGGTGATCCACATGACGTACCCCGCAATCACTGCCATTAGGCCGGGAACAAACACACAGGTTCCTGTTCATTACTCGCTTTCGCAGAACTATCCCAACCCGTTCAATCCCACGACCACGATAAGGTATGCAATTCCGGCGAGGTCCCGGGTCACAGTGAAAGTGTATAATACCCTCGGCCAGCTTGTCGAAACCCTTGTGGATTCCGAACAGAGCGCAGGGGAACACCAGGTGATTTTCGACGGCGACGGTTTGGCTTCGGGAGTTTATTTCTATAAATTGACTGCCGGGTCGTTTGTGAAAACCAATAAGATGATGATGATAAAGTAATGGTGAAGTACAAAACGATGAATCAAGATTTCTCGACGCATTGGTACGGTATGCTCGCTTCAGGTTTACTGGCGATAGTTCTGGTTGCTTTTTCATGTCCCTCGGGCACCCTGGCCGGGGAAAGACAGGTGAAGGCCGAAAGTACTCAGAAGATGGACACTCTCGCCGTGGTGGACGGCAGCCCGATAACGAGCGCTGATTTTCTGACAAGGTTCGAAATGTCCATCTACCCGGGGAAAGACGATCCCACGACACTCGAGGAAACGAAGCGGGAATTCTTATACTCGATGATTGCTGAGAAGCTTCTTTCGCAGGCGGCCGCCCGTTCCGATCAGCCGTATACCTCTTCCGAAGAACTTGTCCGAAAACAAATGCAGGATATTTTCATGCGGGACGCACTCTTCAGAAAAGAGATCATGCCTCATGCAAAAGTCAGCCGGCAGGAAGTACTTCACGGTTTCGGAATCTCAATTTACAAGTATATTGTCGATGCCTTTTACTTCAACTCTGACAAGTCTACGGCATGGAGCTTCTACCGGACGCTGGAGCAGAAGGGGGCGCCGAACATCTACGCAACCGCGCGAAGCCTTCATATACATCATGACACTCTCGAAATTCCTTACGGTGAATCCACTACAGCCATAGAGAATGCCTTCTTCGGCCGGAAGAAAGGGTTTATTTCCAAACCGACTCCGACGGTCGACGGCCTGGTCATATTCAGAGTGCTGTCAAGAAACCTGAACGACTATTTCATCAAAGGCTCGACGGAAGCGAGGTGGGAAAGGATAAAGCAGATACTTGTCAGCAGAAAACAGGCGAGGCTCGGGAACGAGTACATCGAGGAATTGATGAGGAATATCACCGTTCGAGTTAACTATAACATCTTCCGTCCGCTGGTTCACGCCATCCAGAGACTTCTGGAAAAGCAGAGAAGGCCACCCGGAAATCCTAACTATCAGCTGTACCCGGCCGAGCTCGTTCAACTCGGAGAAGAATTCGGCGGAGAGATGGACGAACCGTTTCTCACTTTCCCCGGCGGCGAACTGACCCTCCGCGATGTATTTGAGAAGTTACCCGCTGCGATGTTCGGTGCCGAAGATACGACTTTGCCCGCCATAACATACGCTCTTCATTCTTCACTTAGATTCATTTCACAGAATCATTTCCTGGTACGGCGAGCGCGAGAGCTCGGACTGCAAAATTCGCAGGAAGTCAAATACAATGTCGGAATGGTTCTGGCCGCTTACCGCTCCTACCGGATGGCAAATGAAATCACTGATACCGTGAAGATCACCCGGAGCGAGGTAGACCACTTCTTCAGGACTCATCACGACGAAGTCCTTAAAGGCGTTAAACTGAAAGTCAGGATATTCGAGGCCGGTAATATTGACGAGGCCGTTGCGGTCTACAGCAAGCTTCGGAGCGACGAAAGCGGACAAGTCACCTCAGGGGACACGGCTGCCGATTGGGTTGATGCGTATCGCCTGGGAGAGATCGGTGCCGTTCTGTCCGAGTTGAAAGACGGCGATGTCTACGGCCCGGTCGAGGACCACGGGAAATTCTACATCTATCAGCTGCTTGACAAGAGGATGTCTATCAACGACGCCGCAGTCAAGAATAGTATACAGGTGGCAAAAGAGATGCTTCTGACACGGGAGAAGCGCAGGACTCTCGACGGGTACATAGCTAAGCTTGCCCGAATGAAAAATGTCAGGATATTCAAAAACAAGCTGCTTGCGCTCAAGGTTACGCCGTTCCAGATGCTGACCTATCGCTTCATAGGATTCGGCGGCAAAATACTCGCAGTTCCGGAACTATACCCGAGGGCAGGTTGGTTCAAATACTTCCGGTCCCGCGAGAGACCTCCGCAGCCGTAAAAGGATGGGAATTCTATGAAAAAACCGCGCCTGAGTTTCTGGCAAATCTGGAACATGAGTTTCGGATTTCTAGGAATACAGTTTGGATTCGCACTTCAAAACGCAAATGTGAGCAGGATCTTCGAGACGCTCGGTGCCAAGATCGACGCGATTCCGATTCTCTGGATCGCCGCCCCGATCACCGGGCTTGTCGTCCAGCCGATCATCGGCCACATGAGCGACAAAACGTGGGGGAGGCTGGGAAGACGCCGGCCATACTTTCTCTCGGGGGCAATCCTCGCATCGATTGCCCTCTTTATAATGCCCAACTCTGCCGTGCTCTGGGTCGCCGCCGGAATGCTGTGGATCATGGATACATCCATCAATATTTCTATGGAGCCCTTCAGGGCTTTCGTCGGAGACATGCTTCCGTCGGAGCAGAGGACAATTGGTTTTGCGATGCAGAGTTTCTTCATAGGAACCGGCGCTGTAATAGCTTCAGCGCTTCCTTATATAATGGCCAACTGGTTCGGGGTCAGTAACACCGCGCCGGAAGGGATGATCCCTGAATCGGTCAGACTTTCTTTCTATATCGGCGGCGCGGTTTTCTTCCTTGCCGTCGTTTGGACTGTCTTGGGCTCCAAAGAATATCCGCCGGACGAACTCATGGCATACAGCGAAGACAAGGAGGCGAATAGAGGAGAGGCCCATCACGACGATGACCCGATTTCCGATTCGAAGCTGATCAGGTACGGCTCGGTCTGGGCCACCGTGGGCGTAGTCCTATACCTTGTATTCGCCCTGTTCATTTATATTGACTACGGACTCGGGATGTTCTTCGGAGGTATCGCAGCGTTCGGCGTTCTTCAGATCATCGCCGGCATGTTGACGCGAAAGAAGAAGACGACCGGGGGATTGGTTGTGGTGATGAACGACCTTTTCAAGATGCCGAAAACTATGGTCCAGCTTGCTTACGTCCAGTTCTTCTCATGGTTCGCACTCTTCGCGATGTGGATCTATACGACTCCGGGAGTCGCTCATCATATTTACGGGGCTACCGATACGGCGTCCGCACTTTACAACAATGCTGCCAACTGGGTTGGCGTGCTTATGGCAGTCTATAATGGTTTCGCAGCTGTCATGGCCTTTCTCCTTGTCTGGATCGCAAAAAAGACAAACAGGAAGACCGTCCACGCAATCAGTCTGGTATGCGGCGGCATAGGTCTCGGCTCGTTCTACGTAATCAAGGATCCGAATCTATTGCTAATCTCAGAGTTGGGCATCGGACTGGCGTGGGCGTCGATCCTCGCCATGCCTTATGCCATTCTGACCGGTTCACTCCCTGCAAGGAAGATGGGGGTGTATATGGGGATCTTCAATTTTTTCATCGTCATTCCTCAAATTACCGCTGCAGCTATACTCGGATTTTTCGTGGACCACCTTTTTGGCGGGGAGGCGATCTATGCCCTGCTTCTGGGCGGAGCGTCGTTGATACTTGCCGCTCTTCTCGTAACGAAAGTCGATGATGTAGACGAATCGGTACACGCACAGGCCGTAAATCAGCCCGAGGAAGCCCTGACAGAGATTCAGAAGTGATGTCGGGTTCGGGGCGCCTGTGGTGATTCAATTGAGTTCTGAAAGCAGTTATCAACCGAAGGGACTTGCCATGAAATGGATATCGATCATCGTTCTCTATGCCTGCCTATTTGGCCAGGCGAGTGCCGGACCGCGTTCATACAATGCCTCCACATCGGATCGCTCCGCATCGCACAATATTTTCGCGATACGCCCGAACGGCGAATTACTGGCGCTTGCCACACGGGGCAAAACGGCGCATATCGGACAGGTTGATATAGCAGAAGAGCACGCGAGGCGAAGTCCCAGATGGGTCAGGGACGCAGTGATATATGAGGTCTATCCGCGCTCTTTCTCCAGAAGTGAGAGCTTGCTTTCTATAATCAAGAAAATCCCGGAGATCAAGAAGCTCGGTGTTACGGTCTTGTGGCTGATGCCTGTACACCCGATCGGAAAAGTTCACCGCAAGGGGCCGCTCGGTAGTCCCTATTCTGTGGAGAATTATTACAAGATAAACCCCGAATATGGTACGCTCTCCGATTTTAAGAGACTCGTAGAAGCCGTCCATGCCGAGGGTCTTCACGTCATAATGGACCTGGTCGCCGACCATACGGCCTGGGACAATCCGTTGATCAAAGAGCATCCAGACTGGTATGTGCACGACAGTACGGGAAAAATCATCCCTCCGAATCCGGATTGGACGGATGTGGCCAAACTCAACTATGCGAATAAAGACCTGCGAAAGTACATGATTGATATGATGGAGTACTGGGTGAAAGACATCGGGGTCGACGGGTTCAGATGCGATGCGGCATGGATGGTCCCGCTCAGTTTCTGGGATGAGGCAAGGGCGGCGCTCGACAGAATCAAACCTGTAATGATGCTTGCTGAGGCATCCGTGCCGAAGCTGCAATTGAAGGCATTCGATCTTTCGTACTCGTGGAACATCTATAACGCATTGGGTAAGATATACAACGGCACTTCACCTGCGACGACGATCGACAGTGCGCTCGAGCAGGAACGAAGGACATTTCCGATCGGCGCTCTTCGCATGAGATTCAACTCCAACCATGACGAGAATGTCAGCGTGGCTCCGGCCATCGAAAGATACGGCCCCGGAGGGGACAGCCTTACAACTGCACTCATCGCTACTCTGCCGGGTGTCCCGCTCATATACAATGGGGAGGAAGTCGGGAATCCCGAACGACTCAGCCTTTTCAAACAGGTTACGATTGACTGGAATGTAAAGAACGGTTTCAGAAATCTTTATGAGAAAATCTATTCTATTCGCGCATCTCATCCCGAACTTGTAAGGGGATCGTTCAAGCCGCTTTCTACCACCGGCGGCAAGGAGGTCCTGTCCTACGAAAGGGAACTGAACGGCAAAATCGCCGTTTGCCTTTTCAACTTTTCAAAGACGTCATCAGGGCAGTTTAGGGTCGTCCTCCCCGGTCGGGTAATATCGAAAATGCAGGACGCGGTTAGCGGCAAAACATATCATGTCCATGACGGTGGGGTCGAGGTCTCGATGAAGGGCAACGGTTTCCTCATCCTCCTTTCGATCAAATAGTTCCGCAGGTCCGCAACTCCTTCGGTCATGCCCCCACATTCCTGGCGGGCATCTCCCTCACATCTCCCAAGCGGGTTTCCGGCCTAAGCTTTCGTGACGGCCGGCCGGGTTCCGCCCGAAGGCATATTCGGAAAATTCGGTTCTCCGGAAGGAGGTGACCTGAGCCGGTGAGCAGCCTCAAGATACGCCCCAAAATGCCGATAAATGAAATGGTATTTGCCATGCAGTTTGCAAACAATCAGAAAAATACTATCGGGTATATATACCTTCAGGCCGTGAAATGACTTCACCCGCACCTGCTGAACGGGTATCATCCAGTTTTCCCGGAGATATTCTATATCGGACACTCTTCGATCATTCGGCTTTCGGTGTCTTTGTTTCGGATCCGACCGGTCTCTGCCTTCAGGTTAATGAAATGGCATGCACGATGCTTGGCTACTCTCGGGAAGAGTTCCTTGCACTGAGGTTAAGCGACCTTGTTCCTCAGGATGAGTTCCGTAAGGGGCGTCGGGTCTCCGAAGCATTGCCCGTCGCTCCGGGAACCTTCGGCGAGTGTAATCTCCTTCGCAAGGACGGTAGTGTTCTTCCGGCGGAAACTAACCTGCAACTTCTCCCTGGAAACAACGTGATGGCGGTCTTCCGCGATTTGAGCGGCCAAAGAAAGGCTGAAGAAGAAGTCCGGCATATATCCAGGCTTTATGCCACCCTGAGCCAGGTCAACCAAACGATCGTACGCGTGAAGGACAGAGGTGCCTTGTTCCGTGCAATTTGTGAAATCGCTCGTGAGTACGGCGGCTTTGATCTCGTAATGATCGGCACGCTTGACGAAAGTCGGACAAGGATAGCCCTCAGAGCGTTCAGCGGGCGAGCGAAGAGCAAACCTTACGATACCGTAGATATCAGCACTCCGCCCTTTGACAAAGGTCTATTGTCTCGGGCCGTGAAATCTGGGAAGGTGGTCACTATGGGTGAAGGGGGAGCCGAATATCGAAGTATCTTCTGGTACGAAGAAGCCTCTAAACACGATGTCAACTCAGTAGCTGCAGTTCCATTTTGCGTCGGGGATAACGTTGCGGGTGTCCTGAGTCTAGTGAGCGGGGAGTCGGATTATTTTGGGCAGAAGGAGGAGGCCCTCCTTGATGAGATAGGCATGGATATTTCCTTTGCGCTTGACATGATCGAATTGGAAGAGAAGCGTACGCGCACTGAGCACGCGCTGAAAGAAAGCGAAGAGCGGTATCGCTCAGTCTACGAAAATACACAGATCGGGCTCTACCGCACGAGGCGGGACGGTAAGGTCCTCATGGCCAATCCGGCTCTTGTCCGGATGCTCGGGCTCGAAAGTCCGGAACAATTGACCGGGCGTGACCTTTCGCAGGAAGGATCGGGACCGGGTTCTTCGCGAGCCGAATTTCTCCGGCGGGTCGAGAGGGACGGCGAGATTTCCGGGCACGAGAGTGCATGGACCAGACATGACGGTCGGGCGATGTATATAAGAGAGAGTGCGCGGGCGGTCCGCGACAAAGTCGGCAATACACTCTACTACGAAGGTACCGTCGAAGATATTACGGAACGTAAAATTGCGGAAAAGGCGCTCAGAACCAGCGAGGACCGTTTCAGGACTCTATTCGAGAATGCTCCGGTGTCTCTCTGGGAAGAGGATTTTTCGGAAGTGAAGAAGCGGCTTGATGAACTCAAGGAAACGGGCGTACGCGACATACGCGAGCATCTCCGGAATAACATTCAAGGCCTTGTATCGATATTCGAATCCGCGAAAGTCTTGTCTGTGAACAAAACGACACTTTCCTTATACCATGCCGCTTCCGTTCTCCAGTTAATGAGGATGTCTGATTCGGTCTCTGACCCGGAATCGGGCCCGGCTCATCTAGATACTCTCGCGGCGATATGGAACGGCGAGACGGCATATGAAACCGAAACTGTAATCAGAACCCTTACCGGTGAAGAGAGGCATGTGATTTTGCGCTGGCGAATCGTTCCGGGATTTGAAAGCGACTACAGCAAGATGCTCGTTAGCATGTCGGACATAACTCCGCTAAGAAACTTCGAAAGAGAACTGGAAGATTCCCGTGAGATGTACCGCGAGCTTGTCGAGAACATCAACGAAGTTATATTTTCACTTGACAGAAATGGAAGACTGCTTTATGTCAGCCCTGCTTCCGAGAAGCACTTTGGGAAAGGGGTTAGGGCGTTGATGGGGGCTCATTTCAGCCGTTTCGTTTACCGCGACGACCTTCCCACAGTCATGAGACACGTGGAAGAACAGAGGAACGGCAATGGAAGTCCCTTCGAGTGCAGGCTTGTCCTGAAGGGAGGCAGGATAATGTGGGCCTATGTTCACCCTGTCGCTCTCTTTAAGATGGGACAGTTCATCGGGATCAGAGGATCTCTCCTGGACATCACGGAGAGAAAGGAAGCCGAGATGAGATCGTTTCGCCTCGGCGAACAACTTAGAGCACTTGCGTCGGGCCTACAGTCTGCCAGGGAAGAGGAACGAATGTCGATAGCGCGCGAGATCCACGACGAGCTCGGGCAGGGACTTACGACCCTTAAGCTCGGGATTTCGCTTGTGCGGAGAAGTTTGCTTGAAAACCGATCGGGGAAAAAATTTCTTTCTGAAACGAATGAACTTCAGGAGCTTTCTCGCTCAGTCGATGATCTGGTAAACAGTGTCCGCAAAATCTCCGCTTCACTGAGACCCGGAGTCCTCGACGAACTGGGACTCGCCGAGGCCATTCGATGGTATTCAGACCAGATGTCCAGGCAGTCTGGCATGAATTGCCAGGTCCGGATAAACCCTCAAAGGATCAAACTGGAAGAGAAGTTCTCCACCGTCCTTTTCAGAATTTGTCAGGAGGCTTTGACAAACGCCGTCAGGCATTCAGGGGCCGACAGAGTCGAAATCTCGCTGAGTAAGCGGCGCGGCATAGTGCGGCTCACAATCAAAGACAATGGCTGCGGCATTTCAGAGGAACAGATACAGGCGAAGAGCTCCATCGGAATTCTTGGCATGAAAGAAAGAGCTATGAGTATCGGAGGAGAACTGACGGTAAGCAGGTCCGGTTCGAAGGGGACCACCGTCAAGGTCGAGATCGAGTTGACAAATCAATCTTCAAACTCTTGACGGCGCTTACGATTACGAAATGATCAAGAAAAAGGCTTAGTATATTGATTAGAGTACTTCTCATAGACGATCATACTATGTTCCGTCAGGGACTAAGAAGACTTATAGAGCACGAGGCCGATATGGAGGTGGTGGGGGAAGCATCGAACGGAGTAGAGGGGCTCGATTTCCTTAGAAGACTAGATGTGGACGTTCTCCTGCTTGATATTTCCCTCCCGGGAAAGAATGGCCTTGAAGTGCTTAAGGATGTAAAAGGCGAGCAAACAAGCCCGCACGTTCTCATGCTGAGCATGCATCCAGAGGAGCGTTTTGGGGTCAGGGCATTAAAGGCGGGAGCGGATGGGTACCTGACCAAGGAAAGTGCGGCGGATGAATTGGTGGAAGCGATACATAAAGTCGCCCGCGGCAGGAAGTACATACCGCAGCGTCTGGCCGAGGCGCTTGCAGAGGGTACTAGGCGGAACGACGGACAAGCGCCGCATGAAGCCTTGTCGGAACGGGAATTGACTGTAATGCTCCTCATAGGCGCCGGCAAGACTCCGACTGAAATCGCCGGCGAGCTGAACCTGAGTCCTCCGACAGTAAGCACATACAGGAAAAGAATTCTTACCAAGATGAGGATGGCAACCACCGTAGAAATCATGAAATACGTTCTGGAAAATCACCTTTCCGGCTAGATTTGCACGCCTTTCCCGCCCCCGGAAGAGATTCAAGTCGCGCCTTCCTCCTGGTCCTGTCACATTTTTCCCCTCCCTTTTGTAGAACTCACTATGACAAAGACTCATGCTGAAGTTCTACGACTGTTTGATATGCAATTCTATTTCCCGTCAAGTCGCTTGAACCGATCTTAGAGATGTAAACTCACGATGGTGTGAGGCTCAATCGAAAACAAGGTTGGGATCAAGAAGTAATTCGATTTAGGATGAACACGATTAAGCGGCAGATTTCGGAAATTGAGCGACAGAGAAAATGCGATCGACCGAGGAGGCACCGTATTATGGCTAGCAACCCGGAGGCCGGCTCGGAAGTGTTTCAGAAGTCGTGGGAGGTTGAACATGGAAAGCGACCGGAATAACAGGAAACCGTCGGGCGGATGGCGGAGCGTTGATGGGAGTATGCATGCAGCAATGCTGGACGAAGTGGCGGAAGGGGTGTTTGTCTGGGACAGGAGCGGTAGATGTATGGAGGTCAACCGCACGGGCTGTAATCTGCTGGGCTACAGAAGGGATGAGATTGTCGGGATATACTTCCTGGATTTGATTTACAAGGAGGATCTGACCCGAAGCGTACTCAATTTTGACGGGGTCCTCCCCGGCGGAAGACAAGATCCGATCTGTGCGCATATGCAACGCAAGGATGGGACGCTTTTGCCGGTAGAGATAAAACAGAGACCTCTCGCGGACGGCAACGTCGTCGCATTGGTCAGCGACATAAGTTCCCTGAGAGCGGCCGAGGAGCGGGTCAGGAAAACAAGCCGATTGTCCGCGACTCTCAGAGGAATACATCATGTCATGGTCAGAGAAACGAACGATAACTCGCTCTTTGAATCGACCTGTGAGATTGCAGTCGACGTTGGAGGGTTCGGTTTGGCAACGATCGGTCTCTTGGATAATGAGGGATTGAATCTGAAAATGGTATCATGGACATCGGCCGACGGAAGCAATCCGTCGCGCATGCCAATGAATATTGTAAGGCTTCCCTTCGAGGCGAACATCCTCAACGATGTAATCGCGACAGGGAAAGTGGCAACCACAACCGACCTTCAGTCGGTTCTCCGCCAGATGTACTCTGGTACGGAAACAAAGCTCCCATCGTTCACTTTGGGGGCCGGTATTCCGATTCGACGCAACGGGAGCGTTATCGGACTTC
Organism: Candidatus Kryptoniota bacterium; assembly: GCA_046706745.1. Classification (GTDB taxonomy): domain Bacteria; phylum Bacteroidota; class Ignavibacteria; order Kryptoniales; family JAKASW01; genus JAKASW01. The sequence goes on from JBJKPC010000016.1 coordinate 120,856, forward strand.
TCATCCTTGGAAGCGACGATACCAGGCCGATGAGCCGCGAAGAGAGGGCTATTCTGGAGGAAATCGGAGAGGAAATTTCCTTTGCTGTGGACGCCCTCGAACTTAGATCGGAAATGAGAGCATTGGGGGAACCCTCCTTGGAAAGGTTCATGAGCATCATGGATCGTCTTAGTGATACGGTCACAATACTCAACGGGGATGAAAAGATAATTTTCATATCCAGGGGATTGGAATCCATGATCGGCTACAACTCCGGAGAAATAACCGGTGGCTCTTTCAGGAATATTATATTCGAAGACGACAGAGAAACGGCCTCGCGTGAATTTGCGGAGATTCTCCAAACCGGCAAGAGCGTAGCTGCACTCGAGTTGAGGCTGAAGAGGAGAGACGGGCGTCTGGTGTACGTTGAGGTTGACGCTACTATTTATAAGAGCGGTTCGCTGACCGGAATAATGGCAGTATTGCGGGATGTCTCCGAACGAAAGAGGTCGGCAACCGAATCCAGGACTCTGGAAACAAACCGCGTGGAACGTGAACGTCAGTTACAACAGGCCCAGAGATTGGGAAGCATTGGAACCCTTGCCGGAGGAATCGCTCACGATTTCAATAACCTGTTCGGGATCATAATGGGATATTCAATGTTGCTGCGGAGAAAGAAACCCGACGAGGCGAAATTGGAGAAAGGGCTCGATTCTATTCAGAATGCTGCAGACCGCGGTGCAACTCTGGTGAAGCAACTCCTCACCATAGCGCGGAAGACTGAGACGGTGTTCTCGCCCCTCAATGTGAACGACATTGTCATCGAAGTAGCGAATAAACTGGAAGAGATTTTTCCTAAATCTATATCGATCTCAAAGACTTTGCAGGACAAAATTCCGACTGTACTGGCCGACTCGGGGCAACTAAATCAGGTTTTGATGAACCTCGGCATGAATTCAAAGGATGCGATGCCGGCGGGCGGGACTCTGTCAATATCCACCAAAGTTGCAGCCGGAGATTCGCTTAGAGCCGCGTATCCGGCTGTGGAGTCGGGAAGCTATGTCGTTCTTGAGGTGGCAGACGATGGGACTGGAATGAGCGAGGATACCAAGCACAGGATCTTCGACCCGTTTTTCACGACAAAAATGCCCGGGAAGGGAACAGGTCTCGGATTGGCGCTGGTCTATTCGATCATGGAGAGTCATAGGGGATGGATCGATGTCGAAAGCGAGGAAGGCAGGGGAACGATCTTCAGTCTGTATTTCCCGGTCGATAGTCTGTCCGACGAAAAGGCATCGAGAAACCCTGAGGAACAATCGGAGGAGATCAGGGGCGGGAGAGAGACCATCTTTGTGATCGAGGATGAGGAGATGCTTCAGGACATTATGAGAAATTTCCTTGCCCCGAAGGGATACAACGTGATCGGTGCCAGGGACGGCGAAGAAGCCCTTCAAATATACTCCGAACGTGCAAGGGAAATAGATCTTGTCGTTCTGGATCTCGGTTTGCCCAAGATTGACGGTGAGCAGGTAGTCGATCGGATATGGTCCATCCGACCCGGCGCGAAGGTGGTCGTGGCCAGCGGGTTTGTGGATTCGGAAACGCATGAGAAGCTATTGGGGGCCGGTGTCATCTCTTTTATTCCTAAGCCTTACTCACTCAGGCAGGTGCTTGGGACCGTGCGCGAAGCCCTTGATTTGAAGAGAAGGTAGACGTCAAAGGCTGATCGTTGAAGCCGCGGACCGGACCGCGCAGACTTGCCATCCTCCTAGGTGGGTTTGCGGCTGGGCCGGTTCGCGGCGATACTTGCCGTAACTACGGATCCTGCCGTCAATTCACGTATATCCAAATTTTTGATTTCTTCCCCATGTCGCGGATATACAAGATTCCCCCCGGTTCGAGAACCGATTCGATCTTGTCTATGTCCCGACCGGGATCTTTTGATCCGATCATGGCGAGAATAACACCCACCGCCTGTACGGACGCGGACCGCAGCTTCGTGACCTTAACCGCTCCTGTGCTGTCAGTGCTTTCGATGACGAGGAAGTTGTGTTCGTGGGTTCCTTTTTCCATCGGCTCCCTGAAGGTTCCTCCATAGATCTTTGTCTCTCCCCTTCCGATACTATCGGGTATGTGCACCGTATTCCGAGTCCTATAGGCGTAAAGCAAGGTGTCGAACGTAACCTTTGTCCCGTTCAGGTCAAAATCGCCGCTGCCACCCGCAATTGCTTTCGCCACATTGTAAGAAAGTCCGACCTTGCTGACGGCCTTACCGTTCTCAAATCTCTCGATCCAAACGCAACTGGTCTGGGAGAACGCGGTCCCACTCAGGATTGTCAGTAGGGCGAGCGTTGACGAAATTGTAATTAGTGTTCGCATTTTATTCCTCCGCTCAGTGGTTCTTTCTGCCGGCACACTCTTATCGCCAGAAGCGTGCATTACGCAGAATACGAACAGGTCGCCGAAAAGTTGCGGAAAAAGCATTTGCTCCGTATCTATCCGCGGCGCACGCCAGTTCTTTCCTTCTTGACTATCGGCACTCGTGAGAGGTTTTCGGCCTCTAAAAATGGATCGAAAACCCGACAGTCATGGGTGAGGCCTCCATAGTGAACGCACTCGCCGCAGTCGGGGTTATGCCTGAACCGGCTTGTCTGTTATAGACTCCTCGGTAGTATTTCCCGACCGTCGATCCAACGGCATAGGACATCAATGCCGCCGCAATGGCATCCGAGAACCAATGCATTCCTCCTCTGTTTACGGACGAGACGGCAAATATCGTATAAGCCACGAGACCAAACCCCACGACTTTCAGCCATGTGCTTCGAGGATAATATCCTATGAGTGAAGCCACAACTGCCGTGGTCGTGGCTGTGTGTCCGGAGGGCCATCCCCAGAAAACTCCACCGCGCAGGAAACCGAACCTGAACTTCTTGCTCAGCGTTTTCATATCGTCGTGGTGTCTCCAGTCGGGGCCCGGTCTGCCGGTTATCGCTTTCAAAGCCGTGTTGTACATAAGTTCTATCAAACTTGCCTGGATCACCGCGAACGAAGCGCCGAGCGTTTCCTTGTCGTGTGTGGCTCCAGAATAGATGAGCAGTGATCCTCCCGTTATGAACGGTAGCAGCTCTCCCGTTATGAAAACTCCTCTGCCGAACTTTCCATATTCGGGATGAGTGTTGAAATAGTGCTCCACATCGTAATCCACATTTCCAGTGACAAGTATACAAGTTGACGCCACCGCGGCGAGATGGAGGTAAAGGTTGTTTCCTTTGAAGCTGTTCAGAATATTGTTTCCGAAATTGCCGAACAGGTTGAGTTCGGTTCCCTCAGTCCCCGAAGGCTGAGCGGAAATTGGGCGCACTGGGCCTGCCTTTGCAGTTGAGGCGGCTAAAGGGTAGGAACCCGAACTTGGGAAAAGCGAAATGCGCAAGTTTTGCGACGCGGAAAGAGTTTGACCCGCCGCCGGTTCAAGAGTGGTAGCCAAGACCATGACAACTATGATCGCAGTCTGCATTAAGTGTCTCATTCAGTACCTGTGTCTCTTTCGTGAAAAATAACAATTCCACGGACAATATCGAGCGCTCGACGCGCGTTCCGGAGTAGTGGATAAATTCAGCAAGGGTGACAATCATAAATGAACATGGCGATGTCTGAGACGCTCGATTCTTGGAAATGCCATCTTTCTTGTACCATAATTCCCGGTTTGATAAATTTGATTCAACATGAGTATTGCCAATCATCCGAAAGAACAGATAGGCCGCATGCAGACCGGAGATCTAAAGCTCGTAAAGAGCATAAATGACCGGCTCGTTCTGAATCTCCTAAGAGTCAATAAGATACTTTCGAGTTCCGACCTCGTAAGAATAACGGGGATGCGACCGTCCACCATATTTAACATTCTGAAAGATATGGCCTCGCAGTCGCTTGTTCTGAACCTGGGGAAAGGCGAGTCTACCGACAAAGGAGGCAAGAAGCCCTATCTATGGAGCCTGAATAGCAGTGCCGCGTATGCTCTGGGGGTGGACGTCGAGGTTGGAGAGCTGACCGCGGTTATCCTGGATTTCGGCGCCGAGATCGTGGCGAAGAAGATCTACAGGATCGACAAGTTTGAAAAGCTCGATGAGCTCGTCCACCATATCAATGTCATCGTCGACGATATCCTGTCTCAATCGATGATTGACAGAACCAAGGTGATCGGCCTGGGTGTGGCAGTTGCAGGGATTGTGGATAATGATACTAACCTTGTAGTTATGACGGATGTGTTCCAGGAAATGAATGTCCCCATGCTGGATGCGCTTCGGAAGCAATACCCCTTTCCGGTTACGATCGAGAACAATGCAAATGCTTCCGCCGTTGGTGACAAATGGATCGGTGTTGCCCGCGACAGCAGGAACTCGATGACCGTCTTGATGGAGTTTGACAGGAACGTTCATGGCTTCGGGATCGGCGTGATAATTAACGAGCAGCTATACAAAGGTTCATCTTTCTGCGCCGGCGAATTAAATCTTCCGATGTCCGATCTGGGAGAAATGCTGACCAACATCAGGAGTGAGCTGAGAAATGGGCCGGTTCTGAGGCAGTACGATTCGTCTCCGTCTTCGGTAGATACCAGGGTCATGATCGACGCGGCCAAGAAAGGTGATCCCGTCGCCTTGTCGTTTTTCAAAAGGGTCGGGCATTTTATCGGGAAAAGGATAGCCAGCGTCATTGCGGTACTCAACCCTGACATGTTGATCGTTGCAGGGGATCTTGCGGAGCTGGACGGAATCATAGTTGCTCCGTTAAAAGAGGCGATTGAGATGGAAACACTTTCCACAACGAGCAACGCTCTGAATGTGGTGACCAGTTCGCATGGTCACTATTCAGTTGCGGTAGGTGCGGCTTCGACAGTCTTGGCCGCGTACTTTAAGGTCCCTGACATCGGGTCACTCAACTCGCTGACAGCCAACCGCTTCAAACAGGGAAGGGGCGGGAGGACCGCGTGATTCATCTCTCGTTCCTTCGCGGCTAGTCTCCTCAATTCATCAAATCTGCTCGGAAGTCGCCCAGATTATTTTATGAGAAAGTAAACGAAGCGGATTCTCTGGGTCCGACACGCTTTGGTTCATACAGTACCGAGGTGATACGTCCCTCAAAGTAGGCTTTTAGTTTATTGGTGCATTTTTAGTCGGGCAGGCTAAGCCGAGAAAATTTTGCTTGCAAATAAACGTTCGTGAAGTTACATTGGGGCTATGGACGGCTCACGACAGGCTGTTAGCGGATTTCGTTATGGCATTGCCTGCCTGAACCATTTCGAAGAACCGAGGAAAAATCATCTATTAAGTGTCCCGTCCTTCGGCACTTTGTACGCTGAAATGCCGAGTCTTCGATCAGATTCTCCGTTAAGTTTCCTGCGCATTCCAGCGCAACCGCTCGATTCAGGTAGGGAGTTGGATTATTCCGAACTAATGATTGGCTTTGCGGCCGAGGCTCGCCCGTGACAATTTGCGTTGCAGTCTATAGGGGGAATCTTTCTCTTGTTACCGGTACTGAATTGTGAAAACTAGATCCATAATTCCCGCTTTCGGGCAACCTGAGATTGAGTTCTCTCCGAAGTATTATGTCTGTTACCGGAGTGAAGAACCGATTGAGATAAACGGAGACCTCCGCAAGTCTTCGTGGAACCGGGCTAAGTGGAGCGACAATTTTGTAGATATTCTTGGGGATGCCAAGCCCTTGCCCGCGCTAAGTACACGATTCAAGATGCTCTGGGACAACGATTTCCTTTATGTAGGTGCGGAACTTGAGGAGCCCGATCTCTGGGCTACCATCACAGAGAGAGATTCGGTCATTTTCGAGGAGAACGACTTCGAAATATTCATTGATCCGGATGGTGACACCCACAATTACTACGAGTTCGAGGTAAATGCACTTGGGACGATATGGGACCTCATGCTTCTGAAACCTTACAGGGACGGGGATCAAGTGGCAATAAGTTCTTGGGATGCAAGAGGGCTTAAAGTCGGTGTAATGCTTGACGGCAAATTGAACGATCCTTCAACCACCGACAAGGGGTGGAGCGCTGAATTGGCAATCCCGTGGAGTGCGCTCGTAGAATCCGCGCCCCGCAATGAACGGCCCTCAAACGGTGACCAATGGAGGATGAACTTCCTCAGGGTGGAATGGCGTCGTAAAGTCGTCGCCGGTCGATACGTCAAAGACCGTAACATTCTAACCGGTGAACACCTCCCGCAACAAAATTCCGTATGGTCACCTCAGGGTGTTATCAGCATGCACTATCCGGAGATGTGGGGATTCGTGCAGTTCTCGGAGATGGATGGCAGAACAGGAAACGATGCATTCAACTGGAATCCTGACGAAAATGCCAAATGGGCATTGAGGAAATTATACTACGCTGAAAGAAAATACTTCAGGAATCATGGCGCATATACTCCGGACTTTTCAATCCTGAACGTCGAAGGAGAAGTGCCGGAAGGGTACTCCTGGCCTCCTCGTATCTCCGTGACGGCTACGCTCTTCGAGGCGGTGATCAAGAGTCCCGACGGGACTAAAGAAATGCATATCTCCGGTGACGGCAGAGTATGGATTTCAACGAACCGATAAAGAATCGGTCGTCTCGTTCAATCGTCCGGCTAAATCTGGATTTGTTCTTCCTTACCAATTAGAAATCTTTAAGGCATAATTTTCAATAATCCAATCGTATCAGAAAGGTTCTCGGAAGGGTAAATGAAAAAGGTCCTGTCAAAAGTGGAAGAGACGGCCATGACTGCGTCGGGCCAGGCGCTCATGTATTCGCCCACGGAGAAAGTGGGTGTAATAACGGTTGAAAACTTTCCGATGCTCGGGAAACTCACTGCCCTGCGTTTTCTCGAATGGGCTCAGCAAAACGAAGGGGGGGTGGTGTCGTTGCCTACGGGGAAGACACCTGAGCATTTTATAAAGTGGGTCTCACACTTTCTGAACGGCTGGTCCGAGCCGGAGGTGGCTCGGGATCTCGAGACTGGCGGCATCGATCCGTCAAGGAAACCCGATATAGCCTCGCTCCATTTTGTACAGATCGACGAGTTTTACCCGATCAGTCCCGATCAACACAACAGTTTCTACTACTACGTTAAGAAGTTTTACGTAGAGGGTTTCGGCTTCGAGGAAGAAAACACGATGCTCATAAACTGTAACGAGATCGGGCTGCCGAAAGGGAAGAAGCTCGAGGATATCTGGCCCGAGAGTTACGTCGATCTGACTTTGAGGTTTAGGCAGGCAAAGACTGCCCATGAAAGGCTTCAACAGTCTGTACTTGAGAATGTCGATCAATGGTGCGCTGAGTACGAGGACAAAATAAGGAAGCGCGGGGGAATAGGGTTCTTTCTGGGGGGAATCGGACCGGACGGGCACATAGGGTTCAACATCAGAGGATCGGACCTCAACTCCACAACGCGACTCACTCCCACGAACTACGAAACGCAGGCAGCGGCTGCCACTGACCTGGGCGGGATAGAGGTATCGAGAAGGAGGCATGTGATAACGATCGGGCTGGGTACCATAACAAATAACCTGCACTGCGCGGCAATAGTAATGGCCGCCGGCGAAGCAAAGAGCCGGGTTGTCGCCGATGCAGTCCAGCACAGGAAACATGTCCGTTACCCTGCCACCGTGCTTCAGAAGCTTCCTAACGCGAGGTTCTACCTGACCCAGGGAGCCGCAAAACTCCTCGTCGAACGCCGGTACGAGAAGTTCGTGAAGAAGCAAACGATCACCGAACAGGAAGTCGAAGAAGTAGTCATAAACCTTGCGTTGGAGAAGCGCAAGAAAGTGGCGGATCTGGGCCGTAAGGATTTCGAAGGGAACAGGTTCGCGTCGGAGGTCCTCAAGAAGCTCAATGAGGAAACCGAGTCGATAATATCGCGAGTCGAGACGCAGCTTATCGAACGAATTGAAAGAGGAAGCAAATCGGAACTAAATACCAGGTTTCTCCACACGGAACCGCACCACGACGACATAATGCTTGGCTACCTGGCGTACGTAGTACGGCGTGCAAGAGATGCGTCGAACAAGCATACGTTTCTTACCCTTACGAGCGGTTTCAACTCTGTAACTAATCAGCATATGCTCGACCAGCTGAAGAATCTCAGGTATTTTCTTGAGAAGGGCATGTTCGACAAACTCCTGGAGGAGGGGTATTTCGTGCCGGACGATCCACACATGAGGAATCGGGACATATGGCAGTACCTCGACGGTGTAGCCGAGAACAACGCACACACGAGACGTGAAGGAGAGGCGAGAAGGCTGTTGAGAAATCTTGTTACGTTATTCGACGACGGCAGTCGCGATAATCTCCTCAATCGCATCGACGAACTGATGAATTATTTCGAGACTCAATATCCCGGGAAGAAAGACCTTCCTCACATACAGCGCTTAAAGGGTATGATGCGTGAATGGGAAGCCGAGTGTCTCTGGGGTTATTTCGGATTCAATTCATCTTCGATAAAACATGCCCGCCTGGGTTTCTACAAGGGCGACGTGTTTACAGAGGAACCAAGGATTGAACGGGATGTCGTTCCGGTCCTTGAGATGTTGCGCGAACTCAAACCAGATATAGTCGGCGTGGCGCTGGACCCCGAAGCGAGCGGCCCTGACACACATTATAAGGTTCTGCAAGTAATGGCAGAAGCGTTGAAGATGTATGAGGAAGAGAGCGGAAGGCATGATATCAAAATCATTGGCTACAGAAACATCTGGTACAAATTCCATCCCTCAGAATCCAACGTCTATGTGCCTGTGTCTTTGAATATGTTTTCGGTGCTCAATAACTCGTTCACCAATGCATTCGCATCGCAAAGGGGAGCGTCGTTCCCGAGTTACGAACTCGACGGGCCGTTTTCCGAACTTGCCCAGAAGATCCAGGTGAACCAGTACCAGATGCTGAAAGTCTGCCTGGGCAGGGAATACTTCAACGAACACCCGAGTCCGCTCATTCGTGCAACTCGCGGATTCACCTTCGTGCGCCTGATGGATCTCGCCGAATTCTACGAGACCTGCATGACTATCAAGAAGAGTACGGAAGAGCTTTGATAATGGTGGACCGGCACAAAAGCCAGCCGATGACGATCAAGGCTAGTAACCACGGCTTGGAGTTAATTTATTCGACAAACGAATCAACATAAGTGTTGGCGCTCGATTGGTCCGCGAAGAATCGTTAAAAATAGCCATCCATTGCAGATAATTAAATCAGAAAAAGCTTGACAATCACGAGCTGTATACTTAAACTTAGGTTGTTTATTCGATCTATTAATAAACGTAACCGGGACAGATAAAAAAAGTGCCTCCAGCAGCGGAAATGAAGCACCATTGTCGGAAAGAGTCGAACCGCTATCGGTTGCGTAAGACGAGGAAGACTTCGACGGGTGAAACCATCCTGCTGAAGAGCAAGCTCTCGATCCGGTTTCCTGACTTGCCGCTCTCCCCGGCACGCATTTCTGTTTTGGATTCCCCGCCTTGCCCTCAAAGTTGCATCACCCCATCCCGATCTTCTGCGGCCGGACCCGAAAAAGGCAATACTCCTCCGATGCGGATCTCCTTCAGCGTGGCATCCGGCTCGCTCTCTGAGTTGAAAGAAGGGATGCGATTCTCTCGGAAAGAAAAGCGAAAAATAAAATCTCTTACCGATCATGAATGAACTACCGAAGGACAGTACAATGACCCGACTAATACCCAGGACGTTTGGTCTCGCTTCCGTAATAATCACTTTCCTTTTTGCCTCCGCACTGGCTGCCCAGAACGGTGCGGTGCATGGAAGGGTCGAGGATGCACACACGGGCGATGCTTTGCCCGGTGCAAACGTCTTCCTGGTGGGAACAAGTCTTGGGGCGTCCACCGGGCTGAACGGAAGGTTCATGATCAAGGATGTTCCCCCGGGGTCATATACGGTTCGGACCACTTACATCGGGTACAAGACTAGTGAGAGGATCTTAAAGATCGGACCGGGGGCTGATATGGAAATAACGCTGCGCCTCGAGGCCGTGGGCGTGCAGGGGAAAGAAGTTGTTGTCACTGCACAGGCAAGCGGGCAGAACCAGGCCATCAATCAGCAACTTTCTTCCAGCCAAATCGTCAACGTCGTCTCAGCCGCCAGGATCCAGGAACTGCCCGATGCTAACGCTGCTGAATCACTGGGAAGACTACCCGGAATTTCTGTGCTAAGGACCGGCGGAGAAGCTGACCAGGTGGTTATTCGGGGGATGGCACCGAGGTTCAATCAGGTAATGATCAACGGCGTCGAACTTCCTTCCACCAGCGCGGACAGCCGCAGCATGGATATAAGCATGATTTCCTCCAACATGCTGGAGGGAATGGAGGTCAAGAAAACTGTCACGCCTGATATGGACGCCAGTGTCATCGGCGGTGTCGTCAATCTGGAATTGAGGGAAGCTCATGTGGTCACCCCCGGTGTGCCCGTGGTCGGCCTGCTGGTTCAGGGAGGCTACAACGCTCTTCCCGACGCGTATAACAAATTAAATAACTATAAGTACGTCGGAAGCGTCGAGGACAGGTTTTTCAATAAGAAGTTCGGAGTGTTCGCACAGGTTGACGTTGAGCGAAGAAATCTCACGTCGAACCAACTTGGCGCCACATATGAAAATGACGGAAATCTGATCCCGCAATATTACATGGATGCGCTAAACCTGGACAACATCGCCCGCGACAGGCGAAGATACGACGGTGCGTTGGTTCTTGATTACAGACTGCCTTCCGGGACGATCAAATTCTCCAATTTCCTGAGTACTGAAACCACGAATTCGGAAGATCGCGGCGAGGCCTTCGGGATAAAGGGGAACGCGGTCATCGGGTCCAACCAACTCAACACCACACTCGGATATACCGGGAGCACTCTAAGTGTCATTATGAACGCTCTGCACTTTCAATATCAGCTTCCCATCTTTCGTGTAAATGTGCTGCTTTCTCATTCATACACGGAGACCAAGGATCCCCAGGATTGGACCGCCACATTCATTCAAGGTAATGCCGCAATCAATTCTCTGAGCGGTGTCGCAAATCTGAATCCTCTGGTCGTGCCCGGGTCTTTCAACGACGATCCAAGCAAATCCCTCCTTCAGAACATCGCCAACACGAACAGCTTTTCGAGAGGCCGCGCACTCTCAGCCTCAGTTGATCTGGAAGCGAACCTCAACTTGTCGAATGAAATCACTTCGGTCATAAAATTCGGTGGGATGGAACGGTACCAAACACGATCCTATGACTTTAACACCACCGGAACCCAGGGGCTGAATATTGAAAGCTCGAGCGTGTTCGACAACGCGCTGCAGAAACAACTTTGGGGCTCGGTAAAGTACAATAACGCAGATATTGCCATGTCGAGTTTCGTGGATCCCAGCTACAGTTTCGGAAAGTTTCTCGGGGGAGACTACAAGATGCTCTATCCTCTGAATTACGGCGAGCTTTCGACGTGGGCTAATTACCTGCTGAACAATGTAGCAAACGTGCCAAGCAAGAACAGTGTGGCATATTTCCAGGACCAGGCGAATTCCACCATGAGCGACTATGCAGGGCATGAGGATCAGAGCGCGGGATACGTAATGGCAACCATAAACTTCGGTCCAATGATAACTCTGATCCCGGGTGTGCGTTTTCAAAATCTACAAACAACATACACGGGATCACGTGGCTTTCAGAATACTCAGTCCGATCTCGGTGCCGGACCATACAATCACTATGATACGACAATAACTCAGAGTCACGGTTTCTGGTTGCCCGACGTCGCCCTCCAGTTCAGGCCCCTGGCATGGTTCAATGTCCGTTTATCCTATACCAACACACTCGCGTATCCCGACTATCAAGCCATTATTCCTGAAATAAATGTAAGTTCAACCGAAGGGGTGATAACATACAACAATTTTGCGCTGGTTCCTTCCCGATCAACAAACTATGACGTCTACATGTCCTTTTATGACAATTCGCTCGGACTCCTGACAGTCGGCGGCTTCCTGAAGCAGATCGATAATCTGATCTTTCAGGAGCAGCTACTGATTACTCCTTCAAATATCTTCAAATATTTTCCCCCGGGTTTGATCTCGAACGCCCATACACCGACCGCAAATCCGCAAGTCACCACTTTCATAAACGATCCTAACAGAGCAGTCGACTACGGATTGGAATTTGACTGGCAGACCCACTTCTGGTACTTGCCGCATCCGTTTGACGGGCTGGTCCTCAACGTCAACTACACGCATGTCTTTTCAAAGGAAAAATACCCGTACGTGGCAATTCCAACAACTGGCCGCTCAAGAACTCCTTTTGATACTTCATATACGACAAGTCTGCTCTATCAGCCCGACAACATTGCGAATCTATCCGTCGGATATGACTATAAAGGCTTTTCAATAAGGATATCGATGATTTATCAGGACAAGATTTTTTCGGGAACCAATTACTGGCCTCAGCTGAGGACCACGACAAGCGCCTATACGAGATGGGACCTTTCGGCAAAACAAACACTGCCATGGTACGGGGTGCAGATCTATGGAGACATAAGTAACCTGAATAGCGAAGACGATATCGAGGTAATACAGGCTCCTACCGGCGTTCCACAGTCGCGGCAGTCGTACGGCATGACGGGCGACCTTGGACTTAGAGTGAATTTCTGATTCATAATCTGCTCCGGCCGTAAAGACCAATCGGCGGCCTCACGAGAGTTTTGTCTGCCGGAGCTTCGATGTCGAACTTGATGTCAACATTAACCAACAAGGAGAAGGAATATGAAGAAGCTGCTGACTGCTTCTATGTTTGTCGCGATGCTCACCCTTCTGGTAGCCCCGCGGCACTCTTTTGCCCAAAGTGGAACGCTTGTCGTCTACGCAAGCGGGAACTCTCTTGATCAGGTCATTGGGGCGGACACCACTACGGGCGGTCTTCAAAAGCATAGTGTGTACCGGCTCGTTTCCACGGACACTACTTATTTACTCGACGCCACAATAACCATAAAGTCGAGCGCTTCGATTGTAGGTGTGTCGGGTGCGAACGGGAAACTCCCCTGTATCCAGGCCGATCTTGTCGGGACGGCAATAACAGGAGTCTTCTTCTCACTAAACGGGGCAGGAACAAGGGTAAACTTTGAAAATCTGTACTTTCTCGGCGTTGCACCCAACAATGCGAACAATACTTCTGCGGGACAGGGCATCTCTGTTGATGCTGACAACATCAGCCTTACATTGAACAACTGCGTGCTGGACAATCTTTCCCAGTTCGCTGTCCGCTACGAGTCGAACGGCGACAATTTCTACATCACCAATTGCATTTTCCGGAACGGCATCGACGTAGCTTCCGCCTATTATGTGCCCGAGCTTCTTCGGAGCAACAACGGGGCAGGAAATTGGGATACTGATTCGGTTGTGGTAACCAACAACACTCTCATCGGTGTTGCGATGGGTATAGTCGAGACCACCGGCCTCACCAATTATATGAATTTCTCCCACAACACCGTCGTTCTTACCTCGAAAGGCCCCTTCTGGTCCGAACACGAGGTAAACCTCGTCTTCGACTATAACATCTTCTACGATACCTATGCGACGGGCGAGACTCCGGCAGAGTATTTCGGCGGCTGGGATGAAATCAAGCCACCGCGTATCCCTGCGGTGTTCTATCTCGCACCTCTTGATTCCACAACGGCGGCCAAGCTTCTGGGCCATGCGAGAGCAACTGCAAAAGACAGCGCAGATGCCGAAGCTGCAAGGAAGATCGAGGTCGTCGGGAACGACTGTTATTGGTCTTCCGGCTTGACGAATTTCTGGACCTCTTATAATGACACAACAACCGGCGGCCACATGCTTAAGGATGTGAACGGAAAGGACAGTCTCTGGATGCCGCCGGCCGACAGCATCTACACCCCGGTATTCATGAACAGTCAAACGATGGCTATGTTCAATAGCTCGACCTCTTATCCGCATTTGGTTCAAAACGGAAATATAAGTACCGATCCGGGATTCGGCTGGGGCATACAGAACGCAGTAACGAACGCCACCCCTGACAGTGCCAACGGCGTCGGGCTTGCCGCCTTTGTTCAAGCCGTAAGAGGCGGAAAAGGTACGACGCAATGGTATGCCTACCAGCGAGTCGAAGTCCCGCAGCCGCAGCCTGACAATTGGGTCCCGACATGGCCGCTTCCTGAAATGGCGGCATTGCACGCGTCAAACCTCGGTCTCGCTCCGGATGGGCAAGTGTACGGTGATACCGTATATGCGAACCTAACTGCAGTACAGCAGACTAATTCGAATGTTCCGTCAAAGTTCAATATCAGCAACAATTATCCGAACCCCTTCAATCCCACAACGGTAGTGCAGGTTAGTCTCCACCAGTCCGGCATGACAAGCCTTAAGGTTTACAATGTCCTGGGTCAGCTGGTTAAGGTTGTCGTCGAAGGGTTTAAACCCGCGGGTGAGTACAAGTACGACATCAATATGGATAACTTTGCCAGCGGCGTTTATTTCTACACGCTACGCCAAGGGACTAATTCGATAACCAAGAAAATGCTTCTCCTAAAATAAGTGGATTAGCCCCGTCATAGGTGGCGGGATTGCCTGCCTCCCCAGGCAGTCCCGCCTTGATTATTCGTTGGTCAACCGTCTTCGCTGAGTATCAATCTACACAAAGGAGTATGTCGTTTTGCCGGGATTCTTTCACCCCAACGTTCCTGCCTATCGTAGCCCCGCTACGGTGCTCTCATATCGTCTCGGTGGAATTATGATTTGGGAATTAGGTCAGGCCCTCTACCAGGGAAGTCAGCCGCTTCTTCAGGCGCAGGGGACATCGAGCGGTGCGGAAGGGGCGATTACCCTGCAACCTGAGGTAGCTTCGGAATTTTCGGCCTGCGATAGCTATCAAAACGCGCTCAAGCTCGCGACGGATTTCAGCTATCGGTTTCCAGCGGCCAGCGATGTGTCACTCAAGATATTTGATGTATTAGGGAGAGAGGCGCCCACGCTCGCTGACGTGAAAAAGAGAGCCGGTCTGCATATGACAAAATGGAATGCATCCGAATACGCCGGCGAAATTCATTTCTCTGGATTGACTGTCAACACTCAGAGGGGGCATTCGCAGGGACCAGACAAATGGTTTTTGCAAAATGGAATTGGATGCTGAAGTGATTCGCTTGCACCGATTATTGACTTTTCCGGGGAGCTGTGACCGCTTCGCGGCACGTCAAGGCAAGAATCCTTGTGAGGTATGGTAATTGAGATGAGTGCAAAAAAATTAAGCCCGGCTTACTGGGTACCCACGCTTTATTTTGCGGAAGGGCTTCCTTTCGTGACGATAAACGTCGTCTCGGTGCTCATGTACAAATCTCTCGGGATATCAGATGCTGATATAGCTCTGTTCACGACGATCGTCATACTCCCCTGGACCTTGAAGCCCCTCTGGGGCCCGGTACTGGAAATGTTCAAGACTAAGAAGTACTTCGTCATTGCGACGCAGTTTATAGGAGGTGTTGGGTTCGGACTTCTTGCAATGACGTTGAGGCTTCCGACATTTTTCGAGTATTCGATCGCATTGCTCGCCATAATCGCCTTCAACGGAGCTACACACGATATAGCGGCAGATGGCGTCTATATCAGTGCTCTCACGGGAAAGGAGCAGGCGGAATATGTCGGATGGCAGGGGGCATTTTATAATGTTGCAAAGGTCCTGGCACAGGGCGCCTTCGTTTATGTCGCGGGGCAATTGGAGCAATATGTCGGGGTGGTCCATGCTTGGATGATCGTAATGGGCATATTCGGCGGGATCATGGTACTGCTCAGCCTGTATCACGCAAAGGTTCTGCCGACAGGCGGGGCGGCCGGAAACGTGAAGACCGCGAAGGAAGCGTTCGGTACATTCTGGGATGTTGTCAGGACTTTTTTCAGGAAGAAATACATAGGGTGGGGTATCGCATTCATTATCCTGTATCGTTTCGCCGAAGGCCAGGCAATGAAGATCGTCCCGCTGTTTTTCAAGGCAAGTCGTGCGTCCGGGGGACTAGGCCTTTCCATTTCTCAGATAGGAATAATTTACGGAATATTCCCGCCTATGGCATTTATACTTGGTTCCATACTGGCAGGATATTTCACCGCAAAGCGAGGGCTGAAGAAGTCGCTTATAATCTTGTGCGCATTCTTCAATGTCCCCTTTGCCATTTACCTTATCCTCGCCTATGCAACTCCGACGAGCCTAGTGGCAATCGGTATCGGTACAACGCTGGAATATTTCGGTTACGGGTTCGGGTTCATAGGACTGACGCTGTTCATGATGCAGCAAATCGCGCCGGGCAAGTACAAGATGGCACACTACGCGTTTGCGACGGGCGTTATGAATCTCGGACTGATGATCCCTTCGGCGCTGAGCGGGTTTGTCAGCGACTTCCTGGGTTACAAACATTTTTTCCTGTGGGTGATGATAGCGACAATACCTTCTTTTGTTGTTGCGCGCCTCGTGCCGTTCAAGGAACTCGAGGAGGAAACGCCTTCCGCCGAGCAGTCCTCACCCGCTTGAATAAAGCAGAACTTTATCGATAGGAAAACTAAATGCATTACGGTTTTTTTGACAATGATAATAGGGAATATGTGATTGAACGTCCGGATGTTCCGGTTTCGTGGACGAACTATCTCGGTGTCAAGGATCTGTGTACGGTTATTTCCCATAATGCGGGTGGATACACATTCTACAAATCGACGGAGCATCACAGGGTGACGCGGTTCCGGCCAAACGGGATCCCTCTCGACCGGCCGGGGCATTACATTTACATAAGGGACGACGAAACCGGTGAGTACTGGACGGTCTCGTGGCAGCCCGTCGGGAAAGATTTTTCCACTGACGGGAAGGAAGATGGAAAAGCCAGATATACCTGCCGTCATGGCTTGTCGTATTCGAAATTCCAGTGCGACTACCGGGACATTCAGGCTGAACAACTGGTCTTCATCCCGGTGAATGACGATGTGGAATTATGGGACGTGAGATTGAGGAACAAAAGCGGCAAGCCGCGGAAGCTCAGTATCTTCTCGTACGTCGAGTTCTCGTTCCATCATGTTGAAATTGACAATGAAAACTTCCAGATGAGCCTTTATGCCGCTGGTTCCAATTACAAGGATGGAATCATCGAGTATGATTTCTTTTACGAGCCCTGGACAAATCACTTTTTAGCATCCAGTTTTGATCCGGACGGATATGATTGTGTACGCGACAGGTTCATCGGACCCTACAGAACCGAATCCAATCCCATCGTGGTGGAGCGGGGAAAGTGCTCCGACAGCACGGAACTCGGAGGAAATCATTGCGGCACCCTTCACAAGCGGTTGTCATTGAAACCTGGAGAAGAGACTCGTTTGATCTTCATGCTGGGAGTCGGCTCACGCGCAGAAAAGGGATATGCGGCGAAGAAGAGATACTCCGCTCTGAAGAATGTAGACTCGGCATTCCTTGAATTGAAAAGATACTGGAACCGAAAAACCTCGGTATTCCAGTGCAAGACGCCAAACGAGGGACTGAACACCATGGTAAACACCTGGACACTCTATCAGGCGGAAACCTGTGTCGTATGGTCAAGGTTTGCCTCGTTCATAGAAGTTGGGGGCAGGGTCGGACTCGGTTACAGGGATACTTCACAGGATATTATGGCGGTTCCGCACACCAATCCCCGCAAAGTGAAGGAAAGAATCAGAGAACTACTTCATGGCCAGGTGAGCAAGGGATACGGCCTCCATTTATTCGACCCGGATGTCTTTAAGCCGCAGGAAGACCGTCTTCCGGGCGTCAAACTGCCTACAGTTGTTCCAACTCCCGATCCCCACTCCATCGTGCACGGGATGGAAGATGTGTGCTCCGACGATGCGCTCTGGATAGTCGGTTCCGTCTGCGAATACGTGATGGAGACAGGTGAGTTAGAGTTCTTCAACGAAGTGATCCCGTTTGCAGACGAGGGCAAAGCGTCAGTGTATGAACACCTGAAGCGGTCGATCGATTTCACTGCCGAGCAAACCGCCCGCAACGGTGTCTGTCTCGGCTTGCGCGCCGACTGGAACGATTGCCTTAATCTCGGGGGCGGCCAGAGCGGTATGGTGTCGTTCATGCACTACTGGGCTATAAAATACTTCGTCGGGGCGGCGGAAATACTCGGTTACGAAAACGACGTTCAGGAATACTCTAAGATGGCGGAGAATGTCCGTCTATCTGTCGAGAGAGAGCTATGGGATGGAGAGTGGTACGCGCGAGGCGTTACGCGTGCGGGAATCAAGATCGGCGTAAAGACCAACAAGGAGGGAAAAATCTTCCTGGAAAGCAATAGCTGGGCGGGCCTCTCGGGAGCTGCCTCGCCCGAGCGTGCCCGAAGCGCCATGGACGCGGTTCACAAGTACCTTGCTTCTCCTTACGGGCTGCATCTAAACTGGCCTACTTATACTGAGCCAGATGACGACATCGGATACGTTACACGCGTCTATCCGGGCGTGAAGGAAAACGGTTCGATATTCAGCCATCCCAACCCGTGGGCCGTGATAGCGGAATGCAAACTCGGACGCGGCGGTAAGGCGATGAGCTTGTTTGACGCACTCCTTCCTTATAACCAGAACGATATGATCGAGATTCGCCAATCGGAGCCGTATGTTTACTGCCAGTTTGTTATGGGAAAAGACCACACGGCATACGGCCGCGCACGGCACCCGTGGCTTACCGGGAGCGGGGGATGGAGCTACACCGCCGCCACCAAATATATTCTGGGTATACGTCCCTCATACGAAGGGCTTGTGATCGACCCGGCGATTCCGTCTGATTGGGACGAGTTCGAAGTGATCCGAAAATGGCGCGGCGCAACCTACTACATAATCGTCAGGAACCCGGAGCACGTGGAGTATGGGGTGAAACATATTCTCGTGAACGGCACGAAAGTGAAAGATATTGTCCCCGTCCAACCAGAAGGAACCAAGAACCAGATAGAAGTGGTAATGGGGAAGTGATGCACCAGTCGGTCAAACCCGGAAGACTACGGGCAAAATCAGTTGGGGAAGTTTGATTAGCACAACCGGCGAAGTGTCAGAAAATAGACCCGATCCGGCAACTCGCGAAATGACAGCGACACATTCGGCGTTCGATTCAACGGCGGTAGTTTTGTATTCTCCGGTATCTCCGATAGGATTCGAACGGAGTTCCCGGATTACCACGGAAGTCTAGTATGAACAAATCTCTGATTCTCCTCCTCATGGCACTCATGTCAATGGGAAAAACTACCACGGCTCAATCCAGGGCATTCAGAATCATTGCATATTTCCCTGAATGGGGAATCGAGCATCGGCCACCTTACTACGTGAAGGACATCGTCTCGAGCGGCGCTGCTGACAGGCTTACGGATCTAATTTACGCGTTCTCTGAACCAGCGCCGGATTTTGAAGGTGGGATCGAACCGCAGTTCATGAACGCTTATGAAGCTTATCAGCAAATCTACTCCGCAGCCATGAGCGTAGACGGAGTCGCAGACGATTCGACCCAACCCCTGAGAGGCGAGTTGAACCAGATTCGGAAATTGAAGCTGCGATATCCGAATCTCAAAGTTTTGATTTCCATTGGCGGTTGGACGGGGTCTGCCTATTTTTCTCTCGCGCTAGAGACCCCTTCGTCCAGGAGAAGATTTGCCGACGCAATTATCAATCGGTATATCCTGGGAAATCTTCCGAAGGTTGGCACGGCCGGCGGAGAGCGGGTTGCGGCCGGTATTTTCGACGGCGTGGACATAGACTGGGAATTTCCTGTGAGCGGCGGAAATGCCGGCAATAATCATAACCCGAAAGACGCACAACATCTTACCGAGTTTTTGGCTCTCATGAGGGAGAAATTAGACTCGATCGATCGGAATCTCCTGCTGACCGAAGCGGTCCCCTCAGGCGAAACGGCTCTCGCGAATTACCAGATCGAGAAAGATCAGGAATATCTTAGCTGGTTCAATTTGATGACATATGATTTCACCGGTGCGTGGAATCCCGTCACAGGGTTTCACACTAATTTGCTCACTCCCGCCGAAGACACCTCGGCAAACTCTTTAGATAGGGCCGTGAAATATTTCCTGGATAGTTTGAAGGTGCAGCCGGCAAAAATCGTCCCGGGCGCGGCTTTCTACGGGAGGGGATGGAGAGACGTTGGTTCAAAAGACGACGGCTTGTTCCAGCATGCCAGCGGGGCGGCGCAGGGAGAATACGAATCGGGAATACAGGATTTTTCCCTTCTTATGCCACTATTAAGAGAAGGGTATGAATATCATTGGGACCCGTCGGCAATGGCCCCGTGGCTTTACAGTCCCGCCGATCGAATCTTTTGGTCGATGGATGACGCGAAGTCCATCGCTTTGAAATACCACTATGCCGTCGCTTATCACCTGGGCGGAATTATGTCCTGGGAAATCAGCGGTGACGATTCGTCAGGGACTCTGATTAAGGCGATGGCTACAGGCGAAATGCCGGAAGCGCGTCGTTTTCATTACAAGGCCGAGTCAGAGAAAGGTGTGAATGCGACCATATCGATCTCAGTTCCTTCACCGATAATTGCCGCCGGATCGAATGTGATACTCGATGCATGGATAACCGGCCAGAGCAAGAATATCGTAAGAGTAGAGTTCTTTGTTGACGGGAAGACGATCGGTTACGATACTGAGGCCCCTTTCGACTGGGTGTGGTTCAATGCGACGAAAGGGGTCCACACGATAGAAGCTGTGGCCTTTGACGGTGTAGGGAACCGAACAACTTCAAATACTGTGTCAATCAAAGTGAAGTGAGACCCGCAGCCCTCCATGGCCGGTTCATAGTCAAAGAGCCCTTTCAAATCTTAACGACGGATTCTTTCAGCCATCTCGGGAATTAATTCTTCACTTCATTCCGTCGACATCAGTCGGGTTGAGTATTATCGCCAGTACGCCTTTGTTCTTCAATAAGCTGTTGAAGGAAGGGATTGTCGACGTCATAAGGCGCTTGTACTCGACTTCAACATTTGCCAGCCGCCGCGCGAGCAAATTGTATACAGCTAGATCCTGATCTGTGGGAGCGAAATCCGGGCTTCCCGCGACGTCTCCGGCGCCGTCTCCAACCTCTCCGGCAAGCCAAAGGAATTTCATATAGAGTTGCATCGGTGCTGCGTAAGTCTTTTCGTCGTCGGCTGCCAGGTATTTCTGGAACAGCTTGTTCTCGATAGTTTCGATTTTCCGGTCCAGAGATTTTGCAGAATCCATGATCGACGATGCGCCGCTCAAACCGCGTAGATAGACCGGCATATCCTCAATTTGGAGGCGGACACGTTCGATGGAATTGATCATGCCGACCACGGTATCGATTTTCGAATCGATGTCGCGCCAAAGCTTAACGCTCGATCGTATGTCGGCGAGCGTTCCGGCGGAATGAGGATCCTTGAGGACGGTCAGCGGCGTCGTCAGAGTCTTGCCGTTGACGGTCAGCTTAACGCTGTACAACCCGGGGTCTGCGAGCGCTCCTTCAAGCGTGGGGCCGATTCCCCAGTGGTATATAGGTCTGGTCTTCTTCCCGATGAAACGCGAGTCACTCCATATCTGCGGATATGCGGGCGGAGTCGTTCGGAGCTTTATCTCCTTTACGCGCGGGTAGCGGAGGTCCCAGTAAACTCTGTTGATTCCCGCCTTTCTCGTTCCTTCAAATGTTCGCACAACGTTGCCCGTCGAATCAAGAATTGTGATCTTAACACCTGTTTTGGGAGTGGTCTTCAAATAGTAGTCAATGTCGGCGCCGTAGCGCGGATTCTGTCCCATCGAAGCATCATCGGGTACTTCCCTCGGGACGCTGATCCGACGGTAGCGGTATGCGGGCCGCGTTTTGAAAAGATACTCGGAAGAATTCAGGATGCCGGCATTGAGTTGCTCGAGCGGTTTTATGTCGTCGAGTATCCAGAAACCCCGCCCCTTTGTTGCCAGAACCAGATCGTGGAAGTGTTTCTGGACCACTATCCAGGAAACAGGCGCATGGGGAAGATTGATGTTTAGCGGAATCCAGTGCGTGCCATAATCGTATGTCATGTAGATGGAATTCTCAGTCCCCGCAAAAAGCATCCCCTGCCTGAACGGGTCTTCAATCACGATGTGAACATAGCTGAACACGCTTTTCGGTATGTCCCCGCTGATGAACTTCCACGACTTTCCGTAATCCGTAGTCATATAGATGTATGGATTGCGGTTATCCATCTGGTGGAAATTTACGCTGATGAATGCTTCGCCCGGATTGAACGGTGAAGCGTCAATATTGTTGATGGTTCCGTACTTAGGCAGATCGGGGATATTGCCTGTAACGTTTATCCATTTCTTGCCTCCGTCGGTCGTGACATGCACAAGCCCGTCGTTCGAACCGGTCCATATTACCCCTTCTTTGATGGGCGAGACAGCTATGGAGAACAATGTCCCCCAGTACTCTACCCCAAGGTTGTCCGGCGTCAGCCCTCCGGAACTTCCCATGTGGCTGTGGTCATCGAGAGTGAGATCGGGACTTATGACTTGCCAGCTTTGTCCGGCGTCGGTCGTTCTGTGAACGTACTGGCTTCCGACGTAGACTGTGTTGTGATGGAGCGGGTCTATCACGAGCGGCATTGTCCAGTTCCATCTGTATTTCAGGACTCCTGCCGGAGAGTCGAGTGATTTGCTGGGCCACGGGCTGACGGATCTTGTCTGGCCTGTTTTAAGGTTGAACCTGTCCACTTCTCCCGCGTAGCAATTACCCCATACGATATTGTTGTCTACAGGATCGGGATAGGAGAATCCCGACTCACATCCGGCCGTCGTACTCCAGTCGCTCGAAGGAATGCCGCCATAAGTCCGAGTGTTGCTAGGACCGCGGACAGACTCATCGTCCTGCATGTTCCCATAAAGATCGTACGGGATTCGATTGTCGACGGCAACATGATACATCTGCCCGATCGGCAAAATAATGTGGCGCCATGTCTTACCGCGATTGATCGAAATGAAGAGTCCTATGTCGGATCCTATCATCATGCGGTCGGCATCGGTAGGATCGGCCCACATGGCATGATTGTCCCCTGCCCAGTCGGTCTGGTAGACGGTTCTTCCACCATCCAGCGTATACCAGATTTCATTCGACGGGAAATACACTTCGTTCGCGTCGTCCGGCGATATCAGTAAACGCGTGTAGTAGTGCGGACGTTCGTTCAACATGCGGTTGTAACTCACGACGTGCCAGCTTTCACCTCTGTTGTCGGACCTCCAGAGCGAACCGCGTCCGTTTCCACCCGTCTCAATCAAGGCGTACATCACATTTTGATCGCTTTGTGCAATTCCGACCGCGATTTTGCCGAGGGGAGGCTTAGGCAGGCCGTTGGTTAAAAGTTTCCACGTCACCCCCTCGTCTGTGGACATCCACACGCCGCTTCCGGGCCCGCCGCTGTTCTGTCCCCAGGTGTGTATCACATATTGCCACGTTCCTGCCAGAAGAATCCGCGGGTTGTCGGGGTCCATAGCCAGATCAGAAGCCCCGGTATTAGGATTGACAAACAGAACTCTTTTCCAGGTTTTGCCGCCATCGCTTGTGCGGAAGACACCTCTTTGCTGCTGCGGTCCGTAGCAGTTTCCTTCAGCCGCGACCAGGACAATATCCGGGTTCTTCGGATCGATGACCACACGTGATATCCTGCCTGTCTTCCCCAGACCCATGTGCATCCATGTCCTTCCGGCATCCGTAGATTTGTAAACGCCGTCGCCGATCGAGACATTGCTGCGAATGAACGGCTCACCTGTTCCGACCCAAACAATGTTGTGATCGGAAGGGGCGATGGCAATGTCACCGATCGACTGCGCGGGTTCCTTGTCAAATATCGGAAACCAGTGCGTCCCGGCATCGGTAGATTTCCATACTCCACCGGATGCTGCGCCGGCGTAGTACACGTCCATGTCTCCGGGAACGCCGACCACCGCTGAAACGCGGTTTCCGCCGGGACCCACAAACCTGTAATGAAGACCCGAGAGCATAGCCGGGTTTGGGTCGAGCTCCTGTCCTTTTACAGATAGTACTGCACTGAAGAAGAATGCCATGAAAAGATGGAAGGACAGTCTGGAGAGTCGTTGGAATCTCATTGCCATTCACCTCCGGGAGCTTTTTCAACTTTCGTTTTTGCAGATGAGAGCCGTTCGATCCGTCAGACAAAGGTTTGCTGAGGTAGAGATGCGAAAGAAATCCTTCATTACGGATACGTCACAAGAGATTCGCGTTTCGAATACTCTTTCCGGCAGCAGCTGATTGCTAATTGCGGGAAGCATAAAGTGGAGTGGTCCTGCTGCATTTCAATTCCTTCGTAGGAAACTATAACAGCAGAACGTGATTTGCAAGCTTCGATAAACCCGGTTGATTCAATGTCGAACCTGCATCGAAGTGTGGGTGATTCAAGAAGCCTTTCTCGCCCGGAATGAAACGTTCCTGAGGGGATTTTTTGTTACATTAGTAGGGTGTGTGCCCCCGTGGGCACCGTTAATCCCTGTCTTACTAACAAAGGAGTGCATCAATGCGGATCGGCATTGCTTGTGATCATGGTGGATTCGGACTCAAACAAGAGATTATGTCGCGCCTGAAAAAGATGAACCATCAGATTCTGGACTTTGGGGCGAAATCGCTCGACAACGAAGATGATTATCCGGACTATGTTGTTCCGCTGGGCAAAGCGGTTGCAGCGGGTGAGCTGGATCGCGGAATTGCAATCTGCGGAAGCGGAGTGGGCGCTTCCGTTGCTGTCAACAAAATCAAAGGCGTTCGCGGTGCGCTCATACATGATTGTTTTTCAGCACGCCAGGGAGTTGAAGATGACGACATCAATGTTATATGTCTCGGAGGCAGGATTATTGGCAGCGAACTTGCGTGGGTAATAGTGACTACCTTCATTAATGCGGAATTCAGCGGAGCAGAAAGGCATCGACGCAGGTTGTCGAAGGTTGCACTGCTGGAATAGTAAGGAGGATGTTAAGTGAAGAACAATCCATTGCTGGAACTCGAAAATATTGGACAGAGCATCTGGCTGGATTATATCAGGAGAGATGCAATAAAGTCCGGTGAACTCGCAGGACTGATTGAGAATGACGGTGTGTCTGGAGTGACGTCGAACCCTTCCATCTTCGAAAAAGCAATTGCCGGGAGTCATGATTACGACGACCCCATCCGTGCAATGGCCCTCGAAGGAAAGAAAGTCGAAGAAATATACAAAGCCTTGACCGTCGAAGACATCAGAGATGCCGCAGATCTATTTAGACCCCTTTACGATAAGACCGAAGGCGGCGACGGATACGTCAGCATAGAGGTGTCGCCTACTCTTGCGTACGACGCGAAAGGCACGATATCTGAGGCGCGCCAACTGTGGTCGGCGGTAGACCGTCCGAACATATACATTAAAGTGCCCGGAACAAAGGAGGGCCTGGAGGCGATCCGCCGTCTGATAAGCGAAGCAATTAACGTCAACGTAACCTTGCTTTTCGGCCTCCCACGCTACGAGGAGGTTGCGGATGCGTACCTCTCCGGCCTTGAAGCCCGGGTGAAAAAAGGGAAGGCAGTAGATAGCATATCCTCCGTCGCGAGCTTTTTTCTGAGCAGGATCGACGTCTTGGTCGACAAGGTATTTGACGAGAAGATTCATAAACAGAGCGCCGATACCGCGGAAGCTGTACGCGCGCGCGGACAGGTTGCGATCGCGAGCGCAAAGCTTGCCTATGAAATATTTGTCAGAGTTTTCGGCAGCGAACGGTTCAAGAAGCTCGAGGCAAAAGGCGCCAGGAAGCAGCGCCTCCTCTGGGCGAGCACCAGCACTAAGAATCCTACCTACAGTGATGTGAAATACGTCGAGGCACTCATAGGTCCGGAGACTGTGAATACGCTCCCCCTAGAAACGCTGAACGCCTACCGGGATCACGGCGAACCGTCGATGAGACTGGGGATCGAAGTCGACAACGCACACAGGGTGCTGGAACATTTACCGTCTCTGGGCGTGGACATAAACCAGGTAACTCGGCAGCTTGAAGACGAGGGCGTCAAGAAATTCGCGGACGCATACACGATGCTTGTCAGGTCGCTGAAAGAAAAGACAGAGGCGGCGCTTCACGAACGGGTGGACTCGCAATCGTTCGCACTTGGACCTCTGGAGAATGATGTGAAAGAACGCGTCAAAACTCTTGCGAGGGAACGGTTTGCTTCCCGGTTGTGGCAGAAAGATACGTCCCTGTGGAAAAGGGATCCTGAGGATCAGAAAGCTATCAAAAGTGCACTTGGCTGGCTTCATGTGGCTGAGAAGCTCGAGGATGCCTTAAGCGACATTGCGGGTTTTGTTTCGGGTGTCAAAGAGGCAGGGTTCAAACACGTAGTTCATATGGGAATGGGCGGGAGCAGCCTGGCCCCACTCGTATTGCAGCGGTCTTTCGATATTCAAGGAACCGGTCTGCCTCTAACGGTGCTCGATACAACCGACCCTGCAACTATTTTAAGGATCGGAAACGAAGTCCCCCTTTCCGAAACTCTTTTCATCGTTGCGAGCAAATCGGGCTCGACCGCGGAGCCTAACGCCCTCGCGGACTATTTTTATGAGAAGCTTAAAGCCATGAAGGGGTCCTATGCGGGGGACAATTTCATCGCCATCACTGATCCCCGCTCAGAACTTGTGAGCGTGGCGAAGGAGAGAAGATTCCGGCATACCTTTCTCAATTTTGCCGACATCGGAGGCCGTTACTCCGCGCTGTCCTATTTCGGCCTTGTTCCCGCTGCCCTGCTCGGCGTCAATGTAGGAGAGTTTCTCACCAGGGCGTTGCGGATGGCTCGCGCCTGCGATTCGTGCGTTCCCGCCGAAATGAACCCGGGTCTCTGTTTGGGTGCTGCGATGGCTGAGCTTGCTTCGAAAGGGAAGGACAAACTGACGCTTGTAGTTTCGAAGAGAGTTGCAGCCCTTGGTCTTTGGCTCGAGCAGCTCATTGCAGAAAGCACGGGAAAGGAAGGAAGGGGAATCCTCCCCGTCAGTGACGAGCCACTCCTGCAGCCCGCGGCTTACGCCAAGGACAGACTCTTCGCGTTTCTGAAAATGAAAAACGAGAATGACGCCGCAACTGAAAGACATATCCGCGAGCTGATGGATGCCGGACAACAGGTCGTTTCGGTGGAGATGGCCGACGTATATGATTTGGGCCAGGAGTTTTTCAGATGGGAATTCGCAACTGCCATCGCAGGTGCGATTGTTGGAATCGATGCCTTCAATCAACCAAATGTGCAGGAAAGCAAGGACAATACAAGCCAACTTCTCGATGAAGTTAAGACCACCGGGCGGTTACCTGAAGAAAATCCTGTTATAGACGAAGGGGATCTGAAGATCTATGGAAATGCGGAGGGAAAGTCTCTTCGGGAAGCGCTGAAGTTTTTCTTCGGGCAGTCGAAGGCCGGGGATTACGTACCTTTCATGGCCTATGTCACTCCGGGTGACGGAGTGGATGAACGAATAGCCTCGATACGTGCGCTTGTTCAAAAAAATCTGAAGTTAGCAACGACTTTCGGATATGGCCCCCGGTTTCTTCATTCCACCGGCCAGTATCATAAGGGCGGTCCGAACACTGGTCTTTTTATACAACTCACCGCAAATGATGCCGTCGATGTACCAATTCCCGGGCGGTCTTACGGTTTCTCCGTTTTCAAGAAAGCGCAGGCACTTGGCGACCTGGAATCTCTAAGAAGACACGGAAGGCGTGTCATAAGGATCGACCTGGGAACGGATGTCGCGGGAGGACTCGATAAACTGCGGCAGGCGACTGAAGAAGCACTTGGTTAGCAACGCCGGGCTCTGCCCCGGTTTTTTCCCAATAAAAAGAACAGGAGGAGCACCATGGAGGAGAGAAAAATCCCGTCTACATTGTTTCTAGACATTGGCGGTGTGCTATTAACAAACGGGTGGGACCGCAATTCGCGGAAAGCCGCTGCCGCAGAGTTCGAGCTTGACTATGAAGAACTGAACGAGCGTCACCATCTCACCTACGACACTTACGAATCCGGAAAGATAAGCCTAACCGAGTACCTTGACCGGATCGTGTTTTACGAGAACAGGGGCTTTTCACATGAGGACTTTCGAAAGTTCATGTTCGAACAGTCGAAACCCTTTCCCGAGATGATCGATCTCGTGAAATCGCTGAAACAGAAATACAGACTCAAGGTTGGGGTAATAAGCAACGAAGGCCGTGAGGTCAACGAATACCGAATCAGGACGTTCAGGCTTGGAGAGTTCATAGACTTTTTTGTTTCATCAAGTTTTGTGCATGTGAGAAAACCGGACAGAGATATTTACAGGATTGCTTTCGACGTTGGCCAAGTTTCTCCCCATGATGCTGTCTACATAGATGACCGTCCCATGTTTGCCCAGATTGCTGCGGCGCTCGGTCTTAGATCTATTTCCCATAAGAGTTATGAGACTACCAGACTGGCTCTCGCCCGTCAGGGGTTGAGTCTTGAAACGTCCGAGAAGTTGGCCGAATCGGCGTGATCACTCTACTTGCCCGGCGCGGTCCTTCCTTAATCATGGCACCCCCCATTTGACCGTCGAGACAAAATTTCTCATCGTGAACTGACGGTAAGGGAACCTATCGAGATAGGTTGCGTTATACTTAATGTAACACTCACTCAAGTCCTCAAGAATCACTGGACGCTATGCTGAGACGGATGCGTCAAGTCCCTGGTTGATCAATCGCTGGTTTAAGCACCCGTCTTCTTTGATGATGAATGATTAATTCTGGAACGACGCGGAACGGAGTTGAGTTATGTTTGGCAAAACGGACGCTTGTCCCGAGATAAGAAGAAACCTCCTTTTAATTCCTCCTCCCGGAGAGACATTCCCTGAAAGCACTATCGACGAGGGTGGGTTGCATCCACTCGCCCGTAATGTCCCGGATCTCAATCGCGGCTATCCATCGAATCTGAGTCTTCCCGCTGCTAATGATGTCTCGGGAACTCCAAAAGGCGTCGGCCTCAAATGATACTCTGGCCGATGATGATATATCTCGCCCTGGCAGTGCTTCTCACCGCGGGGATGATGATAGCTTCACATTTGCTGGGCCCCAGGCACAACGAGCCGGCGACGGGGGAGTATTACGAAGGCGGGGTGACTTCTTCGGGGACCGCCCGTCTTCGATTTTCCGTCAAATTCTATCTCTTTGCCATGTTTTTCGTGGTTTTTGACCTCGAATCGGTTTTCATAGTCGCATGGGCTGTTGCGTTGAGAGAGGTCGGGTGGACCGGCTACATAGAGGCATCGGTTTTCATCGTGGTGTTGGTAGCAACACTTATATACCTTTGGCGACTCGGGGCGCTCGACATCGTCAAAAAGAAATTGCAGCAGAACACCGCCGGGCTGCACGGAGGTAAATCAGTAAGATGAGTTGGTCGTTAACAAAACCTGAGGAGACCCAGCTCGACAAGGCAAAAGTGTCGTCTGAGGAATCTGTGAAGAAAGTCCTCATACTTTCAAAGCTCGAGGATCTCGTCGCCTGGGGAAGGAAGAATTCAATCTGGCCTTTCAACTTCGGCCTATCATGCTGCTATGTTGAAATGGCGACGAGCATCACCAGTAAGTACGACGTCTCACGCTTCGGAGCAGAGGTCGTTCGAGGGACTCCGCGCGAAGCCGACCTCATGGTGATAGCAGGGACCGTCTTCATTAAGATGGCTCCCGTCATAAAGCGCCTTTATGAACAGATGATGGAACCGAGATGGGTAATCTCGATGGGGTCCTGCGCAAACTCGGGAGGAATGTACGACATCTACAGCGTGGTTCAGGGAGTCGACAAGTTTCTTCCGGTTGACGTATATGTTCCAGGATGCCCGCCGAGACCGGACGCGTTTCTGGAGGGATTAACGCTTCTCCAGAAGCAGGTCGGAAAGGAACGGCGGCCGTTGAGCTGGACGGTCGGCCCTCAAGGTATCATCAAACCTGATATGCCCGCAAACCGGGATCTGAAGCAGGAAGATAGAACCAAAGTAAGAACGTACAGGCCGATCGACGAGATATGATCACAATCGAGAAAAACCGCATTATCGAAGATCTCGAAGCGAAATTCGGGCCGGACATCAGGGCGATCCAACCCACGCGGGATAACATTCCCACCGTCTGGATCGATAAATTGAGAGTGCACGACGCGCTGAGATTCCTGAAGTATGATGTGGAAATGCCTTACAAGGTCCTTTACGACCTGACTGCGATCGACGAGCGTACGCGCGTGCATCGGGAAGGACAGCCTCAAAGCGACTTCACCGTAGTCTATCACCTTCTCTCTTATGACCGGAACGAAGACATAAGGATAAAAGTCGGGCTGACCGGGAGCACACCGTCCATTTCCACGGCCACGGATATATGGCAGTCCGCGAACTGGTACGAGAGAGAAGTGTGGGACCTGTTTGGTGTCAAGTTCGATGGGCATCCGCATCTCGCAAGAATAATAATGCCGCGGACATGGAAGGGGCATCCGCTGCGAAAAGATCATCCTGCACGCGCAACCGAAATGGGACCCTACCAGCTTCCGCAGGAGAAGTACGAAGCCGAACAAAAGGCGCTCGAGTTCCATCCGGAGGAATGGGGCATGAAGAGGGAGAGCGAAGACGCCGATTTCATGTTCCTGAATATCGGTCCGCAGCATCCGGGCACTCATGGGGTTATTCGATTTGTTCTGCAGCTCGACGGCGAGGAAATACTCGACGTCGCCCCAGAAATCGGATTTCACCACAGGGGAGCCGAGAAAATGGCCGAGCGGCAGTCCTGGCACACGTATATTCCTTACACCGACCGCATCGATTACCTCGGCGGCGTGATGAACAATTTCGTGTATGTACAAGCGGTTGAGACTCTTGCAGGAATTAATGTCCCTGATCGTGCGCAGGTGATCAGGATAATGTTGTCCGAGCTTTTCAGAATCTCGAATCATCTCGTCTGGTATGGCACCTTCGCGCAGGATGTGGGCGCGATGTCGCCCGTGTTCTACATGTTCACGGACCGTGAGAAGGTGTTGGGAATAATCGAAGCCATATGCGGCGACAGGATGCACCCGAACTGGTTCCGGATCGGCGGAGTGGCGCAGGACCTGCCGAACGGCTGGGATAGACTCGTAAGAGATTTTGTCGATTATTTCCCGAAACGCCTTAGGGAGTACGACAAGATTGTTATGAAGAACAAAATCTTCCAGGCGCGGACAAAAGGCGTAGGAGCATTCACGCTTGATGAGGCAATCGATTGGGGAGTTACCGGCCCACTGTTGAGGGCCTGCGGGATGGAGTGGGACTTCAGGAAGAAGCGGCCGTATTCCGGTTACGACCGGCTCGATTTCGACATACCGACCGCGCAACATGGGGACTGTTACGACAGGGCAATTGTGCGAATTGAAGAAATGAACCAGAGTGTGCGAATAATCAGGCAATGCCTCGAGAACATGCCTGAAGGACCTTATAAGTCGAATCATCCGCTCGCAACTCCGCCGCTTAAGGAGCGGACCATGCACGACATCGAGACACTGATCACGCATTTCCTCGGTGTAACATGGGGGCCGGTTATTCCGCCTGGTGAAGCCTCGTTCAATATCGAGGCTACAAAAGGCGGCAACAGCTATTACCTGATCAGCGACGGAAACACGGTTTCGTACAGGACGAGAATCCGTACCCCGTCATTTGCACACATCCAGACGGTGCCGCTCCTGAGCCGCGGCTTCACCGTCGCAGATTTACTGGCAATTCTCGGGAGCCTGGATTTTGTCCTCGCCGACATAGACAGGTAAATCTGAAATGAATCGTTCGAACGTTGCTAACCCGAAAGTGACATGCTTACAAAAGAAGAACGTGAAGAAATAGAAGAAGAATTTCCGAAGTACGCTGACAAGAAAGCCGTGTGCATCGAGGCGATGAAGATCGTCCAGAAGCATCGCGGCTGGGTTACCGACGAAAATGTCCGAGATGTCGCGGAGTTTCTCAACATGTCCGCTGAAGAGCTCGAGTCGGTGGCTTCGTTTTACAATCTGATTTACCGCAAGCCGGTGGGCAAACACGTCATTCACGTCTGCGACAGCGTGAGCTGCTGGGTAATGGGATTTGACCGGCTTCGTGAAGAGCTTTGCCAGAAGCTCGGCATTAAGATGGGAGAGACCACTCCCGACGGGAAGTTTACCCTTCTTCCGATAGTCTGTCTGGGAGCTTGCGATCATGCCCCGGTCGCGATGATCGACCGTGAACCGATAAAGGATTTCGATCCTTCGACTGTTCAAGAAGTTCTGGACAAGTATGAATAGACACGTAGACATGGGACAACGACAGGACTTGAATTGCGAAGAGGACCGGCTTTGTTGAGGCGGGGGAAAACATAATGGAAACCCCCTTGACCGGAGCAATCCATACAGGCGGATCTCCCGAGACACTAGCCGGCTATGAAAAGGCTGGCGGATACACAGCTGCACGCAAAGCTGTACGTGAGATGGACCCGAAGGGAATACAAGATGTAGTGAAAAATTCGGGACTTCGCGGCAGAGGAGGAGCCGGCTTTCCTACCGGGCAGAAGTGGAGCTTCGTACCGATGGGAGCCGATGCACCGAAGCAAAAATATGTCGTGGCCAACGGCGACGAGATGGAACCCGGAACCTTCAAGGACAGGCTTCTGATGGAGGAGAACCCGCACGAGCTCATCGAGGGGATGATCATCGCTGCAAGCGCCGTGCAGGCAAACACAGGCTACATTTTTCTCCGTTACGAGTATGCATTGGCCGACAGGCGTCTCACCGAAGCAATCGCCGAAGCGTACAAAAAAAAGTATCTCGGCAAGAAGATTTTCGGTTCGGATTTCAATTTCGATCTGTATCTGCATGTCAGCGCCGGGAGATACATGTGCGGAGAAGAGACAGGTCTTTTGAACTCTTTGGAAGGAAAGCGTGCGAACCCGCGGTCCAAGCCCCCCTTTCCTCAAACCAGCGGACTCTGGGGGAGACCCACCGTAGTCAACAACATCGAGACCCTATGCAACATCCCGCACATCATCAACAACGGAGCCGAATGGTTCAAAGGCCTTAGCAACGGTTCGGACGCCGGAACTAAACTCTACGGCGTGAGCGGAAAAGTCAAAAAGCCCGGACTCTGGGAATTACCGATGGGCACAAGCATCAGAGAGATCATAGAGGTACATGCGGGGGGAATGAGAGACGGGGTGAAGCTTCGCGGGATACTCCCCGGCGGCGCTTCCACCGATTTCCTGACGGAAGAGCACCTCGACGTGAAAATGGATTTCGATTCCGTGCAGAAAGCCGGAAGCAGGCTCGGAACCGGCACTATGATTCTCATGGACGACAAGACCTGCCCGGTGGGTATGTGTCTCAACCTGGAGCATTTCTTTGCCCAGGAGTCCTGCGGTTGGTGCACCCCGTGCTGGTCCGGCCTCAACTGGGCCGAAAAGCTCCTGCTCTCAATCGAAAATGGAACAGGAAAGATGGAAGACATAGACAAACTCATTTCTATCACGCAGTTCGTAGCCCCGGGCCACACGTACTGTGCACTCGCTCCCGGAGCGGCGGAGCCGTTGCAGAGCGCAATGAAATATTTCCGAGATGATTTCGAGAGACACATACGCGATAAAAAGTGTCCCTGGAGACAATGATGGCAAAGATATTTGTAGACAATAAAGAGTACGAAATAAAGGACGGCAAGAACCTACTCGATGCATGTCTTACCCTCGGACTCAACCTCCCTTACTTCTGCTGGCATCCTGCGATGGGATCGGTTGGGGCGTGCAGGCAGTGCGCCGTCAAGCAGTACAGGGACGAAAACGACACCAGAGGGCGTCTAGTAATGGCTTGTCTGACTCAGGCTGCGGACGGGACACGCATTTCTATCGATGATGAAGAAGCCCGTCAGTTTCGCGCTGGTGTAATCGAAGGACTGATGACGAACCACCCTCACGATTGTCCCGTATGCGACGAGGGCGGTGAATGCCATCTCCAGGACATGACCGTCATGACCGGACACAACTACCGGCAGTACGAATATCTGAAGAGAACGTTTAGAAATCAGGATTTGGGTCCGCTCGTCAACCAGGAAATGAACAGATGCATCCAGTGTTACAGATGCACACGTTTTTATAATGACTATGCCGGCGGCCATGATTTCGGGCCTTTCATCCTGAGAGATATAGTTTTCTTCGGAAGACAGGCCGACGGCACTTTGGAAAGCGAATTCAGCGGCAATCTCGTCGAAGTCTGTCCAACGGGTGTTTTTACTGACAAGACTCTGAAGCAGCATTACACACGCAAGTGGGACCTGACGACGGCACCTTCGGTCTGCGTCAACTGCGGTCTCGGCTGCAACACGATAGCAGGCGAAAGGTACGGCGGGCTTCGCAGGATCAGGAACCGCTATAACAGCGAGGTCAACGGCTACTTCCTATGCGATCGGGGAAGGTACGGATACGAGTTTGTGAACGATGAGAAACGGATAAGACATCCGATGATGCGCGGAAGCCGAGATGAATATCTGTCGCCTGTCACTAAAGAGTCCGCCATGAAGGAATTTGCCAGGATTCTCTCCAGCGGGAGGACAATAGGTATCGGATCGCCCCGTGCCTCGCTTGAATCCAACTTTGCCCTGCGAACCCTCGTCGGTCCCGACAATTTCTTCTCCGGTATGAATGCCGAAGAGCAACGACTCGTGAAACTGATGATTGATAACCTGACACACGGTCCGGCGAAGTCGGCTTCTATGAAGGAAGTGCGTGAGGCGGATGCCGTTCTCATTATCGGCGAAGACGTAACGAACACGGCTCCTATGCTCGATCTGTCGATCAGGCAGGCCGCCAGAAACAAACCGATTGAGAAGGCAAAGAAACTCCGCGTTCCTGAATGGGACGATAAGTCCGTGAGGGAAGTACTTCAGGATGAACATGGCCCGATCTTCATCCTCAACATCAGTGAGACAAAGCTCGATGAAATATCCTCAGCCACATTCCACGGAACTCCTGATGAAATTGCGCGGTTTGCCTTCGCCGTCGCGAACGAGATCGACCGCAGTGCGCCGAAAGTTTCTGGACTCGGGAAGGATCAGAATGATTCAGTGAAGGCAATCGCGGCCGCATTGAAGGACGCGAGAAGACCGCTCGTGGTCTCCGGCTACGGATGCCGCAGTGAAGCGGTTATTGAAGCCGCCGCGAACGTAGCGTGGTCTTTGTGCAAGTCCGGGAAAGAAGCCAAGATCGCTTATACCATGCCGGAAGCCAACAGCTTTGGCTCCGCGCTTCTTGAAAGCAGGACGCTTGAAGATGCCGAAAAACTGGTGGCAGATGGGTCTGTCAAGAATGTCATCATACTTGAAAACGATATTTCAAGGCGCGGGAGCCCGGCCACGATCAAAAAACTTCTTGGTGCGGGGACCGGCATCGTGGTGCTCGATTCGCTTTTGAATGACACTTCGGAGCGCGCGACTCTTGTCCTGCCCGCTGCTACATTTGCGGAGAGTAACGGCTCGTTCGTCAGCAGTGAGGGAAGGGCGCAGAGATTCTTTCAGGTCTTCCCGGCCAAAGACGATATTACGGACAGCTGGAAATGGCTCGGGGAGATAATGGTGGCTGCCGAACGCTCTTCGGGAGAAGTGTGGCGGAATTATGATGCAATATTGGCAGCAATGGCGAATGCATTCCCCGCATTTGAGAAGCTTAAAGATCTGGCACCACCGGTGGATTTCCGTATAGCCGGACAAAAGATTGCACGAGAGGCGCACAGGTACAGCGGCCGGACGGCAATCCTGGCGAATATCAAGGTAAGCGAACCCAAGCCGCCTGACGACACCGACACCCCGTTTACTTTTACGATGGAAGGCTATCAGGAGGAGGGGCCTTCATCGGTAATCCCGCGGTACTGGGCGCCGGGCTGGAATTCTGTTCAGTCTCTCAACCGCTTCCAGGAAGAGGTGGCCGGTCCGCTGCGTGGCGGCGATCCGGGAAAACGCCTGATTGAACCGGGCACGAATGCCCGTCCGGATTATTTCCGGGATATTCCGGCATCCTTCTCACCCGTCAAAGGGGAATGGCTCGTCGTTCCGATGAATCACATCTTCGGATCGGAGGAACTGAGCGTCTACACGCACGGTATTCGCCAGCTTTCGCCTCAGCCGTATGTAGCTCTTAATCCGGAAGATGCCCGATCTATCGGAGCTGAGCCTGGAAACGATGTCGAGGTCAACATAGGCGCAGAAACGATCAGTGTTTTGCTGAAAGTTGTCCCGTCTCTTCGAAGCGGAACCGCGGGGCTGCCCGTTGGATTGCCTTCTTTTCATGTCTCCGGTGCAATTGGACAATTGTGTAGAGTTGGGAAGAGGTAACGATTTGAGCCAGACTCTGATATACTGGATCATAGACGTCGGGGTATTATTTGTCGCTCTGACCATTGCGGCAAATCTGATTTGGGTCGAACGACGACTCCTCGCGCTCTGGCAGGACAGGTATGGACCCAACAGGGTCGGCCCGTTCGGTCTGTTCCAGGTAATTGCCGATACCATCAAGCTTCTTGCGAAAGAGGATTGGATACCGCCATTTGCCGACAAACCGATCTTCGTCATCGCGCCGGCAATTGTCATGATCACGGTCCTCTTCTCGTATACCGTTGTCCCGTTCACTTCGGGTATACAAATTGTGGACCTGAACATCGGGCTCCTGTTTTTTCTGGCGATGTCTTCGATGGGGGTATACAGTGTCGTACTCGGGGGGTGGGCTTCGTCGAACAAGTACTCGCTCTTGGGCGGGTTGCGCGCTGCCTCGCAGATGATCGGCTATGAAGTGTTCATGGGACTTTCCCTGATGGGAGTTGTAATGATGGCCGGATCGTTCAGTCTCAAAGCTATTGTCGAAGCGCAGCGGCAAATGTGGTTCATCGTACCGCAGTTCATCGGTTTCATCGTCTTTCTTATCGCGGGTGCGGCAGAGGCACGGAGAATTCCGTTCGATTTGCCGGAAGCAGAAAGTGAGCTGATCGCGGGATTCCATTCAGAATATTCGAGCATGAAATTCGGCGTGTTCTTTGTCGGTGAGTATCTCGGGATCACGCTGATCTCCGCGATGATAGCGACGCTCTTTCTCGGCGGGTGGATGGGCCCGTGGTTTCCGCCGATAGTCTGGTTTCTCATAAAGACCTTTGCGTTCATAGGCCTTTTCGTATTGTTCAGGGCAACGTTCCCGCGGCCGAGGTTCGACCAGCTTCTCGCTTACGGATGGAAGCTCCTTCTTCCGCTATCACTGGCAAATCTGCTCGTGACGGGAGCGATAATTTTGATGACAAGGTAAGATCATGTTCAGCTATGTAGTCGGTTTATGGAAAGTTTTCCTTCACATGTTCAATAAACGCGTTACGGTACAATACCCGGAAAAGAAAGCATATCTCCCGCCTCGCTGGAGAGGACGCATCATCCTCTCGCGGGACCCGGACGGGGAAGAACGATGCGTCGCATGCTATTTGTGTGCCGCCGCGTGTCCGGTCGACTGCATATCTCTTCAGGCTACTGAAGACGAGAACGGACGAAGATATCCGGAATTCTTCAGGATTAATTTCTCTCGCTGTATTTTCTGCGGCTTCTGTGAAGAAGCTTGTCCGACATATGCAATTCAGCTTATCCCCGATTTCGAGATGGGTGAATACAACAGGCAGAATCTGGTTTATGAAAAGGAACACCTCTTGATAGACGGTGAAGGAAAGTATCCCGGGTATAACTTCTATCGCGTCGCGGGGCTTAAGATCGGCGGAAAAGACAAAGGCGAGGCGGAAAACGAAGCACCACCGGTTGACTTGAAAAGCTTGATGCCGTGATGGACGAAGAAAAAGTTAACGAGCAAGTGGATTGGATATGAATGTCGCGTTCTACATTTCTGCGGTCGTGGCGATTCTGTCGACCGTCATGGTGATAACGAGAAGAAATGCCGTTCATGCGCTCCTCTATCTCGTGGTCTCCCTTCTTTCCGTCGCTGTGATCTTTTTCGTCCTTGGAGCTCCGTTTGTCGCCGCATTGGAAGTCATTATATATGCAGGCGCCATAATGGTTCTGATAGTTTTCGTAATGATGATGCTGAATCTCGGATCTTACGCCGTGGAAGCCGAGAAAAAGCTCCTAAAAGGGGGAATATGGATCGGACCTTCGATCCTTGCCGGGATTCTGCTGGTCGAGCTTGCTTATCTAATGTTCTCCGGACCGGGGGGCGACCAAATGAGGCGAGGCATCGGACCCAGGGAGGTCGGCATGTCGCTATTCGGCCCGTACCTGATAGGTGTGGAACTTGCCTCTATGCTTCTTCTCGCCGGACTGGTCGGTGCGTATCATCTCGGACGAAAGGATGCGATGGTCTCTGAAAGCAGGGGAGGGAATTAATGGCCACGGTTGCGACAAACCAGGTCCTCTTCCTTGCCGCGATTCTCTTTGCTTTAGGACTGGCCGGAGTTCTGACGAGAAGGAACATCATGTTCCTTTTGCTCTCGATCGAAATTATGCTGAATGCCGCCGGACTTGCTTTCGTTGCAGCCGGCTCGAAATGGGGTCAGCCCGACGGACAGGTCATGTTCATATTTATCCTTGCCATGGCGGCATCTGAAGTATCGGTAGGTCTTGCGCTAATACTCCAGCTATACCATAAATACAAGACGCTCGACGTCGACGTTGCGAACAAGATGAGAGGGTGACGTGCTGCATCTCCTGTGGTTGGTACCGGTAATTCCGTTTCTCGGCTTCGCCGTTCTCGCAATTCTGGGAGGGAAGATGTCGAAGGGAGTATCGGCATTTGTAGGATCAGCGGCCGCCGGTCTCTCGGCTCTCCTGATGATTTTCATAGCCGTGGCTTTCATCACGTCTCCTCCGCCGGGTCACGCGTATCGTGAAGTCCTCTGGCAATGGGTAAGCGTAGGGAGCTTCAATCCGGCAATCGCGTTCTACCTCGATGCGCTGTCGCTGGTGATGTGCCTCGTCGTAACATTCGTCGGCTTCCTTATCCATGTCTATTCGGCTGAATATATGGAAGAGGAGGAAGAAGGTTACAGCAGGTTCTTTGCTTATCTGAACCTATTCGTCGGTTCAATGCTGACGCTTCTCCTCGCGAACAACCTGCT
The DNA here is from genome assembly GCA_046706745.1 of Candidatus Kryptoniota bacterium. Classification (GTDB taxonomy): domain Bacteria; phylum Bacteroidota; class Ignavibacteria; order Kryptoniales; family JAKASW01; genus JAKASW01. Next base: position 159,980 of record JBJKPC010000016.1, read on the forward strand.
TCTGCTTTATCTCGGGTGGGAACTTGTCGGCGCATGCAGCTATCTGCTTATCGGATTCTGGTACAAGGATCCCGCAAACGGAAGGGCGGCAAGAAAGGCATTCGTAGTCACGAGAGTGGGGGATGCATCGATGGCCATAGGCTTGTTTCTGCTTTTCTCCCATCTCGGTACTCTGCACATTCAAACCTTGATGCAGCGCGCAGTCCAGCAGTGGCCGGCAGGCTCCACGCTTCCGGTGTTGGCCGCGGCACTCCTGCTCGGAGGAGCGGTCGGAAAGTCCGCCCAGCTGCCGCTGCAGACATGGCTCCCCGATGCGATGGCAGGTCCCACACCCGTCAGCGCGCTTATCCATGCGGCAACAATGGTGACTGCCGGTGTCTATCTCATCGCCCGGACTCACGTGTTGTTTGCCCTCGCCCCTACGATTCAGACCACTGTGGCGATAGTAGGTGCCGCGACACTTTTGCTCGCCGGCTTCAGCGCATTGACGCAAAACGACATAAAGCGGATACTTGCTTACTCGACCATCAGTCAAATAGGATATATGTTCCTTGCCCTTGGAGTCGGCGCATGGTCTGCCGCGATCTTCCATTTCATGATTCATGCCTTCTTCAAGGCACTCCTCTTCCTCGGCGCTGGCGCAGTTATCATTTCACTTCATGAAGAACACAACATTTTCAAGATGGGCGGCCTGAGGAAGCAGCTTCCTGTTACTTTCTGGACTTACTTGGTCGCTTCAGCTTCGCTCGCCGCGATCCCGCTTGTGACCGCAGGTTTCTACAGCAAGGACCTGATAATCTGGGACGCATGGTCGTCCAGGCTCGGCAGTCCCCTACTCTGGATCGCCGGAGTTGTCGGCGCACTGCTGACTTCTATGTATACCTTTCGAATGGTTTTCGTGGCCTTCTTTGGCGAAGCGCATCAGCAGGTTTCAAAGAGGCCCGGCCTGAGGATAAAGATCCCGCTAATAGTTCTGGCGGTGCTTTCAATCATCGGGGGCTTCATCGAGCTTCCCGATACGCTTGGGAATTTCCCGCTCTTCACAAATTTCCTCCATTCCGCTCTTCCCGCAGTGCAGGTTAAAAACCTCGGCGTCGGGACGGAAGGTCTCTTTCAATTGATCACCGCGGTCGTGTCTCTGTTCGGTGTATACGTGGTCTATGTGCTCTACATGCAGAAGCGGGAGGTTGTCGACAGACTGGTAGCCGTTCCGTTCGTGGCGGCCGTCCATAGGTTCTGGTTCACTGACTGGGGGCTTGACTGGCTTTATGATCACGCTTTCGTAAAACCGTGGGCCTGGCTCGCACGCATCGACAAGGATGATATCGTCGACATGATTTATAAGGGCATAGCAGCACTCGGCCGGGTCGTTCACCGCGGACTCAACCTCACCCAGACCGGTCGCGCAAGGTTTTATGCGGCAATGATTGCAGCCGGGGCGGTAATAATAATCGGGATCACGGTGTTCCTATGATATTACTTTGGCTCATTTTCATACCGCTGATTGGCGGTCTCCTCGCCTGGCTCGTTGCGAGGTGGAACGTCAAAGCGACTCGCTGGATTTCGATTGCATCGCTCGTCGCGGATCTTGTCATCGTCGTCATTCTCTGGATTGCGAACGGATCCGAGTTCGCTATAACGCTGCACGGCCCGTGGATAGCTCAGTTCCAGCAGCCGTGGATTCCGCAGATTGGCATCAGCTTCCACTTCGCAATGGACGGATTGAGTCTCCTCCTCATCGTGCTGACAGCTTTTCTCGGGTTGATGGCCGTCGGAGCATCTTGGACGGAGATCAAGGATAGGGCGGGCTTCTTCCATTTCAACCTGCTCTGGGTTATCGCCGGAATAATGGGAGTCTTCCTCTCTCTCGACCTGTTCCTCTTCTATTTCTTCTGGGAGATGATGCTCGTGCCGATGTATTTCATGATCGCGATCTGGGGACACGAGAGGAGGATTTACGCGTCCGTCAAGTTCTTCATCTTCACGCAGCTGAGCGGACTCCTGATGCTTGTAGCTATCATAGGGCTTTATTTTGTCCACGGACACGCGACCGGGGTGTACACGTTCGATTACACGAAACTCCTCAACACCCCGATGTCGCAGACGACCGCGATGTGGCTGATGCTCGGGTTCTTCGTCGCATTTGCAGTGAAGCTTCCGGCCTTTCCGTTTCATCCCTGGCTCCCCGATGCCCACACGGAAGCACCGACCGCCGGAAGTGTGATACTCGCCGGCCTGCTGCTCAAGACAGGCGCATATGGGTTGTTGAGATTCGTGTTACCGCTTTTCCCAGAGGCAGCAAAGGCTTTTGCGCCGATTGCTATGATACTCGCCGTGATCGGAATTCTTTATGGAGCGCTCCTGGCGTTCGGTCAGACCGACATGAAGCGGCTCGTCGCATACACGAGCGTCTCTCACATGGGGTTCGTGCTCCTCGGCGTGTTTGCCTGGAATGCGATAGCTCTTCAAGGTTCGGTGCTTCAGATTATCGCACACGGGCTGAGCACCGGCGCCCTCTTCATAATAGTCGGCGCAATTCAGGAGCGGATCCACACGCGAGACATGACTAAGATGGGAGGCTTCTGGAAATTTGCGCCTCGTATGGGCGGGGCAACGATGGTATTCACCCTCGCGTCCCTGGGTTTGCCGGGAATGGCTAACTTCGTCGCCGAGTTTATGGTGCTCCTCGGCGCCTTTCAGGTGAACGCCGTACTGGCCTCGATCGCTACCATCGGACTGATTACCGCCACGGTCTATGCCCTCTGGATGATGCAGCTCAGTTTTCACGGCAAGCCTGTCGAGAATCGAAAGCTGAAGGACTTCGGAGGCAGGGAAATGGTCATGATGTCCGCCCTCACGATTGCAATCATATGGGTCGGGCTCTTTCCGCAAACTGTCATTAAAACCGCGGACGGTGCAATCAGAAATCTTCAAAAAATCGCGTCTGCCCCAACGGAGACAACTTACCACCCTGGTCCGACGCATCTGAGTGATGAATTCGCAATGCGCAAGCCGGGAGGGAGGAACAACGTCAGATGACCCCGGCCCAGCTTACCGCGTTGACACCCCTGACTATACTTTCGATCTCCATCGTGGTCATCATGCTCGTGATTGCGTTTTACAGGAATCACGTGCTGACGCTTGTGCTGACGGTGATTGCGCTTGCACTCGCCGTGATCTCAATACCTGCGGTATCCGGGACGTTACCGCAGCAGGTAACGGGGCTTCTCTCGATAGATACATACGCCGCGTTTTTCTTCGGCCTGATCATGATATCAAGCATAGCCGTGGCGCTGATCGGATACAGGTACTTTGAAGGAAGGATTTCTACTCCGGAGGAATTCTATCTGATCCTTCTACTGGCGACGCTGGGATCGTGCATTCTCGCCGCGAGCAGCGACTTCGTTTCTTTCTTCGTAGGCCTGGAAATATTGAGCGTCTCGCTCTACTCGATGATCGCTTACACCCGCCCTTTTGAAAAGTCGGTGGAAGCAGGGCTGAAATACCTTATACTTGCGGCAGTCTCGGCAGCATTCCTTCTTTTCGGGATGGCCCTCGTCTATGCCCAAACAGGCACGATGGAGTTTTCGCAGCTCTCAACATCTCTGAGCGGACTCGAGGGATACCATGACGCAATATTGCTCGCGGGTTACGGGTTAATCATCGTCGGAATCGGCTTCAAGCTTGCTCTCGTGCCGTTTCACCTGTGGACGCCGGATGTCTATGAGGGAGCGCCTGCGCCGGTCACTGCTTTCGTGGCCACTATTTCGAAAGGGGCGATGTTCGCGCTTCTTCTCAGGTATTTCTATAAAGTGAACGTTCATTTGTCCGAGCCGCTGATTGTAGTCTTTACCGCCGTCGCGATCGCGTCGATACTCATCGGCAATCTTCTCGGACTTTTGCAGAAGGACGTGAAGCGCCTTCTGGCCTACTCATCTATCGCGCACTTGGGGTACTTGCTGGTCGCATTTCTCGCAAGCGGGGTGCTGGCCGCTACGGCAGTCGCCTTCTATCTGGTCGCCTATTTTGCAACCACGCTGGGCGCATTCGGCATAATCGCGGTTTTGTCAAGCGGGGAGCATGAGGTGGGAGATATCGAGGAACTCCGGGGAATGTTTTGGCGCCACCCGTGGCTTACTGCCTTCTTTACCGTGATACTTTTCTCTCTCGCCGGCATCCCGTTGACGGCGGGATTTATCGGAAAATTTTATGTGGTCCTCGCCGGCATCGGGTCGTCGCTCTGGCTTCCTGTTATCGTCCTCGTCGTCGGTAGTGCAATAGGGCTGTTCTACTATCTGCGCGTTATCGTGGTCATGTATATGCATCCCGCTGAGGAGAAAGAAACTGCGCCTGCAAGCGCTGTCTCGATTGCCGGAGGTTTCGTGCTGGTTGTGCTCACAGCCTTTATAATCTGGATCGGCGTCTATCCCGCACCTCTTATAAGCATGATCCAGTCGATGGTCGGTAAGATTATCTGATCCTCTCTTTGTATCTTTTAGGTACCATGAGAGAATTGACAGGGTCCCTCGACAAAGTACCTCTATTCGAAAAGCTCAGTGAAACCGAACGCGACAAGATCCGCAAAATTGGCGGGGTCAAGACTTACTTAAAGGACCGGGTGATTTTTCTTGAAGGCGAGTCATTCTCCGGATTCTATGTCGTGCTTCAAGGTACAGTAAGAATCTACAAGCTCTCTTCCGACGGGAGCGAGACGATCCTTCATGTCCTTAAACCCTTCAAGAGTTTTGCCGAAACTCCGATATTCACCGGAGCCGACGTCTATCCAGCTTGCGCTCAGACAGCCGAAGATTCCGTCCTCTTTCACGTTCCGAAATTGGAGTTCAAGCGAGCAATGGAGGAGAATCCCGGTATCGCGTTGAAACTGACTGAAGCTTTAGCCTCGCGGCTCATGGAGCTCAATAAGAAATTTGGACAGCTTTCGGTGGATGTTGAAACGAGACTTGCACGTTTCATTCTCGGAGAGATTACGTCCAACGGGTCTGTTGGAAAGACAGAGCCCGTATTTACGCTGACCACGAGCAAGAAGGATCTTGCCGCCCAACTCGGGATCGCAGTTGAAACCCTGTCGCGTGCATTGAGGAAACTGAAAGACCATAAGGTAATTCGGGAAAGCGCGAGGAAGATATTTGTCACAGATGTCAGGCGGTTGCAGGAACTCTCGAAGTAGTCGCTTCGGTTGCTGCCCGGGGAAGGGAAGCTGACAGGTCGCCTTCTCAATAGTCTCCCTTTGTTCCCCGTCAATTATGTAATGGTAAGCAAGTGTTGCAGGATGTCGCCGAGTTTGCGCCGCAGGCGCGGTTCCGCATAAGTGGAACTCTGTTTAATCTCTTTCTTCAAGGAGAAAGGCGTTCTACAGACAGACACAGAACACCGCGAAGCCCAGCAGAGTATATTCCCTCCATCCTTCGATATCTAAGGAGTCTCGGAAGATTTTTGTCGTGGGAAATGAAGAAAAATGGAGAAGCCCGTCAGTGTTTGTTAATGATTTTCAAACAGCCGGACGGGCTTTGGAAGAGGAGATGGGGTAAACTATGCCTGGCTGGATAGAACCCTGCGCGAAGCGATATCTCGCCACATCTTCTTTCTTGCCGCATATATCTTCAATGCGAATATCAAAATCGGAATCGCGCCTGCCGCAATGAACACGACGTCTGCGACGATTCTCAGCCACTCCAGGGTATGAAACATGCCGGTGTCGATGAATGCGAGTCGTCTTGCATGCCAGTAACCGTGGTTCACGACATCGGCCAGCTGCAGGACCCCCGCGGGGAACATATCCAGAACGACCATCAGCATCAGGCCGATGTTAAGTCCCCAGAATCCCGTCCGGACAAACTTCTCGTTCTTGTTCCAGACCTCGTCCGTTGAAAGCTTGCGTAGCGTATACATCATAAGACCGAGAGCGAGCATCCCGAACACGCCCATCATCGCTGCGTGTCCGTGGTTCAGCGTGAGCAGGGTGCCGACTTCATAATAGCTGACGATCGGCAGGTTGATCAGGAACCCGAAGACACCCGCGCCCAGGAAGTTCCAAAAGCCGACCGCCATCAGGAAATAGAACGCCCACTTCTGTCCCTGCGCGATCCGTGCGCCTCCGTCCGGCGAGGTCTTTCTCGTAAGCCTGATGAAATCCCAGGCGTCCAGAGTGAGGAGTGTCAGAGGTACCACTTCCATTGCCGAGAACATTGCGCCGAGCGCCATGGTGATATTGCTCTGGCCTGTCCAGTACCAGTGATGTCCTGTTCCGACGATGCCGCTGCCGAGATAAAGTATGGCGTCAAGGTAAACGACCCGGGTCGCTGATACCGCCCTTACAAGCCCGAGCTGATAGAAGATAACGGCCACCATTACCGTGGCAAACAGTTCGAAGAAGCCTTCCACCCAGAGATGTATTATCCAAAATCTCCAGTTGTCCACCACTGTGAAATTTGTCGTAGGACCGAAGAACAATGCCGGAAGATAAAAGAGAGGTATGGCTACTGCAGAATAAAGGAAGAGTGAGCTTAGCTCTTTCTGGGAGTGATCTTTCATCGCCGGTTTAAGTCCTCTGAACACGAGGATCAGCCAGATGACTAAACCGATAATGAGGAGATATTGCCAAGCTCTGCCGAGTTCCAGATATTCCCAGCCCTGCATTCCGAAATAATACCAGAGCTTGCCGAGGAACTGGTTGATGCCGAGAAATTCTCCTAAGAGACTTCCCAGGACAACGAGGACTATCGCGACGAAAAGTATATCGACCCAGGTCTTTTGTCCTCTGGGCTCGGATTTGCTTAACAGCGGCGGAAGGAAAAGGCCGGCTGCGACAAAAGATGTCGCCACCCAGAAGATGGCGAGCTGAACATGCCACGTCCGAATGACGTTAAAGGGAAGCCACTTCTCCAGGTCGAACCCGTAGAATCCGAAGGGTTCCGCACGATAATGTGCGAGCGCTCCTCCGGCGAAAACCTGAAGTACGAAAAGGCCTGCGACGACAACAAAATATTTGAGAACTGCTTTCTGACTCTCAGTCGGTACCGCCAGCTGTGAATTCTGAAAGTGATCATCTATGCCCGACTTCCATCCCAGATAGTCGAACTTCCCGAACAGAAACAAGATCAGTCCGGTCATACCCAGGAGCGAGACGAGGCTGAGTGCACTCCAGATGAGAGCCGAACTTGTCGGCGTGTTCCCGGCGAGCTTGTCGAATGGCCAGTTGTTAGTGTACGTGTAGTTTTTCCCGGGACGGTTCGTGACCGCGGCCCATGCGGCCCATGCGAAGAATGTAGTGAGTTGTTTGATCTGTGCCGGGTTCGAAATGAAATCCTGCGGAAGTCCCGGTGCCCGGTCTGCATCGGTGAAGTAGTCGGTCCAGTGCTGCACCTCGGAGTGAAACGCATCGGCTTCCGGTCCTGTCAACGTAAGAACGCCGGTCGAGGCATCGTACCGGTTCTTGTGGAGCATCACCTGCGTGTCTGCGATGATGCTGTTCTTCTGTTCCTGTGTGAGACTGTCGTATGGGACACTGTATTTTTTCGAGGCGAGTTTGTCCTGGACAGCGAGGGCTTCCCCGTGAAGATACTCTGCCGAGTAGTCCGGGCCGAGGTAGGCACCGTGTCCGAGTATGGTTCCGTTGTCCATCAGGCCGTATTTAAGGAAGATCTCCTGCCCGGCCTTGATGTCGGAACCTGTAAATAAAGAATTTCCCTGGGCGTCGACCACTTCTCTTGGAATCGGCGGAGCATCCTGGTAGCTTTTTATTGCCACGAATATCAGGACGCTGAATGCTGCAATCATTATTAGAATTACAGAATGTTTCCACCAGGGCGATAAACGTTCGTTTTTCGATTCGTTCATTTTCGTTACTCCTGGAATCATTGAATATATTCGGATAATATCATCCGAAATTAGGTGACTGGGTCGAATTAGGAATTGATCTGAGTCAAGAAATGCAATTTTTTCATGCAGGATCGTCAACTAACCCGATCCGACGGGTGTTTACAATCTAGTAGAGAGGGACCCCAAAACAAACTGTCTCGCTTCTGCTATCAATGAATTTGTATCCATGTGTTTTGTCCTGGAATGACGTAATAATGAGTTACAGATGTTCAGATACCGTCCGGTTAATTTGTTATTGCTTGACGCGGGTCAAGGATAACGTAAGCGACGCCGGATAGCTTGTAAAAGAAGAGACAATTGAAGGCCGGCCATGTGAGGGACAGATCTTATCGGCCCCCACACAAACACAAGCGTAACCCTTCACAAGTTTAACAGCCATGACAAATTTATACACCTATCTTTCCGGCGATCACGAAAGGCTCGATTCCCTGCTGGCCCGAGCAGCTGAAGGGAGCGAGGGAATCGATATGAAACACTACACGGAATTCCGTCAAGGTCTGCTACGCCACATCGGCATAGAGGAAAAAATAATTTTACCCACGATAGCGCGGTTCCGGAACGGGGAACAGATTCAAATTGCACAGAGACTGAAGCTTGACCACGGCGCTCTTGTGGCACTTTTGGTCCCTCCCCCGTCCGATGGGATCATAGAAACGATTCGCCTTATCCTGTCTCGACATAATCCGCTCGAAGAAAACGAGGGCGGTTTGTACGAGCTTGTCCAGATGTTAGCCGGCAGTGAGGCAGATGAATTGCTCGCAAAAGTCGAAGCCTATCCTGAAGTACCCTCGCTTCCTTTCAACAAGAAGCCCGGCATACTTGACGTGACCCGCCGCGCGGTCGAGCGGGCCGGATACAAACCGGTTTTCTGATTGTCATTTTACCGTGTCTGGCGCGCAAGCCTATAGGACTTAGCCCAGCCCGCCACGGCCCGTGCCGGTATCGGGGAGTTGGAGTGTCAGGAACGATCCGTTTCTGTCTTTGTTAGGAATTAGAAGATCATGTGATGTTCTAACAAGTTAATGTCGGAGGGAAGATGAAGATCGGTGTCCTCGGAACTGGAATGGTCGGCAGGACCATCGGAACCAAGCTGGTACAACTGGGACATGATGTAAGGATGGGTTCACGCACGGCAGACAATCCTAAGGCGCTGGAATGGGTCAGATCGACGGGCGGAGGGACTACATGCGGGACCTTCGCCGACGCAGCGGCGCACGGAGAGATTGTATTTAATTGTACCTCCGGGTCTGGAGCTATCCTGGCGCTCAACATGTGCGGAGCCGCCAACCTCAACGGCAAGATACTCATCGATGTCACCAATCCTCTCGAGTTTGCGGAGGGGGCCTCTCCCTCGCTGAGCATTTGCAATACGGATTCGCTAGGTGAAAAAATCCAAAAAACATTTCCGGACCTCAGAGTCGTCAAGACCCTGAACTCGGTGAATTGCCGGGTAATGGTCGAACCGTCACTCATAAAGAGTGACCACGATATGTTCATCAGCGGAAACGATATCGAGGCGAAGAAGAAGGTGATCGAAATACTGAAGGACTGGTTCGGCTGGAAATCGATAATAGATCTTGGCGACATCTCGGGGGCAAGGAGTCAGGAAATGATGCTTCCGATGTGGCTCAGGCTCATGGGAATTTACGGGAGTCCAGACTTCAATTTCAGAGTAGTCCGATAACCGTACGGTTCGGTCGGATTCTGCGTAGAATCAGGATCCTTTACTGAACTCTAGGCAGAAGTAAAGGCCGTTTCTTATTTCGGTAAGCTTGACGTCGGCCGCGTCGGGCGGCAACAAATCGACCGGTGGGATGACGGGTGCCTTCGAGTTGTTGAAGAATCCCCGAAAGACCGGGAACCTGTTGTGGGCGCGTGCCGCCTTCTCTGTCTCGTCGGCAATCATCATGCGAGCGCCCCGCTTGGCTACTCTGAACATTTCATCGATAGCCTTCTTTTTGTCCTCGAAGTAATTGATTGAAGCGACGTTGAAGACGACTTCGAAAGCTTCGTCGGCAAAGGGGAGATGTTCGGCTTCGGCCTGGAAGAGCTCGATGTCGAAACCAATCTTTTTCCCCAGCTCACTGCATCTTTTCAGTTGTCCCCAAGATACATCTATACCGAAGAATTCCGCCGACCTCGGCAGAAACCGGATGTTTGCTCCGTTGCCGACAGAAATTTCTAAAACAGAATCTCCCTCACTCACCGGGACAAACTGCAGATACTCATTCCTTGCTTTGTCTTCACCGCCCCTCAACCGGTAATAGAAAGCCTGGCTGAATCGGTAAACAGGGGCAAGAAGGTCGTAATACATACGACTCTTTTGGTTTGCTCTGGTCAGCCGCGAAGGATCTATGAATACCGGAATGCCGTCACGCACCGGAAATAATGTCCCACTCTCCGTCCCGATCAGGTAGGTTCGTCCCGATCTTTCGATCAATCTTAGCCGTTCCCTGGTTACCGGGTCGCAAAGGCGTGAAAGATACTTAACGTTCAATAGCCGCTTTTCTCCGACCGCTTGTGATTTACTGCTGGTATATAACCAATTTAATATTAATGATATTCCATTCTATTATTAGCGTGCTCCTACACTGATTAAATATTCGGGGATTCACTCTCCCTCATTATGTGCTTCCACCCCACTCTCAAAGAAATCAATTTGAAAGTTGTTTATCTCATCCACTGTTCATAACTTCGAAAAACCTTCTTGCGGGCCCGATGCGAATCGGAAGTACCACGGATAGCCACCAAGGTTTATGCTCAAACGGTGAATGTTGGAAATCCGGTGCAGGTGTAACACTAGGAAGAGGACAATGGGATGAAAACAATAAGTGGAATGCTTCTCGTGGTCTTCAGTGCGTTCATTTTTCTATCGTGCAATAATAGCAGCAATCCAGTACAAACTTCAATATCCGCGTCGATACCCACGGCCGGGTTGCTTGCGTATTTCCCTCTGAACGGAAATGCGAACGATTCTAGCGGCAACGGGCACAACGGGACGATAAACGGCGAAGTCGCATGGGTTGCAGATCGGTTCGGACATTTTGGGGATGCCTGTTATTTGAACGGATCGAGTGCGTCAATCTCAATTCCAGATTCGTCGAGAGCGCTGAATTTCGATTTGAAAACACAATCCTATACCATATGCTGTTGGGTAATGCTCGACTCCCTTCCGCGCAATCGCGACATGGAGATCATCATGGATAGGGGGACGGGGGAGATTCAGCCAGCCTCATACGACCTGTTCTATCGCGGGACCACGGGACGCTTCGTGGCCGATACCTGGGATGACAGCAGCAATATTATTGTCCCGAGCGTAACCATGCCCGACACTAACAAGTGGTATTTTCTGACGATGGTGGCGGACACGAAGAAAGTAGCTATATATGTGAACGGAGTCCGTGAGTTGTCAGACAATGGCGCAGAATCGCCCGATTCAATTCCTCCCGGCTACCGATCTACGAGAAATAACGAAAAAGTCAGGACAATCGGCGATTTTTATCCCACGACGCTTAATGGCCATCACTTCTTCGACGGTGCGATAGATGATGTGAGAATCTACGGCCGGGCGCTGACTTACGAGGAAATTTTGGAACTATACCACCAAGACGGCTGGAATCCGCAGTAGATTAGTCAGACTATCCGGGAAAAACGGACCGCGCCGTCTACGGCAGGTAGGGTTTCGTAAGACGGGGATTCAAGTTGTCCACAAGACCAAGCCATGCTCCGGCCATGCATGCCGAGGGTGGAGTTCCTCCGGCTGTAACCTCAATCCCACGTGACGTCAAACCATTAAGAGTTTATTCCATATTGCCGATGTTCCCCCATTCCATTGAAACTCTACCCTATCCGCGATAAATTTCATCAATAAATGTCCAACCTAAAAAGGTGTTTCTATGCCATACCCAAAACCAACAAGACGAAGCTGGGCTGAGCCGTTCAAGATTAAGGTGGTTGAGCCCCTGAAGACCACTACCCGCCAACATCGGGTGGAGGCAGTCGAAGAAGCGGGTTACAACACGTTTCTCCTTCGTTCGGAAGACGTTTACATCGATTTATTAACCGACAGCGGCACGAACGCGATGAGCGATTACCAGTGGGCCGGTATGATGCTCGGCGACGAGGCTTACGCGGGAAGCGAAAACTTCTATCACCTCGAATCCAACATGCAGAAGTATTACGGCTACAAGCATCTCGTCCCGACTCACCAGGGACGCGGTGCGGAACACATCATCTCCCAGATCATGATCAAACAGGGCGACTACGTGCCGGGGAACATGTACTTCACCACGACGCGCGAACATCAGGAAAGGGCGGGAGGTACCTTTGTCGACGTGATCATAGACGAAGCGCACGATCCTGAATCTACCCATCCGTTCAAAGGCAACGTCGACCTCCAGAAGCTTGAAGATCTGATAAAGAAGGTCGGTGCAAAAAAGATACCTTACATCAGCGTAGCCGCGACCGTAAACATGGCGGGCGGCCAGCCAATCTCGATGGAAAACATGAAAGCAGTTCGCAAACTGACCAGCAAGCATGGTATCAGAATAATACTGGATGCGACGCGGGCCGTCGAGAATGCTTATTTCATAAAGAAACGCGAGAAGGGGTATGAAAAGAGATCGGTGGCGGCGATTCTAAAAGAGCTGTGCTCGTATACCGACGGTGCGACAATGAGCGGTAAGAAAGATTTGCTCGTCAACATCGGTGGATTCCTTGCGATAAATGACAGGGAAGTGTTCGATGAAGCCCGAAACATGGTTGTGGTTTTCGAAGGACTTCATACCTACGGTGGATTGGCTGGACGCGACATGGAAGCAATGGCGCGAGGCATGGAGGAAATGACGAAGGAAGATTATATCCGTTCACGAATCGGCCAGGTTGAGTACCTCGGGCAGAAGCTGATCGATTGGGAAATCCCGATTGTGAGGCCGATCGGCGGACATGCGGTGTTTCTCGATGCCAGAAGGATCCTGGAACATATTCCGCAGGATCAATTTCCGGCGCAAACGCTTGCGTCGGAAGTCTATGTCGACTCCGGCGTCCGAACGATGGAACGGGGCATAGTGTCGGCGGGACGAGATCCAAAGACAGGTGAACACCGGCATCCGAAGCTTGAGCTCGTCCGAGTGACCATTCCCAGACGTGTCTACACACAAGCTCACATGGATGTCACCGCTGAATCGATACTTGAAGTATATGAAAACCGGAAGAAGATCCGGGGGTTGAAGATGGTCTATGAACCAAAACATCTGAGGTTCTTCCAGGCCAGATTCGCGAGAGCCTGACATATTAGGCAGGGGCTTCAGCCGTCTGCCCCTGCCGATTTTCTCCTCCCATCATGAAGCAACTTCGTGCGCTTCAGGCGCAAGGTAAACTGGATATTCCCTCTCTCATGCTGGCAAGGATGACCCGCAGCGTTGCCGGCGGAATGATAAACGTTGCGTTCCCTTACTATATCCTAACCACACTCCACTACGGTGCACTTGAGATGGGGGTGATTTTCCTGTGTGCAAGAATTGCGGCGGCGGTACTCGGCTTCCTGGGCGGTCTTGCTGCAGATTCCTTGGGGAAGCGAAACACCCTCGTGGCGGCCAGCCTGTTCCTCCCGCTAGGTGCGTTGATCGTCTTTTCTTCCACATCGCTGTGGGGAATAATCCCTGGAGCGATGATCGGTGGATTCTCGGGCGCAGGCTTGCTGGGCGGGGGAGGGGGCGGCGCGGTTCAGCCCATCCAGAGCGTCGTTATCGCCGATCTTACTTCGAGCGAAAAGAGGACAAGATTCTTCTCTGTATTCTCATTTGTATCGGGGCTGGCCGCCGCTTTAGGAGCCCTGTTAACGAAAGTTCTGACAGCCCGGGAAGTTTTTCTTTTCGCGTCGATCATCTCCTTGCTCGGGATCCCGGCCCTTCTCAGACTTCACGTTGTCAATTCGAGAAGAAAAATTCGCAGGTTAAAGACTAAAGCCACGATCGGGAAATTCACTTTAACGGGCATGCTCAACGGTTTGTCGCAGGGACTCGTCGTTCCGTTTCTGATCCCATTCTTCGTCCTGGTCTATCACATTCCGATGTCTCAAATGTCCGTCTACGCTTTTGCGGGGAGGATACTCGGATCGGCTGCGATTTTGGGGGCACCCGCGCTCGAGAGGAAGTTTGGATTTGTCGGAAGCGTGGTGATGACGAGAGGACTCGGCCTCTTGCTTTTTGTGCTCCTCCCAATAGTTAAATACTTTCCCGTTTCGATCGCGATTTACATGCTTTCTCCGACACTGAGGGTCGCGGCCGCACCTATCCAGCGATCTGAACTGACCAGACAGGTCCACGAAGACGAGATGGGTCGGGCGCTCGGCATAAACCAGGTGGCGAGACTCGCAGCGTCTTCCACGGGCACCGGCTTGTCAGGTGTTCTCATGCAAGATGCACTATATGATATTCCGTTCTTTGCTTATGCAGTTCTAATGCTGGGGAACCTTTACCTTTACGTGAAGCTCTTTGGAGGCAAACGGCCGGGTGCACGATCCGGTGGGAGGAAAGGTCGTGAACAGAATGCGTAACCCTCCAAATGCTCTAACGTCTATAAGTGCAGGTTGAGAACGATGTTAAGCACAAATCCAGCACTCAATCATTGAATCTTCTTAATTCTCATACGGAATTTCTATCAACAAAGACATAGACATACTCGGTTCTACCCGGGTCGCTCGCAGCGTCGCAGCCGGGATGATTAACGTTGCCTTCCCGTATTACATCCTGACGACCCTCCACTACAGTGCGTTTGTCATCGGCTTGATATTCGTATCTGCTACCGTGACGACTGCGGTGCTCGCCTTTTTTGCCGGCATTTCCACGGACGTCTGGGGAAAACGGAGGACCCTCGTCATCGCGAATATGCTTTTGCCCATCAGTGCGATCATGGTGTATTTTTCTCACTCTCTCTGGCTGATCGTTCCGGCAGCCATGGTCGGCGGCTATTCCGCCACCGGGTCGCTTGCGGGGGGCGGCATCGGCGGGGTCGCTCAACCTATACAAAGCACGATACTCTCCGACCTCACCGAGTCGGAAAAGCGCACCAGGTATTTCTCATTTTTCACTTTCATGTCGGGGATAGCCGCGGCATTGGGCGCGCTGTTTTCACGTCTGTTCGATGTGAGGGACATCTTTCTGATTGCTGCGGTCATCTCGGCAGCCGGGGTACCGGGACTGTTTTTCGTAAGTGTCAAGGAAGCTGCCGGTAAAATCGGCGTGCTCAAAACAAAGTCGACGATCGGCAAATTCACGGTTACGGGTATGTTGAATGGGTTCTCGCAGGGATTGGTCGTTCCGTTCTTGATCCCGTTCTTTGTGCTTGTCTATCACGTTCCGAAGAATCAAATGTCGACCTACGCGTTCATCGGGGGAGTGATGGGCGCATTTGCACTTCTCGGAGCACCGCTTCTGGAGAAAAGATTCGGGTTTGTCAGGAGTATGATCATCACGCGCGGTTTGGGCATGATCCTGTTTGTGATCTTCCCGATCGTACATTTTCTCTTGCTGGCTGTTGTCATTTATGTGATTGGACCGGCTCTACGCGTGGCCGCGCTGCCGATTCAACAGTCGGAAATGACCCGTCGGGTGGACGGGAACGAACTCGGCCGGGCCCTGGGGATCAACCAGGTAACCAGGCTGGCGGCATCATCGCTGGCTACTTTGCTGGGCGGATTCTTTCTCGATACCGTGTTCTTCGAGATCCCCTTCTTCGTATACGGCGGGATAATGAGCGGGAACTTATATCTCTACACGAGATTTTTCGGCAAGAAGGAAGTCCCGGTCGATGACGGGGTTTCCGCCGAGATAAAATAGAAGAACGCGGGCGAGACTGTTTACTTGTGCGTCTTGATGAAATTCGTCAACGCTTCAGCCACATCGGAGGGATCTCTTCCTTCGATGTCTTTTCTGTGAATGATCCCTACGAATCGTCCGTCTTTCATGAGGGCAAACGATGGAGAGGATGGCGGTTCTGTCCCGAAGTAGCTTCTTGCACGTGCTGTAGCTTCGAAGTCCTGACCGGCGAAGACCGTAGCCAAATGGTCCGGCGGAGCGCTGTCAGTAAGGGCCTTTTGGAGTGCGGGTCTGGCAATCCCGCCGGCGCAGCCGCAGCTCGAGTTGACGAAGATAAGGGTCGTGCCCTTGGCCTTCATCGCTTTGTCGACCTCATCGGGAGTCCTCAATTCTTCGGCCCCGAGTGACTTCACTTCTTTCCGTATCTGATCTATGAATAAATCGAATGTTTCCATCCTGATTACCTCCGCTTTTTCACAATAAACAAAGGGAGTGCGGGAAATGGTTTCCTGGAAAAGAATTTGCCGCTAAGACGCAAGGACGCGGTGCCTCTTGAAGAGTTGTAACGAAACACCTCCGACGCGAGGACGTATCTTTACTTCGCGCTCGCGCCGGAGTCCCGTTTAAGCCTACATTCTAGCTTCGCACCTTAGCGCCTTAGCGGGGAAGAACTCAAAGGTTGGTGATAGCCTCGAGGATCTTGTCCACCTTATCCTGCGACTCGGCTTCGCAGTAGTAGCGCAAAAGGGGTTCGGTCCCAGAAGCACGGACCAGCAGCCAGCCCCCATCCTGAAAGAAGAATTTGAATCCGTCTATCTTCAGCACATGGTCGACTTTGTGCCCCGCTACATCTTTGAGCCCCTTCTGGACCCTGGCCAGGACCTTTTGTTTGTACTTTTCTGTGGTGCGTACATCGATTCTCCTGTACACATGCGGGCCGATCTGGTCGAAGAGCTCCTTCACGAGCTCACCGAGAGTTCGTTCCCTCTTGACCATCATCTCGCACAGCGTCAGCCCGAGGAAGAGCCCGTCGCGTTCGGGGATATGACCTTTCAGTCCGATGCCGCCGCTTTCCTCGCCGCCTATAAGGACGTCGCGTGTGACCATCAGTGACGCCACATGTTTGAATCCTACCGGAAGCTCCGTGATCGGTAGACGATAGATCTTCGCAAGTTTGTCGGGCATTTCCCCGACTGAAACGGTTTTGACGACTTCACCCCGCATTCCCTTCGTTTCGTAGACATACTTCAGAAGGAGTGCGTACACTTCCTGTGGCCCTACGAAGTTCCCATGTTCATCCACTGCACCGATCCGGTCAGCGTCACCGTCCGTCGCGAGCCCTACATTGTAGTTCCCCTGCGGGACCAGCTTCAAAAGTTCCGGGAGATGTGCGGCTATGGGTTCCGGATGGTCGCCGCCGAACGACGGGTTGAACTCGTTGTGTATAACCACTGCGTCTTCTATGATCTGTTGCAGGATGCCCTGCGCTGCGCCATACATGGCATCATGGACGATCCTGAGGCGTGCGTTTCTAATGGCTCCGATGTCGACCTTCTGCTTGAGATCATTTATGTACATCTCTCGCAGGTTTGCTTTCTTGATCTTTCCCTTCTTGACGAGTTCCTCGAACCCCTTTTTGACGATGCCGAGGGCCTTCTCTGAAGTCCTGTTTGCTTCTTTCTCGACCCTATTAACGACCTCGACGTCTTCCGGTCCGCCGAAGTCGGCTTTCAGCTTGAAGCCGTTGTACTTGGCGGGATTATGGCTTGCGGTAATGACTACACCCGCAGCCGCTTTATACTCCGGAATCGCGAGTGAAAGCGCCGGCGTGGGGCAGTAGCCGTCGGAGAGGATCACTTTCATCCCGGTGTTTGCAATCACCTCGGCCGCCCTCTCGGCAAATTCAGCCGAGAGGAATCTCGTGTCGTGTCCCACCAGTAGCCCGTTCCTGGCGAGTTTGTGTTTCTTGTAGTATCTGCCCGTAGCGAGAGCCACTCTGGACACGTTGTTGAATGTATAGTCCTGCGCAATGATTCCGCGCCAGCCATCGGTGCCGAATTTGATTCTTTCCATTTTGAAAATCCTTCTGGTTTTTGTCCTGTCAGCTCGCTCGAGTTGGGTCCTCTCTTACGTTCAAAATAGATTTCAACCATCAAAGATTCAACGATATGGCACGGCTGATTTCATACCGGAACTGTATCAACGTAACGACTTGGATCGTCCGATCAGAGACCATAGTTATATGGGGGAGGGCGGACTAATGCCGGATAGGATACCCTCGGGATGATTTCCGTGGCCGGCGGCTGTTTCGTCCTTGTTCGTCGGAAGTGTGTGCTTACGACTATCGGGGATCGTTGATATTCCGGGGGAATGATTTTATATTTTCCGAGTTAAACTCATGGCTGAATCAAAGACACTAACACGCTTCCATTCCGAAATAGATGCTGCACAACATTTAGGATTTTTCCTAAACCACATTTCTAACCTTTCGTAAACCAAAAGTCCGAAGGGAGCCTTCGGGAAAGGAGCATTCCATGGCTGAGAACACGCAGGCATCCGGCGCAAGTTATCAGTCTTACGTGCCTGCTGAGACCAACATGAGGGAATTCACTTTAAGAGCAGTCTTGCTTGGCCTCGTGATGTGTGTCATTCTGGGAGCGGCAAACGCTTATCTGGGACTCAAGGCAGGGATGACGATTGCTGCTACATATCCGGCTGCGGTCATCGGGATGGCGATCCTGAAGACGATGAACGGGAGTCTGCTTGAAGAGAATATCGCCAGGACTGTCGGGGCGATAGGTGAATCAATCGCTGCGGGAGCGGTCTTCACGATCCCCGCATTCTACATTGCGGGCATATGGAAGCACTTCGACAGCCGACATTTCCTGGTCGCGACCGCCATCATGTTCGTCGGCAGTGTGCTGGGAATCCTTTTCGTGACCGTGTTGAGACGAGTGATGGTTGAGGACAAGGAACTTCCTTTTCCCGAATCGATCGCTGCATCTGAAATCCACAAAGCAGGCAGGACCGGCGGCACCGGGGCGAAGTATCTTTTCACTGCTATGGGACTTGGCGGAATAATCAATGCGCTCGGGCAGCTCAACTTCTTTGCTTCCGCGTGGGAGAGGTTCATCAAGTTCTCACCGCTGCCGATGTCGCTGAGCACGGGTGCGTCAAGCGCGACCGTCAAATCGGGAGGCGGTGCACTCATTACTACGCCGGGCGTCAGCCCCGCATATGTCGGCGTCGGATACATAATCGGGCCTCGACTCGCAGCGCTTAATTTCAGCGGCGGGATCCTGGCATGGGGACTCTTCGTCCCACTCCTCCTCTATTTCATCGGGCCGACGTCCTTGCCCGCGAGTGCCTCTCAGAGCGCATGGATAGCTCTTAGCTATTCCGTATGGTTGACTCTCGTCCGCCCGATAGCAATCGGCGGAATGTTGTTCAGCGCTGCGTATACACTTTATAAGATGCGAAAAAGTCTCAGCGTCGGGCTCGGCAGGGCGATCGGCGATGTGAAGAAATCCGCTGCCGGCGGCCGGGTTGAGATTAGAACCGAGCGCGACCTGGATTTCAGATACGTTGCTGGCGGAGTATTGCTTGCCGCTATCGGAACATTTTTCATATATGACTTTTTTGCAGGCGCAGTTGCGGCGGCACTTACGGCAACGGTGGTCATGCTTGTAACCGGTTTCTTCTTTGCGGCCGTATCCGGCTACCTCGTCGGTATCATAGGCTCCAGCAATAATCCAGTCAGCGGATTGACCATTTCGACGCTGCTTATTGCCGCGATTCTCATGGTCGTCCTCGGGCAGACCGGCGTAAGCGGTGTCGCAGCTGTTCTAGGTGTTGCCGCGGTAGTGTGTGTGGCAGCGGCCGTTGCCGGTGAAATGCTTCAGGACCTTAAGGTTGGACATATCCTCGGAGGGACTCCGTGGAAAATGCAGGTCGGCGATCTGCTGGGCGTGTTCGCAGGATCTGCAGTTATGTTTATTCCCCTTATGATACTGAACCAGGGGGATATCAACCGGGGCGGTATCGGTTTCGGCGGAGCGAACCTTCCGGCCCCGCAGGCAGGAATGATGGCTGCTCTTGCACAGGGAATCGTCGGCGGACACATGGCGTGGCCTCTCGTCATAGTTGGAATGATCATGGCATTCGGGTTTATCATCAGCGGTGTCCGGAGCCCGATGCTAGTGTTCGTCGGAATGTATCTGCCGTTCGGAACTGTCGCGGCAATTTTCGTGGGCGGACTCATTCGCGGCGTCGTCGACATAATCGTAAGGCGCAGGAAGTTCAACGATGCGCAGGGCGCACGCGTGGAGAATACCGGCATTCTCCTTTCTTCCGGGTTCATCGCCGGAGAGGCGTTGATGGGGCTGGTGTTCGCGGCACTCGCCTTCTATGACATACAGTGGCCCTCAATCTTTGCACACCCGAGCTTCGGTGTCAGCATACTCGTGTTCCTCCTTCTCGCTGCAATCCTAATCTATTATCCGTTGCGGAATGCTGGCTCGCCGGATCAACCGGCGCCTCCTAAGGCAGCGATGTAGGCCGGGAGCTGCAAACTGTCGGATTTGTGGGTTGATGGGGCGGCCGTTGGCCGCCCTTTATTATTTGGGATCCATGAACTCTTTTCTTATGACAGCTTTCGGCACGAGTAGCTATATTTCAAGCTAGAGCTTCAGAATAGACGAAATCACAAAGGAGATCACGCCATGAAACGTTTCTACCCTGTCGCCATTGCTTGCTTGTTGCTTCTTGCCTCTTGCTTCCCGGCCATGGCTCGCCCCCTTGAATCCACGGATTCGCTTATGACTCCCTCCGTTTTCAGTGGGATCAAGCTCCGTTGCATCGGGCCGGCAGTAACAGGAGGAAGAATAGTTGCACTCGCGGTCGATCCTCATAATCGCGCACACTACTACGTGGGTGTCGCCTCGGGCGGAGTATGGGAAACGCACAACGACGGTACATCCTGGACTGCGGTTTTCGAGCATGAACCGGTCTATTCGATCGGCGCTCTTGCCATGGATCCTAACAACCCGTTTGTCGTATGGGTCGGGACAGGCGAGGCAAACAGCCAGCGAAGCGTCGGATGGGGGGACGGCGTTTACAAAACCGTCGACGGTGGAAAACATTGGACGAACATGGGATTGAAAACGTCGGAACATATCGGAAAGATCCTCATAGACCCGCGAAACGCGAACATCGTATTCGTGGCAGCGCAGGGCCCTCTCTGGGGACCGGGCGGCGACCGCGGACTCTACAAAACGACCGACGGCGGGAAAACATGGAAGAACGTTTTGAAGATCGATGAGAACACCGGCGTGAACGACGTCGAGATGGATCCCTCCAACCCCGACATCATGTATGCGTCCACATACGAAAGACGCCGCCACGTTTGGGGATTCATAGACGGCGGCCCTCAGGGAGGTATTTACAAATCTACAGACTGCGGCAACAGCTGGACCAGGCTGACGCACGGGCTTCCGACAGTCGACATGGGCAAGATCGGTATGGCGGTTTCTCCAGTTTCCCCGAACGTAGTCTACGCAACGGTCGAGGCCGCCGACGGAAAAGGCGGAATATTCCGCTCCACCGATTACGGCGAGACCTGGGAGCGAAGAAATCCATTCGATGAAGTCGCGATGTACTACGGCGTGATTTATGCCGATCCGGTCGACTTGAATAGAATATATATAATGAACACCTACATCCATGTCTCGAACGACGGTGGCAAGACGCTTCACAGGCTCGATGAAAAATGGAAACACGTCGACAGCCACGTCATGTATATCGATCCGCATGATCCCGATTATTACTTAGTCGGGTGTGACGGCGGATTGTACGAAAGCTATGACCGCGCAAAGAACTGGGATTTCAAGAGCAATCTTCCGATTACACAATTCTATAACGTTACGGTCGACAATTCGAAGCCGTTCTTCTACGTCTATGGCGGTACGCAGGACAACAATTCTGTCGGTGGGCCCTCGCAGACGATGAGCGCTTCGGGTATCGTCAACTCGGATTGGTTCGTTACCGTCGGCGGGGACGGCTTTCAGTCGCGCGTCGATCCGGTAGATCCCAACACGGTCTACGCAGAGAGCCAGTACGGTGGTCTCGTTCGCTTTGACAGGAAGACCGGACAGGTGCTCGGCATTCAGCCGCAGCAGGGGAAGAATGAAGCGCCCCTCCGCTGGCAGTGGGATTCTCCCATATTGATAAGTCCATTCAACCATAACACCGTTTACTTCGGCGCCAACAAGCTTTTCAAAAGCACCGACCGCGGCGATAGCTGGACGGAAATAAGCGGCGACCTGACGCGGCAGCTCGACGTGAACAAGATGAAGATCATGGGGAGAATCTGGGGTCCCGACGCAGTTGCGAGAAATTCCTCTACGACGTTCTACGGGACAACTACCTGTATTGCTGAGTCTCCGTTGAAACAGGGATTGCTCTATGTGGGAACTGATGACGGGCTAATACAGGTAACCGATAACGGCGGCAAGACGTGGCGCAGGATCGGTAATTTTCCCGGAGTGCCGGAGATGACGTACGTTTCAACGATTGTCCCATCAAATTACAACATCAACACCGTGTATGCGGCTTTCGATAATCACAAGAATGCAGATTTCAAACCGTACTTACTCAAAAGCACCGATCAGGGAAGAACCTGGGAGTCGATCAGCTCGAACCTTCCTAAGGACGGCCCGGTTCACGCGTTCGCTCAGGACTTCAAAGACCCGGAACTTCTCTTTGCGGGAACCGAGTTCGGTCTATTCTTTTCCAACAACGGCGGGGAGAAGTGGGTGCAGCTGAAGGGTGATTTCCCGACGATACCAGTGATGGACCTCGCCATTCAGAAAAGCGAGTGCGATCTGGTGGCGGCAACCTTCGGGCGAAGTTTCTATGTCCTTGATAACTACGCACCTTTACGACTTGCCACCGAGAAAACTCTTTCCGGGAACGCCGATCTCTTCCCGGTCAGGGATGCGATGATGTACGTTCTCAAACAGCCTTTGGGCGATGTCGGCAAAGGTGCCCAGGGCGAATCTTACTACACCGCCAAGAACCCTCCCTTCGGTGCAGCGTTCACTTATTATCTCAAAAAGAGTCTCCAGACTGGTAAGGAAATTCGACAGAAGGAAGAGAACAAAGCACAGAAGAGCGGAGGTGAGGCACCGTTCCCGACCAACCAACAGTTGACTGCCGAAGGAATGCAGCCCGCCCCCAGCATCGAGCTGAAGGTCACTGATGCGTCAGGCAACGTGGTGAGAAGGGTGGAGGGTCCGGTCACCGCGGGAATTCATCGGGTAAGCTGGGATCTGCGTTATCCCAGCATGGTCGTGCGGCAAAAACCCCCGGCGTACGGTTCAGACGAGGGACCGTTTGTAATGCCGGGCAAGTACACCGTTGAACTTTACGAGCAGATCGACGGCAAGATGACTGAACTCTCGAAGCCGCAAAACTTTACGGTATATGTCCCGGGTGAAGATACCATGCCTGCGGCGGATCACGAAGCATTGGTGGCTTTCCAACGGAAAGTTACAAAACTGCACGGCGCCGTCTTCACTGCACTTCAGACCGCTGCCCGGGTGGAAGAGAGGCTCGGTGCTATCGGCAAGGCTCTCGATCAGGCATCTTCCGACGTAGGCGGACTCCGAATGGATCTCTACAACATGAAGATGAAGCTCGACTCGATCCTGATGCAGCTCCGCGGAAACCGGACGCTTCAGGCTCTAAGCATAAATACACCGGTGTCTATCAGTGATCGTATTGAGACAATCTTGTATAACGAGGCAATGTCCACGGCTGCGCCGCCCCAAACGGATATATCTTCTTTCAATATCGCGAGCGAGGAATTTACTCAGCAGCTTGGCGAACTTAGGACGCTCGTCGATGTCGACCTGAAGAATCTCGAGACAAAGATGAGTGCGGCCGGCGCACCTTGGGTTCCGGGTGCGCTCCCCAAGTGGAACGGGAAATAGGCCGATCTGTTTATACAGGGGCTTGGATGGTCAAGCCCCTGCCTTTTGCAGTAAAAATCAAATGCACAGAGAGAGGGCCTCGCCCTTCAGTGCTATTGGAAAATCAGTGTTTGCCTTTCACGTCGCCGGTATGCAGAGACGACGAAGCTAAAATGTCCGGAGTACTATTGAGATGAAAAACACCCTCAAAAGTCTTATCCTTCTGTTCGTTTCCACTTCTCTTCTGCTGGTCTCGGCTCTTCCCAAGTCTTCTTTTGCACAGAGCGATGACGAGGGATTTGATGTGCCCGGCACAGAGCATATGTTGAACAGCGAACTCTGGACCTTTGCGAAGGGAACACCGTACTCGTCCGTTCAGGATTATTTGCGCAGAGAGCATGCCCTTTCAAGGGAAAAAGAGAACGGCGAAATCGCTTTGCCCACCGGCTGGAAGTTAGCGCCCGCAGGCAGACAAGTTGAGCTCGGGAGATTCCCGAACGATGCGATATTGTACAACGGTTACCTCGTCGTGCTCAATACGGGAGATTACTGGAGGGAGCCGCAGGAACTTTCCGTCGTAGACGTGAAGGGAGCGAAGGTCGTCAGAACCGTCGGACTGAAATCGATATTCCCGTCAGCCTGTGTGGGCGAGGACGGATACCTGTATGTAAGTGGCGGATACTCCTCTGAGGTGTACCGTATCGACAAAAACTTCGCGGTGCAGGATAGTTTCAGAGTTGGCGGTTATTCATCAGGTATCTGCTCGTTGGATGCCGGTCATCTTGCCGTGGCGTACCTCACGGCGGATAACGGTAAAGGGAAATACGGAAAAGGCAAGGTTGCCATACTCGATCTTGAATCCGGAAAGATAGAGAAAGAGACCGAAGTAGGCTATTTTCCTTATTCCGTTGCCTATGCCGACGGAAAAATATTCGTTTCAGTGCTCGGAGAGAACAAGGTCGAGGTTTTCGGCAGAGATCTGAACCGTGAAGCTTCCATAGAGGTCGGGAAAGGACCCGGCAATATGACTGTTGCGGGAGAGAAGGTATATGTCGTTAATCAGAACTCGGATGAGGTGTACGTAATAAATGCCGTGACGAACCGGGTTGATAAGAAGATCGACGTAAGTTCCAGGGGATTTGGCTACGGGGCGGCGCCGACGTCATGCGCTGTGGATGGCGATGAGTTGTTCGTGAGCGAGGCGACCATCAATGCGGTCGCAGTTGTAGACAGGGAAAGCGGAAGAATCATGGGCTATGTCCCCGCAGGCTGGTATCCAACGAAGGTGCTTGTAGATGGCGGTGCACTGGTTACGATAAGTGCGAAGGGAATTCGGGCTCGAAGACCGAATCTTGACGGTCCGCAACCGGTAAAAGGGAAAGGCGGGCCTGAGTATGTGCTTAATCTCTTGATCGGCACCGCGTCGATCGTTCCACTGAAGATCGTGGACTCTCATTTGAAAACGTGGACCACACTTGTCGAGGACGGGTCACCCCTCTATAGCCCGGAGAAGGGATTTAAGCTTCCTATCAAGCACATCTTCTACATTATAAAAGAGAACAGGACTTATGATCAGGTCCTTGGTGATCTCGGCCGCGGGAATGGAGATTCTACTCTTACTCTTTTCGGCCGGACGGTAACTCCGAACGAACACAAGATTGCGGAGAAGTATGTCGATCTCGACAATTACTTCGCCGACGGCGAGATAAGCGTTCTCGGGCACAGCTTCACAACGAGCGGATACGCCAGCCCGTTTCTTGAGCTGCTGGGAAACATAGCCTACTCCGGCAGGTACAACGGGTATCCGTTCGGAACGGTACCTGCCGTTTATTCGCCGGCATACATCTGGGACGCACTCGGCGCGAAAGGGATAAGCTACAAGATTTATGGTGAGCCTTACTACCTGTCTACCGCCGCATACAAAGTTATCGCAGGTACTTTCGGCGCGAATAGCAGGATGGCAAACAAATTCTATGCCCAGAGCATGGAACTCGCCGCGTCGGTAGATCGAGGCAAGGAATTCTCCGATTTCGTGGCGAAGTACTACGGGAGATCGCACACAACCGATGAAATAGCAAGACTCCTTCTGACTTCCGATTTTGGCAATGGGATTTCGAAAATATTTGTCGGTGATAGTTCGCTTTATGAGGCCTTTAAATCGCATACCGGGTTCCGGGTGAAGTTTGCCGATTTCCTTGCTCATTATGCTTTTAATTACTACACATGGGATCTCAAATATTCTGATCTCAGGCGATTCGAAGGATGGAAGACCGACTTCGATTACTTACTGCATCATCACAGTGTTCCTTCTTTCGAGTATATTTGGCTTCCTAACGACCACACTGCGGGGACGAATCCCGATTATCTTAATCCGTATCAGCTTGTATCGGAGAACGATGCCGCGCTCGGGTTGATAGTGAAGACGATCTCTCACAGCTCGATATGGAAAAACAGCCTTATCCTTGTCGAAGAGGACGATGCGCAGAACGGCCCCGATCATGTCGATGCAACGAGGACGGTTGCACTGGCGGCAGGGCCTTACGTGAAGCGCGACGCAGTGGTACACGACCGTTACGATCAACTCAGCATGCTGCGAACCATTGAAGTTATTCTCGGACTCGATCCGCTGAACCTCGGTGACGCGCTGGCAGTGCCGATGTTCGGTATATTCACCCGCACACCGGACCTTCGACCGTACAAGCCTGCACAGGAGTCTGCCCATCTTGTACAATCCGACAGGGAGCTATATGATCAATTGAACAATTCGAAAGGGAAATAAGGATGAGCAGCGAAAAAATCTCAGGAATCGAACTCGCACGCATGATAGATCATACCCTTCTTAAACCTGAGGCGGCTCCTGGCGAAATAGAGGCTCTCTGTGACGAGGCGAGCGCAAATGAGTTTGCCAGTGTCTGTGTGAATCCGTGTTATGTAGCCCTGGCGAGGGAGAGGCTAAGAAACTCGCCTGTAAAGGTGTGCACCGTGATTGGTTTTCCCCTCGGTGCTTCAACCACACGGGAGAAAGTTCGTGAAGCCGGAGAGGCTATTTTCGACGGAGCTCAGGAAGTCGACATGGTTATAAACATCGGGAGACTCAAAGGCGGAGATCCGAGATATGTGGAGGATGAGATACGCTCGGTTGTCGTCGTCGCTCATTCGCGCTCCGTTGTTGTGAAAGTCATCATTGAGACCTGTCTGCTTACGGACGAAGAGAAACACGAAGCGTCGATAATCGCAAAGAAGGCCGGCGCCGACTTCGTCAAGACATCCACCGGATTCAGCAAAAGTGGAGCAACGGCTGCGGACGTGGCGCTCATCAGAAAGGCGGTGGGGCCATCGATGGGTGTAAAGGCGGCCGGCGGGATCAGGACTTACGCCGATGCAGTGTTGATGATTGAGAGCGGGGCGACGAGGATCGGTGCGAGTTCGGGGGTGAAGATAGTGCACCAGAGCGAAGAGAAGTAGGATAGTCATTTCCGCCGAGTGTCGGGATTCAAGACAAGGTGCGTTGGGCGGTCGCCAGGAGTACAAATCGCACGAATTTTTGCGTTTGGACGGAGATTTCTACGCCCTTGATGATTTTCCGCCCTACGATTGATGAAATACTCAACGATAGGTGTTGACTAAATCAATGGTTGAATTAATGCGATTTCAACGAAGATAGACGTAATTTCAACACCCGACCCTTCCCCTCTGTTGAGACTTTCAACTTTTGGCTTCTGAACCATTGTTCGGCCTTTGGCTGTCGGGAATTCCGCCACCCTAATTAGCTATTCCGCGGGTAGTTACAAGATCAAAAACTCTTTCCTCTCAGACAATTTTTGGAACGCCTGTTGAAAGATCAGGAGTGAAGGATCGAAGAGAAGCGGTGGAGATGGAACAGAACCATTGGAGGCCGGGAAGAGAACACAAACCGGCGAGCTTTTCCGCTTCCGGTATTTTCCGTCGATCCGCAGGTTCTTCCGTGCCTCCGCAAAAACTATTTCACTTTGATGAGTCTACGGACTACAGCAGAATCTTAGGAGGTTCAAAATGGTTGCGCTATTTGTGGTCGCGACAATAATCGTATTTTTGATCATCGATTATTTTGTTCAAAAGGCTGCGAAACGCAAAGAGGCCCTTGCTCCTGCCTCTCACGCGTTCGCGAAGCCGCGGTTTATCATTCCAAAAGGTTACTTCTTCGGCAGGGGACATACATGGGTCGAGCTGCTTCCCGACGGGCTGACCCGCGTCGGATTGGATGACTTCGTTCAGAAGATAGTCGGCCCGGTCAGCGAAGTGGGCATAGTCCCTGCCAACACGGTCGTCAGAAGAGGCGACAAGCTCTTCACCATTAAGCAAGACGGAAAGGAAATGTGGTTCCGAGCTCCCATCTCGGGCAAAGTGGTCGCATTCAATGACGAGCTGACCCACTCTCCAGGCGTCGTGAGAAAGGAGCCTTACAAGAGCGGCTGGATCATGTTGATTGAACCGACGGATCTTGCCGGCGAAATCAAGCAACTCTCGATCGGCAAAGAAGCCGCCCTCTGGCTAAAAGACGAAATAAGGAGGTTCAGGAATTTCATAACCGCTCAGACGGAGATTCACGCCCCAGCTGGGGCTCCAGCTCACGCCGGAATGACTCTCATGGATGGGGGTACTCCCGTTGACGACGTAATGGAACATTCTCCTCAGGAAATTTGGCAGAAGTTCGAGACTGATTTCCTGGCCTAAGAGAACAAAGGACACACGGTTAATTCATAGTCGTCAATCGGAAAAGGAGTACTATAATGAAAAGACAGGTAGGGATTTTAGTGGACACTACGCAGTGCATCGGATGCATGGCGTGCGAGGATGCATGCGCAGATAGATGGGGATTCCCGCACACGGATGTGCATGAACTATCCTGCGAAAAAAACACCGTCGTGCAGCAATATGGTGAAACTTATGTGCCGAGACTGTGCATGCATTGCGAAGATCCGACATGCGCCTCGGTATGTCCCGTAGGGGCGATACAAAAGACCGCAGCGGGACCGGTTGTGTACGATGTTGATAAGTGCATGGGCTGCCGTTACTGTGTGCAGGCCTGCCCGTTTCAGATACCTAAGTATCAGTGGAACAAGCCCGCTCCCAAAGTCACCAAGTGCGATATGTGCTATCCACGACAGTTGGAGGGAAAGCAACCCGCCTGCGTGGAAGCTTGCCCGGCCCAGGCACGAGTATTCGGATATCGCGACGATCTTCTGGAAGAGGCGATGAAAAGGATCAAGAATAATCCGGGCACATACATCAACCATATCTATGGAACCACCGAAGTTGGCGGTACCTCCACGATCTATCTCGCCGGCGTCGACTTCGCCAAACTTGGTTTCCCTGCGGATCTGCCGAAGAGAGCCCTCCCGAAGTACACCTGGGATATCATGGAGAAGATTCCGGACTACTTCATTTGGGGAACCACGCTTATGGCGGGTTTTTGGTGGCTTACGGACCGCAAGAAGAAGGTTGCGGAGTATGAGAAGGAACTGAAACAGGGAAGACAACCTGAGCATGATCTCAAAGGGGAGCGACATAACGACGGAGGCAGCGATGCTGAATAGCGGAGTTATTTCAAAAGTGGTCGCCTGGTTCAGGCACATGACCTTCTGGAAGTCGGTGTTCCTTGTGCTGGTCGTCGCGGGTCTCTATTCAACCTTCGTGCGATTTGCATACGGACTTGGCGCAGCCACGAATCTGAGCGACAAGTTCCCATGGGGGATCTGGATCGGCTTCGACGTGCTTTGCGGCGTCGGGCTCGCAGCCGGCGGGTTCGTCGTGGCGGGGGCGGTGTACGTCTTCCACCTCGACGACTATAAACCGATTGCGCGTCCGGCTGTTCTCACCGCTTTTCTCGGTTATCTGCTCGTGGTCTTTGCGCTCCTGTACGACCTTGGGCGGCCGTGGAACATATGGCATCCGCTCGTCATGTGGAATCCTCATTCCGCGATGTTCGAGCTTGCCTGGTGCGTGATGCTTTACACAACCGTCCTAGCTTTTGAATTCAGTCCCATGCTCTTTGAGAAATTCAAGATGCATAGGGCTGCCGAAGTGATACATAAGATGATTGTGCCGCTTGTGATACTCGGCGTAATGCTTTCGACGCTGCACCAATCTTCACTGGGGTCCCTCTATCTGATCATGCCGGAGAAGATGTATCCATTGTGGTACACCGGTAACCTGCCGTTTCTGTTCTTCGTGTCGGCAGTGGCTGCCGGCCCGGCCATGGTTATCATGGAGTCGTTCTTCAGCTCGCGAGCGTTTCACCGTGAGCTCGAATTGCCGATACTGTCCAAACTCGGCAAAGTTACGGCGGTGGCGCTTGCAGTTTACCTCGTGCTAAGGATCGAAGACATGGTTAATTATCATCTCTTCTCATACCTCCTCGTTTTCAATACTGAAGGTATCCTGTTCTGGGCTGAGATGATTATAGGAGTGCTTACACCGATCGTTCTGTTCATGATTCCGGGAATACGCTCCAGCAAGCGCGGCCTCTACTATAGCGCCCTCCTGACCATAATAGGGTTCGTGTTGAACAGGATGAATGTAAGCGTGACGTCGTTGGAGAGGCATTATGGAGTAGCTTACTTCCCGAGCTGGATGGAAGTAGCCGTTACGATGATGATTGTAGCCGTGGGCTTCGGAGCCTTCGCATACGCTGCGAAGAATCTTGCCGTGTTCCCGAAGGAGGTTGAAGCGGCGGAGCCTGCACATGCCGAGAGCTACGAGGTGGTCGTTATTGAAGAGGACTCGAGGCCGAGAGTAACTCCGACATTGGGCATGGCAAGTAAATAACAAATTCATCAGAGACGGGTGCGTCATGGAAGTAAAGAAGACAAAAAGCAAGGTGATACCGGAAGGCGAACTCAACTGCATCTGGGCCGAGGCCGGGCTCGTATCTTATAAGTTGTGCGATCGGAACCTCGAATGCGATGATTGCCCTTTCGATTTGGTAATGCGCCAGAGGCCGGCACCCGCCTCTGAACCTGATTCGAAACAGAAAAAAGTGCGGCCTGGGCCGTCGAGCCCCTCGGTCAGCCGACCGGCCCAGAGCTCTTTGAAGGATTTCGTCCGCGATATCTTCGGAAGACCGTTTTCCGAGAAACTTCCGGAAGACAGACTCTATTCACACAGTCATGTCTGGGTCAAAGGGGCGTCATCAGGAAGCTGCAGAATCGGGATCGATCACTATGCCGCCGCCCTTCTTGACGGAAGCACAGGTATCGTTTTTCCGCAGGCGGGGGCCTCTGTCGTCAAAAACAATCCGTGCGCCTGGATCATATCCGAGGGGGGAACCATAGCAATCCAATCACCGGTCAACGGAAAGATTAGAAGTGTTAATCAAAAATTGATCGGGTCGACATTGCTCATCCGAAGTGACCCTTATGACTCAGGTTGGCTCGGTGAAATATCCTCTGAAACGGATATCCTCGCTACCTGTTTCCGCGCGTCCGAGATGGGACCTTCTTCCAGAAGCGAGTTCGATACACTCGAAAGAGAGATAGTCGCGGAGTTCGGTTCTTCAACACCTGCCGTTGGGGTAACACTCATGGACGGCGGATC
Source organism: Candidatus Kryptoniota bacterium (assembly GCA_046706745.1). Lineage (GTDB taxonomy): Bacteria > Bacteroidota > Ignavibacteria > Kryptoniales > JAKASW01 > JAKASW01. The sequence goes on from JBJKPC010000016.1 coordinate 191,241, forward strand.
CAGGCCACAGAACCTCAGGGATGTGCTTGGAACCGTTAGGTACGTATCGGTTCTACAGAGGGTCTTTTCCAGCAAACCCTGAGGCTTCGCGGAATTCTGCCACGTTGCCCACGAATGACGCGCAAGGGGAAGATTTCTTCCCGGCCATCCCCCGGATATCCCTCAATATTTGACAGTTTAGGCGTAATTCGGGCGTTTCTATTTTCCTCCTCCGGCATAAGAATTGACCTCAACGGGCTGAGGGCATCGTCAGAAATATGCGCATTACCAGATATCTCGCATTCCGTCTTTTCGTAATCGTCCTTTTCGTCATGCTGGTGGCGACGGCTATCTTCACCGCCGTCATGCTTAACTGGCATACCGAAAAGTATCTCAGTATTACTACCGACTGGGCTCTGCGAACTAGCGATTTGATCAAGAGGTCGACTCACTACAGCATGCTCGAAAATCGGAGGGAAGACATTTATCAGACGATCAACACGCTCGGGTCCGAGCCGGGGATCGAGGCTATTCGTATTTACAATAAGAAAGGTGAAATCACCTACTCGACTGTCGGTAGCGAGGTGGGAAAGCACGTGAACATGAGTGCGGAGGCGTGCAATGTCTGCCACCGGCCAGGCAAAGCGCTTCCCACCAGCACAAAGGCTGCGCTTACCCGCATCTTCTATTCTCCGAAAGGATACCGCATACTAGGGGTAATCACACCGATCAAGAACGAGCCGAGCTGTTACAACGCCCCATGTCATGAACACCCGGCCAGCCAGACAGTACTTGGCGTCCTCGATGTGATGCTCCCTCTCAAGGCTATGGATGCGAGCCTCGCTCAATTGAGACGTTACTCCTATGAAGGAGGAGCCCTCATGGTTCTGAGCGTGACGCTCTTTGCGGGAATATTCATCTGGATCATGGTCAACATACCGGTAAGACGGCTGACCGAAGGAACGCACGAAATCACAAAAGGCAATCTCGATCATAGGATAAAGGTGCATTCTTCGGATGAGATCGGAGACTTGGCCGATTCGTTCAACAAGATGACCGAGGAACTCGGACGCGCCAGGGACGAACTCACCGACTGGGCGCAGACGCTCGAAGAACGGGTGGAGCAGAAAACCGACGAGCTTCGCAGAGCGCTTTCCAATATGGTACAGATGGAGAAGATGGCGTCGTTGGGGAAACTGGCCGCAAGCGTCGCCCATGAGCTGAACAATCCGCTTGCAGGCATTCTCGCGTATGCAAAGCTCATCAAGAAAAAACTTGCGAAGGGGAATATCACTGACGACGGTTCCAGCGAAATAGTGCAGGAGCTTGGGATGATAGCGGATGAAAGCGCACGATGTGGAAATATCGTCAACAACCTGCTTCTCTTTTCGAGGCAGAAGATCGGCGAGTACCAGCCCCAGAACCTCGGTCCTATTATCGAGCAGAGCCTGAAACTTATCGCACACCACCTCGCGATGAACAACGTGAAACTGGAAGTCGAGGTGCCGGAAACTCCTGTAATATCGATCTGCGACCCCCAACAGATTGAACAGGCTCTCATCGCACTCGAAATCAACGCCATCGAGGCCATGCCGGAAGGCGGAACCTTAAGACTGACCATGCAGCGAATCGGTAACGAAGTCGAGATAAGAGTAATCGACAACGGGATCGGGATAAGCGAGGAAGACCTGGATCATATATTTGAACCTTTCTTCACGACAAAAAAGGATGGCAAGGGGACCGGGCTCGGACTTGCCGTTGTCCACGGAATCGTGGAGCGGCATAACGGAAGGATAGACGTGCGGTCCAATCCCGGAATCGGTACCACGTTCATCTTAGTATTGCCGGCAAATCCGGGTGATGCAGCAGGCACAGAAATTTCAACCTCGAACAAGAATTGAGAAATGAAGATGACCAATAGTGATAAATCGGAACAATCTAGCATCCTGATCGTCGACGACGAGTTGTCTGTCCGTGACTCTCTCAGCAAATGGTTCAAGGAGGATGGCTTCAGGGTGGGCACTGCCGAGAACGCCAGCAAAGCCCTGAGTCTGATGAACGACGGGCCGTGGGATGTAATTCTGCTGGATATAAAGATGCCGGGGATGGACGGGCTGGAACTCCTTAAGAGGCTTAAGGAAATCGACAAAGCTGCATCCATAATAATGATTACGGCGTTTGCCGCGGTCGACAGCGCGGTTCAGGCGCTTAAGGATGGGGCATTCGACTATATCACGAAACCGGTTGACCCCGAGCACTTGTCGCATCTTGTCCAGAATGCGCTTCGCACCATGAAACTTGCCGACGAAAACTGGCGGCTTCGGCAGCAGATGTCCGAACTCTCGGGTATTGATGAAATTGTAGGTGAAAGCCAGCAAATGAACAAGGTCGTCGATCTCGCAAAGACCGTTGCCCAGACCGATACGACGGTCATGATACGCGGCGAGAGCGGCACCGGGAAAGAACTTGTAGCCAGGACGATACATGCGAACTCCGCCAGAAAATATTTCCCGATAATCACCGTAAACTGCGGCGCCGTACCCGAGACTCTTCTCGAAAGTGAGCTCTTCGGTCATGAGAAAGGTGCTTTCACAGGGGCACAATACAGAAGGAAAGGGAAATTCGAGATGGCGGACGGCGGTACGATGTTTCTGGATGAAATCGGTACCATCAGCCAGAAGATGCAGGTGCAACTTCTGCGTGTACTGGAGACGAAGCAGTTTACCCGCGTCGGGGGAAATGAAATGATATCGAGTGACTTCCGCGTTATCTGCGCGACCAACCGCGACCTCGAAGCCGCCATAGGAGACGGGAGCTTCCGTGAAGACCTCTATTACAGGCTGAACGTATTTACGATATTCATTCCGCCGCTGAGAGAAAGACGGGTGGACATTCCCCCTCTTGTAAAGCATTTCGTCCAGAAGTATGCCAAACTTATGAATAAGCCGGAGATCGGGATAGACCCGGATGCGATGGATCTCCTGATTCGCAACAAGTGGCCCGGAAACGTGCGTGAGATCGAGAATGTAATTGAAAGAGCAATGGTGCTGGCAAAGCCTCCCGCTATCAAGCCTGCCGACCTGCCGTTCCAGCTTTCTCAGTTAGACGATTTCAACTCTCAGCGGGACGACTTGATTTCAAGCATGGAGAAAGCCCACATTGCAAAGGTGCTCGAGAAACATAACTGGAATATCACCCGCAGCGCCGAGGCGCTCGGAATCGACAGGGTTACGCTGTACAGCAAGATCTCGAAGTACGGCCTCAAGAAGCCGTAAGCAGGGGCTAAGGCTTGTGGGCCGATGGCTCCATTCTCTCCCATACTAATCGCGTCGATCGAGCCGGCGGATTCGTCTCTTCTCCCACCGCTGGTCGCCCCTTTGTCTGTCGCTTTTTCACGTGATGCCGAGGTGACTCGGACTCTGTCGCTCGATGGTTCATTTGCTTTCAACGTCTCAAGGAACCAGTACGGATCCAGCCAGCTTATATCCGCCCTCCTTGACAAGTTCGAAGATTTCAACGGTAGAATCCTCGGCGTCACGTCCGGAGATCTTTTCGTCCCGGTTCTCACTTACGTCTTCGGCGAGGCGCAACTTGGCGGCAAAGTCGCCGTTGTTTCTTCTCACAGACTGCGCGAAGAGTTTTACGGCTTACCGCCAAACCCATCCCTTCTCCGCCTCCGTTTGCTCAAGGAGTCGATCCATGAACTCGGGCACACGTTCGGGCTGCTACATTGTTCGAATTATCTTTGCGTCATGCATTCATCCACCGGAGTGGAAGAAATCGATGTGAAGACAGACAAATTTTGCGGTGACTGTGCCAAGGAGATCTCGGCAGAAATCCACCGTGGATAGAAACTGTTTCAAATCATCATGGACTTAACGGATCAGAAGAAGTTCTAAGTGCTTCGTATATTTCCACGGACACGGGATCTGATTGGTTGTCTCATTGGCCGCGTCAAGGGGATGGCTCCCTGTTCCCTCATCTCTGCACAACACGAGCAATTTCACGCATGATCCGCACCTGAGTGGCCCCGCGTTCGTGTCGTTCGTACCGGACGGATTATTCTTTGCATTGTGGCAAAATGGGAACACCCACGTCTCACCGGCTTCGGGTACTCCATTCCCGGGCACATACGGAGTGGGGACTCTATTTCCGTTCTATCTCGATATATCCCTTCCATCCGGGATGCGGAGTGAAGGAGAGAAACTTCCCGTCGGAATGCATTATGTCGCCCGGTCCTTTCTCGTCACCGACTGTCTTGACATCCGTGGGGCTACTTACGTAGAAATTGAAATCAGGGTTGTGTAGGAGGTCTTCCACCCATTTCAGCTTCAGGCAGTCGAATCCCATCAGCCTAACGGCGGCGATGTCGACTGCCAGGTGGTTAAACCCTGCGATTATCGTTCCCGCTCTTTTCTCGTTCGGGAAAAGGGGACCGTTCCCTTCACCGCCGACAATGCCGTCGATGAAAGAGAAGACCTTCCGCTGCGGACTGTCTTTCAATGCGCCATTTTTATCTGCATAGACTGAAATCTTCATCAGGTCCGAGACCATCCTCCACGCGCTGTCGTTTCCGTGCCAGTTCCCGCCGTCGTAGAGAACGATCTTTTCGGTCGTCTTCTTGAGTATCGGTTTAATGAATCTCCTGTACGGTTCGTATGCCAGCCTGAAGAGCCTGCTTCCGAAACGGTTTTGCTTTGCGAGAAGGAGGTCGTAGAGGAACCGTTGAACCTTGATGATATATTTAGCATTTCCTTTCAGAAGCTCCGGCGGAAACTGGTCGCCCCCCTTTTCTCGGGAGCCGAGCGTATAATGGACGAGATAATTTTTGTTTGTAATGGTTCCGACGAGACCCTTCGCGTTCAGAGTGACCCCCACTTTTTTGTGAACTTTCAACTTTGGGACGGAAATTAGCAGGTCTGCTCCGAGAATTGTATTGGACACCATATATTCGTGACGACCACCGGTCTGGTGTGAAATCGTCTCGTCTCTGTTGTAATCGGCTCCGTAGAAGTTTGTATTAGTTACCGCTGCGAAGGCGCTCTTCGAACCAAGGTCTATGACGGTGCTGCCGTCGGGATCTCCGGGAAGCGGTTTCCTGTTTTCTTGGCTGGCTACGTAGTTCTCGTTTTTGTACTTGAACCAGAAATTTCGGAGGTCCCTTATCGGGATATCGAAGTTGAACTTGTTTCGGTAGAGCTCCGGAATGGATTCCAGATGAGTCCGTTGCAGAAGCTCCTGGAAGTCGCAGTCCATTTGCGGCGTGTCGGCAATGATAATTCGTCCATCGCCCTTTAGAGCTTTGTATGCATAGTCGACGATCGCCCTGATAACAGAGGGATGCGTAATGATCGAAAACAGGTTGCCCCCTTTGTAGTGATCGCTCAGAACAAAATTCGGCTTTATCACCACGGTTTCCCCCGGACCGACCATTTCTCCGAGCGGGTTCCACTCCGCTGAACCGTAGTGGGCAGTATCGAGTCCAAGCAGGTGCAGCGATTCGCGGACTCCCTCGTAAGCGGGATTGTGCGCTCCGCCGACCGTCAGTCGGCCGTCGTATTCCGGATATCGTGCCGAGGGATCAAACGGCGGGACCGAAACATATTCGGCCTTGCCCTGATATATCGCAACCGAAAGGTCGCTGAAATAACGACTAAGATCTCTCATGGTCTCCGTATGATAAAGGGAGTTCCTGAATCAGAAAGCGAAACTTGCCGCTCTTTGGAATCTCGATCGAATCGACGAAAGCGACGTCGAGTGTCATGTCGCTTCCAAGTTTCTTCATCAGCTCCGCCCGTATCCTCCGTGTGTCGCTCTCGCCGTACCCGGAATTTCTGACCACGTTGAACGTCACTGCTCCGGGTTCTTTTTGTCTGAACTGGAATTGCTTCACGTTGTCGAAGACATCGGAATGCATATTAATCGACGTCATTGAAATATATCGGCCCGTTGCTGTTACTATCAATTCCTGCAGTCGCCCTTCGATCTTCTCGAGGAGAAGGTATTGGCGATTGCATCTTGGGCATCCTTCGGGGCCCTTCTTTGCAAGGTCCATCGTGCGGTAGCGTATGAAGGGGGTCACGATGTTCCAAAAGGATGTGCCTGTGAGTTCTCCCGTCTCGCCGGGAATAACTTCTTTTCCCGTATTGTCCAGCAATTCTGCAAAGCCGTAGAATGGATCTAGGTGGAGTGCGGCCGACTCTTCGCACATCGGTGCAAAAAGGACCTGCTCCGCATGGCCGTACCATGAAAAGATTCTTGAACGGGGAAACGCCTCCTTGATTCGCTCTTTCTGCCATCCGTACAGATTCTCAGAACCCAAAAGGAGAAGTCTGAAAGGAATTCTCCCTGCGTCGCCGCTTTTGATTACCAGTTCAGCAAGAAGCGATGCCGCCGAAGGATATGCCTGTAAATGTTCGGGACGGATTTTAAGGAGTTTCGCTTTATACCTCTCGTATGTCTTATCGGTGAGGTAGTACGACGATAGACTCAATTCATTTAAGTACGGATCGTATTTTGAGAAATTCTCTTCAGTACCAATAAAAGCTCCTCTGAGCACAGCTGAGATGTCTCCGAGTTTCCAGCCGGCCCGCTCCCAGGCGGAATGCAGAAAAGCGAATTCACGTTCGATATTTTCTTGCAATAAGTAAAAACCGAAAGGTATTCCTGTCGAGCCACCCGTGGTCCGATAAAGCCTCTTCCACTGCGGGATGTTGCGTGCAGAGAAATCTTCGATATTGTCCCGCAGCAGCTCTTTGGTTACGAGGGGAAAATTACTCAGGTCTTTCAGCTCTTGAAAATCCTCAGGAGCGACTCCCGCCTCGTCGTACAGCTGCCTGTATGCCGGCACGTTTTCATAGGCATGACGGAGTATTTCCTTCAAGTGCTGGAGCTGCCAGCGGTCAATTTGTTCTCGGGACCAGCTTCCATGCGTTCTTAGGAATTTCTTCGTGTCTCTGTACGTACTCCCCATACGTATACTGACGGGAACGAGAGAATATGTGCGCCGGACGAATTGCTGGAGGGCTTCAGGGAGAAGTCGATAAATGGTGACCTTCATCTAGACGGAGATACAGTTTCGCATTGACATGTACATTGCTTACGGACGTTGCTGCAAAGCTACTTCATTTGGTGGTTAGTTGCAAGAAATTGAGGAAAAGCGTAGTGTCCTAAATCCAAGGGCATTTCACCGCCCGAAGAGTGGTACGCACTAAGCAGCGGGGGCACAGAAGCACAGAGGGGAAAAAGGATTCTCTGCGCATTCTCTAAGTCTCCGTGCCTCTGTCCGAAGGGCCCTTCGGTTGTTAAATCTTTTGCCCCGGGGTTTTCACCGCAAAGTACGCAAAGTGCCGCCTTGCGGCATCCCGCATTCTGATATAGAATAAATGAGCGGGAGAAACGCAAAGTTCGCAAAGAAGAAAAATATTGACAAAGGTCGAAGAAGATTTGTCTTTGCGATCTTTGCGACATGGGGAATTGATCCGAAAAATGAAAAGGGCCTTTGCGCTCTTTGCGTTAAGTCTTTTTCCTGAGGTCCTTCACCGCAAAGTACGCAAAGAAGAAAAATACTGACAGAGGTCGAAGAAGATTTGTCTTTGCGATCTTTGTCCGATCAAAGGGGTACCTCGCGATCGGACCCTTCGGGAGTTGAAACTCGAAACTGGGACACTACCGGGAAACGAAAAGGCCCGCCGTTTCGGGCGGGCCTTAATGTCCGTCGGTGTCCCGGTTTTTACTTCAGGAGAATCATCTTCTTTGTAAGATATGCGTCGCCGCCGGCGGAGAGTCTGTAGAAGTAGACCCCGCTGGCGAGTCTTGCAGCATTGAAGTTCACCGCATATGTGCCGGGATTCTGCACGCCGTCGACCAGCGTCGCCACCTTCTGGCCGAGTATGTTGTAAACGTCGAGACTTACGTGCGACACTTTGGGGACCGAATACTCAATTATGGTCGAAGGGTTAAAGGGGTTCGGGAAATTCTGTGAAAGCCGGAATCTGCTTGGGAGGTTTTCCTTCGGCTGGTTGATCGCAGTGAGGAGTGCTCCGTTGTCAAGGAGCAATTGCCCTCTGATTTCACCGGCTTGATGCTCGGAAGTATGAAAGTTCGAGTAAATGCCTGCGCTAAGAAGTGGCGGGATAAGAGTATCTGGAACACCGCTCCATATTCCGGAAACACCGGTGCTCGTGAAGTTGAGCGGCTCGACAACCGGGCCGTTCACGCCTGCCGCTCCATCGTGGAAATGCACGGCGATGAGCTTAGACGAGAGGCTTGCAACAGTTATATCATACTTGAGATTTTCCCCGGTGGTATCGAGCACTGCCCATCCGGTACCCGTCCCGGTCGTAGAGATCGAAGGAACCGATTGATCACTCGAAAGGCTGATCGAGAAAGGTACACCGTCGGCTCTTTCCAGTTGACCGCGAATTTCGCCTGCCGGGTAAGCTTTCGAGTGAATGTTGATGTAGATGTCTCCGCTCATCATTGCGTCGACAAGGCTGTCGGGGATGGATGCCCATGTTCCTTGGCCTGTATTCCCCGAAAAGCCTGACGTGATCGGTTCAACGACGGGACCGTTTGTTCCGGCCGCCCCGTGGTGGAAGTGTGCGGCGGTGAACGTGCTGTCGAGATCCGCGTAGGTCACCCGAAAAGTCAGGTAAGGCGCTGTCGGACCGGTCGGCGGATAGTATCCGCCTGAGGAGCTGGCGGCAGGCGTCAGAATTGCCCATGCTGTCCCCTTGCCGTTCGACACCGCTGCCGGAACCGAGTTCGAGCCGTTTATTGAAGCCTTCAGAAATACCTCCGACGTTGGTTGAAGCGTGAACTGCCCTCTTATTTCGCCCGCAAGATGTTGTTGAGTGTGTATATTAACATAAAGCTGGTTTGTGAGGAGCCCCATCCACATCGTATCGGGGAATGCCCACTCACCTGTTGCAGTACTGTCTGTCATGTCGAATGGGTGGATGACGGGACCGTTTGTTCCGGCAGCCCCATAGTGGAAATGCGAACCCGTGAGCCCGGATGTCAGTCCGGCAACAGTCACACGGTACACGAGCACATTCGAATCAGGTTTGAAAATCGCCCAACCGGTGCCGGTTCCGGTGACCGAAAGTGCAGGAACATCCTGCGTGCCGTCGAGGCTCATGGAAATTCCAAAGTCCGGTGCAATCTTGAGCTGGCCGCGTATCTCGCCCGCGGGATATTTTTCTGAATGTATGTTAATGTAGATGTCTCCCTTCATCAGCGCAGTTATAAGAGTATCCGGAATGTTGCTCCACGTACCCGAAGCGGTATTTCCGATGAAAGTAGATGTGATGGGGTGTACTACAGGTCCGTTTACCCCGGCTGCACCGAGATGGAAATGGGCGGCTGTGAAGGTGCTGTCCAGTTCTGCGTAAGTCACTCTGTAGGTAAGTGATTTTGAGCTCATATTCAACACTGCCCAGGCTGTTCCAGTGCCGTTAGAAACGGCGGGGGGAACAGACTGGCTTCCGCTGAGGCTGGCCGTGAAAAACACCTGAGCGGAAACCGGTGCAGCAAAGGCAGCAATGATCAAGAGCAGAAACGTTACACGTATTCGTTTCATTCGATCCTCCTCGTTTTCATTAGATCTCTTGTCTTGCTCCAGTTCCCCCAAGTATGAGAAAACCGACTCCTCCTCCGGCGCCGGTGTTCTGAATTCTGCAACACTAGGGGGATGTCGCCGGTTCCCGGTTCGTTTCTTCCGGCAGGAGACCGCGGCGACAAGTTAAATTGCAGTTTAGCGCCCGCTTTGATTACATTTTGTTAGTCGGAAGTGTTGGTCGCATACTCACTGGAATCCCGCAAAGGACATCGAAATTGAAGGTATTTAGGGTGGACGAGATAGATGAGACAATCAGACGGGCACTTGCCGAGGACATGGGAACCGGCGATGTCACGACCGATTCGATAGTGCCGTCCGAATCCAGGATCGCCGGAAAGTTCGTCGCCAAATCGCGAGGTGTGGTTGCCGGCTGGGACGTGGTCAGAGCAGTGTTCCGTAATCTGGACGAACGAGTCAAGGTATACCAGTTGGTCTCTGACGGAGCGGAAGTTAAAGTCGGCGAAACGATCGGAACGATAAGCGGACCGGCGAGAGCCATCCTTTCCGCGGAACGTGTTGCTCTGAATTTCTTTCAGCGTATGTCAGGCATCGCGACTATGACCAGAAAATTTGTCTCGGCGGCACAAGGAACGCGCACTGTAATCCTCGATACCAGAAAAACTGTCCCCGGGCTTAGAGCGTTTGACAAACTGGCGGTCTTCATCGGCGGAGCCGCAAATCACAGGATCGGATTGTACGATATGGTGCTGATCAAAGACAATCACATCGCCGAAGCCGGCGGCATATCGCGGGCTGTGGAAAAAGTCAGGACGAACGCGCCGGCCGGAATGAATATCGAGGTGGAAGTAAGGACGATTGATGAATTGAAGCAAGCCATCGAATGTGGTGTCGACAGGATCCTGCTTGATAACATGAATACGACCACGATCAGGAAAGCCGTGAAGGCAGCGGCGGGAAGAGTTCCCCTCGAAGCTTCAGGCAACATGAATCTCAGGAGGATATCAGCTGTCGCTGCTACCGGAGTCGACTATATATCGGTCGGTGCGATTACGCATTCCGTGGCGGCGATGGACATAAGCTTAATGCTGGAAAGGAAAGAACGGAGTTTTAATGACTACGCAGGAAATATATCGGAAGTTGAAGGATAAACTAAGAGACGTCGTTCCGGAACCGGAGCTGCGCATCAAGGCCGAGTTGGCTTATGAAATCAATAAGCTGAAAGCCGAGAGGAACGCGGTCATTCTTGGACATAACTACATGGAACCGGCTCTTTACTACTCGATACCGGATTTTGTCGGCGACTCGCTGGAACTTTCCAGAAAGGCGGCCCGGACCGACAAGGATATCATAGTGTTCTGCGGCGTACGTTTCATGGCCGAGACCGCTAAAATACTGAACAGGGACAAAACGGTTTTGCTTCCGTCCGAGAAGGCTGGCTGTTCTCTTGCCGCAAGCATAACTGCGGAAGATGTGAGGAACCTCAAGGAACAGTTTCCGGGAGCGCCGGTCGTAACCTATGTGAACACATATGCTGACGTTAAGGCGGAGTCCGATATATGCTGTACGTCCAGCAACGCAGCTGCGGTTGTCGAGTCCCTTGCCAGTGATGTCGTCATTTTTCTTCCGGACGAGTATCTTGCGAAGAACGTTGCCGCGCAAACCGGAAAGAAGATAGTGTTTCCCAAGAAGAATGACCTCGAAGGCAAGGGCAACTTCCAGATTGTCGGCTGGCAGGGACGGTGTGAGGTACATGAGAGATTCACCGTTGACGACATAGTGAATGTCAGAAAACAGTTTCCGGATGTCGTGGTGCTTTCCCATCCTGAATGCAGCCCGGAAGTTGTCGAGGCGTCGGACTTCTCCGGAAGTACGACGGCGATGGAACACTTTGTAAGCGAATCGAAATCATCGAGGTATCTTCTCCTTACGGAGTGCTCGATGGGAGACAATGTGGCGGCGGCCAATCCCGACAAGGAGATGCTCCGGCTCTGCAGTATTCGTTGTCCGCACATGAACCAGATCACGCTCGAGGATACTCTGGAAGCCTTACGGAAGACACAATACGTGATCGAGGTGCCGGAGGAGATCAGGCTAAGAGCCGCTCGCGCAGTCGAACGGATGATTGCAATCGGATGAAGCTCGGGCCCTTCCTATTTGAACTCGGTTTTGTAGTGGCTGGATAATGACAGACAGGACACAGGAGCACTCGGGATTCGGAACAGAAGTTCTGGTTATCGGCAGTGGAATAGCTGGTGCCGTAACGGCGCTGCAGCTGGGTGATGCGGGTTTTGAAGTCACTCTCGTAACCCGTGCATACAAACCGGAGGAATCAAATACTTATTACGCCCAGGGCGGGATTGTGTATACCGCGGATGAAGATTCAAGAGAGCTTCTTACAGAAGACATCATGCGGGCCGGCGCGGGCTATTGCAATCCGCGCGCGGTGGATATTCTGGCCTCCGAGGGACCTGATCTCGCGCGAGACGTACTCATGAACAAGGTCAAGGTTCCCTTCGACCGATCGGACAACGACCGGCTTTCTCTGGTTCGGGAAGGCGGTCATTCCATAAACAGAATTGTTCATGCCAGCGATGCCACGGGGCGCGCTATAGAGATAGCCCTGCTTAGGGCGCTAGAAGGACATCCTAAAGTCCGGCTCCTGACCGGCCATACCGCCGTCGACCTGCTTACTCCGGCGCATCATTCCAATAATCGTCTCAGGATATACGACCCTATCTCGTGTGTGGGAGCATATCTCCTCGATCGTCAAACCGGCGGAGTAGTCCGGTGTCTCGCGCGGAAAACCGTGCTTGCGACAGGCGGTATAGGACAGATATTCCTGAGAACAACCAATCCCGTGGGGGCTAGAGGTGACGGGCTGGCGATGGCCTATCGTGCCGGTGCCAGGGTCGTAAACAGCGAGTTCGTTCAGTTTCACCCCACGACTTTCTATCAGCCGAACGCGCCGAGTTTTCTGATATCTGAAGCCGTCCGGGGAGAAGGGGCGAGGCTCGTTAATGCCGACGGGATTCCCTTCATGGAGGAGTACGCTCCTGAATGGAAAGACCTTGCGCCGCGCGACGTCGTATCTCGCAGTATCCACCAGGAGATGCTCGCCGAAAATGTTCCAAACGTCTATCTCGATCTTCATTCATATATATCCAAAGAAAAAATAATTGAGTCCTTTCCTTCGATCCGCGAGCAGTGTCTACTTTACGGGATCGACATCGCGTCCGAGCTCGTGCCGGTCGTGCCGGCGGCGCATTATTTTTGCGGCGGTGTCTGGGTCGACGACTGGGGAAGAACCTCAATCGATTCACTGTACGCCGTCGGCGAAGTGGCATGTACCGGTTTGCACGGTGCGAACCGTCTGGCAAGCACTTCGCTATTGGAAGGCCTTGTTTGGGGAGTACGCGCAGCGAAGGATATATCCGCACACATCAAAGATGCGGTTGATCCTGTAAGCTATGATATTCCATTATGGGAGGATACCGGAACGGAAGTTGCCGATCCCGCGCTCATCAGTCAGGATATGAGCGTTCTCAAGAACATAATGTGGAATTACGTCGGCCTTATTCGCACGACAAGACGACTCCGCAGAGCAATCCGCGAACTGCGCCATCTCGAATCCGAGATAGAAAATTTCTACCGGGCAGTCCGGCTCACCGACGAGTTGGTCGGACTGAGGAATGCGGTGAGGGCCGGATTGATAGTGACGCTTGCCGCATGGGAGAATAAGAGCAGCGTGGGCTGTCACTATCGGATATAGATAGAACCATCAAAACCACCCGTTTCAACGCGGGGTATGCAAAAATTGTCGGGGGAATCGATGAAGCATTTGCCTGCCTTCAAAGCGGCATTGTCAGCCGCTGTAGGAATTATCGCCGGCAGATATCTTGAGCACTGTTCCGCCATTTTCCTTGCATGCGCGGTCGTTACGTTCCTGATTTCGGCGGGTCTCCTCGTTCTTCGACGGGGAGGACCGACGATGTCGGCGTCTCTCGTGACCTATCTTGCCCTTGCTTTGGCTTTTGCGTTCGACATGAGCACCAACCTCCAATCACTCGATGAGCTAAATCCGAACAAGTACTGTTTCTTCACCGGGACAGTATATGAAACCCCCCGTGATTTGTCGAGGCCCTCTATAGTGCTGACCGACTGCTTCGGCTATGCCGATGGGTGGGAGAGAATAGGCGGTGATCTCATCCTGTCCCCCGATTCCGTGCTTCCGTTGATGACAGGGGACAAAATCATTGTGAGGGGAAAGCCGGGGGCTGTTTCCAACGCGAGAAACCCGGGTGAGTTCAACCAGCGAAGTTACTACAAGCTCAGCGGCATAGCGGGCAGGGTTTTCATTCGCAACAACGCCGGCCTTATTCATATCAGCCGTTCCCGACGATTCATATTCCGACGGGATGTTGTATCTAGGGTCAGGGACAAAATGCGGAAGGAGATGAGCGAGTATCTTTCGGGCGATGAGCTGGCACTTGCCAGGGCAATGGTGATCGGAGAGAGGACGGGGATCGATAAGACCGTGAGCGAAAGCTTCATGAAATCCGGAACGATACACGTACTTGCGGTCTCCGGCTTGCACATCGGATTTCTGACGGGCATTCTCGTGACGCTCGTTTCACTCTTCAGAATTCCACGGAGGTGGCGCTTCTTTGTGATTGCGCCGGTACTTCTTCTTTACGCCGCCGTAGTGGGAATGACGCCGAGCGTTACCCGCGCCGTACTAATGGCTGTAGTGGTTCTCTTCGGTTTCTTCCTCCAGAGAAAAAGCCGGCTAATCAACTCGCTCGGATTCGCGGCGCTCGTTATCCTCGCGTTTTCCCCCTCGCAGCTCTTCTCTCCGGGGTTTCAGCTCTCTTTTGCCGCCGTTATTTCTATAGCATACTTTTATGAACGGATGTCGGCTTCCCTGAAGAGATCGCATCTGAATCTTGTGGAAAGACCTGTTCTGAAATCGATGATATCCGGCCTGCTGCTGACTCTGGCAGCGACGCTCGGCACGGTCCCCCTTGTTGCATATTATTTTGAGCGTGTCTCTCTCGTGGGACTGATCGCGAACTTGCTCGTCGTGCCGCTTGCCGGGATTTTCATCTCTTTGAATTTCACCTTACTGTTCGTGAGCCTCTTTCTCCCTTCCGTTGCTTCAGTATATGCAGCTGCGGCGAATATCGTTGGATACGTGATATTGCAGGTTAATTCACTGGCCGGCTCGTGGGGTCTGAGCAGTATCCGTACGGGAGATTCCGGATTGTTGTTCGGTCTTCTTTATCTCTTTTGGCTTGTGGCAGTAATCCGGTTCGGTAGAAATTCAGTGAAGAAGAAACTCATCTTCGCGGCGCTACTCGGGGCGAACATTATCGTTTGCTCGACTTTTTTCGAAGATCATGCGTCGGCAAAGCTCTATGTCCTCGACGTAGGGCAGGGAGATGCCATCTATGTGAAATTGCCGGGCGGCAAGAACATGCTCATAGATGCTGGAGTGAAGTTCGGAAAAAACGATGCTGGATCGCGCGTGATCGTCCCGTTTCTCCGGAAAAACGGGATCGATCGCCTGGATTACTTCATTATAACTCACCTCCACGGTGACCACATCGGGGGTGCGGTGAGTGTGCTTCGAAGCCTTAAGGTCGACAGGTTCGTCTATCCGGACCAGGTTTCTCATTCGAGGACGTGGGTTAATACGCTCCTTACGGTGCGTGCCTTGGAAATACCTTCACAAACCCTCAATGCCGGAAGCGTGCTTGACTCGGGGTCGCTGTACAGAGTTTATGTTCTGCACCCCTGCAGCAAGTATGTGGGAGAATCGGGAATTTCAGGCAAGACGAGATTCAACAATGGATCAATAGTGTTGAAGATTTGCGTCGGCAGTCAGGCGGCTTTGCTGACCGGAGATATTGAGAGACCCGTTGAACACGAACTATCGAGGGTGTACGGAAGCTTTTTGAGATGCCGGATCTTAAAGGCGGGGCATCACGGAAGTATAACAAGTTCTTCGCAAGAGTTTCTGGACGCCACAGGCGCCGAATATGCCGTCATCTCGGTCGGCCACAATAACAGTTTTGGACATCCATCGAGCGAGGTAATAAGCAGAATGCGGATGAATGGTATGAAGCCTCTGAGGACCGATTCGCTTGGTGCTGCCTGCTTTCTGGTATCGCCTGAACGGACGCGAATACTGAGTTGGCGCTGAAACGGTCGATATTGATTCGCGTAACTTACGGAAAAATTGAATGTTATCTCCTGTGTGATCCGTTCGAATCCTTGATTTTTACTGCATGCCGGTTTAAATTTCACAGCAAAAAATGAGGCGGAAAGTTTGATCAGACTCAGTTCCAATGACAAGGGTCTACAGGAGGAATTGAAAGCCGGCGGCAGTATTCCCCAGCACATTGCGATCATAATGGATGGCAATGGCAGGTGGGCCAAGCAGCGTGCGCTTCCCCGCGCCGCCGGTCACCGCGAGGGTGTGAATTCCGTACGGGATATTGTCGAAGCATGCGGCCAGCTTGGCGTCAAATGCCTTACGCTCTACACGTTTTCAACAGAGAACTGGAAACGCCCGATGCAGGAGGTGTCGACGCTTATGAGGCTGCTCGTGAAGGCCCTTCGCGACGAGACGGACAGACTTCACCGCAACAACGTCCGGCTTACAGCTATTGGCGATGTAGATTCCCTGCCGGCGGGAGTACAGCGCGAACTGAATGAAGCCTTCGAGAGAACAAGCGGTAATACCGGTCTGAATCTCAATCTTGCCCTTAGCTACTCAGGGAGGCGGGAAATCGTGCAGGCGACGGCGCAAATAGTTGCGGATGTCGCTGATGGCAAGCTTTCGGTGGAGGATATAGATGAGTCTCTCTTTTCCAAATATCTTAGCACCGCAGCCATGCCGGACCCGGATTTGCTGATAAGGACCAGCGGTGAGTCCCGGATAAGCAATTTCCTCCTTTACCAGTCGGCGTACACGGAGATTTATTTTTGCAGGGTCTTCTGGCCCGATTTTCGGAGGCGCCATCTCTATGAGGCCATAAGCGATTACCAGAAGCGAGAGCGAAGGTTTGGGCTCGTGAGCGAGCAGGTCAAACGCCTTCAGACGATTTGACGATCCCGGTGTTCATAAGAAGTATTATTCGTGAAGCATGCAACCGCTCCCCCTTTTTCATGTCTAAGAAAAGAAAATAGTCCGGCTGGGCGTTCGGCGAAACGAGCTCCTTGTACCGTTATCTGTTGAGGAACGATTTAAAGGAAAGAATTTGATTGATTAGGATGAAGTATCTTTTTTTGTTTTTGGCAGTCGGTTCCCTGTCTATAACCGCAAGTGCACAGGCACAAACGCAGGAGAAAGCCCCCCCCTTGAAAATACTCGGCATCTCAGTGGAGGGGAACAAACAGACCGACGCGGCAGCGATAATACGTTATTCGGGACTTCAAACAGGCGAGGAGTTCACCCCGGGCGGGGACAAGATCAGGCAGGCAATCAAACAACTCTGGTCGCTCGGGATATTCTCCGACATAAAGATACTTCTCGACAGGAAAGTCGGTGATGGAGCCTACCTGCTCATTCAGGTAAAGGAGTATCCTAAGCTGAACAATATTACCATCAAGGGGAACGACAAACTCAGCAAGAAGGATATCCAGGAACAGATAAATCTCGTGAAGGGACAGATAGTAAACCCGCAGGATTTGAGTACCCTCGTTTATGATGTAAGGAAGAAATATGAGGAGAAAGGGTATCTGCTTGCGAAAATCAACCCGGAACTTGAACCCGTCGCCGATACCGCCGGTGCACCTGTCAATCTCGTGGTCAATATCGACGAAGGGAAAGAGGTCAAGATCAAGTCGATAACATTCAGCGGGAACCATGCATTTTCCTCCGGAGACCTTCGAGGTGCCATGAAAGATACTAAGGAGGCGGTATGGTGGATGTTCTGGCAAAGCGCAAAGTTTGACAAGAAGAAATTCGAGAAGGATAAGCAGAATATCGTTGACTTCTACAGGGAGCACGGCTATATCGACGCTTCCATCGTATCGGATTCAATTTGGTACGGTCCCCGCAAGGAGAATATGTTCATACATATAAATGTATACGAGGGCAAGAAATATTATATAAGGAAGATTACCTGGGAAGGAAACACCCGCTTTCCCACGAGCATACTTAACGAGCATCTCGGTCTGAAACCAGGTGAGGTATTCGATGAAGTCAAATTCGATGATAACCTACGCGGCAACAAGGACCAGACTGACGTGGCATCTCTTTATCTTGATACCGGGTACCTGACGTTTAATGTCCAACCGAACGTGAAGCGGGTTCCCCCCGATTCCGTCGATCTTCATATCGTTATTCAGGAGCGTAACCAATTCAGGATCGGCCAGGTGGTAATCAACGGCAATACCAAGACTCAGGACAGAGTGATCAGGCGCGAACTCTTCACTGTGCCCGGCGACTATTTCTCGCGCGGGAATATCATTGCGAGCGTCAGACAGCTGTCTCAGATGAACTACTTCGATCCGCAGAAAATTAAGCCCGATTATTATATAGTAAACGATTCGACAGTAAATATCACTTACAGCGTGAAAGAAAAGTCGAGCGACACGTTCAACATGTCGGTGGGATACAGCCAGCTCTTCGGATTCACCGGCGCGATCGGGTTGAGCTTCAACAACTTCGACATCAAGCATCCGTTTTCGGGCGGGGCTGGCCAAACCCTAAATTTCAACTGGCAGTTCGGCGTGAGCAGTTATTATCGGACATTTTCCCTCGGATTCGCCGAGCCGTGGCTCATGGGAACCCCTACATCCCTTGGCGTCAACGTTTTCGATACGAGGCAGATCTACTATACGGATTTCAGGATGACCGGCGGGTCGGTCAGCATCGGTAGAAGACTCAGATGGCCTGATCGTTACTTCCGCATAAACTGGATATTCACCGGGCAAAGAAACGATGTGTATAGCAGTCCGCAGAATTTCTACCCGCTCGGAGCGAGTAGCGAGTTCAGTATAACTCAGGTTATCTCCCGGAACAGCACGGACAGTCCTATCTTTCCAACCGTGGGTTCGAACGTTTCGCTGAGCGACGAGTTGGCGGGACCGCCACTTCCCGGCGAGACGAGCTTTCAGAAACATGTGTTTTCGGCGCAATTCTATACGACGTTGTTTGGTTCGAATAGGATTGTACTTTACAGCGGAACGACGTTCGGGTTAATCGGACTTGTCGATACGAAGCTATTGGGTCCGCCGGGACTCGAGATGTTCTATATGGGCGGTACCGGGCTCGGTTATGTATCGACCACTCCCTTGCGCGGGTACTCAGACCAGAGTGTGGGACCGAAGTATTCAAACGGCGACCCTGCAGGCGGGTACACGATGTTCAAGCAGACAATGGAGTTTCGTGTTTCAGTGCTTCAGGATCCCATGCCGCTTTATGTCCTTCTGTTTGCCGAAGGGGGAAACGTCTGGAGTAACCTCGCCCATACCGATATTTTCCAACTTAAAAGAGCGGCGGGGTTCGGCGCCAGGATAATGATCAATCCCATCGGGCTTGTCGGTTTCGACTACGGCTACGGATTCGATTCAACCACGCCGGGTGGACCCGTTTCCGGCTGGCATTTCAATTTCGAATTCGGGAACAGTTTTTAACGCGGAAGACTGTTAACTTCATATCAAACAAACAAAGAGGCTAGAAGTGAAAGAGAAATTCATCGTACTCCTATCGGCCGCTGTTATTCTGTCGGCGCTCGGGTTCATGTTTGCGGAAGCGCCCAGGAATCAGCCCCTGAAAATCGGGTATGTCAATTCTGCTACTATCCTGAACCAGCTTCCCAAAGCACAGGCAGCCCAGCGCAAACTGGATGCTTTGATGAAAGCCTGGAGCGATACTGTCGACCAAATGTCCAAAGAGTATCAGAACAAAGTGGACCAATACTCTAAACAGTCGGCAATGATGACGACGCAGGCAAAAGAGCAGGCCCAGAATGAAATAAACCAGTTGCAGCAGAAGATTCTGCAGTACCGTCAGGAAAAAGTTGGGCAGGGCGGCGAACTCGATCAGACTCGCCAAGAACTTCTCAAACCGATCCGCGACAGGGTTTACTCTGTAATAGCCACGGTTGCGAAAGAACAGCACATGCAGTTCGTCCTTGATAAGAGCGATCAGGTGGCGGTTGTATTGTATGCTGATCCGGATTATGACCTGACTTATAAAGTGCTCGATATTTTAACTCGACAAGGAACTAAGTAAAGCCATGAGAATGAAGGATCTGAAATTCTGGTCCGTAGTTTCTGCATTCATCTTTGTTTCGAGTGCCGCCGCATTTTCACAACAGAAAGTCGGATGGGTGGACACTCAGGAGATAATGACGAAACTTCCGACGGCCGTAGAGGCACAGAATAAGCTCAACGCGCTTGTCTCCCGGTGGCAGGACGAAATCAATAAACTCCAGAATCAATTCCAGCAGGAAGCGAACGACTACCAGAGAAGACGCCTCATTCTGCCTGAGCAGGCTCGCGTTCAAGAAGAACAGAAACTCAGCGACATGCAGAAGAAGATCGCCGACCTCAGAAATCAGAGATTCGGTCCGAATGGAGATCTGGCCCAGGAGCAGAAGAACATCATGCGCCCCGTCCAGGAGCAAATCCTGCAGGCAATACAGGATGTGGCGAAAGAAGACAAGTACGATTATATCTTTGACAAGAGCGGCGAGATCCTCCTTATGTACTCGAACCCGAAGTATGATGTCACACAGCAGGTGCTCGATAAATTAAAAGTACCGACAACTACACCCGCTGCGCCCGGGACCACACCGTCGACGCCGCCGCAGAATCCACCCCAGGGCATCCACTGATGAAGGTCTCCGAGATTGCGGAACTCATCGGGGCAGAACTTGAAGGCGATGCGGAACTGGTAATATCGGGGATCGGAAAAATCGAGGAGGCGGGTCCAGGCGAGATTACTTTTCTCGCCAACCCGAAATATGAAAAGTATTTCGCTACTACGAAGGCTTCTGCCGTAATCGTTTCGGCGGATTTCAACGGAAACAGGAAAGACGTCGCTTTACTAAAAACCAGAGATCCATATACGGCATTTGTTTTTGCCTTGAGGGCTATAAACCCGCCCCCGGATCCGCTTCCCGCCGGCATCGACCCTTCCGCTCACATTTCACCTTCCGCGGTCATTGCCGACAACGTTCGAATAGGTGCGTTCGCCTGTGTCCAGGATGGCGCACACGTGGAAAGCGGAGCGACGATTTCCCACGGCTGTGTAATCGGTGAGGATGTACAGATAGGAGAGAACTCGCTCATTTATCCCAACGTGACGATATACCGCGGGTGCAAGTTAGGCAGGAATGTCACGGTGCACAGCGGCACGGTGATTGGGAGCGACGGTTTCGGATTTGCACCCAAAGCCGACGGAACGTACGAGAAGATTCCGCAGATGGGGATTGTCGTGATCGAAGATGACGTCGAGTTAGGATCGAACTGCTCTATAGACCGGGCCACGCTGGGTGCGACGAAAATTTGCCGCGGCGTGAAAATAGATAATCTCGTGCAGGTAGCTCACAATGTCGTGATCGGAGAACATACCGTCATTGCAGCGCAGGCGGGAATATCCGGGAGCACGAAGATAGGCAAGCATTGCATGATAGGCGGTCAGGTGGGATTTGTCGGGCATATCGAGATAGCCGACAACACATCCGTCGGGGCCCAGTCAGGCGTATCGAAAGGGACAAAGGTCCCCGGGAAAACTCTTTTCGGCTACCCCGCTGTTGAGATTAGGGAAGCTAAACGTATAGAAGGAGCGATGAAAATGCTTCCGGAACTGGTCCGGGAGGTAACCGCTCTCAGAAATGAAGTAGATAAACTGAAAGACAAGGAGTAGTCCGATAGATGCTTGTTCAACAGCGTACCATTTCAAATAAAGTCTCTCTTTCAGGAGTCGGCCTGCATACCGGGTGTGAATCGACCATAACTTTCCTCCCCGCCCCTGAAAATCATGGAATAGTTTTTCGCCGGACCGACGTCGGCGGAAAGCCCGAGATCCCGGCACTGGCGGATTATGTCGTTGACGTGTCTCGGGGAACCACCCTCGGGATCGGTGAAGTCAAGGTTCACACCGTCGAACATGTACTGGCGGCGCTAGCCGGTCTTGAGATAGACAATGTAATGGTGGAGCTCGATGCGCAGGAACCTCCGGTGGGAGACGGGAGCGCGAAGCCATTCGTAGACGCGCTTCTCAATGCGGGCTTTACGGTACAGGATGCGCCGAAGGATTACCTCATCATCGATCAGACGGTCGAGTACCTCAACGAAAAGAAGGACGTGCAAATGGTCGCCCTTCCTCTCGACGACTTTAGGGTGACGATCATGATCGACTACAAAAACCCCGCACTCGGGAGCCAGCACACGGGGCTGTTCTCCCTTGAGGATGAGTTCGTGAACGAATTTTCAACTGCGAGGACATTTTGCTTTCTGAAGGAAGTGGAGATGCTCCGCGAGAACGGACTCATAAAGGGTGGCAATCTCGAAAATGCGATTGTGATTGTAGACGACGAGATGGATCCGGTTGAACTCAGGAAGCTCGCCAAGAAGCTGGGGGTCAACGGCTCAATCATGCTGGGTTCGACAGGGATACTCAATGACAGGACACTGCGTTACAAGAATGAACCCGCCCGCCACAAGCTCCTTGATTTGCTGGGCGATTTGGCTCTTGTTGGGGCTCCGATGAAGGCTCAGATACTTGCCGCCAGACCCGGCCATCCCCACAACGTGGAATTCGCGAAGAAGATCAGGAAGCTGTATCAGCAAAAGAAAATCGTCAAGAAATATCAGTTCACCAAGACAGCCGGTGTCATTTTCGACATCGAGGCGATTAAACGTATACTCCCGCACAGATACCCCTTCCTTCTCGTGGACAAGATTGTGGACTTCAAGATGGACGAGCGGGTTGTGGGGGTCAAGAATATCACCTCTAACGAACCGTTCTTCCAGGGCCACTTCCCCGGAAAACCGGTGATGCCGGGCGTGCTTATAGTTGAAGCTATGGCACAGACCGGCGGAATACTTCTTCTCAATGGAATGGAGAATCCCGACGGCAAGCTGGTTTTTTTCATGTCGATGAACAACGTGAAATTCAGAAAACCGGTCGGCCCGGGCGATCAGCTAATTATGCAGGTGGAGCTGGCCTCGAGACGGAACAAGATAGCTACCATGTCGGGGAAAGCTTTTGTTGATGGAACGCTTGTCGCTGAAGCCGAGATGACCGCCGCGATAGTGGATGTGAACAACGCCCCATCCGAAGGGAAGTGATCAGGGAAGTGGCTGCGACGATCGATTCGAGAGCTGTTGTCTCCGGAAAAGCACGGATCGGCGAAGGCGTATCTATAGGTCCCTTCACTGTTGTCGAGGACGACGTCGAAATCGGCGATGGGTGTAAAGTCGGGGCGTCTGCCTACATAGCAAACGGTGCACGCATCGGGAGGAACTGCACTATCCATCATGGGGCCGTCGTATCCAATGCTCCGCAGGATCTCAAGTATGCCGGCGAAGAGACGACGGTCGAGATCGGTGACAACACCGTCTTACGGGAGTTCGTTACGTTGCATAGAGGCACCGCGGAAACGGGCAAGACCGTCATCGGGAGCGACTGTCTGCTGATGGCAAACGTACACGTTGCACATGACTGCAGGGTGGGGAACCACTGCATCTTTGCGAATGTGGTGGCTCTGGCGGGTCACGTTACGGTTGGCGACTGGGTTACTATCGGCGGCCTGACGCCTGTTCATCAGTTCGTCCACGTCGGGATGCATGCAATGATCGGGGGAGCCTTCAGGGCGGTCAAGGACGTTCCACCATATGTCCTTGCCGGACGTGAACCGCTAAGATACGAGGGAGTGAATGTAATCGGGCTGCGGCGAAGGGGGTTTCGCAGTGAGCAGATCGCGACGATCGAGAACGCATACCGAGTCCTCTATTTCTCGGGAATGATGTATAGCGAAGCGATGAAGAAGATAGAGAGCGATTTTCCCCCGTCGGAAGAGAAAGACAATATCGTAAGTTTCCTGAAGAATTCATCTCGCGGAATAATCAGGATTTGATCGTGAACGCCGGCGAATTCGCTGATCCGTCAGCGTCTCCAAGGGAATGGTTCTTCATCGATACGGGGGAGCAGAGCGGTCAATTCAACATGAAGTTCGATCTCGGACTGGTGGAGGAATTCAGAATTACCGGGATCCCCGTCATGAGGCTCTACGGCTGGCGTCCTTACTGCATCACGCTCGGGCGTAACCAGGATGAATCGGACATTGAAACCGATCTTGCCCATCTTGACGGGATCGACGTGGTAAAGCGTCCGACAGGCGGAAAAGCGGTGCTCCATGGCGAAGAGCTTACCTATTCGGTCGTGATGAAAACGGGCGGACTGTCGGTGCGGGATAGCTACAACAGGATTAGTAGGGCGCTGATAACCGGTTTAGGATCTCTTGTACCCGACCTCGAGTTCACCAGAAGCTCGGCCGATTTCCAGAGATTGTTCCGCGACCCGTCAGCGGTACCGTGCTTCTCGGCATCGGCCGTATACGAAGTGGAGCACCACGGCAGGAAACTGGTTGGAAGTGCACAGCATCGGTTCGGCGAAGTGCTTTTACAGCACGGCTCCATACTCATCGGTAATTATCACAAGCGGATTGTCGACTACCTGAGAGCGGAGCGTGCCGTTAAGGAAAAGACGGCAAGACATCTCGACTCGCATACGACAACACTTAATGAAATCATGGGGAGAGAAGTCGGAAGGGAAGAAGTTGCCGAGGCGGTGGTGAACGGATTCACGGCCACATTTGGCGCTGAATTCTCGTCCGCGCCAGGATGGAATTCGATTTCCGCTAGTAAGAAGTCTTTGGATAATCATTGCGGGATGGAGACCGGGGTCTGATTGAGGGAAAGGAGACAGCAATGGCAGATACTACGAAGGTGAAGGCGGTGACAACGAGGACGGTGATGGAATCCAAGAAGACGCGTGAGAAGATTGCGGCTCTCACGGCGTACGACGCGATAACCGCCGCCATACTCGATGAAGCCGGAATCGATATAATACTTGTCGGCGATTCGTTGTCGAATGTTTTCCAGGGAAACGACACGACGATTCCCGTTTCATTGGATGAGATGATATACCATGCAAAGATTGTGAGACGTGCTGTCAAACGGGCATTGGTAGTAGTCGATATGCCTTTCATGACATATCAGGTGGATGCTCAGGAGACATTGAGAAATGCTGGAAGGATTCTGAAGGAAACACGTGCAAGCGCGGTGAAACTTGAGGGAGGGAGGCCCATCGTCGAGTCTGTCCGGCGCATGACCGAAGTAGGCATACCTGTCATGGGCCATCTTGGGCTTACGCCGCAGTCCATCAACAAATTCGGCGGATACAGGCCGCGCGGAGAAGAGAAGGAAGAGGCGGCCGCGATCCTCTCCGATGCGAAGCTACTGGAATCCGCGGGAGCATTCGCAATAGTACTGGAAAAAATCCCGGCGGCGTTAGCTGCAAGGGTGACTAAAGCCGTGTCGATACCGACGATCGGGATTGGCGCGGGGCCGAAGTGTGACGGGCAAATTCTTGTCTATGCCGACATGCTTGGGTTAACTCGGGAGTTTAAACCTCGCTTCGTCCGGCACTATGCAAATCTCGCCGAAGACATGCGCAAAGCCTTCCTCAGCTATCTTCGGGACGTCAAGGAAGGAAAGTTTCCGTCGAAGGAAGAGAGCTACTGAAGAGAGTCAGATTCGGCAGGCCCTCCCCCCGCGTGTAGATTCCTGTGCTTGTTTATTCCCATTTTTGTACATTGAATCATACGGTCCCGCGGAATCGGGCCACAGTCTCTTACAAGAATCAAGGTGGGGATTATGGAGACTTGCACAAATCATCCGGACAAGAAAGCGCTTTCCGTTTGCCACAGTTGCGGGAAGCCGTTCTGTGAATCGTGTCTCGACGAAGGAAAGGAATTCTATTTCTGCAAATCTCCCGGTTGCCAGGAGATGTTGAAGCGGGAGTCATCTATGACTTTGCTCCCCGTTCGAGTCACCTGTCCGAAGTGTTCGAGCGAGCTGATTCCGTCGAGCGCGGAACGGATATCAAGAAAACTCCACTGTCCATCCTGTGAAGCGTTCATAGACTTCACTATAGATCCGCCGATGGTACTGGAACGAAAAAGATACATTGAAATATTCTCTTCGCGGAACCAGGGCGACATCGCGCTTCTCAAGTCTTTTCTCGACGATTCCGACATCGATTACTACGTAGTTGGCGAGGACTTTCTGGCAACGTATCCGCTGATTCAGCCGGCTAAGTTTTACGTGCTTAAGGACCAGGCCGAAGAGGCTGCGGCCCTTTTGAAGGGATTCAATACGAATTTATTCGGGGTTTCAAGGAGAAACTCTTCCGGGACGTAGCTCGCAGTGTCGGAGCGTCATCGATCGCCGGGGCGGTCGCTCCGGGATTTGTCCCACGCCAAAACTTGACATTCACTGAACACCCGGCTAAATTAGTTCGAAATTTGTACATTCTGGGCGCTGACATATTGAAGACAAGCGTTGTACCAACGGCGCGCATTCCATTTTGTTCCGGTATCATTACCGGGGCAAGGGGAGATATCCGAACCGAAAACCGACTTCTGGGTAGTTTTTCTTCAAAAGTACGATTGCATTACCAGGTGGGCAGTATATAGCAAAAGCGGCCGGACAAATTGATTGTGTCTGTAGCTCACCTGGAATACGGCCGCCGGAGCTGCTGATTTATTTGGAGGAGGTGTTAAATGCCAAATGGTAAAGTGAAATGGTTCGATGGTAAGAAAGGTTTCGGCTTCATCGAACAGGACAACGGTGAGGATGTCTTTGTCCATTACAGCGACATAAAGAGCGACAAGCAGTATAAGACGCTGGACAAAGGAACAGAGGTGGAATTTGAAATTGTGGAAGGCGCCAGAGGTCTGAAGGCCGTCAACGTCACCGCAAAATAGGGTTGCCGCCTGAGTACTTTGAAAAACCCAATGTCGGAAGGATTTCACGGCATTGGGTTTTATATTATACTATTAAGGAAAACACGATGAGTTTTGAGTTCAAAGCCAAAGATATCGAGAGCATAGCCGCTGTGCTCGAAATAAAGCCCGTTAAACGGGGTAATTGCTACAGGTTCGATCTCTTTGACAGCAAATCCAAGCGTAAACTCGCCGTCGAAATCTATCCCTCCCTCAGAACGGGAAAAAGCAAGGGAAATCTGATCTCCGTCTACACGATCAATTCGCATTTGCAGCTTCATCACTGCACGGGCTTCATTGCCTCGGAACTTCTTGGGGAAGTCACTTTTTATTCGGAAGCCAACGGGAAAATCAGCGGGTTGATTGTGGAGCGCGAAGCGGGGTGTTCGCTGTATGCCAATGTCGACAAGGCCTCTCTCTCGGGTGACTTCACCAGAATGGGCCCTGAAGTGATGTTGAGCAGTATTGCCCTCTCTCTCGCGGAGATAAACATCAAGTGAAGGTGGATCTCTTTGTGAACCATCCCCGCGCACCGATACTCGGGCGCGGCAGGATTGCATTGCTTGTCCGTGAAATTATCCGCGAAGAGAAAAAAAATGCCCAAAGCATAAGCATCGTCCTAGTCGACGACGGTTATCTTTTGGATATAAACAGGAAGTACTTGAACCATAATTACAAGACAGACGTTATATCCTTTGATCTGAATGCCGGCGGCGACATCGAAGGCGAAGTATACGTCAGTGTCGACCGTGCATGTGTACAGGCAAAACGTTACAGAGTTTCCGTTGAGAATGAGATTCTGAGGCTGATAGTGCATGGAATCTTGCATCTCGCAGGCTGGGAAGACAAGACTCGATCCGAAAAGTTGCGCATGAGAAAGCGCGAAAATGCGTTCATTGAGAGGTTTTTCCGTGAACGCAGAACTCGATAGCTTGACTTTGGCATATTTCAACATATATTTGTGTTGAGGACACATAGGAGATGCAGGAAAAAATAGTCGAACTTATAGTTGTGCTGATGCGTGAGATCCGGGAAACAAAAGATCTGTCCAAGGTTGACGTGTCGAAATTGACTGAAAGCGGCTACAGCCAAACGGAGATATCGACGGCTCTGAGCTGGATATACGACAAGATGAATCTCCGCGAGCCTCTCAAACGCGTAAAGAGGCCGCTCGCAAGATCATACAGAATTTTTCACGAGGCGGAGCGTCAGATCATGACCAGGGAAGCCAGAGGCTTCCTCATTGAGATGTATGAGCTCGGTCTCATCGACCAGTTTGATCTGGAGAACATAATCGAGCGTTCGCTGATGTCGGGTTCCAATGAGGTGGACAGAGACGAAGTGAAGTCGATCGTGGCAAGTGTGTTCTTCGAGTACAACTCTCCGGGCAAACCGGGAAGCAGAATAATGCTCAACAGCTCCGATACCATAAACTGATCAGCCCAGCACCTAAATTACCAGCGTATTCTTTAACAAGATTGGTATGATTTTCAAATGGCAAAGAAACTCGTTATTGTAGAATCGCCATCGAAAGCAAAAACTATAAACAGATATCTCGGAAGTGATTACGTCGTCGAAGCGACGGTGGGGCACATAAAGGATCTTCCGAAAAGCAAACTCGGCGTGGACGTCGAAAACGGATTTGAACCCGAGTACAAAACCATCCGTGGGAAGAGCGACGTCATCAAGAAGCTTAAGGAACTCTCCGGGAAGGCGCAGCAAGTCTATATCGCCACCGACCCCGACCGCGAAGGGGAAGCCATCGCGCAACACATCGCGGATGAGCTCAAGCAGACTTCAGACAACGTCTATAGAGTTCTGTTTACGGAGATTACCCAGTCCGGCGTCTCGAGGGCCATGGAGAACCCTTTGAAGATCGATTCTCACTTGGTCTATGCCCAGCAGGCTCGCAGGATTGTGGATAGACTTGTGGGCTACAAGGTCAGCCCGATCATATGGAAAGCGGTATACCCCGGCCTTTCTGCGGGAAGGGTCCAGTCGGTTGCACTCAAGCTTGTCTGTGAACGCGAAAGCGAGATTAACGACTTTTCGCCGATAGAGTTCTGGTCGGTACTTGGGAAGTTTCAGACCGACCGGAAAGAGGAATTTGAAGCCAAACTTTACTCAATTTCCGGCAGGGACCTCAGGGATCCACAGGGAAGCGCCAACGGGAAGGACCGCTCCGTGGATAAGGAATTTTTCATCGGAAACCAGGAAGAGGCGGAGAAGTTCGTTGCAGACATTAAGTCGGCCCGGTATGCCGTGAGTTCGATACAGCGGAAGGAACAAAAACGGAACCCTGCCCCGCCGTTCATAACCAGTACTCTTCAGCAGGCCGCGTCCACTCGCCTCGGTTTTTCGCCCAAGCGAACGATGATGCTTGCACAGCAGCTCTACGAAGGTGTCGAGCTCGGGCCCGAAGGACGCGCTGGTTTGATAACCTATATGAGGACCGACTCGACCAGGATCAGCAGCGAGGCCATCGATGCAGCGCGAGGCTACATCAAATCAGAGTTCGGCCAGGCGTTCCTCCCGAAAGAGGCCAGACATTTCAAGAAATCGAAGGCCTCGCAGGACGCACACGAAGCTATACGTCCGACTCATATCGAGTACCTTCCGCAGGAGGTGAAAAAACACCTGCCACGGGAGATGTTCCTGTTATATGATCTGATCTGGAAGCGTTTCATCGCGTCCCAGATGAATCCCGCGATTTACGACCAGATCACCGTCTCTATAGAAGGTGTGCCCGTAAATGCGACCGACGGTGAGATGTTCGTTTTCCGGGCAACCGACTCGCACGTAAAGTTTCCGGGCTTCCTCCAGGTATACGACGTAACGGCCGAGGATGTGGACAATTCGAAACCCGACGAGGACAGCGACGAAATGCAAAAGTTCAAGCTTCCCGTAGGTTTGAAAAACGGGGAAACGCTCGGTCTCGAGGATGTTTACACCCGACAGCATTTTACCAAGCCCCCCGCACGTTTTACCGAGAGCAGCCTCGTGAAGGAATTGGAGTCGCTCGGCATCGGAAGGCCGAGCACATATTCATCGATAGTCTCGACTATAGAAGATAGGGGATATGTAGAACTGAGGGAAAGGCGTCTTTTCGCCACGGACCTCGGCATCAACGTGAACAAGATACTGGCAGCGAACCTCCCGGAGTTTTTCGACGTGAAATTCACCGCGGGCATGGAATCGGAACTCGACGGAATTGCAAACGGAAGCAAGAAGTATCTCGATGTGCTGAAAGAATTCTACCATCCGTTCGACACAGCAGTGAAGACCGTGGAAGGACGAATAGAGGAGATCAAGTCCACCGTTGACGGACAGCAGGTCAAATGCGATGTCTGTGGTTCCCCGATGGTCATAAAGTGGAGCAGGCGGGGGAGATTCCTCGCGTGCAGCAGATACCCCGAATGCAAGAACACAAAGCCGATCGACGCACACGACGACAACAACCGGCCGACAGGCGACAAATGTCCCGAATGCGGAAACGATCTCATATACAAGAATAGCAGGTTCGGTAAGTTCATCGGCTGTTCCAACTATCCGAACTGCAAGTATACGAAAAGTATTACGACAGGGGTAAAATGCCCGGAATGTGGTAAGGGTGAGCTGGCGCAGCGTTTTACCCGAAAGAAGAGAATTTTTTATGGCTGCACAAACTATCCGAAATGTCATTATGCAACCTGGGACAAACCGGTAAATATTCCGTGCCCTCTCGGAGATTCGCCGTTCCTCCTTTCGAAGTACACCAAAACGAAAGGGAACTATTACAAGTGTCCGAAATGCGAGAGCGAATTCTCACCGGAGGAAGCACAAGCTGAGAACAAGGCGGAATCTCCTAAGCGGGCCGACGACGGCCGGGCGGGAGCGAAGACGAGCGCCGTATCTTCGGGCACAGACGGAACCGGAGAAACGTCCGAAGGATCCTTTGGAGAAGTTGCAGCGGATGAATCCACAAACCATACGTGAGTTTGCGGACTCCTTTCTCGATTATCTGAGGAAGGAAAAGAACGCATCGGAAAAGACGCTCATCACCTACGAGCAGTCTCTAAGGGAATTCAATAATTTTTTGTTCGAGTATTCAGGGGAGAAAGAGTTTCCGATCGGCAGGCTCTCCGAAGGGGACTGCGTACGGGCATTTCTAGTCGAGCTGGACAGACGGGGAAACAGCCGGACGACAGTCAGAAAGAAGCTTTCCGGCATCAGGTCGTTTGCGAAATATCTCTTGAAGTTCGAGTATCTGGATCGCGATTTCACCGGGTTCGTCAGCACGCCGAAAGCGCGGAAGCCTATCCCGGTGTTCATAGAAGAGGATGGGATAGAAAAGATTCTGCGGGTGCAGTTCGTCTCACCCAAAGATTACCGCGACAAGGCGATCCTCGAGCTTCTCTACGGTACCGGGATGCGGGTAAGCGAACTTTGCAACCTTGACTTCGGGGACGTTGATTTCGACGGCCATACCGTGACGGTTCTCGGGAAGAGGCGAAAAGAGAGAATCATACCCGTCATTGACAGGGCACTCGAAGCAATAAGGAGCTATCTGAAAACAAGAGACGGGCTGTCGCAAGCGCATATCGACGGGAATGCCCTCTTCATTTCTTCGAACGGAAAGAGGATACTCCCGGCCACCGTCTATCGTGTCGTTGCCGGCAGAATTCGCGCGGTATCGGGGGTCGAGAGAAAGGGACCTCACACGCTCAGGCATTCGTTCGCTACTCATCTTTTGAATCATGGCGCAGATCTTGAAGCGGTCAGGCAGCTTCTCGGTCACGAGAGCCTTTCGACAACTCAGATCTACACCCATTTGTCTGTCGAACAACTTAAAAAGGTTTACAGCAATGCGCATCCGCGGGCGGGTATGCATAAGGCAGACCGCTGAGACGGCATCGGTTTGCGGCGGAACCTTCCATAACGATGGACCCTTAGGAAAGGTCCGGAAGACGGCGTCGCGCGTCCTTTCAGGCCCGCGGGTCAACAAGATAGATTCCGATTATATCGGAGAAAACCCACCAATAACATGGAGGAATCTTATGAACATCAGCATAACTTCCAGGCATTTCAACGCTGAGTCCGCTTTGAGGACATATGTGGAAGATAAAGTCTCGAAGCTGGACAGATTCTTCGACGGAGTGGTCCATTGTGACGTGGTTTTCGACAATGAACACTCAAAACCCAATGGCACGGATAAAATGGTCGAGATAAAGCTATCAGTTCATGACAAAATCCTGAAATCTCAGGAGGCGACGGACGATTATTTTAAAGCGGTCGACAAGGCCGTAGACAAGTTGGAAAAGCAGCTGGTTAAGTTCAAACAGAAGATCAAACATGAGGGGAAAATCCCCCAACGTGCTATTCTTGCCAAAGAAAAGCAGTAATAAGCGGAAGCCCCGTCCATTCGACGGGGCTTTCTCTTTTCCGGGCCCGAGCATGCACCGGAATATCTGAGGGTCACCAGCCGAGAGCCTCCTTATACGACACATTATATAGTACATATAAATACCGCTTTGAGCGGGGCGGGCATGATCAGTGCATATGCCGCTTTAGGCCTTAGGATGAATTTTCCCGCATTTGTTCATATATTTTTACGCTATGGCATCTAGAATTTGGGATACCAAGGAAATACGACGTAAGAGCGTTACTGTCGGTGAACTTTACAAGACAATGCACGAGAAGACCAAGCTCCGTCCGATCAACGGCGACATAGGTCACTCGAAACTGATCACGGACAAGAATGTACACCGTCCCGGCCTTGCCCTCGCGGGTTACGTCGAGTTGTTTACGTACAACAGGGTGCAGATTTTCGGAAACACTGAAGTCCGATACCTCAGCTCGCTTAAGCTGGATGAGCGTAGAAGGGCTCTGAAGACTCTTCTCCAATTCGACATCCCGTGCATAATCATCGCTGACAGCAACGAGATCGAACAGGAACTCATCGACCTTATCACCGAGCACGGCGTCTCCGTCTTCAGAAGCACTCTCGAGACCACGCGGCTCGTCTATTTCCTGGGTGAATTCCTCGATCAGGTTTTTGCACCGAGTACGGTTATCCACGGTTCGCTCGTCGATGTATACGGTATCGGACTCCTGTTCGTGGGCAGGAGCGGAATAGGGAAGAGTGAAATCGCTCTCGATCTGGTGGAGCGCGGGCATCGGCTCGTGGCAGACGACGCCGTTGGCGTCTACCGGCAGGGTGAAGATATCATTATGGGCAAGAGCTCGGGGATAGCGCAACATTTCATGGAGGTCAGGGGACTCGGGGTGATTGATGTGCGCAGCATCTTCGGCATCCGGGCCGTCAGGAAACGAAAGAGGATCGAGGTAGTCGTAGAGCTGGAAGAGTGGGATTCAAGTCAGGAGTACACACGAACCGGACTTGACCACGACTACATAACCATCCTCGGGGTTGACATACCCTTCATAAAATTGCCTATCCTGCCGGGGAAAAACATTACCGTGATAGCCGAGGTTATCGCCCTGAGCCAGTTACTCCGTTCGTATGATTACGATGCGGCGGAAGTGTTTAACCAGAAAATTCAGGAAGCAATCAAGAAGAAGAAAAAAGAAAGTACCGGTGCGAACCGGTATTTCGAAAGGGACTTTGAGTAGAATGTTGCGAGCCAGATCTTCTGTGAAAAGGAAAGCCGTTAGGACTGCAAGCCAGTTGCCGGGGAATCTTTCCGGTAAAGTCGCCGTCGTTACCGGCGGGTCAAGAGGGATAGGTAAGTTTCTCGCGAAGAGGCTTGTGGACGAAGGGGCTTCCGTGGTAATCGCCGGCAGAACGATGTCGGATCTGAAGGCTGCTGCCGAAGAAATCTCCCGTGAGGGCGGCAAGGTGATTCCCGTCCAGACCGACGTTTCGAATGAGAAGAGTGTTCACAGACTTTTGTCGAAAACGCTTACCGAGTTCGGCACGATCGATATCCTGATAAACAATGCGGGCCAATACCTTGAAAAACCCGTGACGGATATGTCGGTCGGTGAATGGAACAGGATAATAGGAACCAATCTGACCGGCCCTTTTCTTCTGACTCGGGCGGTGCTTCCGGAAATGATCGAGAAGATGGACGGTACAATAGTGATGATATCGTCCACTTCCGGGAAGCGGGCGAGAGCGAATTCCGCAGTTTATGCGGCGTCGAAGTTCGGTATCGAAGGATTCTCCGAAGCCTTGCTTCAGGAGGTTCGGGAGCACAACATCCGTGTCATTGTAGTTACTCCAAGTCGCGTGGATTCCAGCGACAGAGACAGCCGCCAGATACTCAAGGGCGGCAAAGGCGCGAGACTGCGCGCCGAAGATGTGGCGGATATGGTCGTCGGCGCCATCAAGCTGCCGCCACGTGCACTGGTTCGGGAAGTTGAACTCTGGGCGACGAACCCGTAAGATACGGGAGTATCATTGTTTAAAACCAGGCGTGGGTAACGG
The DNA here is from genome assembly GCA_046706745.1 of Candidatus Kryptoniota bacterium. Classification (GTDB taxonomy): domain Bacteria; phylum Bacteroidota; class Ignavibacteria; order Kryptoniales; family JAKASW01; genus JAKASW01. The sequence continues at coordinate 225,262 of JBJKPC010000016.1, forward strand.
GAAGACGGAGAGTCTCGCCACCTCGCCGAAGTATAAGTCACTTTATATATAGATAAACGGAATGGATCAGTGTTTGAATTTGAACCTTCCTATAGAAAGCTCTATGAGTCCGGTGAGCTTCAGCGACGTGTCGAGCTTCTCGATGCAATGTTGGCTTCTTGCGATATCTGCCCGCTCGATTGCAAAGTAGATAGAAAACACGGACATATAGCAAGATGTTATTCGGGTTATCTGCCGATAGTCAGCTCGTATTGCCCGCACTTCGGCGAGGAGCCGCCGCTCGTGGGGACAAACGGAGCGGGTAATATATTTTTCGGGAACTGCAACCTTCGCTGCGTTTACTGCCAGAACTATCAGATCAGCCAGAACTACAAGGTTGAACTGCAAAACGAGGTGACATTCGAGCGACTTGCGGACATCATGCTCGAGCTCCAGGACAAGGGATGCCACAACATCGGGCTCGTTTCACCGACTCACTTCGTGCCGCAAATAGTCCGCTCGCTGGCAATCGCAGTCGAAAAAGGTCTTCGGCTTCCGATTGTATACAACACCAACGCGTATGACTCTGTCGATGTGTTGAGGCTCCTTGACGGAATAGTGGATATCTATCTGCCAGACCTCAAGTACGCCGAGGAAGCTGACGGTTATTCCTATTCAAAAGTAAAAGACTACCCAAAGTATGCGCGGTTGGCGCTGAAGGAAATGCACAAGCAGGTTGGAAGCCGGCTCGTTATCGACGACAACGGTCTACTGAAGCGCGGCCTTCTTATAAGGCACTTGGTGCTTCCGAATGATTTGGCCGGAAGCAGGGAGACGCTCGGCTGGATAGCTCGTGAACTGGGAAACGATGTCGCGTTGTCCGTCATGTCGCAATACTATCCGACAAATAAGGCGGAATCGATCATGCTCTTAAGCAGGCACATTCGCGAGTCGGAATATGACCGGGTGCTGGCCCTGCTCGATGAGTTCGGCTTTGAGAACGGATGGATGCAGAACTTCGAGAGCCAGGACTATTACAAGCCCGATTTCACAAATCGTATAGAACCCTTTAAGCGCTAATCACCCTTCGTCGGGATCTGGCGGAACGTCTTCCGCGTCTTCGAACGGGAAGAATATTTCCCGCGCGTCAGGATTGTCTGTCTCCTTTATTGAGATCCCCTTCGGATATATTTCAAGGTCCACTTTGTCCTTTAAATATCCTGCGATGATCGCTGCAAACAGCTCTTCTTCTTCCCCCCGGGTGAGGCGCCGGGAGGGCACTCCGCTTTCTTCGTCTTCCATGACTTGCTCTCTTTCTTTTATACTTGCATACTTTCACACTCTTCCTGAGTGTCTCAGTTGTTTTATCGGATTTCGTGGATGTGAACTTTACCGGCGTTCCCGCAACAGCTGCGGTTTTTGAAGGATATTCCGGGATAGTTCCAGGGCCTGGTGTGTCGGGGAGCACACGGCATCTGGGGCCGAACTGCCGGTGGAGTGAGCACGAACGGTCCCCTGCAATGCAGATCCTGTCGTATCAGTCGATCGTTTATGAAGCTTTATGATTCGACCTTCATTGCTATCTACGAGCTCAGAAGCCGGGCGGCCTCACTGAATATCGAATCGAACATCGGTTGCGTCAGTTTCCCCGTGAACGTGTTTTGCTGACTCGGGTGGAACGAAGCGATCAAGTTGAGCCGGTCACCGACTTCGACCACGGCCCCATGGCTGAACTTCGGTTTCCTTTCGAGAGTTGCCGACCCATTTTGGGACAGAGCTTTCAGCGTTTCATCGAATGCCAGCTTCCCCAGTGTTACGATTACTTTAATTCGAATGAGGATCGATAATTCCTTCAACAGGTATGGGCTACACTGTTCAATTTCGTCCTTTAGGAGTTTGTTCTGCGGAGGGGCGCATCGGGCAACCGCGGTTATGTAACAGTTCTTGAGGGATAGGCCGTCGTCGACCGAGACAGAAGTCGCGGTGTTCGCGAAACCGAATTTATGCAGTGTTCCATAAAGCCATTCTCCGCTTCGATCACCAGTGAACATACGTCCGGTGCGGTTTGCGCCGTGTGCCGCCGGTGCAAGGCCGACGATAAGTAATCTTGCTTCGGGGTCGCCCAAGCCCGGGACGGGCTTCCCCCAATATTCCTGGTCCGCGAAACGCTTTACTCTTTCCCGGGCAACCTTCTCCCGCCATTGAACCAACCGTGGGCATCTGCTACATCGGATAATGTTACGGTTGAGCTGCGAAAGCTCTCGTCTACGTGCCCCGGGAGAGTCCCCCATCGGCTTCACTCCCCGCCTACTTTCTTGCTCTGCCATCCTTCAGCTTCATTACTTCGGCCATACGCCGGAGCATCGGCCTTACTTCTTTGTTCCAGAACATCCAATCGTGTCTCCCGGGAGCTTCGTGATATTCATATCTGACCCCTCGCGTTCGCAGGGAATCTATGAAATGATGGTCGGTGGGAAGGAACGCGGTAAACTGGTCCTGGATTCCAGCTGCCATGAAAATATACGGGATTGAAGAGGCGGTATCGTGAGCGAGGAGGTAGAAAACGTTATGTTCCTCCCTGAACCGTTTATCGGTTTTTCCGAAAGTGCGTATGATATTAGGCAAGATCGCTCTCTGTCCTTCGCTCATCACGAAATGCGGATCGTCTTCGACGGAATCGATAATCTCCGGAATCGTGATTGCGCCGCTCAGGTCCCCGGCGAACAGAAACCTGTGAGGATATCTGAGCGCAAGCATCAATGCACCGTAACCTCCCATGGATAATCCGGCTATCGCTTCCCGTCTTTTATCTATTCGGAAATGTGCTTCGATGAAACGCGGGAGATCGTCCATGATATAGTCTTCATACCTTGCTTGGGTATCCGCTCTTGAGTTCACGTACCACGAGTTCTTTGCCTCCGGCATGACGATAATCAACCCGAGGCTCCGGGTATATCGCACCAGGTTTGTATTGTCAGTCCAGTCGTTTTGATCGCCGCCATATCCGTGCAGAAGATATAACACGGGATATGAACGTGCAGCCTCGTAATGCGAAGGGAGGAGAACGACCACTTTCATCGTATCGTTAACGGAGGACGAGTAGAACTCCAGGTGCCTTATCCGCGGCTCCGCGTGCGCCGCGCGGGGGAGTGCAAATCCTGCCGCAACTGCAAATATCAAAATAGTTCTCATCCGGGCTCCTCTTTAATGCTCTTGAAATTTATCCAGGGGCAGGTTCTGATGAAAGGAAGGCGACGACGGCTGTCTCGGGTGGCGCAAGGCAGCTCCGGTCGGTCTTTTTCCGGTGCGGCAGGAGTACGGTCGTTCAGACGCTGAATCTTACGACGACTATATCGCCGTCCTTGACGAGGTAGTCTTTTCCCTCTACGTGAAGAGCCCCCGCATCCTTAACGGCTTGTTCTGAGCCGAGCCGCATCAGATCGTCGTATTTTATGACTTCCATCCGTATGAATCCTTTTTCGAAATCAGTGTGTATTTTACCCGATGCCCTCGGTGCCGCCGTGTTCGCCTGGACTGTCCATGCATGGACTTCCTTCGGCCCGGCAGTGAAGAAAGTGATAAGATTCAGGAGTGAGTAACCTTCTCTAATTACCCTCTCAAGGCCGGATTCCGTAAGGCCGAGGTCGGAAAGAAAAGCCTTGCGTTCTTCGGATTCGAGCTGCGATAGCTCCGCCTCGATCTTGCCGGAGACTGTGATCACGCGCGCGCCCTCGCGGGAGGCTATTTCCCTCACCGCCTCGACGTACTTGTTTCCGCCGCTTACGCTCCCTTCATCGACGTTTGCGATGTACATAACCGGCTTATCGGTCAGGAGGTGGAGCTGGCGAACGTACTCCCGATGCTGTTCGTCTTCATACTCCATGTACTTCGCCAGGCGCCCCGAGTTGAAGTGATTGCTCAGCTTCGCGTAAACTTCGTACTCTTCCTTGACTTTCTTGTCTCCCGACCTGGCTCGTCCTTCCGTTTCTTTCATCTTCCGCTGAAGAGTATCGAGATCCTTGATTATAAGCTCGGTCTCAATCTCTTCTATATCTCTTCTCGGATCCACGTTCCCATCGACATGGACCACGTTCGGATCATCGAAGCACCTAATCACGTGGGCCACCGCATCGACTTCGCGGATGTGTCCCAGGAACTGGTTACCCAATCCCTCCCCTTTACTCGCACCTTTAACGAGCCCCGCTATGTCCACGAACTCTATCGTAGTTGGAATAATCTTCTGCGTTGCATAAAGAGCGGCCAGCTTATCGAGACGCTTGTCTGGCACGGGTACGACGCCGACGTTCGGCTCGATCGTGCAGAAAGGATAGTTCTCGGCGGCAATGGCACCGGAAGTCAGTGCGTTGAATATGGTCGATTTGCCCACGTTGGGAAGTCCGATGATACCGCAGTTAAAACCCATTTGTCAATTCACCAATCGTTCTTTTCTTGATTCCTTCGAAAACGAATCCGCAATCATCTCCTTGATTTCTTAGATTGAGTGCGCAGGGCCCGCCATGTTTGACCCGCGGAACCGCAAACATGATGTTGAACGTCATCCGTTCAACGAAAACCGTCCTGCGCTGTTCTTGAACTTGCAGCCCTCGACTTAGTACCCCGGTCGGAAATCGTTCAGGTCGAAATCGTCGTCGTCGTCAAGACTGAGATCCTCCAGGTTCTCAATGTCCTCCAAACGTATCGTCTCTCCGTCCATGTCGGCATCCGTCAGGAACTCCGATCTGAACCCCATTTCCTTGAGGCGTTTGGCGAGAGGGTCAAGATAAGCGCGGGGAGACTTCGTCGAACAGGCTTTTTTCACGTGAGCCAAAATTTTCTTCACCGTTTCGATCAATTCGCCGTCGGACATGTTCAGATCCAGCTCCTCCACTGCGGAGTTTATCCTATTGACGATGTTAATGTGCATCATATCGGATTCTTCGTCGGAACCCTCCCGCAACGTTTCCGAGTAGCCCCCAAACGTGTTGTCCTTGATGACCTTCACGAAACTCGCGAGTGAATCCACGACGTATGAATCTTTCAGTTTGTCTCCCTGGCCTTCGAAAATCTTGTCGACCTCGTAAATCGCGATCTCGATCTCGAACGCGAGTTGCTTGTCGACCTCCTTGTGGCCTCCTTTGACCCGCGTGTGCTTGTGATGCGGTTGCCGGGTGTTCTTCTCTCTCAGTTTCTTCTGCGGATGTTTCTTGTCCTGCTTCATACGCCCTAAAATTCAAAAAGAAACAACAAAAAGCAAACTACTCAGACGCCGCAACGTCGGCGGCGGGCTCCGGTTCAGGATCTCCGACTTTTCTTACTCTCAGGGCAAATACTAACGCAACCAGGAGCATTAGGCTCCCCGTGTAGAAGGGCCAGGATAGCCCAGCGGCGCTTATGATGAAGCCGCCCCAGAAAGGTCCGATAACTCTTCCAAGACTGGTGAAGGAAGAGGATACTCCCAGCACGCTGCCGTGTTGTGACTCGCCCGCAAATTTGGAAATCAGACTTGTCAGCGACGGGGTGACTAGAGCGCTTCCGATTGCCAGCAGAGTTAGAAGAGCCATCAGAGGGAAAAGGCTCTTCGTCATCGGAACGAATGACAGGCCGGCGAAAAGCAGCACCACGCCGGTTGTCATCAATTTCTTTTCCCCGAATCTCTTCACGAGTCTACCGGTCGCTCCGCCCTGTACGATAATTCCTATCAGGCCGATGTAGGCAAACAGGTAGCCGTTGGCTTCTGCGCCGTATTTATATACGTCGCCGGTAAAAAGTGGAAATGCCACGTACAGGGTTGAAAAGGCTATAGTGTAGAAGAAGAACACCATTACGAGGCTTGCGATTGCCGGCCTCCTGAAAGCTTCACGTATTGCAGTGATGTTCATCAGGCTGAATTTGCGCACATGCTTGGACTTCTCCTTCAGGGATTCCGGTAGCATGAAATATGCGAGCACGACGTTTATCAGCGACAATCCCGAAGCAAACAAACCGGGTGCTCCGTAACTGATCCTGCTCATAATTCCGCCGATGAACGGGCCAAGCATGAAGCCGACTCCGAACGCGGCGCCGATCATGCCCATGTACTTGGCGCGCTGGTCGAAAGTCGTCGAGTCAGCAATGTATGCGTTTGCCGTGGAGATGTTGGCCCCCATGAACCCGGCCAGTATGCGCGAAATGAAAAGAACCGTCAGTGAGCCGGCGATACCAAAAATGAAATAGGAAATGAACGATCCGAACACACTCATGAGTATGATCGGCCGCCTCCCGATCTTGTCAGAAAGCCGCCCCCAGAAGGGAACGAAGAGGAACTGCATGAAGGAATATGAGGCGGTTAGGACTCCGATCGTGACAGGTGTGGCTCCGAAGTGTTCCGCGTAGAACGGTAGCAGCGGAATGATAATTCCAAATCCGAGTAAGTCTATAAATACGGTGAGTAGAACAATATAAATTGGTGATCGTTTCATTAGTTATTTTCCGATGAGTTTTCACGATAAAGAAGAGGAACACGCGGCACAGATCTGTTGTGGAGCACAGAGAAAAGATTCTCCCAGTCCTCCGGCGCATGCAGGCATTCCCTTGCACGCAGGATGAATCCAGACCCGCCCCGGGCCTCTCACGAAAGGGCGCTTCTTGTTAAACCAGGATTTCTCCGGGTTTGATTCCCATGACCCTGGTTTTCACCGTCTTAGGCAGAAGCTTTTCGAGAGCTTCCGGGGTTCCGCTCAAAGCCGGAAATGTGCCATAGTGCATTGGGATTACGATGTCGGGCTTCAAGAGCTTCACTGCTTCGGCGGCCTCTACGGGGCTCATCGTGTAGAAGCCCCCGATACACATCATGACAACTTTAGGTTTATATAGTTGCGCAATGAGTTTCATGTCGGAGAAGAGCCCGGTGTCTCCGGTGTGGTAGACAGTGTAGCCGTCCTCCAATTTCATGATGAAGCCTGCCGCAACACCGCCGTCGACGATTTTTTCGCCGTCGGTAATTCCACTGCCGTGTACCGCGGGCACCATGGTCAATTTTATGCCGTCGATTTCGAATGAGCCGGAGGTGTTCATGCCGACTAGTTTGTCGTCGGGGAGTCCCTTGCCCTTTAGAAATACCGATATTTCGAAATTAGTGACGACCTTAGCGTTTGTCCGGGTTGCCAGTTCCAATGTATTTCCGAAATGGTCGAAGTGACCGTGAGTCAGGAGTATGAGATCGGCCTTGTCGGCTTCCTTGGCGTCTGGCGGCGCAACAGGATTCTCAAGCCAGGGATCCACATACACGATCTTTCCGCCAGGAGTTTTTATTCTGAACGCGGCGTGACCCAGCCACCTGATTTCCAAACCATTGTCGAAGACATTCGTGTTGCGGGAATTCACTTCCATAGGTTTCCTCCGTTTATTTCGGTCCGTCTTGGAAATGGCGGGCCTTGGTTCTTCTAGAGATTCTCGATTATGGCATCGGCCATTTCGTCCGTGGTGACGGAATGGTCGGGGTTGAGGTCTTTGGTGACCTTCCTGCCATCTTTAATAACGGCGGCAACGGCTTTTTCGATCCTTCGGGCGGCATCGATTTCGCCGAGGTGCTCGAGCATGAGCGCCGAAGCGAGAATGATCGCTGAAGGGTTGGCGATCTTTTTTCCTGCGATGTCGGGGGCGCTTCCGTGTACGGCTTCGAAAATTGCGGTGTTGTAACCAAGGTTCGCGCCAGGCGCTACTCCAAGGCCGCCGACGAGACCGGACGCAAGGTCGGAAAGTATGTCTCCAAACAAATTAGTGGTCACGACGACGTCGAACTGGTAAGGATTGATTACCATTTGCATCGCCATGTTGTCTATTATCTTGTCGTTCATCTCGATCTCGGAGTATTCCTTCGACAGGCTCCTCGCGATATCCAGGAAGAGACCGCTTGTGTATTTCAGAATGTTTGCCTTGTGGACCACCGTAACTTTCTTTCTTCCGTGACTCTTTGCGTATTCAAAAGCGAACCGGATTATTCTCTCGGAGCCCGTTCGCGTGACGATCCCGATCGTCTCTGCAGCGCTTCGCTTCGCATCGACATAGTGCTCTATACCGCTGTAAAATTCTTCGGTGTTTTCCCGCACTATCACGATGTCGATGTTTGAATACCTGGATTTGACCCCTTCGAATGACTTTGCGGGACGGAGGTTTGAATACAATTCAAATTCTTTTCTCAGAGCGACATTGACACTTCGAAAGCCGGTACCAATAGGAGTGGTGAGAGGACCTTTAAGGGCTACCTTGGTCCGCTCGATCGAATCCAGGACGGAGCGGGGCAACGGGTCCTTGTACTTTTCGATCGCGTTCAGCCCGGCCTCCTGGACATCCCATTCTATAGCTATACCGGCAGCTTCTATTACGCGTACGGCCGCACCGCTGATTTCCGGCCCGATTCCGTCCCCGGGGATGAGAGTGATAGTGTAGGACATGTTCTCCAGTGAGTTTATGAAAAATTATACCACCGGGTTCTGAAAATCAATCCGGTGATTCAACTGTGTGGGTGATACCGAACCAGCATATATATAGTAACTATTTTATTTCGATGGAGTTTCATGGATCTTGGCGGCTGTGTGTTTCAGCTTGCGCCTCAAGAGCGGCCAGGAGAGCATCCTGTGACAGGAAAATGGGGCAATTGTAATCGATGTATTTGAATCTTCTTTGCGTTCTGGTTAAATTTTCCAGTATTTTTCTTGAAAGAATTCCCGATTGGATTACGCAAACTACTATCATATTATGCCGGACGGCACAACCAAACAGGTGAGTCCATTCACCGGGACAGAGGTCTGGGCAGTGCCGGGGCGAAGCAGCAAACCGGCCTCCACAAGAGAGGCCGCCCATCCGGTGAGGATAGAGCTTCAGGAAAAGGAAGGCTACTGCAGCTTCTGCGAGACGCGCTATTTTGAGACCCCGCCCGAGAAGGCGCGGATGGTCCGGCAGGGAGATCGATACGTTAAGTTGAGTTACCTGCCGCCCGACAAATATGCGGATTCCGTACCGGCTTTTAGGCGTGTTCCGAATCTTTTCGAGATTGTTACTCTCGACTATTGGCGAAAGAACTACGGCTATAAGCTTTCCAGGGAACAGGTGAAGTGGCGGGAGAGCTACCTGGCAAATCCGTTGGGGCTCCGGCATATCATTGACATAGTTAATTTCAAAATGAACAGGCTGGGCAGGTCTTTCGAGGAAGTTGAGAAGGCGCCGCTCGAGGAGAAACTCCATCTTGCGGATTCCTTCTTCGGGGGCAGCCACGAAATCATAATTGCTCACAGGCATTTCAGCGTCGATGCGGAGTACGACAACCAGCTGCTTTCGTCGGGAGCATTCGAGCCCGAGGAACATTATCAGTACATGAATTTTACGATAGATTCGATGGTCGACATCTTCAACACGAACAGGTATGCCCGGTACATAAGCATATTTCAGAACTGGCTCAGCCCGGCCGGCGCGTCGGTGGATCATCTCCACAAGCAACTCGTTGCGCTGGACGAGTGGGGTGCTTCGATCAATGACCAGACTAGGATGGTGCGGGAAGATCCGAATTTTTTCAACGAGTACGGTCCGAATTTCGCGGGTCACCACAATCTCGTCTTCGCGGAAAACGATTTTGCGATAGCGTTTGTCGGCATCGGTCATCGCTTTCCGACGATAGAGATTTTTTCGAAATCTCAAGCTGCGCGGCCCCAGGAACAGGCTCCGGAAGAGGTCCGCGGCATGAGTAATCTTGTTCACGCCGTTCACGCCGCCACGGGGCCGTTCATTTCATGCAACGAGGAATGGTATTACACTCCGATCGACTCGGTTTACAAAATGCCGTGGCGCATTCTTGTAAAATGGAGAATCAACGTACCTGCGGGTTTTGAAGGGGGAACGAGCATCTACATAAATCCTATGACACCTGTGGAACTGCGGGACAGGCTAGTACCGATTCTCTACAAACTCAGGGACGATAAGAAGATCGAATTCCTCAGAATTGCGGAGGAGTGCAGGGTTCAGCCTAATCCGCTCAAGTACTATTTAAAATGACAGAAAGGAAATAAGCATGGCGCAACATAAGTCGGCCGAGAAGCGAGCCCGCCAAAGTGCAGTCAAACGGTCCGTCAACAGAGAACTCAAGTCGGAAGTCAAGACGGCTTTGAAGAAAGCCAAGACGGAAACCGACAAAGAGAAGGCTGCTGCCGCGGTCAAGAAGGCCTTCTCAACTCTCGATAAACTCTCTTCGAAGGGGATCATTCATAAGAACAGAGCCGCTAACCAGAAGAGAAAACTTGCCAGGCATTTGAACAAGCTGAACAATCCGCCTGCGGCAGAAGCCTAGTTTCGCGGGGGGATGAGCGGAGGGGCTGGCTCTCAGTTCCCCTGTCCGAAGAGCGGCAATCGACATTAGCGGGAAGAAAGTTTTCCCGCGGGGTTGAAACTTGTCTTTCCTTTTCGTTTTTTGTTTCAAACACAGACTTCAAGCCAGAAACTACGGAGGTGCGCATTGAACAAAAATGATTTGCTTGAGCTTTTCGAATACAACCGGTGGGCAGAGAGCAGGCTCCTTGCTTCTCTTGAGCAGGTGAAACCGGAAGACTTCGAGAAAGACCTCCATTCGAGTCATGGTGGGATCCGCGGAACATTGTATCACATGGTGAACGCGGAAAATGTGTGGGCCAGCAGGCTGGAAGACAAGCAGGCTATCCCGCTAGACCCCGAGAAGCTGAAGACCCTTGGGGATTTCGGCCAGGCATGGAGGGATCTTGACAGCAGGCTCTCCTCTCTGCTGGCAGCTGTTACGGATGAGCAGCTCCAATCGAGAATGGAATACCACGATTCGAAGGGGAACAAATACTTCCAACCGCGGATCTGGGCCTTCAGCCAGTTGTTCAACCATTTTACCTACCATAGGGGACAAATCGTTGTTCTTCAGCGTCAGCTTGGATATAAGCCGGTGAACACGGACCTTATCGGCTTCTATCGCGAAAAGAGAAGTTGAACGCCCGGGTAGCCGCGGTTGTCCGATAAGCTTATCTCTTGCCTGTAGACGGCTAAAGTGCGCTTATCCCTATTTCATCCATTTCTGGTAAGACATCTGGTGATTCTACCCTGTCAAGGGTGAGCCGGCCCTCTCGTTCTAGCACAAGAGCACGGCTACGGAAGGTTGGAAGTGGAGCTGAAGGGGATCGAACCCTCGACCTCGTGAATGCCATTCACGCGCTCTCCCAGCTGAGCTACAGCCCCGGGTTTTCAAAGAAATCTGACTTCGAATGCACCAACAATATAGATTCTTGAGTTCTTATCTGCAAGAGTGCCGCTGGAGGATGCCCTTTCCGGCTTGTGGGGGGAACACATGCAGATACAGTAGTTTTTTCCGCTTCGCAGGGAGAAGTGAGCCGCTACTGTCGTTTGTATGTGAGGATTGGGGTTTATAACTTCAAGTAACTTGTGAGAACTGCGACTTAATGGGCGTTGAAGTGAAAAATAGCGGCCAGGCCATCTCCGGAGACTTGGTACGGCTTTTCGAAGGTATCGGCGAGGGGATGATAGTGACCAACCGTTTCGGGGAAATCGTCGGCATGAACAAGGCCGCCGAGAAAATATTCGGCGTTCATAGAGAGACTAACATCCACAAGAGCTCCGCGTCCCTCCTCAGCGGCCTTTGTGACCCGAGCACGAAGAAGCAGGTCATGTCGGACGACCTTCCGTTCAGCCAGACAATTGCGACCGAACGCCCGATTGAATCGAGGGAATTTCTTCTAAAACGGCCGGACGGGAAGGAATTCTTCGTTCAGATTTCGACATCGCCGTTCTACGGGGAAGACAGTGAGCTTGCGGGGACCCTCGGAATACTCATCGACGTTACAAACAGGCGCTCGCTCGAGGAGAAGCTGACTCACCGCAACCTCCAACTCAGTGCGATAAACAGGATTGCCACGCTGCTGAATCGAACTATCGATTTCAGGGAGGTGCTCGAATATTCCGTTAGACAGACAATGGATATTTTTGCGGGCGATGCCGGCGCCGTTCTTCTCCCCGACAAGGCCGGACGAAAAATATTCGTGGCGGCGAGCGCAAATTTGCCCGAAGCGTTCCTGTCGGAGGTCCACGGTTCTGAGATATCGTCGACGGCCTTCGGCAAGGTACTTATGTCTGATACTGTCGAATCAATTAGCCGCATTCAAAACTTGGAGCTCATGCCGCGTTCGATGAGAAGGTCTCCTTTTGCGTCGCTCGTCGTATTCCCGCTGAAGGCAAAGGGAAAAGCGGTCGGGGTCGGCGCACTCTTCAGCGAGTCGGAACGAGTGTTGGAGGAGTCACAACGCGAGATCATGGAAGGCATCGGCACGGTGATCGGCGCCGCTATAGAGAACTCCCGGCTGCATGAAGAGACCATACAGAAGACCAGGCTGCTCGAAAGCAAGAATCGCGAACTCCAGCAGTTTACCTACGCCATTACCCATGACCTGAAGTCGCCCATACTTGTTATCGAAGGATTTGCCCGTGAATTGAAACGCAGCGGTCGTCTCGAGGTGGAACAAGAAGTCCTGGTCGATGCCGTAATGTCATCCTCCGCACGCCTTCATTCGCTTGTGAACGATCTGCTCGAGCTCGCCAGAGTCGGAAGCGTGGAAGCCGTCCTGGAGGAAACCGACATAGGTTTACTCGTAGACCGTATCATCAGCGATATGTCTATCCGGCTTGCCGAGAAGAAGGTCAAAGTATCGATTGAAGGCGCCTTCCCGAAGCTTTACGTGGTTGCACGGTACGTCGAAAGGATATTTACAAATCTGATTGACAACGCAATCAAGTATATGGGGGACCAGCCGACGCCAGAGTTGACTATCACGGCGCAGGAGAAAACCGATCACTATTTGTTCTCCGTTCGTGACAACGGCATCGGGATCCCGCAGGAATTCCACGAAAGAGTCTTCACTATCTTTCAGAGAGTGAAAACGAACGACACAGAGAAAGTTGAAGGAAGCGGGCTGGGGCTTGCCTTCGTAAAAAAAGTGGTCGAGCTCAGCGGGGGAACCGTCTGGGTGGAATCCGCCGGGAGAGGAAAAGGCTCAACTTTTTACTTCACTTTGCCCAGACAATGATTGAGGCTTCCCGTCAGTTGACTTCACGTATCCAGACCCCGGGTTCCGTCATCTTTCTGCACTACAGTCCCAATGCTCAACCTTAAGAAGAAAAATAGCTCAAATACGGCGCCCTCGGTCTCCTATCGCGAGCGATTTCAGGAATCTATCCTCGCTGCCGTTTCCGAGGTGATCTTTGCTGAAGAGATCGGCAAATCCGTGCATGCGGTATTGGCCGGAATCCGCCGCGCATTCAACGCTGATGTATTTCTTTTCCGCCGTTCGGGTGATTCCGCCGAATTGGCTGAATACCTAAGCAACAAGACGGAGGAGATAACCGAACTACTGAGAAAGGCAGGTATCCGTCTCTCTCCTAAGAAGATAAACCTGTCCGGAGGAAGGGATAAGTTGTTCGGATCCCCTTTCAACGAATTTGGTGACCTTTTCCCCCTGATCGGTGACATGACCACTTCAGCGGCGTGCAGGAAGATACAAACTGAGCTCGGAGTCAGATGGATAGCCTCTACATCATTTGAGATTGATGGCCGGCGCTTCCTGATTCTGGTGCTCATGCCTGATAAGCCTCCTACTCTCAAAGAGGATCTCGATCATTTTTCATTTCTTTTCAAAGCCGGCCACTACCTGTCGGGATTGAGAGAGAAGCTCAGACAGCTTGAAACCAGGTTTGACGAACAGTTCGTCAAGGTCAAGAATGAGCTCAGAGAGAAGGAGAGCGCACATCTCTATCTTTTCAATGAAATGACAATTGCTGCGGCCGTGCTCGACGACCGCGGGGTCGTTACTGAAGCGAACGAAGCTTTGAAACGCCTCATCGGGCCAGGCATGAATCCGCTCTCTCAATCTTTCTCCTCTTTGCTGGAGGAAGAGTGCCGTGGCGACTTCACTGAGTTTTTTGTAGGGGTCGCCGCCGGCCAGAACGCTTCCACTTCGGTATCGATCGCAGGAAGACATTTCAAGACTTATCTGGTCACGAGAAAGAAAGCCGACGGGGAGCGCGGCATTTCCGTCGTGTATCTTGCCGACGACACGTCGGATGTGGAGCTGCAGAACGGGCTTGGAAGAACGATAGACGCTCTCAGGTCGGAGAAAGAACTGGCCGAAAGGATAGCATCCGAGGCCCAATCGTATTCAGAGAGCATAGTTAAAAATTCGGGCTTCCCCATAGTGGTGGTGTCAGACGGCGCGGTGAAGTTGGCCAGCAGTTCTGTCAGCGACGTCTTCGAAATTGCGGAGGGGGAGCGGTTCGATCAGTTCATCGCGAGGAACGGGCTGAACCTGCCTCCGGACAGCGAAGAGGGTTCGGAAATTTCCGATCCAAAGGGGAGGGCTTTCTCCGTTGGGCGATGGAAGATCGGGAGCGAGGACTTCTTCGTATTTGACGATATTACGGAGTTAAGAAGGATCGAGAAGGAACTCGCCCGAACGTCGGTAGAGTCGCAGGAACTCTTCAACGGCATTCTTCCTACGGTCGTCGTGAGGAACGGTATGATATCGAAGCGGAACGACGCATTCGAGAACGCCTTTGGAGAATTTCTGAATTCAGACAGCAGCTTCGACGGCTTCCTCCGCTATTTGGGCGAATCGCCTGAGGCTTTCAGGAAAGAGTTGGAGTCCGCCGGAACGATCGCACGGACATGTCGAACAACCGACAGGAAGTATCTGAAGGTCAGTGCGTCAATTTCCGGTGACGCCGTCTTTCTTTTCTTTGAAGACATCACGGAACAAGAGAGCACGAGGCAGGAGCTTCACGATGCGCAGAGCCTCCTGAACAATCTGCTCGAATCCTTCGCCGAAGAGCCAATCTTCATCGCCGAAAACGGTGTCGTGCGTGCTGCCAATGTCGCGGCGAGGAACAAACTGCCGGTCAGACTTGATGAGCGGATTAATCCCGCGAAGATACTCGAAGGGATCGGCATCGCACGTAGCGAAGATACCGGCGAACTGAACGGACGGTTTTATAAAGTTGAAAACGTTTCCTTAGGCACCGCCGATGTCTATCGTTTCCGACAGGTCAACCAGGAGGTCGCACAACGCGCGGAACTGGAAAGGCTGAAGCGCCGTCAGGATATTCTCAGAGGACTATCGTCGGCAGACCGGTTTGAAGCGATACTGCAATATCTCGGTGACCTTTTGAAGTCGGATGGCCGCGGCAGTGCGAAAGTAGTCGGAACGGGAGTCCTGCAGGTCGGAAGAGGGACTGCTGATGTCTATCTGATGACACTGGCTTCCGGCAAAATGGAACCTTCGCTTTCGCTTAGTTTGACCGAGAGTGACGTAACTGCCGTTGAACACGGCGGTTTCCTTACAGGCATAGAAGTCCCGGATACGACTTTCATGAACGTCCTTTCTTCCGGTGATTCACGGCTTCTTTTGAGAAGCACGGCCGTAGGGGATGCCAGAGGGTTTGTGTCGATCTCCCTGTTGTCTGCCGGCGTTTCTCCCGAGTACCTGGAAGAGCTCGGGCTGGTACTTGATGCGGCTTCCAGCGTCGCGGCGGGGCTTCACGCTCGATTGGCGGCCGTGAAGAAATTCGAAGACACCGGGAAAGTGACCAGGGCGACTGTTGGTCTCGCGGGTGCTGGGGATGGCCCGTTCGAAGAAGTGGCGAGAAGAGTAATCGACATGCTGCGGCAGGTGTTTGCCGCTGAATCGGCGGGTATATACTCCGTCGATGGCCCCTCAATGACAAAGCTCATTTCCAACGGCAGCCTTCCGGAATCTTTGTCAGTACCCGGCATAAAGTTCGGGTCATTTACATCTATCAGTCAGCTCGGACCCATAGAAATGGGAGGTACGGAAGGACTCTACTTTGCCACCAAGTCCAGGCCTCAGAAGCTTGCCGTCTTGTTCAGGTTTCTCGGGGTTCCTCCGACGCTCTCTGAGTTGAATGCAGTTTCATCGTTATCTTTAGATATCCTGGAGTCCAGAAGGACGGCTGACCTGCAGGCCAAGGCGCAAACCCAGCTCATTGCCAATTCCAGAGCCATAAGCGATTTCATGATGAGAATCTCAAAGGCGGCCACGGCTGATGAGGTCGTGAAAGTGCTTGCCGATTCTCTTATATCGAGAAAGGGGGACGCAACTATTGCACTGCAGAAAGACGGCGCGGGGTTTTCCGACGGACACCCGATGGAAGTTCTGGGAAAAGATGATGGCGAATATGCCCTTTTCGAGGCGGATTTCAGAAACGCCGGCCTGGGAGTACTGGCTGTTCGGTGCGCGAAGGATACGTTGTCCCGGACGATGGTTGAGCTGGCAGTGGATAAGATTCGCAGCCTGTTTGCCATGAGACTTCCGGCAGTCCAAACGGAAATAGCGGGCTTACAAGCAAGGCTAGACCGCGCGAAGGAAGAGTATGCACGACTTCGCGAATCGATAGAGAGAGTCCCGGCTTCTCTTAGGAATGCCCGGATCGGAATCGACAACGTTCTCTCCAGGCTTTCCTTCGTCCAGGGAGACGAAAAAGTCATGCAGGAAATCAGGCTCCACTTGGCCTCGGCCGCAAAGGAAATGTCGCTTGATCTTGGTGGCTCTTCGCGCGCCCAGGACGAGCTGTTCGAAGCCGTGAGAGCATCGTTGATGGAGTCGACTTCGTCCACCGGGGAATCACCTGGAATCCGAATCCGGAATTTTGAAACCTCAGTTCTGACGGAGTTTAGAACGGACCAGGCGACTTTCGATCTCTTGAGAGACCTGTTCTCAAACTTCGTGCTGATATCAGGTGTAAAGGATTGCGATATACTTATGATGACGGCGCAACCGGGTCCGGGGGAGGTGGCCGAGGGGAAGGCAAAACGTATGGGGATCAGGATCCGTGCGGGTGAGGGGGAGACGCCGACCGGTGAAGCATTTAGCGGGAGCGTCAGTCTCCGCGCAATTGAAGAGAAACTCGAAAAGCTGGGTTATCGGCTCGACGGCAATGTATCCGGAAACGAGATAACGCTCGACGTCTTTGAAATGCGGGCGATTGAAACGAAGCAGGAGGGAGCGGTAAGCGCACTAATCGTTGAAGATGACAAGCAGCTGCTGGAGGAAGAGTCTCAGAGCCTTCTTCAGGTCTTCTCCCGGCTAAAAGTAGCGGGAGATGCGGTAGAGGCCGCGAAAATTCTCGAGGCAGAGAAATTCGCCGCGGCTTTCATTGACCTCAGCCTTCCCTCGATCAACGGCAGGGAACTGTGCCGCCAGGTTAAGAAAGCTCAACCGCAATGCGTGACGATACTGCTGACAAACCGGGAGGGCGAAGAGAAATCGGAAGGTGTGGACCACATTGCTCTTCGCCCTCTTGAAGATGATATGATAAGGAAGTATATAGTCAGGTAAGGATCAGAAAGCAGTAAGGTCATCCTGGACATCTGAGGAGGAAGCCGATGGAGAGCAACGTCACTTTGTGCATGATAGTCAGAAACGAGGAAGAATTTCTGGGGAGATGTCTGAGGAGCGTAGAGGGGGTCGTTGATGAAATTGTTCTCGTGGACACCGGCTCGACGGATGCAACACCGGAGATCGCACGCCGGAACGGAGCTAAAGTCATCAGCCGCGAATGGAAGAACGATTTTTCCGAGGCGCGAAATGTTGCGCTGGAATCGGCTTCCTGCAGTTGGATCCTTGTGCTTGACGCCGACGAGGAACTCGATGTTGAAACCCGCAAAAAGCTTCGGGATGTTTTGGCTTCTTCGAGTGCGGAAGGTATAGAGATTACAGTCCGGAGTCTGATGCCCGAAACCGACATTCTTAAATACGAAGATACCAAGATAGTGAGACTGTTCCGGAACAACAGGCTCTATCGATACAAATCTCCGATTCACGAACAGATAAGATCTTCGATTGAAAATGCCGGAGGGGCGATCGCCCCTTCCGACCTTGTAATAACACATTACGGGTATATGAATAAGAGCGCTGCGGGAAAAGAAGACAGAAGAGAAAGGAACCTCAGGATACTGCGCGGGGCCGCTGGGCACTCTCAGGACGATCCGTATTTCCATTATCAAATCGGTGTTACCTTGATGAGCATGGGAAGAAAGGACGAAGCCTACGAAGAGCTTAAGAAAGTTCTCGATCTGGACCAGACGGGGATGGGGCCTGCCGTGCTCGATCGTTTCTACATGAAGGTTTCTCAACTAGCGTTGGAAAAGGACGAGAATGCCTCCGCCGTTCAGTACGCTAGCACAAGTCTCGAGTACAACTCTACCAACATCATTTCGATGTACGTCAAAGCGCTGGGTCTGCTTGCCATGAACAAGATAGGAGACGGTTACAGGGAGCTACTGAGAATTCGGCAGACCCCCGCGAGCAGTTTTCAGCTTGATATCCAGCTTGACCATCTCATCAAGGCATGCAAGCAACTGCTCGGAATCTGAATCCCTCCATCTCGGGGTTGTCATCCTGCAAGGCTGTCCGGCAAGACAAGTCTAAAGTTCCAATTCACTGATCCGATACTAAAGCTAAGGCACACCTGTAAGCCCGGACTCATCGGGCGGACGCTTTCGACAGGCCGGAATTCGGGTGTGTCCGAAGGACCTTGACCGGTCCTAAAGACCCAAGGGGCCCAAACGGGTCCTGCGGGCGGGCGCGGTGGCGAGGGGAGAGCCGCCGAATCGACCTGACTTCACTCACTCCTCTGTTGGCAGGCTCGAGAGAGCTTGCTGATGTAACGGGCGGCAAGGACGCCGCTCCAAAAATAACATGGAGGTATTACCATGGCGGATTACACAAATGGTTTCCGCATTGCGACCAACATTGGTGCGCAGAACGCGTACAACGCGCTGAACAACATCAACCAGCAGCTTCAGACGGCTGAGCTGCAGCTCGCCACCGGAAAGCGCATCAACAGTGTCGGGGATGATCCTGCGGGATACACGATCGGCACGAAATTGAATGCAAGGGCGGCGGGTCTGAGCCAGGCTTTGACGAACGTCGGTGATGCTCAGAGCGTTCTCTCCACCGCAGAAGGCGGTCTTCAGGCAATCAACAACATCCTCGTCAACATCAAGCAACTGGTTACCGAGGCAGGAAATGCGGGACTGGGCTCCGACGAACTCGGCGCAATAGTCACGCAGGTCAACGATTACCTGAACGAAGTCGGACAGACGATTAGCGAGACGAAGTTCAACGGGCAGCAACTGCTCGACAAAACTTTCACTGGTAAATCGTTCCAGGTCGGTGCCGACTCCGGAGACACCCTGTCGGTTTCTCTTTCGACTGGTGTTGATTCCTCGGCTCTCGGCCTCACCGGTTTGACGACAGTGAACATCGGTGCCGGGGCGACGCTCAGCAGTGTAGACGCTGCTATCAACACCGTAACTTCGCAGCTTCAGTACGTCGGTTCTCTCGAATCGCGCCTGAGCTTCAAAGAGCAGGTCTTGCAGGTGTCGATCACGAATACGCAGTCTGCAGCCAGTCAGATAATGGATGCGAACGTGGCCCAGGAACAGGTCACCGCAACTAAGCTCCAGATTCTGGAACAAACTGCCGTGGCGCAGTTGGCACAGGCGAATACCATGCCCAGCACCATCTTAAAGCTGTTCCCGTAATCAGCCGGAGGCGACCCGTCCGGGCCTTCGCCCGGACGGGATCCCTCAGGACTCACACCGAATAACTGCACAAACAATAACGGGATCTAAGCCAGGGTACAAACATGGAAGCCATGACCTATAGTTCCAAGAGAGCATTCAGCGGATATAAGGCAAACGAGATCATGAGCCTTAGTCCGGTCCAGTTGATATTAAAGCTTTACGACTATGTAATCGTAAATGCCAGGAAGAGAGAGTACAGCAACGTCAATGCAGGTTTGACTCAGCTTATTGCTGCCCTGAATTTCGATTACAAAGAAATAGCAATCGGTTTTTTCCGGCTGTACAGATACTGCCAGAACCAGTCACAGAACGGGAACTTTGACGAGGTAGAGAAAGTGATAAAAGAGCTCCGTTCAGCCTGGGCACAAGCGTTTAAGTTGAAATAGGTGCAGTGAGGAACGTATGTCGTCGTCGATAACTTCGTCAAGCCCAACGTTGACCACGAACGCCACGTCGTCCGCGATCATTGACCAGCTGGTTCAGGCGTACATCCAGTCAATAAGCACTCCCGTCTACAATTTGCAGAACCAGGTATCGCAGGTCAATTCCACGATTTCTGTATATCAGAAATTGAAAAGTGCGCTGTCCGATCTGCAGACACAGGCAAATAATCTGTCCCAGGTGGGCACCCTTTCCCCGTTGGCGGTGGAAACCGCCACCTCTTCCAATTCGTCGGTGGTGACCGCGACGGCTCAGCCCACTGCTACTCCGGGGACTCATTCATTGTTCGTTTCTCAGCTTGCAAAGAATGATACGCTTGTTTCTAGCCAGTTAACACAAAGCGGCACCGACATATCGACTGCAACCGGGGCAGGAACATTCACCTTCTCGATAACTGTCGACGGCAAATCGACCGATGTCAACGTAAACGTTGCGTCCGGAGATACAAATTCAACGGTACTGTCCAACATCGCCAGCGCGGTCAATGCTGCCGGAGCAGGTGTGACCGCTTCAGTGGTAAACGACACATCGTCGACAGCGAGACTCGTTTTCCAGAGCACAAATACCGGCTCGGCCAACGCAATAAGTGTCGCCGATGTCACCGGGACACTGCTCCAGAACGCGGGGTGGACCAGCAGCGTCATCAGTTCAAGAACTGCTTCCAGTTCAACCGGAGGCGGCTACGTCTACACTTCGACAAGCTCACTGGACGCAAATTTCACGCTGGACGGTATCGCCATCGTCAGCGGATCGAATTCGGTTTCTAATACGCTGACCGGAGTCACTTTTAACCTCTCCGCGGTTCAACAGGCCACGGACAGTCCAGTGACAATTACAGTCGGAACCGATACTAAGTCCGCCGAATCGGCGTTGAGCACCTTTATCAGCAAGTTCAATACCGTTATGTCGACGCTGAGTTCCGATATCACAGACACGACATCAACGGATTCATCGGGAAATACGACGGTTACCAGGGGGCCGCTGGCCGGCGACATCACTGTCGCAAATCTTCAACTATCGCTGGAAAATATCGCGATGGGTACGGTCAGCTCTGCCGCCAGCGGCGGGCCGAATTCACTCAACGCAATAGGTATAAAGCTGAACAACGACGGCACACTTTCCATAAGCGACCAGTCCAAGTTGGATAGTGCGCTCAGCTCGAACCCCGGCGGTGTTATCGCCTTGTTCAACTCTTCTTCAGGGATCGGAACGCAGCTGAATACGCTTCTTAAGGAGTTCACCGCTCCGGGCGGAGTTATGGATCAGGAGATCAACGGAGCCCAGGACCAGGTGACCCAGATGAACAACTCGATCAATTCGATGCAGCAGAGTATAAACATACAAGCAGATGCGGTCCGGCAACAATACTCGAGTTACCAATCAATGCTGATCCAGCTGAACCAGACGCAGTCGCAGTTGAACAACATCTGGAGCGGGATGCAGTCTCAGGGATTGGCGGTCTGATCTGATATTAGCCGAGGCGCAGCCGATCGCCACGGTGGGTGGAACATATAATCGAAGGCAATAGGACTATGAACAAAAGGTCAGAGGCGGAGAAAATCATCCGGGCACTGGCAGAAAACGCCGGCCTGATAAACTCGAAGATCAGGGAAGGGGACATTAAGACGGCCACAACGCTGGTGGGTGAGCGCGTTGCGCTTGTTCAGGCGCTGGCCGAGTTGCATGATGCTAAAGTTTTGTTTGCTGATTCCGAAATAATAGAAGAGATGCGAATGCTTTTGAAAAGCGGTGATAACGAAATACAAGAAGCTATGAGTTCCATAAGAGCCAAGCTACCAACGTTGTTGAAGGAATTAGGAACCATGAAAGGTGCAAGAAACATTGCAACCTATGCCGCCATGCGGCGAATCACGAATCCAGTCTCGAGAACCGGCGAAGAGGGGAGATCGCAAGGAGGCCGCGGTGGCTATTAATCCCATTGATCAAAGTCTCGGCCTTGAAAACATGAAGGAAGCCAAAAAGAAATTGAACTCGTCGGAGAAAACCTCTTCTGGAGAGAACAGTTCTGCAGGGAGTGTCAACGACAAAGTTGACCTGTCGCCTGAGGCAAAGAGACTTCATGATGCTCAGGTACAGAGCAAACTCACGGAAATCCGAGGAAAGATCGATAGCGGATTTTACAATTCGGATGAAGTGCTGAATGCCGTCGCCGGTTCGCTTGTCAAGGTTATTCGCGCAAAATGAAATTGCCCCTGAAGCCTTTTGACGTGAACTGACGCAGAATATCTATCCGGATCGGAGAGGGGGAAATACTTCCGGAAATATCCTGTGACCTAAGGTCTGCCGCAAACTTATCTCCAAACATTACCTTAATGAACGCGGGATCCGCTCGGATTCTTTCCGTGGGGGCCGGGACACGCCATAGCTAACTAAGGCCGATCTCATCAAAGTCTCCGCAGTCACTGATTACTATTCAATCAGATAAAGGGCCTGCGGGATCGATGCCAGCCCGCCACCGAAGCCGAGACCGGATTTCACCGCTGGCTATCGCCATTTCTTCAGATTTTTCCCCGGTTCTCAATGGGCTGGTTCATGCCTCATCTTGAATTGCCGGAAAACTACAAGATTACGTTCATGTCTCACCGAATTCCCAGGCCAGGTGTCTCCTTTCACCCTTCAAATACTCATCCAGCGCGGGCCCTGAGGTCTGCTCAGACCCTTGATTTTCGCTCGATTCATTGATAAAATGAAACGACTGAGTAGGAGCTAATGAGGAGCCTGGCTGGAGTTGTCTTAATACTTTCGAGTTTGGTGTTGATCGTGGCGGGATGCGCTCCCGATGCCCCGCACGATAACCCTCTGGATCCAGGTTCTCCCGACTACAAAAATGCAGGTAATCTGACGGGAAGGGTGCTGAGCCTGAGCGTTCCGTACACTGGAATATCCGGAGCGCTGGTAACCATTGAACAAAACGGGGTGTCGGAGTTTACTTTGTCGGACGGAAGTTTCAGCTTCTCGGATGCTCCATCGGGAAACATAACTTTAATCACCTCAAAGCCATCTTACATGAACGATACACTTCACTTGACCCTTCCGGTTGGCGGCAGCTACGATGCGGTCGTTCATCTTGATGCCCTTCCAGAGATTTTTAATGCGAAGATTGTCACCACGAAAATCGATCAATGGTGGCCCGGGCCGGTATACTCTGCCACCGTAACGGCAAACATCACGGATCCCGACGGGCTCGGAGATGTGGTCGACTCAACTGTACACGTCCGGATCGATTCGCTGTTGTTCAAGATGAATTTTACGGGAGGAAGCGATACCTATGGAGTCACGGTAAATGCGACCGCGCTTCCCGATTCGGATCTTCAATGGCTTATCGGTAAACCGGTCTACGTAACCGCAACGGACCGGGAAAACGGAACTTCACGGCAGGGTCCGTTCTTCGTCACCAGGATAATCGGGTCTGAGCCGAGCCCTATATCGCCTGTGAATCCTGATTCTACCACAGCCCAGCCGGTTTTTCAATGGAATGCCCCGCCATCTGTTTCTTACGTATACACGTACTTCCTGCAGATATACCAGGTAAATGCGGGGACTCCCTCTCAGGTTGGAAACACGATAACACTTGGAGAGAATTACGATTATTATGGTTACCAGGGTTCTCTGGCGCCGGGTCAGTATTTCTGGACGATCGGGATAACGGATCAGTACGGGAACAGTTCGCGATCGAAAGAAGCTTCATTCGTGGTACCCTGAGAGGAAAGAAATGGCTGAACTTCAAAGAGACAACTTCGCCGTCATTTACGAAATTGCCCAACGGGTCAACTCCATCCTTGACGAGCAGGAACTATTGGAAACAGTACTTGAGACTGCTATGTCGCACCTTGATGCCGAGAGGGGATATATCGTAATGGTCAGCGATGCCGACAAGCGGGGCTTCTCCGTAGTTGTCTCGAAAAATTTCAGCAGCCGGAAAGATGCGGACGAATCGGCGGCATCGTCCTCGGTGATCAACAAGGTCCTCACCACAGGCGAGCCCGTTCTGACTTTCGATGCGCTCACCGACGAACGATTCGAGGCATCGAGGAGCATTGTCGCACAGAAGATTCTATCCATCATATGTGTCCCTCTAAGTCTTCGCGAACGGCCCACCGGCGCGATTTATCTCGACAGCACCAAATCACGGGGCAAGTTCAACCAGGAGACGTTGAAGTTTCTTGCGGTCTTCGGCAATCTCTCCGCGGTTGCGGTTGAAAACGCAAAGCGGTACGACCGACTGCAAGTCGAGAACGCGCGCCTGAAGAACGAAGTCAGCAATGCCGGCTTCTTTCCGGGGATAATCGGAAAAAGCCAGAAATGGCAGGCGGCCCTTGAGCTGGTCCGGCGCGTCGTGGACACTGATGTCTCCGTTCTTGTGACCGGCGAAAGCGGTACAGGCAAGGAACTTATCGCACGTGCGATCCACAACCAGGGCAAACGGAGAGATATGCCTTTCATGGCTATCAATTGCTCCGCCATTCCGGAGCAGCTTCTGGAAAGCGAGCTTTTCGGCTACAAGAAGGGGGCTTTTACCGGGGCCAATGCCGACAAGAAGGGATTGGTCGAATACGCCGAGGGAGGTACCCTGTTCCTAGACGAGATAGGGGATCTTCCGAATGCTCTGCAGGCCAAATTGCTAAGGGTTCTTCAGGACAAGATTATCCGACGGGTCGGCGACGTCGAGAGCAGGAAAGTCGATGTCAGACTGATCTCCGCCACAAACAAGAATCTTCGCGAAGAAATAAAGAACGGGAATTTTAGGGAAGACCTGTATTTCAGGCTGAATATTCTGGAGATACATTTGCCGCCGCTCCGAGATCGCACCGACGACATACCTCTGCTGGCAAATTACTTCTTGAAGACGGCCTGCGACACTCACGGGAGAAACGTGAAGAGCATTTCTTCATCGGTTATGGCGAGGCTGTTGGTCCATCCGTGGTACGGCAACGTACGCGAACTGCAAAACGTCATAGAACGAGCAGTGGTGCTTTCTCGGGGGGAGGAGCTCGGGGATGAGGATATCAGCCTCGAGCCGTACTCCGAGGACGGTTTCTTACAGACCGGGCTGACGCTCGAGGAATTCGAGCGAAAGCTCGTTGAGAAGACTCTCGACGAAACGGGCGGCAACCGAACGCGTACTGCCGAAAAGCTCGGCGTATCGCTTCGCTGGCTCCAATACAGGTTGAAGGAGTGGAACGCACCCAAGGATTCTTCGGATGGATCAAGATAGTTTCACTATTCTGGAACTCCTCAGCCAGAGTGCGACAACCAGCGTCTACAAGGCACATCAAAACGCGCTCGATAGAACCGTGCTTCTGAAAGTGCTTCATAAGCACCTCCTCAGGGACCAGGGACTCGTCTCCCGATTCTCGAGAGAAGCCAAGGCCTGTGCAATCCTGAGATCTGAGAACATTGTACAGGTTTACGACCTGACGGAAGTCGACGGCGCTCCGGCGATGCTGATGGAATTCGTTCAGGGGAAGTCGCTCGAGGATCTGCTGAATGACGAGACCGTGCGATCAGAAGCGCTCCTCATGAAAGTCGCCCGTTCCGTACTCAATGCTCTTCGTTATGCCCACGATCGTGGAGTCGTACACCGCGATATCAAACCTGGGAACATACTGATTTCCGAGGACGGCACGATAAAAGTAACCGACTTCGGCCTTGCGACGGTTCCGGATGCACCTTCGCTAACTATGGAAGGAAGTCTGATCGGAACGCCCGCTTATATGTCGCCTGAGCAGGCGAGGGGAGAAACGGTCGATTATAGGACAGATCTCTTTTCGCTCGGTATTACTCTCGTTGAAGTCCTGACGGGCGACAAGATCCTGGCGGGACGATCGTACGCGGAGTGTATTACTCGAATTCAATCCTTCAATCTGGACTCGATCGCGTACCTTGCTCCGAAATGTTCTCCTCATATTTTCGAATTTCTGAAGAGAATGCTGGCGCCTGACAAACACGACCGTTTTGCAAGCGCTGACGAGGCACTCCACTTTCTTGAAGAGGGTGCCGCTTCTCCGGAATCGCGGCAGGGCAGTCGGGCGGGTCATGAAAAGAAGAACAGCGGAATATTCATAGCAGGTGCGGTCGTCTTGGCGATCATAATCCTGGTGGTAGTTCTCTCGCTTGTCCCCAGAAATCAGCCGGTAAAAACCGCGGGGATACCTTCAGACACAACGGTTGCAGAGCGCACGCGTCCGGCTCACGAGAAAGGAATAAGCCAACGTACAATTGACTCTGTCGCCGGTAAAAGACCGGTGGCCGCCGGCAATGAGGCGTCGTCCCGACGAGAGACTAACAAGACACCGGATGTGGTTGTTGCATCCGGAGGACCTGTGACTGACAGAGTGGCGATTGCTTCCGTCGATTCAGGTTATGTAGCGGTGCATTGCACGCCGTGGGCCAAGATATATATCGATAATGAATTCGCCGGTACCACTCCGATCGCCGGCGCTATAAAGATGCCTATCGGTGAACATACGGTTACGTTCAACAATCAAAACTTCGTGCCGATAGTGAGGCGCGTACTCATACGGAAAAATTCCGAGACTACTGTCAGCGCCGATTTCCTTCGGAGTGCCGGCTACATTGTTGTCAGCGTGGAGCCGTGGGGCAAGGTTTATGTGGACGACCAGCTGAGAGAGACGACCCCTTCGGCTCAGGCCATAATTGTATCTGCCGGCACGCGCCGGATAAGAATTGAGAACCCGAGTTTTAAGGACATTGTCCGCAATGTCAAGGTGGATCCGGGGGATACTCTTAGGTTGAATTTCAACTTCTTTGCGGAGATCCAAAAGTGACGGCACGTTCGTTGTAGTATATGGTGTGTTCGAGATGATTTGGCATACTTTTAAATATTGCCTGCGGAGGCTGATCCCCGTGATCATCCTTGGCCTGTCGCTGCAAGTGACCGTATTTGCGCAAGATGACCGTCACAACGGGATCCCATTCATGCCGCAACCGCGGGTTGGCATGTGTTCGGCGCGGATAGGAAACACCGTTTATTTCATAGGAGGTGCGCAGAGTTTGCAGGGCAGGAACCTGCCGGACGTTACCGGCACGTCTACTGTCCAGTCCTTCAATTTTGATACTATGACCTGGGATACGAGCCTCGCACCCCTCGAAACCCCGAGGGTATTCGCTTGTGCTGTTGCCGTACAGGACTCTATCTATGTTATGGGCGGAGTTGACAATCACGGTTACGTCCTGAACTCGGTCGAAGTGTACGACCCTTCTACTAACACGTGGCACTATGGTCCGAGCATGCATTTCGAGAGAAAAGGTGCTGCCGCGGCCGTGTTCGGCGGGCATATTCTTGTATTCGGTGGAGGAGACTCGCTCAATATTCTTCACAGGCAGGTTGAGGAATACAATCCCCAACTAGGTTCCTGGAAGGTATTGGATCATGAGACTGGCATTGGCCGTGCATTCCATCATGTCGCGACAGTTGGGAATTCGATTTACATATTCGGTGGGCTTGCGCCGATAATCGGACCTGTCCCGGTGATCGAGCGATATATCCCCGGTGAAGGAGTTGTGAGTTTCAAGTTGCTGAATCCGTGGACTACGCCGAGGGCTTTTTTCGGCAGTGTCAGGATGAACGATTCGGTCTTTGTAATTTCTGGCTATGGTAATCAGTCGAATGAAACGGGGTATTATAACGACGTAGATATATTCGATTTTGCAAGCCCGGACAGCGGAGTCAAGGAGACGATATTGAGCTCCGCGGTACAAACGGCACGAAGGGGATTCGTGGCAGCCCTCGGTCCGTCCGGAGAGATATACTTGTTCGGCGGTATCAGGCCGGGGGGGACATGGCCGATTCCCTGGGTTACAACATTGGGGATCACCCCGACGAATGTTTCTGTGATAAACCTCGATCGCAGTTCCGTCCCTTCGGGTTTCAAATTGTATCAGAACTTTCCGAATCCTTTCAATCCGACCACCGTAATAAGCTTCAATGTCCCTTCTCCGGGGAGTAGGGTAGATCTACGAATATACAATTTGCTCGGACAGCAGGTAGAGACTCTTGTGAACGGCTATTTGTCGCCGGGTACCCACTCAGTCACATTCGATGGCGGTAATCTCACGAGCGGAGCTTATATTTATAGGTTGGAGACCAAGAACGGAAGCATTTACAGGAAAATGGTTCTGATCAAATAAATGGCGAAAGGCCGTCAGCTATCCTGCACCCCCATCGGCCAGAACCAGAAGGATGTCGCGACGTTCGTGCGACACCCGGGGGATACCGTCTGTCCTCGAAGAAGAAGTATCCACTATGTGCTTGCACTTGTCATATTGGCTTTCTCCTCTTCGGCTTCTCTGGCTCAGACCTCGTTCCCAACGGATTCCACCCTCGCTTCGATAAAGAGCCTCTTCGACGCCGGTTCCTATATATCTGCCGAACTTGAAGCGCGCCGTGCACTCGAAGACACAAGAGTCAGCGATTCGGTAAGGGTGCAGCTTCAGAAGCTGCTCGGATTCGCCCTCGTTGCTCAGGGGAGGAATGAAGCAGCAATCGA
Organism: Candidatus Kryptoniota bacterium; assembly: GCA_046706745.1. Taxonomy (GTDB): domain Bacteria; phylum Bacteroidota; class Ignavibacteria; order Kryptoniales; family JAKASW01; genus JAKASW01. The sequence goes on from JBJKPC010000016.1 coordinate 253,867, forward strand.
ACATTTCATAGATGCTCTTAAGCTGGATTCGAGTCTCACACTCGATCCCGTGCTCACTTCGCCTAAGATCTTGAATGTCTTTGAAACCGCCAAGGAACAGTACCGGAACGAGATTGTCAGAGAGAAAAAAGCCGGGACTGTTTCGCTGGTGAAGAACGGCACCGTTTACCGGCCCCCGAGCTTCAGAGCAATTCTTTTTCCGGGCTGGGACCAAATCTATCGAGGAAGGAGCACGAAGGGGTGGGTCCTGTTGGGATTGGGCGCCGCCGCCGCGGTAACCGCGATTGCCTCGGATATACTACGGCGCGAGGCACGTACGAGTTATCTTGAGGCCAGTACGCCGGTCCTCGCGGCAAGCCGCTACAGCACTTACAATGCATATTACAAAACGGAGTTCTATTCCGTTTCCGCATTCATAGTTATTTACGTTTATTCCGAGTTTGATTCTTTTCTGAGGCTTCCTCCCCATTTTGGAGTCGGGTACTCGCGGTATGCACGTTCGATCGAACTGAATTTCCACACCAGTTTCTGAGTCCCGGTCTTGCCGCGACGTCTTCGCACAACCTGCATCGCTGATGCAATTTTTGCATCTTCCTCTGTCCAAACCCTCCTCTAAACCCGCAGATCCCTTCGCAAATGTGGTTTTCGATTTCGGCATAACCGTTGAATATCTCTTCGGTAAAAACTGGAGGAAGTTATGATCAGAAAAACATATACTCTCTCTTTCCTCGTCATGGCGGGCGTGATGTTTGCTTTCTCGTCTGCATTTGCACAGATGATGGGGGGAAGCTTCTATCTCCAGGCTTCAAACAACGAAGGTACAGTAGCTCTCTCGTGGGAGAAACCTGAGAATTTCAATGTCTCTTATTATTTGGTATATCGCGGCGAACTGAGTCTTTCCGATACGACCCTGAACGTTGCCAACACGAAAATCGATTCGACAATGGCGACCCAGTACCAGGATACGACCATGCTGTCCGCCGGGACGTTCTACGTATATCGCGTGAAAGCGTTTAACGACTCCGGTCAGGTGAGATACAGTAACTATGCAAAATTGTTTATAGGTTCCGGCATGTATGGCCGTGACCACGTGACAATCACGTCCACACCCGTGCTGAACGGAACGGTGGACTCGCTTTACACTTATCAGGTTGTAGCAGTCTCTTCGGACTCGACTTCCGTGCTTACATATCGGCTCGGCGAAGATCACCCTGCTTCGATGACGATTAACGATTCCACCGGGTTGATAGCCTGGACTCCGCAGGCCAGAGGGTGGTACGACGTAGACGTCGCCGTGCTTTCAAGCAACGGCGGGCGGGCATACCAGGGATTCGCGATAAGAGTCGCCGGAATCAACGGGACTATAGCGGGAACGGTAACGGACACGAACGGCGTTCCCATCCGTAATGTACTGGTACAACTCTACCAACGTGATATGGACTGGCATTTCGATTACCGCGCTGTCACCGATTCGGCGGGTCACTACGCGATACACCATGTCGACGCAGGCAAATATTTTGTCCATGCGGTTCCGATGAATCCGAATTACCTTGCGCAGTGGTATAACGGTGTATACACAATGGATCAGGCGACGGCCGTAGTTGTGAGCGATACTACGACCCAGGTTGCCAACTTCATGCTTCAGAATCGCTTTGTTACTTTGCCGAAATTTACGGTGAGCGGCGCAGTAACCGACACCAACGGCAACGTGATAAAGGGCGCTCTTGTCGTATTCGCCAGAGCAGGTTTCGTTTACAATTCCGCCAAGGAAAACCAGAACGAATGGCAGATGGGCGACAACTACAGAGATATTTTCCAGAATATGTACACCGAGCGTAACACCGTCAGAAACTTCAGCCTCGAGGGCAACTCGGCATTCGTATACAAGACATATACCGACAGCAACGGGGTTTACTCCGATACTCTGCCTCAGGGATCCTACGTCGCGTTCGCGAAGGCCGCCGGCTACCAGAAGATCTTCTTCAACAACGAATCCGATCTCCTTTCTGCCGACATCATAGTGGTCAACAGCGACACCTCGAATATCAACTTCGCGCTGGCGCCGCTTCCGCCGATCGCTCTCGGCCAGATCAGCGGCAGCGTCATGGACTCCACGAACGGTACCGGCATCGCGGCCAGGATCGTCGCGTTCCGTGACGTTTGGGACTATCGCGACACGTTGAAGATGCACGTTGCTCGCGCCTATTTCACTGATGCCGACAGCACCGGATCCTACACGCTGGCGGATCTGCCTCCAGGCCAATACAAGATTCTCGCGATACCGCTCGGCAACTATATGCCGTCGTTCTACAGCACGACCGGCCCGACGGTAAAATGGAAGGATGCGTCGGCAGTTTCGGTGGACGGCAACTCCACGAGCGGCATCGACATTTACGTGATGCCGATGGCTTCCGGAGCTTCCGGTTACACTTCGATCACTGGTAAAGTCAGCTCCACTTCGAACTCCGAAGGAGTCAGCGGAGCGCTGGTCTACGCGTTCGACGGTCAAGGCAACCTGGCCGGCTACGGCATAACGAATAGAAACGGCTTGTACACTATCCCGGGTCTCGCCCCTGGAACATATACGGTATCGACCGACGTCGTCGGATATACCTCGACTTCCAGCGAGACTTCCTCGCCTACCTATGACGCAAGCGGGAATCCGGTGTCTTCAACGTCGAACATGACGGTCTCCCCGGATATGGTCCTGGCGGTGCAACAGCACGTCGTACAGCCGGTCAATTTTGCGCTCGACCAGAATTACCCGAACCCGTTCAACCCGACGACGCAGATCGCTTTCAGTATCCCGTCGGCGATGCACGTCAGTGTCACGATCTTCAATATACTCGGTCAGAGAATCGCTACGCTGGTGGATGCGAACTTGAGCGCGGGTTCTCACGTGATTATGTGGAACGCACGCAACAACAACGGCGAGATGATGCCGAGCGGAGTGTATTTCTACAGACTTTCCACTCCGAAGTTTACGGCAGTTAAAAAGATGCTTTTGCTGAAGTAAGGTCGTCCCTATCGACCCTTCTACCCGGAGGACGGGCGGTTAATTCTGCCCGTCCTCTTATATATTGTATGAGCTCTTTTGAAAGTTTTTCGCGACGGGCTTAATTGCGGCTCTGCTCCCGGGATGAAAACGTGAATGTCATTCTGTTCAGACCCGGGCAAATTAAATGATACGATGAACACGTTGGTAACTTTGGCAATGGAGGATCATTATGAATAGGAAAGCTATTCTCTCCTGTTTTCTTGGGCTACTCTCAACGATTATGATCGCCGTCCCGGCTCGTGCCCAGACACTGCGAGGCGACTTCACCCTTGATGCGGTTGCAGTCAATAAAACGGTTCAACTCAACTGGCAGCAACCCTCCGGTTTCAAAGTCTCATATTACCTTGTCTACAAGGCCGATATCATCACGACCATGCCACCTGTTATGGCTTACCGAGTCATTGACTCCACTACGACGACAGCGTACGTGGACACAGTTTCGCGAGTGTTCCCGGCTCTGTTTCAGGGCTACAGGTACTTAGTACGGGCTTTCAATTCTGCCGGAGACTCGCTGTCCAGCAATGTGGCTGTGGTAGGAGTGCGTCAGTTCTTCTTACCGGCGACAGACCGGGTCAAAATTGAATCCCATCCTCCTCTATACGCGACGGTAGATTCGCTTTACATGTATCAGGTGAAGGCCGTTTCGGATTCGTCTTCAGCCGTCCTTCACTACAGTCTCGGCGAGCATCCTGCCGCGATGGTGATCGACTCCACAGGAAAGATATCATGGACGCCGAAGGCAAGCGGGTACAGTGAAGTGGAGGTGTTCGTCACCTCGAGTCTCGGCGGGAGAGCCAGGCAGGAATACGTCATAAGAACAAGTCTGCTCGATGCGACCATTGAAGGGTCTGTTACGGATACTCTGGGTAATCCGGTCGCGAGGGTGGCAATACATGTCTACGGATTCATGATTCGTCCGGTCCCATTGGCAGGGCATTTGATCGCACCGATCCCGATATTCAGGACGTTTTCGTATAAAGCGATGACCGATTCTTCCGGGCATTATTCCATCAGTCATGTGGACGAGGGGCGGTATTACGTGCGCGCCGTTCCGCTTGATGCGCAGTACATGCCGGAATGGTACGACAACGTGGTCAATCGGAAAAATGCAACTTTGATAACCATATCAAAAGACACCACTGTCACCGCCGATTTCATGTTGCGGAACCGCGTTTCGATTCTTCCCAGGTACACCGTGTCAGGCACTGTGAAGGATACCCTCGGCAACCCCATCCCCAAGTCGGTCGTAATCTTTGCGCGGGCCGGGTTCATGTTCAACGGATCCAGAGATGACCAGCACCAATGGTCCACAGGTGAAAGCTTCAGAGACTTCTTCAGCTCCTCGATGAGAGACACGCACGCGAGCCACAATTTCGGCATCGGTAATGCCCGCTCGCCGTTTGTCTTTGTCACTCACACAGACAGTGCCGGAGTCTATAGCGTCACTCTCCCGCAGGGCCGCTACATAGCCCTCGCGGAGGCTAAAGGATATTACAAGACCTTCTTCGACGGAAAATCGAACTTCCTGTCGGCGGATATCATATCCCTTGCGAGTGACACGTCGGGAATCGACTTCAAGCTCTCCTCCATCCCTCAGATAGCTTTGGGACAGTTAAGTGGATCGGTGATCGACACGACGACAGGGCTGGGAGTGGCGGCAAGACTTGTGGCATTCAGAGATATATGGAATCACCCCGACACTCTCAAAATGCATATCCGCAATACGTACTTCACTGATGCGGATACGACAGGCTCGTACACTTTTGCAGATCTTCCGCCGGGATATTACAAGATTCTTGCCCTCCCCCTGGGGAACTATATGCCGTCGTTCTACAGTACCGCAGGCCCGACAGTAAGGTGGAAGCAGGCAACGGCCCTGCGGGTTGACGGCAACGTTGTCAGCGGCGTGAACATCGATGCCGTTCCGCTCCCAGACTCCGCGTCGGGATACACTTCTATTTCCGGACGGGTTACTTCCAGCGTAACGGGTGAAGGTGTGAGCGGGGCATTGGTCTACTCCGCCGATGCGAACGGCAACATTTCAGGATACGGTATAACCAATTCCACCGGCGACTATACGATTACAGGTATTGCCCCGGGTACTTTCAACGTGTTTACCGATGTTGTCGGTTATACATCATCAGGTTCGAAAACCTCGATCCCCGGGTACAGCACGGACGGCGGCTCGATTCCGTCGACCTCGAATTTCTCGGTCACTCCCGATGCGGTGACCGGAATTCAGCCGACTGCCGTCAAGCCGACGAACTTTGAACTCGACCAGAACTACCCGAACCCGTTCAATCCGACGACGCAGATTTCGTTCAGCATCCCATCGGCGATGCACGTCAGCGTGACGATCTTCAACATTTTAGGCCAGAGAATCGCCACGCTGGTCGATGCAAACATGAGCGCAGGTTCGCACGTAGTGACCTGGAATGCGCGCAACGGTCACGGCGAGACGATGCCGAGCGGAGTGTACTTCTATAGGTTGTCCACGCCGAGTTTCACTGCAGTAAAGAAGATGCTTCTGCTGAAATAAGGCCGTCCCTTTAACTCCTGCTTTGAGGGCAGGCGGACAATTCCGTCTGCCCTCTTTTCGTTCTAAGGGACCAATAATTGTTCGGCGTTCAACGATTTGATTTAGAACACCGTCAGAACTTCTCTAACCGTCCCACTCTTGTTTTGAAACCCGGCTGCCGCTAACTTTTAGCCGGTAAGAATTCTCAATAATGGTGCTATGGAGCTTGGCTTGGAAAGTTTCGGATCGATATTCACCGGGGCGCTATCAGCGGTTATCTCGATATTGACGGTTTCCGTCGCGGCGACAAATGCGCAGACCGCCGCTCAGGACACAACTAACGGGAGATCTTCAACCACTTCGCGGATCACAATCACCGTCATCAGGGATACGTCTGCCCGTAGGGCCGATACGGCTTATTCACGTGGGGACACGGCGCTCAAAGGGGCCGATTCGCTTGCTGCGCTTCGTGATACTACTATGCACACAAAGGACACGATGGCTGTGCGGAAGGACACGCTGGACATACTCACGAGCAACTCCAGTTATAATACGGTCCCCGGATTCCGGGTCCAGATTCTTACAACCCAGACCCTGGACAAAGCCATCAAAGTAAAGGCTGAAGCCGATTCGCTTCTTCCTAACTACAATGTTTATATCGTTTACGATTCACCCTACTACAAAGTTCGCGTCGGCAATTATCGCGCAAGATACGAGGCAAATCAGGCCGTTACTTATATCGCCGAACACGGATTCCCAGGCGCATGGTTGGTCCCCGATAACGTTTTCAGGAACCCCTCCCGCAGGCCCAACTGACGGGATGTCCTTGACTTGATGGAAATTTCCCGCCATCCATCTACTTGAGCCTTCTTACGCTTCATTACGCACATGTGAATTCCACTTGGCCTTGAAGAAAATATGACTGCTTTCCCACCAAAGTCCCGGTTCTTTCCTCCCCATATTCGGAATGCTCTACGGTTTGATCGAATAGTGTCCGTACTTCTGCTTGGGGCGTGCATTGCACAAGCTCGTCCGGATCCGCGCCTCGCTCACTCCTTCAGGGTCGACAAAGCCGGGTGGATCTTCGTCCATCTTCAGGGAACACCGGAAGATATCGGATACCAGGACGGTTACCTGCTGGGGCCCGAGATTGATAATGCGATAAGAGCGTTGAAGTTTTATTTAAGCCGAACGACGAGGCGGGACTGGAATTTTTACAGGGCGGCCGCCCGGAGAATGTTTTGGCCGAAACTCACCGACGAATACAGGCGCGAAATCCGGGGGATAGCCGACGGGCTGCGCGCACGCGGGCTGCACTATGACGCTATCGACATAACCGCCCTGAATGGATGGATGGAACTCGCTTACTACTACCGCCCGCAACTTATCCGGAAGCTCCGCGAGAAGATGGAACGGGTAAGTTCCCCGGGCAACTGCAGTGCTTTCATCGCGACAGGCAGCTACACTTCGGATGGGAAGATTGTCATGGCACATAACTGCTGGACCGACTACATCATCGGAGAGAGATGGAATATCATTGAAGATATTGTACCCGACAAAGGCAACAGGATCCTCATGGATACCTTCCCGGGTTTCATCGACAGCGGTGACGACTTTGCAGAAAACAGCGCCGGAATTCTTGTCACCGAAACTACCATAGCCCAGTTCAGGGGCTTCAATCCTGACGGAACACCCGAATTCATGCGCGCACGGGAAGCAGAACAGTATGCGAACAGCATCGACGATTTTGTTCGGATAATGACGAAACACAATAACGGTGCGTACGCTAACGACTGGCTCATCGGAGATACCAGGACGAACGAGATCGCTCGCTTCGAACTTGGACTCAAGTATCACAAAGTGTGGCGGACCAGGAACGGTTACTTTGTGGGATCCAACTTCCCGAGCAATATGAAACTAATAAAGCAAGAGACTCACTTTAACCCCTACGACAAATACAGTTCGATGAACGACAGAAAACTGCGGCTCGAGACATTGATGCGTAAATATAGGGGAAGGATAAATGTCCGGATCGCGGAGAAGATACTCGGCGACGATTACGACCAGGTAAGGGGAAGAGAAGTCCGGGATAGCTACGTCATTTGTGGACACAACGATGAGGATCCGCGCGGCGTTCCTCAGTGGGGATGGTCGCCTTTTAATCCTGCAGGAGCGGTACAGGGAAAGGTCACGACCACCGATCTGGCCAATCGAATGGAGTTGTGGGCACATATGGGGCACCCCGACGGGACCAACTTCATCGCGTCCGAGTTTTTCAGCAGACATCCGGGCTACAGATGGGAAGGAAGATTTCTTCACAACATGATGTCTTACCCCTGGACGCTGTTTTCCGCCGCAAAATGATTTGCGGGCGGCGAACCCGGCGCCGAGATGAGGAATTTATGCCGATTAGCCTTAAGTTGGTGCGGAGTTGACGGTCGGTCCTGGGAAAAACGGACCACAGTAAGCGAACTCTAATGAAGCGATACAACGCAGGAGAAGGATGGACAAATCGTGTTGACAGCTCCGCCGGCACCCTCAGATTCCCGCCCGCCGGATGGAGGATTGCTTGAAATGAATGAAGACACTCGATGTAGCCTGTGCGCAGAGAGAGAATGGACGTGGAAAATAAGCCATGCCGTAATCGGACTCTGCCTCGGTGTCGCTTATCTCGTGTTTCTCTCCGGCTGCAACGGTGGTCTTTCCCCGGTCCAATCGTCTTCCAACGTTCAACCCGGATTTGGTGGAACAGTCCGTTTTGTGTCTCCCTGGCCTCCGGCAGACAGCGTACAAGACTTCCGTGTGGTCGCGTTCTTCAATTATCCTCCTTCTAACATAATTGCGGAAGTATCCAGTGGCCAGGCGAAGGTCTACCCGGCCATCGGTTCGAGTGGGCCGGCCAAATTCGTCGATTCACTATCCTACGCTTTCTACCTGGATTCATCTGCCACTTTTCATTATGTCGCGGTTGCACTGCAATACGGGCCCAACGTCCTGCAGGACTGGAAAGTCGTGGGAGCGTACGGCTACTCTCACGGAGTGGGACGCCCGGACTCAGTGGTCGTCAAGGCAGGAGAATTTGTAAACGGAATTAATATCGATGTCGATTTCAAAAACACACCTCCTAATCCTCTCAGCAGCATCGCTTCTCCTGTTCATCGGAAATAGCTACCCCCAGGTGAGAATTTCGGGGATTGTGTTGTCCGCTGAGGATTCGAGCGCGATTGCGGGCGCGACTGTCATGCTGCAGTCCCGGGGAGCGACAAAGCAGGTCCGGACCGGCACGCTCTCAGGAATCGACGGCAGATTTCTGCTTGAGAAGATTCCGGCAGGCAGTTACAGGATTTCGATCACGATGATAGGATACCGGAGGCTGGTGGATTCGGTGTCTGTCGAAGCGCTGCGGGGGAAATTTCTCCGATATTATCTTACACCATCGCCCGTCCAAGCCGCGCAGGTTGTCGTGACAGCAAGCAAGAGGAAGCAGTTGATCTCCGATGTGCCGGCAAGCGTAAACATTGTCACCGCGGCCTCCATGGAGAGGAGGAATGTGATTTCTCTGGACGACGCACTGCGATATGTTCCGGGAGTTAACTTCACACAGGACCAGGTCAACATCCGCGGTTCAAGCGGATACGCGCGCGGAATCGGAAGCCGTGTTCTTCTGCTGATAGACGGCATACCGCTTCTCTCCGGCGATACCGGACAGGCAATCTGGGAGTCTATCCCCATTTCGGAAATCGACCACGTCGAAGTCGTCAAAGGTGCGGGTTCCTCGCTTTACGGCTCGAGCGCACTCGGGGGTGTGATCGATGTGATTACCAAGAACAATGTCGATGTGAATTCGACAGGCGTCAGGCTCTACGGTGGATTCTACCAACAGCCGACGTACAGCCAGTGGCGCTGGTCCCCTCATGCAAGGTATTTCCAGGGGGCATCGATTACTCATTCACAACCGATCGGGCTCGGCGACTTCGGAGTTACTGCCTCGTTGAGTTACAAGAGAGACGATGGCTACATACAGAACGATTCATTCAAAAGGCTTAACCTGTACGTGAAAACCGCGGGCACTATCGGCAGGAATCAGAGCTTGAAGATCTTTGGGGATATGTTCAGCCAGCACTCCGGAAATTTTCTCTACTGGGAAGATATCAACCATGCGCTCCAGCCGGCAGGGAGCGCACTCGGCCAGTGGGTGAACTCCTTACGGGCGAATCTTTCAGGCATCTATACGCACGTTCTATCCGATGAATTTCTCTACATCATCAGGGGGAGTTACTATTTCAATCACTGGTACGACAATTTCGGAAACACGCCGACCGGAATCGGGGATACTTCTGCTTCAAGCACAGGTTATCTTGAATTTCAAGGGACCTGGAACGCCGGTCCTTCGACCGTCCTGACATTCGGTGCCGATGGTCAGCTCGATTTCATTTATTCTAATTCGTTCACTAACAAGCGGAGTAATTCTGGTGCGTTGTACCTCCAGGGAGAACAAAGATTCGGCAGGCTACATGCCACGGCCGGAGCAAGATACGATTACGAGAGAATAGAAGGGAAATCCGCATTCAACCAGTTCAATCCGAAGTTTGGTCTCGTGTACGATCTCGGAAAAGGAGTCTCACTCAGGGGGTCGATCGGTACCGGCTTTCGCGCACCGAGCATCGGGGAGACTTACGCATCGATCCAATCCGGGGGCGTTGCGATAGTTCCCAATCCGGGTCTCCTGCCTGAGCGGAGTCTTTCGGAAGAACTCGGCGCAAGGTTCCCGGTCTGGTATTACGGGCTTGTCGATGCGGCGTTGTTCCAAAGCGACTACTGGAATATGATCGAGCCTGAATTCAACAATTCCGGGCAAATCATGTTTCAGAACGTGACCCGGGCAAGGATACAAGGATACGAGATCGATGCGACGAGCGACCTGGGATCGAACTTCCTGACTCTTAAAGCAAGCTACACGTACATTTCCCCGCTCGATCTGACGACGCACAGCCTCCTCAAGTACAGATCTAGGGAATTGTTTTATGTGTCTGCCGATTTCCAAAAGTCGATATACCGCGCATCGCTGGATTTCAGGTACATAAGCGAGTTCGGGAATTACGACAAGCAGCTGGTGCAGCTGGGAATTGTAAAGAATGGGGGGGACCGTGTGCCGGCATATATCACGGATGTCCGCGCCGGTGTCGATCTCAGCTCGATAGGTTTTCCACTCGACGTCAGTTTCATTGTGAACAACCTGTTCAATTACTACTATGTCGAAATGATAGGAAACATGGCTCCTCTGAGAAACTACTCGCTGGTGCTTTCAACAAATTTCTGAGGCCACAAAAAGGCCCACCCTTTTGCCCGATTTTTCAGAGCATTCGATCATTTTTTTATCTCAAAAGATTCTCTTGACGTTCTCTTTGGCTGGAATTTCGGGAAGCGGGCTAGATTGACCTCCCGGGACAAAAAAAGGCGGTCACAGGGACCGCCTTATCCGTAGGTAGAAGATTCTATTTGCCGCCCGCGGCTATTTCTTCCATTTGCCTTTAACGGGTTCAACTTTCGCGACGTTGACCAATCTCATCCCGTTTCTGCTGTGGATGACACCGGTGACCCTAACTTCCTGTTCCATGTAAGGAAGCAAGAGGGAGTTCGCCGGTCTGGCCTGTCCGACGGTCGCGAGGTATACATGTCCGGACTTCGTGAGAATCCCGACCGGGTCGCCGTTCCTCACGCACGCCGTCTGACACGCCTTGGCGCTAGCGCCATGGGCGCCCTTGGACAGGTAGCAGTTTAGTCCAACGACCTGTCCATCGAAGGTCGTTGTTTTCATCTTGCTGGACATCATCGTATGCATGCTGTGACTGCTCTTCATGGCATGCATTTGCTGAGCCTGCGTCATCGCTGCGGTCGAGACGATCGCCATGAAGACGACAGCTGCGAGCTTCGTGTATCTCATCGTATCTCCTCCTATTTTGGTTCTTACTTCTGCGCTTTATCGTATCGCGCTGATGCCTCTTTCCAATTGAGGTTCTTCATGAATGCGGCAATATATTCGCCGCGCTTCAAGCCGTAATCAGTTATGAATGCATGCTCGAAAACGTCGAGTACTACTATCGGCGTGCAGCCTGCCAAATGCCCCATGTCGTGCTCGTTGATCCACTCGTTATAAAGCGAACCGTTCGAGCTGTCCAGGTATAGTAGAGTCCAACCGATTCCTCTCATGCTTCCGGCTGCCTTGAAATCCGTCTCCCAGTTCGCAAAGCTGCCGAACTGCTTTTCGATCGCTTTCATGAGCCCCGACCCTTTTTCAAGCGGCTCTTTTCCGCCAAGGTTATCGAAATAGTACTCGTGAAGACGCATTCCATTGAATTCCCAGCCGAACCTTCTCTTCAATTCCGCATACTCGGGGGTGCCGGTCTTTCCATCTTTCAACATTTGAGCAAGAATATCGGCTACCTTGTTCGTGTTCGTGACGTAGCCCTGATAAAGCGTGAAATGGTTTTCGAGAAGTTGTTTGGAGAATCCATCCATTCCGATTAACCCGCTGTAATTTTTTGCTTGATAAGCCATTGCTCGTTCCTTTCTTTTTGTTGGAGGATGCCACCCCGCCCCCTCGACGGCGACACGAGGTGGTACGTCTCTTTAGAAAAGGATTTTTTGGGTACTAAAGTTCCTTGCGGAATCCACCGTGCGTTGCACAGGCCGGTACCGCCTATCCGTCGGGCAGTGGTCGTACAACTCTTGCTGCCGGCTCGTCAGGCGCTGAACGAGTGGCCGCAGCCGCAGGTACGCTTGGCGTTGGGATTATCGAATGTGAATCCCTTACCGCTAAGACCGTCCTGGTAATCAAGGGTCACGCCTGCAATGTACGGCAGGCTTCGCTCGTCGATGAAGACCCTGACCCCGTTCGATTCAATTATTTTGTCGGTATCGTGCGACGTCTCGTCGAAGCCAAGCATGTAGCTGAAGCCGCTGCATCCGCCCCCTTTTACACCCACACGCAAACCGGCAGTCTCGGGAACGCTGTTTTCCTGCATTACTCTCTTTATCTCCAGAGCGGCTCTATCTGAAACGATTATCTCCGAACGAATTGCCTCGAGTTCGGCCATCTTACTCCTCCTAACTATCTATATGTAAACGTGCTTTTATTAAGAAAGATCTCAGAATTTCAATACGGGTTTCCCGGGCTTCGTGGTCTTGAATTGGGGATAATTTAAAGCCCATATTCCGGCCGACACTTCCCTGAGAATCCCGTCGGAAACCATCACCTTCAATAACGCATCCAAAATGGCTCCAAGTTCCGCGTCCGATGACTTGAACCCGCCCGAAACGAGAAAATGCCCGACGGCGTAGCGTAAATCCCGGTAGAAAACGTTCGAATTGTGAAATGCGGGGAATTTGGAGCGGAAATACTCAAGAAATTGTGACTTGTTCTTCACGATGAAATCCGTCTCTTTCATTATTCTTTCCTTTCTCATGAAAAAATATAGCCCGCAGGTTCCCAATTTTCAATCCTTCTCACGGATGAGAAGCGTCGCTATTCCAAGTGTATATCACAGCCCGAAGGTGCTACGCACTAAGCCACAGTGCAAAGAGAAGAAAAACTCAGTGAATTCTCTGTGAGTCAGTACCTCTGTCCGAAGGATCCTTTGGGCGTTGAATCCTGAGTCCAGGGCACTACCGAAATCCCCTCAAAATTGCATGTTAGTACCCCTATTCTTAAATTTTTTGTATAAAATTCGGAGGAATAATCAAATGGCGATTAAAGTTGCAATCAATGGTTTTGGTCGAATTGGAAGAAATGTCTTCAGGGCTGCTTACAAGAACCCGGATTTGGATATCGTTGCCGTCAATGATATCACGGATGCGAAGACTCTGGGTCATCTCTTGAAATACGATTCGGTGCTCGGCATATTTGCGGGCAAGGTCGAGGCCAAAGAGAAGGAAATTCTGGTCGACGGAAAGCCGTTGAAGGTCCTGTCGGAAAAGGATCATCACAACCTGCATTGGAAGGATCTTGGAATCGACGTGGTGGTTGAATCCACCGGTTTGAAGCATTTCACCGCTGGAGACGAGGCAAAGACCCATCTGGCCAACGGCGCAAAGAAGGTCATCATAAGCGCACCTGCAAAAGTATTCGACATTACTATCGTGCTCGGCGTAAACGATAACCTTTACGATCCTGCCAAGCACAACATAATCTCGAACGCAAGCTGCACTACTAATTGTCTGGCTCCCGTCGTGAAGGTCCTTCGCGATACATTCGGCATCAAGAAGGGGTTGATGACTACGATCCACTCCTACACGAACGATCAGCGCATTCTGGATCTTCCGCACTCGGATCTTCGTCGTGCGCGTGCTGCCGCCCTCTCCATGATCCCGACTTCCACCGGCGCAGCGAAAGCAATCGGTCTGGTCATGCCTGATCTCAAAGGAAAGCTCGACGGTTTCTCGATGCGAGTTCCGACACCCAACGTCAGCGTCGTGGATGTCGTCATCGAAGCGGACAAGGCCACTACGAAAGATGAGGTCAACAAGGCTATGAAGGCCGCTTCTGAGGGAGCGCTGAAGGGAATCCTCGGCTACAGCGAGGAGCCTCTTGTGTCTATCGATTACCGCGGCGATGCCCGCTCTTCGATTGTGGATTCTCTAAGTACGATGGTTATAGACAATATGATAAAAGTCATATCGTGGTACGATAACGAGTGGGGCTACTCGAATAGAGTCGTCGATCTCGTCAAGAAAGTCGGCTCGAAACTCTGAGATGATGTTCATCCGCGGGATCGTCTCCGAGAGGCGGTCCCGTTATTTTTTTTGTTGCGGCGGTGCCGGTTAACAGGAAAGGGTAGTTTGAGTTTCTTCCTGATTACAGTTTTAATACTTTCGCTCAATCCGGGCCGCAGCGCGGGCTATTTCTCGGCCCGTGACGTGTACGAAAGAGCAAAAGCTTGCGCCGTCCGGACAGACAGCGTGCTCGACCACCGTGAAATTCGCTTCACGCAGAAAATGCAAATCGAATCCAGAAGTGGAGACGAAGATAATCTCGTGTTCAGAATAACAATCAAAAACGGCAGGTTCGAGAGAGATCTTGTTTCCGGCACCGTCCCCAACGGGAGCCGGTTCAATGCGGGCTACGATGCGTTTAATAAGATGTTTTTTCTATCCGAGTACTTTTCCGACAAAGGAAAGAGCCTCTCGTCTTGCGAATTCGCGGATCCGAATGAAGACAACGATTACAGAATCAGATTCGCGTTCTCGGAGCCTTCAGATACGGGCAACCCTCTCAGTACCGTCACCGCATCCATCAGCCGATCGGACTTCGCTCCGAGAAGGATTGAAGAGAATATCAAAGGACTTCCCCTGGGGATGGAGTTCCACGACGCCATAGACGTTTCTTACGACAGCGCTGCTCGAATATACTTTCCTTCGAAGATTGTAATGCAGATATACGGAAAGTTCTTCTTCCTTCACGGGGAGATCGGCAAGGTGATCATCCGCAACGAAAAGGTTGAGGTACTGTGAAAACGTTCGTGTTCTTGCTGGTTGCGGCAGCGTTCACAATTCAGGCAAAGGCGCAATCTCTTACCGCGGCTTCGCTGCTCCGGGACTCGATGGATAGGGTGAACTCCTTTCAGGAGAAGGTCGACCGCACAAGCGGCTCGCTGGTGGTCAACGTTGCCTTCAATGCGCACATCCTTGGGAAAAAGGCCTCGGGCAAAGCAAGCTACAAGATCAACGTGAAGAATGGCCAAGACAGCGGCAGTGAACTGGTCGGCCGCTACTCATTTTCCGATACGACCGCCGCCGCAATGATAGAAAGGCAATTTCGGAGGAGACTGAACAAGCCTATTATGGATTTCTACATCGACACGGCATTCCCCTGGAACCGTTACCTTGAAAGAGCGACCAGGAAACACGAGTTTACGGCCGTCGTGGATTCGGATTCGGCAATAGTCGCGGGGAAGAAATGTTTCCTCATCTCTTTTAAACTGGATGCGGTGGGCGATTCCATGAGTGCGCGAGGCGCGGGCAAGATTTGGCTCGATGTGAACACCCTCCTGCCCGTGCGCACTTACCGCGATTTCAACATGAACACTCATCGTGGTAAAGCTGAAGTCAAGTCATGGTCGGACTTCACTTCGCTCGGGAACGGGATCCCCATCATGGTCCGGAGCGAGACGCAAACGATCCCGAAGTTTCTCTTCATAAGCGTGGGATCGATCAAAACAGTCGTTGAACAATCTGATTTCAATCTGGAGTGAAAAAATGGATAATTCATTCAACAAGAAGACTATCGATGATATTGATGTAAAAGGAAAGAAGGTTCTCGTCAGAGTGGACTTTAATGTTCCGCTGGACGCAGACAGGAACATTACCGATGATAAACGGATCGTCGAATCACTTCCGACTATCAAGAAGATACTGGGTTCAGGAGGGAAACCGATTCTGATGAGCCATCTGGGGCGGCCCAAAGGGAAGGTAAAACCGGAATTCTCGCTGGTCCCTGCTGCGAAGAAGCTCGGCGAACTGTTGTCGGCAAAGGTGATAATGGCCCCGGACTGCATCGGTGCACAGGCGAAGGCCGCAGTTGATTCGGCGAAACCCGGCGACATCGTTCTGCTGGAGAACCTGAGATTTCACCCCGAAGAAGAAGGGAACGATGCAAATTTCGCCAAGGAGCTCGCATCCCTGGGCGATGTTTATGTCAACGACGCATTCGGCAGCGCTCATCGAGCGCATGCGTCTACCGAAGGAATCACGAGATACCTTAAACCCGCCGTTGCCGGGTACCTGATGGAGAAGGAGTTGAAATACCTTTCGCAGGCTGTCGGTGATCCCGCAAGACCGTATGTCGCGATCATAGGAGGTGCCAAAATTTCCGGAAAGATAGACGTCATCAACAATCTCCTCGGAAAGGTCGACGCACTCATCGTCGGCGGCGGAATGATGTTTACCTTCCTCAAGGCAATGGGAAAAGGAATAGGCAATTCGATCCTCGAAGCCGACAAAGTCGATCTCGCCCGGGAACTGATGGAAAAATCCAAGTCCGGGAAGGCCAAGCTTTTGCTTCCGGTCGATTGCGTGGTTGCGGCAAAGTTCGAGAATTCCGCCCCCAGCCGCGTGGTCAGCGTCGATGAGATCCCGGAAGGACAGGTCGGAATGGATATCGGGCCGAAGAGCGTCGAGCTCTTCAGGAGCCAGATTGTCAACGCCAGGACAGTAGTCTGGAACGGTCCCATGGGAGTGTTCGAGATGGACAACTTCGCGAAAGGGACGAAGGCGGTCGCTCAGGCGTTGACGGAAGCCACTAAGAAGGGAGCTTCCACGATAGTCGGCGGCGGTGATTCAGCCGCGGCGATTGCGAAGTTCGGCCTTGAAAAGGAAGTATCTCACGTTTCAACAGGCGGCGGTGCGTCGCTCGAATTTCTTGAAGGGAAGACGCTCCCGGGTGTTGCAGCACTCGACAATAAATAGGTAATTTTGAAACGGACGGAGGTGCGATGGTGTTCAGTAAGGTGAAGTATATATGAGCTATTATACGAATTATACGGGTTATTACAGGCCTCCGTCCAGTTTCAGGTTCTTCCCGAAAGGGATGAAGTTCCTCCTCATCTCAACTACCGCCGTCTGGCTGTTCCAGCTGTTTCTCCAGTTGGGAATCAGGATCGGGAACATTTATGTGTACGATGTTTTCTTCAGACTCTTTGCCCTTTTTCCTTTCGGGCAGGGATTCCTGGTCTGGCAGCTAGTCACTTACCTGTTTTTGCACGGAGGCTTCTTCCACATTTTCTTCAACCTGCTGGCGCTGTGGTTCTTCGGCGTTGAACTCGAAAACCTCTGGGGAACACGCAGGTTTCTTGTCTACTACTTCATTTGCGGGATCGGAGCCGGCATTTCAAACAACTTCCTGACGCCCTTGTTTACAACGCCGCTCCCGACTATCGGAGCTTCCGGGGCTATTTACGGCGTCCTGATCGCTTTCGGGATGCTTTTTCCCGAAGTGCCGGTGTATATCGCATTCCTTTTCCCGATCAAGGCGAAATACGTGGTCGCTTTCTTCATCGCGATGGAGCTATATAACGGAATAGCGAACACTAGCGCAGGAGTCGCTCACTTCGCTCATCTCGGGGGGGCATTTGTAGGTTTCATCTATCTGCTTTACTACAGAAGGTCGATCCCCGCTTTCGGAAGGATATCGGATTTCTTTTCTAACAGCAAGGAAACGATTATCGGTAACATAAAGACGCGGAAGAAGTATGCCGATAAAAGGGTGGTCAGCGATGTGCATTATACTGAAGTTGGACGGCGGGAGAACCAGGGACATGACTATAACGATCGCGATATTGTAACCCAGGACCGATTGGACGAAATTCTCGATAAGATCAGTGCTTCCGGCTACGATTCGCTGACGGAGGAAGAGAAGAGGATTTTATTCAATGCGAGTAAGAAGTTAAATTAGGGTATAAAGACTAAAGAGGACGTGATGATAGATCTGCCGGTAATTACAAATAGATCGGAAGAGGGCGGAAATCATGCTGGGTCTCCGCTGCAATTCGAATTTCCAAAACGGAAGTCGCGAAAGGTCTTCATCGGTAATGTCCCGGTCGGGGGAGGGTCTCCGATTTCGGTTCAAACGATGACCAAGACCAAGACTTCTGATATAGATGCGACGGTCAAGCAGATCGTCGAGGCTGCCGACGCGGGGTGTGACATAGTGCGTGTCACCGTAAATGATAAGGAGGCAGCTGCCGCAATCGGCGAAATCGTCAGGCAGGCGCCTATTCCCGTCGTCGCCGATATCCACTTCAATCATATATTTGCGCTGAAAGCGCTTGAAGGCGGGGTCGCAAAGGTAAGGCTGAACCCCGGGAATATCGGAAGTGTGGAAAGGATCAGGCAGGTCCTTTCGCTCGCGAGGGACCGAAAGGTGCCGATCAGGATCGGAGTAAATTCCGGATCGCTTGAAAAGGACATTCTTGAGAAGCACGGCTATCCAACTGCGGAAGCACTGTTTGAGAGTGCGATGAGACATGTCAACATTTGTGAAGAGAACGATTTTCATGACATAATAATATCGGTCAAGTCGACCGACGTCAGATTGATGATCGCGGCGTACCGGTTGATCGCGGAACGCACCGACTATCCTCTGCATCTCGGCGTGACCGAGGCCGGCCCTACAAGAGTCGGAACGATCAAGTCTTCGATCGGGATCGGAACTCTGCTATCCGAGGGAATCGGCGATACGATAAGAGTCTCGTTGACCGACGACCCGGTGAAGGAAGTAGAGGTCGGAAAGGAAATCCTCCGCTCCCTCGGCCTGGCGACGAGAAACGTCGAGCTGATCGCCTGTCCCACTTGTGGGAGACTGGAGGTAGACCTCTTCTCGATCACGCGACAGCTTGAAGAGCGGCTGTCGGGAATCAAGAAGCCGGTGAAGATAGCGATCCTCGGCTGTGTAGTTAACGGTCCCGGCGAGGCCAGCGAAGCAGACATAGGCGTCGCGTGCGGAAAGGGAGTCGGAATACTTTACCGGAAGGGAGAAGTCGTTCGTCGCGTCAAGGAGCACGAGATCGTGGATGCCGTGGTCGAGGAAGTCGCCAAATATCAGCCGGCGGCCTGAGAATATTTGGAAAGGGAAGTGGACTGTATCTTTTGCAAAATATCGGAAGGGAAGTCGCCTGCGGATTTCGTAGCGAACGACGGCGATGTTTTTGCGATCAAGGACAGGCACCCCGTAGCGCCGACACATATTCTTGTGATACCGAAGAGACATATTGTAAGCCTTTCCGATCTGAGAGAGTCCGATGATGCCGGTGTGATCTCGAGGATGGTCACCACGGCAGTGGACATTGCCGGAAAGGTTTCTCTGGACCGAGGATACCGTCTCGTATGGAACTGCCGCGCCGAAGGCGGACAGACGGTCGATCACATTCACCTGCATCTGCTTGGCGGCAGGCAGATGAAATGGCCACCTGGATGAGGCTAATATGAAAACGAATCGTGTGATATTCCTTGCGTGGTTTGCGCCGCTCCTTTTCATGCTGGTCGCTTTCTACGTCCTCTTCAACAGCCAGGCCCCGTTTGCGGCGAAAATCGTGTTTACTTCCGTTCCCGTGTTGATCTGGCTATTGGGCGGCCTCGCAATCTACCGCGAATATCATGAGCAGAAGAGGGAACGCCGGAAAGAAGATGAGATATTGGAAGAGGCAAGGCGGATATTGAACATGCCTCAGAATCCGGCCGACCGGAGACACTCGCGGGAGAAGAAGGATTGAATTCCGGTATGCCGCTCAACGCGGAACCCGGAGGTGCAGGAGATTTTCCCATCACGGGTCACTGTCTTTGAGCGTTCCCTCAAAGCCGCATAGGATTCACCGATCCCCACAAGGTACATCTACCCCTTTGACGCCGATGCCGGGTTCTCGTTCGTCGCTCCATCCCACCATGAAACTTCGGAGTCCTTCGTGAATTTCCAATGGATCCTTTATCACTATTGGCCTCTTTTTCTACTGCTCGAGGTAGTCTGCGCGTTTGCGGCGGCATCGGCTGCAAGCCGTAAACGAAGAGACCAGGGGAATTGGTTTATCATCGGGCTGGTTCTGGGAATATTCGGGCTGGCGGCGGCTTTCCTTGTAAAGAAGCTTCCGGACGAGCTTGCCCCCGGGAATAACCTTCTTCTCGATTCGCACCAGTATCTGCGAAGCGGCTGGAGAGTCGTGCTGTTTCTTCTTGCAGTCCTCGTGCTCTACTACGTCTCGGCGATTATCGCGAAACTTACCCACGCGGTGCCGTCTCAGTCTTACTTCTTCCTCTTCTACCTCGACGTCATCCTTGCGACATATTTAATGATAAGGTTTGTGGACAGGAGAAAATTTTCATCGGTAGGGATTCCCTATCACGGGAAGATTGCGAAGGAACTGCTTCTTGGAATTTTGGTCGGCGCGGTAATGATCGGGCTGGTGGGTGGAGTTGAACTGGCCGTCGGGGCAGTGAAGCTGAATTTCAGGCCGCAGAGCTTTGTTATAATGATCAGGAATTTTGGACTGAGTTTCATATTCTTCGCTTATTTTGCCATGGGTGAGGAGTTAATCTTCCGTGGTTATCCTTTCCAGGCGCTCATCGAGGGCATGGGAGCCGTCGGTGCGACGATCTTCATGTCGGTATTCTTCGGCCTGGTGCACCTGACGAATCCGTCCGCAAATTTCTTTTCCACACTCAACACGATGCTCGCCGGTGTCTGGCTAAGCGTCGCCTATTTGAAGACGAGGACGCTTTACTTTCCGTTCGGGATGCACTTTTCCTGGAACATGGTTCAGAGTTTTTTCCTGTCGCTGCCTGTCAGCGGTCTTCTGACAAACAGGACATTATTTGTCCCTACCGACTACGGTCCTTACTGGCTGACCGGAGGACGGTACGGTCCAGAGGCGGGTGTGGGAACGACGGTCGTGATTCTGGCGGCTATCGCATACTTCATGGTCGACAAAAGGATCAAACCTTCATACGATTATGTGGCTGCGAAGGAGCGGCTTACGGTCGGCGGAAAGGCCGTCGGCACATGAACCCCGTGAGCCCGGAGAGGGCTCGGAGACAGAAGACTTATTCCGTGCGCTTCGCGACTATCAGAGTCATATCGTCGAACTGTGGAGTGTCCGAGACATGTCGCGCTATTTCCTTGAAGACAGTGGACACGATTGTCTCCGCGGACGATCCGAGACATTTACCCGCGACCTCTTTGATCCTCTCCACCCCGAACCGCGTACCCGCCGGATCGACAGCGTCCTGTATACCGTCTGAAAAAATCATGAGAACGTCGCCCTTTCCGAATTCAACCACCCCCTCCTCATAGTTGAAGTGGTCCAACACGCCGACTGGGATTCCTCCGGCTTCCAGAGCGGTGGCACTTCTGCCTTTCCTGAAGAAGAACGGGCGTTCGTGGCCGGCGTTTGTATAGCGGAACACGTGCGTCTTGGTATCGAGGACACCGTAAAACAAGGTAACGAACTTGTCTGCCGCGGTTGAATTGAAAAGGAGATCATTGGAGCGCCTGACACAGTTGCCTGGCGAGGGATTGAGTCTGGAGTAAGCCCTGATCGTGGCCTGAACATTTGCCATCAGAAGCGCCGCCGGCAATCCTTTTCCCGAAACATCTCCGAGCGAGATCGCTACGTTGCCGTTACCAAGCGGCACGAAGTCGTATAGATCGCCCGCAACAGATTTTGCGGGGATTGAGCTGGCAAAGAATTCATAGCCTTTTACGGCAGGGAAGTTCTTGGGGAGAAGTCCAACCTGCACGGTATGCGCAGCCGCAAGTTCTTTCTCGAGTGCCAGTTTGGTTCGCTCTTCTTCATACAGCCTCGCTTTCTCGAGCGCGATCGCGGCGTGGACGGAGAGTGCGTTGATTGCGTTTTCATCTTCGCGAGTAAAGACTCCGTCGCGTTTGTTGAGAAGCTGGAAGACTCCGACAATCGAACCGTCTTTATTTCTCATGGGCATGCAGAGAATCGTCTTCGTTCGGTATCCGGTCTGCCGGTCGACTTCCGGATTAAACCGTGCGTCCAGATAGGCGTCGGAAATATTAAGCGTATCGCCCGTTGCCGCCACATAACCCGCAATCCCTTTACCTATTGGGAGCCTGATCGTGATCGGCTCGGAGGCTTCGAGTACCCTGGACAGAAGCTCGCCGCTCCTCGCGTCGACGAGGTAAACCGTTCCGCCGTCTGCATCGACAATGTGTACCGCGATGTCGAGGATTACTTTCAAAAGCTCTCCGAGGTCAAGCGCGGAGTTAATCAGCTTGGAAGCTTCTATGACCTTTTCGAGTCTTCGAATGTCGGCAACCAGGTGCCGGGTGGTGTGTTCCAGTTCCTGAATAAAATGATTGTTCTGGGATCGCAGCCTTATGGAATTGACTAGAAGGAGACGCAGCGCAAAACGATGGTTCTCCTCGAGAAGTCTGTCGAACTCTCTCTTTCCAAGGATATAGGTGGTACAGTCGTCCACGGCAGTAACACTGCCCGGATTTGGACGGCCGTCGATAAGCGAAAGCTCTCCGAAGAAATCACCCGGATGAAGCAGGGCCAGCCGGAGCTCGTCGCCGAACTTTGTCCGTCGGGTAATTTTCACGCGCCCCTCCACGATCAGGTGAATCCCGTCTCCGTCGCTCTCGTCATCGCGGATGACTTCTCCTGCAATATAATGCTGTTCCCGAAGCCGCGGGAGAACATAGCCGAATTCCGAATCGGCAAGGTCCTCGAGGAGAATATTAAGCCGCAGACGATCGATGGCAGATGGATTCATTTCGACATAGCCATGGTTTCATTCGGAAAAAGACCTCGGACAACCGGACAGCAATGTCCGGGTATCCATTTGACTACGTATCGCACGCTTAAGCAACCCAGCCGTTGAAAATAACCATCCTGTATGACAATGCAAACATCCCGGTCAACTTGTTTCCTGAATTTATACCCGCATTCCTGCCCATGCAAGGGGAATGCCAAAGTTTCGACTCTTCCCGGATCTTCCGCGGCTACGTAACCGCGCGCAGCGTCCACTCTGCAGGATCTCGTGATCGGAGTGTCTTGTATTCCAGCGAGGAGCAACGGCACCGTCTCGCATGCTCGCGTAGAATCAATGATCGGGAGACCCCCTGGAGGTGACCGCAATCCATTTTTGAATAATCGAGGAAAACGGACGCCGGACAAGATTGAGTCCGTGCCCGGGTCCCACCCATCCCTTGAACGCCGAATCGTCAGATTCCCAGACCGGAGATGTTATACCTGACTCCTCGGACTGAACGGCAGGAATTACACGAGTGAATGGTTTTACAGCGGGCTCTTCTCTTATTTCACGAATTCAACTTCGGTAAGAAGGGGAGCCGGTGGCCCAAACTTATTAGTTCAATTCATACTATAGATCTCATGCGGGGGCTCGATTGACATGGCCGCGGCTTTCCTGTTCAGACTGGCTGGGCGGGTTGCTAAATATACCATCGCGTTCAACCGGAGGTTGAGGGATGGATTACCCTCGGCAAGCACACGACCTTATGGGCCTCAAAACTCTATCCCGGCCTTGATACGCGGATGGCGGTTATTGAATCTCGGGTGCACGCGAAGGGCCGCTCGAAAGGTCGACCCTAAGCCAGAAGTCGATCTGTTTTGGAGCTTCGCGGCTCATCCCTTCTTCCCGGCCGTAACCGCCCCTCCGGCCGCCGTAACCTCCGCCCTCCATGCCGCCTGGCATCTCGCCACCTTCACCGCCCTCTCCGCCTTCTCCGCCGGGCATACCTTCACCACCGCCATATCCACCCATTCTCCCTTCCCTGTCTCTGAAACTGGGACGCTGGAATTGGCCTCCCTCGAATCCGATTCCTATCTGATCCCCTTTCGGATTAATTGCGTACGGATCTTCCGGAGATGAATGAAGCGGTACGCGCATTTCGTAGACCAGTCCGTTGTCCGATCCTCTCATTTGCAATTGAATCCCTTTCAGATCGGCAACGGTCATTTTCAAGGGGCCTTTCCTGCTCACGCCGAGGAGTTCGAGCTCGTTCGGGTTACTCATTACAAAACTTGCGTATTGTCTGACACTGTCGGCTTCTCTATTAGGTCCCTGCATGTTGCGGTCGAATCTCATCTGATGGCCGATGGGGAAACGGATGCCGAACTTTTTGCCGGCACCGCCGGAAGGATCGAACCAGACCGTGAGGCCGAGACCTCTAATCTGGAAAGCCTGTCTCCGGTTTGTCGTTTTCAATACCAGGTAGATGTACTTCGAATCGTTCCTCACGCCGGCGGTAAGGTTCGCCGTCGGGATATAGAACATCGTGTCCCCCCAGTCTTTGTCGTTGCCGTTTACAACGATGTTCTTTCCTCCCCAGTTGCTTCTGACGAGCAACATGCTGGTGCAGCCGGCGAAAAGAAACGGGGCCGCGATAAGGAGGATGGGCGCGTATTTCAGCAATCGCATTGAAGGACTCCTTCCGGATTTGGGCTATGGATATATTCGGTGCAAATGTTCTGGCATTTTGAGTCGATTTGCTCGCAATAAGTTTAATGAACTATCGGCTTCTTTTCACGCCACCGCGAAGAAAGGTAGTGTTTTATAATCAAGTATGGCCGCCCGAAGGGTCCGATCACGGGGTACTTCTGTGATCGGACGAAGCCACAAATGCCGCGAAGCGGCATATGTTGGGATCACGCTACGCGTGGGCGTATATCTTTTTGTCTTAACAATGAACGGGAGGCGCGGGACCAATTCTTCAACTGTAAATCCAGAGTTCCAAGGTCGCCCACTTACGCTTGAGCTACGGTGGGTGGGCAAAGGATGGAACCTGGGGTCTGCGCCCTTTTTGCGTCTTCGCGTTGCGGGAAGATTTATTCCTTTGCGTCATTGCTGTTTAGTGCGTAGTACCTTTCGGGCAGTGAAGTATGCTTGGAATAAGGACACAACCCCAATAAAGCGGCGCTGCGATGCCGCGGAAGAAATCCGCCCGGCTAATATGGGTCTCCAACGTTTCGGCAGGCAAGTCGCATCGCGGTTTTGGAACAGGAACACGACCGATGGCCCAACGGGTTTTCGGAGCTGGAATAGGCAACTCTATGTATTTACGTTTGCCGATTTTTCTAAGGCCATGAATAAATCTCGTATTCCATGGAGGTTCTGTCCGTCTGAATTCCCCGTTAATTTGTCCTCTGAGCGATGGAGATGACACGATGGGAATTGAACGAAAGAAGGTACCTCAAAACCGATTGGTGTAGTTCAAAACGGCCGGCCAACCGTCGGTGGGCTGAATTGATATTCGATCATTTATAAAGTAGATTTTGTTACAGCATTTCAATTGAACAAGGAGGACCAAATGTACAAATCCCTGTCTGCGATCATTCTGGCTCTTGCCATTGCAGCCGCCCCACTGTCGGCGCAGACAAACAGAGAGAAGAGTGATTCCAGCAAATCAGAGATACCCAAACCGCTCCTGGTCTCAACGCAGCATACCACCACAATCGAAGGCAAGGTAATTCGCTACACCGCTACAACGGGAACGATCCTGCTGAGGAACCATGAGAACCAGCCGATAGCATTGTTCGGCTTCACCGCATACACCAAAGACGGCGTAACCGATCCGTCGACCCGGCCGCTCACGTTCGCTTACAATGGCGGGCCCGGATCTTCTTCGATGTGGCTGCACATGGGTGCACTCGGCCCCGTGAAGATTGTTCTGAACGACCCGCACGCCACCCCTCCGGCCCCATACAAGCTGGAAGACAACACTAACTCGATACTCGATGTGACAGACCTTGTCATACTCGATGCGATGGGCACCGGCTTGAGCAGACCCGTCGGAAAAGCCAAGGGATCTCAGTTCTGGGGCATAGATGAAGATGCCAAGGCGACGAGCGAATTCATCTATCAGTACATCGCCAAGTACGATAGATGGAACTCCCCCAAGTTTCTGTTCGGCGAGAGTTACGGCACCACGAGGAATGCCGCGACTGCGGACTATCTGTACGAGAACGACGGCATACAGCTTAACGGCGTCATCTTCCTTTCGACGGTCTGGAATTTCGAGACGCTCGCCTTTGCGCCCGGCAACGATCTGCCGTATGTTCTATACCTGCCGACTTATGCGGCGGTTGCCTGGTACCACAACGCACTTCCCAACAAGCCGGCAAATCTCCCTGCGTTCCTGGAAAAAGTGAGAAAGTTCGCGAGAGACGAATACGCCAATGCTCTTTTCAAAGGTCAGTCGATAGACAGTACCGAGTACCACGACGTACTCAACAAACTCCATGAATATACTGGCATTTCGCAATCCTATTGGTCCAAGGCAAACCTCAGATTGAGCGAGCCGCAATTCACCGCGGAGCTTCTGCGCAACCGTGGCGAAACCGTCGGACGACTCGACGCGAGATATACCGGTCCGGAGACCGACATGATCGGCGAATATTCGCAGTACGATCCTCAGAGTGCAAAGATAAGCCCGCCGTTCATTACGGGATTCCTTTATTACCTTTACAACGACCTGAAATATCCGACGAAATATTACTACCGGGTTGACGCCTACGGCACAAAGGGATTCAAATGGGATTGGAAACAGAAGGGACGCCGGTCGTTCGGGTTCCGCGATCCGAACGTTGCGCCCAATCTGGCGGATGTCATGTCGAAAGATCCCTATCTCAACATCCTGATGTTGAATGGCTACTTCGATCTGGCGACGCCTTTTTATGCTACCGAGTACACGGTCGACAACCTGGGCAACAACATCCCGAATTTGTTGAAGAGAGTTCACTTCAAGTATTTCGACTCGGGGCACATGGTGTATGTCAATCCGAAAGTCATGCCGCAATTCCACAAGGACGTGGCGGACTTCATAGAATCCATGATACACCCTAAGGACTAATACTCCTGACTAAGGCCGATGGGACGGTCGGCTCAGGTTACTCTTTCCCTTGCTCCGCTTTTCAGAGCGGGGCAAGGGAAAAGGGCGTTAGGACGGAACGGTTTCAACCGTTTACCCCACCCAATCTTGTAAAAACACCCAGTAACGCGTATATTATTGCCGCAATATCCAGGTCCTTCGGCTTCGGAAATCATGCAAGGTTCGAAAAGTAAGTTGCCCGGGTGGCGGAATTGGCAGACGCGCTAGATTCAGGTTCTAGTGGGAGCAATCTCGTGCAGGTTCAAGTCCTGTCCCGGGCACAATCCTCTCTTTTTATACACCTTTCTGTGATGCAATCTCGTGTCCCGACTTTGTCGGGATCCCGGGCACAGAAATTTGAAATGGATTCGCGGATTTAGTTCGCTCTCTCGCCTGTGTGTTGATCCCTTCCATCCTTCGGTAACCAAATAGTAACCATCGAGTCACTTCCATCAAGACGTGCAATAGCGCCTTGCGTAATTAACGTCTTGACGATTCCCGACCGAGTGCACGAAGTGGTTCTACTCATCCTGGAATAAATGGTTCCCATCCATATGATTCCTAAGCAGAAGCCTTATAGTTGCTCCTACTCGAACTAAAGGGGACGGGGGATGTGGATACAAGAACCGCTTTGCCGTTCTAGAGTTTACCGGTCGATGCATGTACCTGTCAATCCCTGCCCGGAGCACCAACCTACCGTTGGTACAACAAACGGGGGCACGTCTCAAGTGGAACACGGCCTGTCGTGTTGTGCGAAGTTGTTCTTTCTGCCTGACGGTTCCTTGGAGCGCAGCCAACTCAAAATTCGCGAAGGAACCGAAGTAGGTTAGCGTGACGCCCGCCTTTGCTTGCATTTATGGCACCTACTTCTTAAAATCTGCCACAGTCCGACATACTGGTACCGTCTTCAGCGGGCTGGCCAGGGTCAAGCATGCATCAGAGTGGAGATAGATCCAGGGAACCGCGCGGGCTTGTGAAATTAAGGGGCTGCCTTGTGCAAATTTTCGCCTTGGGTGTGATCCTGTTCTTCGCCGGTGTTTCGTATTCCCAACCCATCGGCGGACGCTTTCGGGCTCCCGTATTTGAAAGCATTACGCTCGAAGACGGTCTTCCCGAGAATACGGTAAACGCCGCCCTTCAGGACTATCTCGGGTATATTTGGCTTGGCACACAGAACGGCCTTGCGAGATATGACGGATACTCAATGGATGTCTTCAAGCCCGATGAGCGCGACAGCGGAAGCATCAGCGGCCGGTTTATCAGCACCATCTACGAAGACGGGGACAGGAATCTGTGGATAGGGACCCTCAACGGTCTGAACCTTCTCGACCGGTCGGACGATTCGTTCAGCGCTTACAGGTTTGACTATTATGATACGAGCACGATTAACAGCCCCCTTGTACACTGCATGTATGAAGACGGTGCTGGAAGGTTCTGGGTCGGTACCCAGGAAGGGTTGAATCTGTTCGACCGGAAGTGTGGTAAATTTAAAAGGTACTATTTCACGTACGGCGATTCGAACGTGTATGAGTCGCCTAAGCCGGGGGTGTATTATTTGCCGGTGAACGCGATGGTAGAGGATCGTACCTCAGGCCACTTGCTGATAGGGACCGATTTGGACGGCGTGTGGGATCTGGATGTGAATGCGAAAAACATCTCAAAGTACAGAACTGCGACCGCAGATATCCCTGATACAAAAATCGGATGGGTGCAGGACTTCTACAGGGGGCGCGATGGAACGATCTGGATGGCGTCAGCCCATACAATGACAGGTCTGAATATCCTGAAGAGGGAGTTCAAGTCCTATGTCGATTTTTCTTTTCCTGCCGAAGAACGCTTCACCAAACCGAACATGAAGCTGGGGAGCGTAATTGAGGACCGTACCGGACTGGTTTGGTGTGGGTTTCAGGCCGGCACGATGGGACTGTTCTGCTTGGACCCGATCACAGGTGAGGTTCGGAGTTATGAAATACAGGCGCACGTTCCCCAGAAGAGTTTCTTCAACAAGGTGTTTGCACTCTGTGAAGATCGTTCAGGCATCATCTGGGTGGGGACCTGGGTGGACGGAGTGAAAAAATGGGACAGGAGAAAGAGCGAATTCAAGATACTGAGCTCCGGTGCCCGCGAATCAGGCGAGTCTTCCTCTTCGGGCCTATATTCTTTTTGTGTGGATCAGAAGGGAATCGTCTGGCTCATCACCACTGAAGGTCTCGACAGATGCGACCTTGCGACAGGTGCCCGAAGGCATTATCCTATCGACACCGAGTGCCTGTCGAAATATCTTGTCATAGCGTCTCTGGCGGACAAATCCGGAAATTTGTGGATAGGGACAAGCGCATGCGGACTTCTCAGGTTCGATACCAGGAACGGCACTTACCGGTTCTGTTTGAATAATCCGAACGATCCGGAAAACCTGGTCGGAAAACGTGTGAACTGTCTCTGTCTGGACCACCTCGGCTGTTTGTGGATTGGAACCGACAACTACGGGTTGTACAAATACGAAATCGCAAACGATAGACTGATACGATACAGGGCGGATTATAGCGATCCGACGAGCCTGAGCCAGGATCAGGTTACTGCGGTGTTCGAGGATCATCTGGGTGTCCTCTGGGTGGGGACGAATCTCTGTGGCTTCGACCGATTCGACCGGCAAACCGGAAAATTCATACACTGCGGACTGCAATGTATCCTCGCGATAAAGGAGGACTCGCAAGGAAACCTGTGGGTATGCGATTACTTCAACGGATTGAATCTGATCGACAGAGAGAAGAACAAGGTCGCGATCAGTTATACCGAGAAGAATGGGCTGGCATCCGACGGGGTAAGCGGTTTCCTTGAAGACAGAAAAGGGAACTTGTGGGTGAGTACAGTCAACGGATTGTCCAGATTCAATTTGAAGACAAAGAACGTCAGGAACTTTCACAAGGTTGACGGGCTTCCCGGGGACAATTTTGGATTCCGGTGTTTCGACAGGAAGTCTAACGATCGGATGGTATTCATCGCTTCAGGCAGGGTCGTTTATTTCAATCCTGATAGCATCCTTGACGATCCCATACCTCCGCAACTCGTCTTGAGAAGAGTGTCGCTCTTCAACCAGCCGGGCGAGAAGCTGAAGTACAACGGATTCGTTTCGGACTTGAAAGAACTGAACCTTCCTCGTTACCAGAACGATCTGCGTTTCGACTATGTCGGGCTTCATTTCAGTGAGCCGGCCAGGAATACTTACAGATACAAGCTGGAGAACTTCGATGACGACTGGGTGAATGCCGGCTATCAGAGAAACGCGACCTACACTAATCTTGCTCCGGGCAGATACGTGTTCAGAGTGACGGCCGCAAACAAGGACGGCG
The DNA here is from genome assembly GCA_046706745.1 of Candidatus Kryptoniota bacterium. GTDB lineage: Bacteria > Bacteroidota > Ignavibacteria > Kryptoniales > JAKASW01 > JAKASW01. The sequence continues at coordinate 284,196 of JBJKPC010000016.1, forward strand.
TCTGGAATCCGGAGGGAGTGGCGCTGACCATCGTGATAAGCCCGCCATGGTGGCGTTCGAGCCTGGCATATTTGCTTTATGCTCTATCCCTGTTCGGACTGGCATATTCAGCCTGGCGGGTGCAGGTGAGGAGAATGCAGACGAAGCATGAGTTTGAGATGAGCCGGTTCGAAGCGGACAAGCTCCACGAAGTAGACGAGATAAAGACCCGCTTTTTCACGAACATCTCGCACGAGTTCAGAACACCCCTTACGCTGATCCTCGGTCCTGTGAAGCAGATTGCCGAAAAAGCGCAGGACGAGCGAACAAGGGAAGAACTCGGGATGGTGCACAGGAATGCAAACAAGCTCCTCAGACTGGTCAACCAGCTTCTCGATATAGCGAAGCTCGAATCCGGTAACACGAATCTGGAAGCAGCGCCTGCCAATATAGTCAAACTGGTCAGAGCCTGGGTGCTTTCGTTTTCCTCGCATGCCGAAAGGAAAGAGATAACGCTGAATTTCAGCGCAGCCGAAGACGAGATCGTCGCGTATGTCGACAAAGACAAGATGGAGAAAATTGTTATCAACTTGCTCTCCAACGCTTTCAAGTTTACTCCTGAAGGTGGGAGGATCGATGTGAATGTCGGTACTTCCGAACGGTGTGTGAACATAAGCGTCGGAGACAGCGGAATCGGGATTCGGGCCGACCGGCTTCAGAGAATATTTGATCGGTACTACCAGGCTGGCGGCTCCCATTACGGTGAGCAGGAAGGGACCGGCATCGGGCTGTCACTGACGAAGGAACTTGTGGAGCTTCACAAGGGCCGGATCGAGGTGGAGAGCGAAGAAGGGAAGGGCACCACGTTCGTCGTGAGTATTCCGCTGGGCAAGGAACATTTAACGCCGGAAGATCTCTGCGAAGCGCGGGACATTCCCGGAGAAGCGGTGCACCCGTCAACCGAACCGGAGCCGATGAGCAAAGCTGAAAAAGAGAAATCCGGAAAACAGGTTGCGACGCACGAGGGCAAACCGGCTGTCCTGGTGGTCGAAGACAACGCTGACGTCAGATACTATGTAAAGGAAAACCTGGTGGATGAGTACGATGTCCACGAGGCTGTGGACGGAGAAGACGGGTGGAACAAGTCGGCGGAATGCATCCCGGACGTCATTGTAAGCGATGTAATGATGCCGAAGATGGACGGGTTCGCACTTTGCAGAAAGCTGAAGACCGACGAGAGGACGAGTCATATACCCGTCATACTTCTTACGGCGAGGGCGACGAGCCTGGATAAGATCGAAGGTTTCGAGACCGGAGCGGACGACTACATAATGAAGCCCTTCGAACCTGTCGAACTCAAAGCAAGGATAAAGAACCTTATCGCTCAGAGGGAAAGGCTGCATGAGCATTTCAAGAGGAAGGGAATTATAGAGCTCGACGAGTTGAAAGTTACGCCACTTGATGAGAAGTTCTTGCGCAGGATATTCGGATTGATATCCGACAACATGTCCAACACGTCATTCGGCGTGGAAGCTCTTGCCGAAATGTCAGCTGTGAGCAGGTCGGTGCTTCACAGGAAGATCGTATCGCTGACCGGCGAGCCGCCCGTGGAGCTTATCAGAAGGATAAGACTGGCACGAGCTGCCGAGCTCATTACAAAGAAAGCCGGCAATCTGTCCGAAATCGCCCTCGAAGTGGGGTTCACAAATCCCGCGTATTTCTCGGAGTGTTTCAAGAAGCAATTTGGGCTGGCGCCTTCGCAATACCACCAGTCCTAGACCAGGAAATGCATCCCTGCCCACACCCGGCTTTCTTGATTGAAACACTGAGACACAGAGAGAATACAGGGAGATATCTATTCCTCCGTGCCTCTGTGTCTCGGTGGTTTTCTTACATGCCCTGGCCTTTTCTCTGATTTGCCCTGTTTTTCAGGCATCATCGAACAAACCCCTGGCCCGCCACAAATCCGTAAGCTTCCGACACAAATCTGGTAGAAGGGCTCTTCGTCATCCTGTTATTTATAGATCGTAATCGCTGTAATGGATTTTTCAAAGACAGGAGGGTCGCGTTGCCTGATTTAGTGCCGTCGGAATTCTATCTGGGTCAGAACTATCCCGAGCCGTTCACGGAAAGGACCACCATTAAGTACTGCATCCCACAGAGGTGCAGGGTGATACTGACGATCCGTGATTCGGGCGGCGCAGTGGTACGGTGCCTGATAGACGAAGAAAAACAACCGGGCACGTATGAAGTCGGCTGGGACGCGCGGGATTTTCCGGCCGGAACCTACATATACGAGTTGAAAGCCGGAGCCTTTGGTGCGGCGAAAGCGATGGTAAGGGTGGAATGATCTTGCAGATCGCCGGGTATCCCAGTTCTGCTTGTGCGGAAGCATGTCGGAAGACGATAAGCGTAGTGACGTGGAAATGTACAAAGGAGTTTCACTGAAAGTATAACATCTCAGGGAGGATTATCATGAAAACCAGTGCGCTACTGTTAACGTCGTTGGCATTTTTGATTATAGTCTCGGATGCTCAGACGGTCGGAGCACAGAACTCCGAATGGGTCGTGTACAGACAGGGTGACGAAGTCACCTGTCTAGCGGAAGAAGGCAATGACCTCTGGATCGGGACCTCTGGAGGGATTTTGAAGTTGGATAGACACACCTCCATGTACACTCTATACAACCCGGTAGACTGCGGAATGCCGTCAAATTGTGTTTCTTGCATAGCCGTTGACAGCAGCGGCAGCAAGTGGGTTGGCTGCTGCAGGACAGGCTACTATTACTATCGTCGATACTTCATAGGTGAAGGTCTGGCGAAGTATGATGGCACTGAATGGAGTCTGTACGACACGTCGGATTCCGGACTCCCTTCGGACTATATCTCCACTCTGGTGGCGGAGAAGGGAGGTTTGTTATGGATCGGCACGGATCGCGGGCTCGCAATGTTTGACGGGACTAATTGGAGAGTATATGATGTCTCGAATTCTAACCTTCCATCCAATCTGATAAACTCCATTTCTGTCGATAGCAAGGGAACAAAGTGGATCGGCACAGCTAGTGGTTTGGCGAAACTGGAGGACACAACCTGGACAGTCTATGACACTTGTAATAGCGAATTGCCCGGTGACTTCATCCAGTGCGTAGAAATCGATGACCGCGACAACAAGTGGATTGCTGCGCGTTCTGGCGATCGTTACGGCGGAGGGCAAATGTCGCTTGCCAGGTTTGGCGAGAACGGCTGGACACTCTACGGGGCTTCAGACTCGCGATTCGGGGATATAAGGTACCTAAGCGCTGATCGGAACAACGGATTATGGGCCGCATCGAGCTACGGGGTACTCGGAAGATTCGACGGAGTCGAATGGGATACCTTTGATGACTGGAGCCGCGGACCCGACTATGAACAATCGTCGTGTCTCCTTGTTGACAGAGGAAATAAGAAATGGGTCGGGACAAGCATGGGGCTGCTGGCTTTCGACGGTGCTGCATGGTCGAGAATACTTTACACATCGCAGCTTCCCTCAAATGATGTATCGTGCGTGGCAATCGGAAAAGACCGGGGTCTGTGGGTGGGGACCGGGAACGCGGGGCTCGTAGAATTTGATGGCACCAGCTGGAGAATATTTACTTCTTCCAATTCGGGGCTTCCCTCCAATAACGTCGGTTGGATCGCCATCGACAGTAGCGGCTCCGAGTGGGTCTGGACTTTGGGAGGTCTGGTGAAATGGGATGAGGCCACCTGGAAAAGCTGGGACCCCATACTCCCGAAAGCCGTGGGGGGCATGAGCGTCTCGCCTGACGGAACTATCTGGGTCGGGCTGATTGATGCTGTAGCATCGTTTGACGGGACCATTTGGACTACAAACAGCGTCCCCCTGTCGGAGGCATTCTACCCGTGCATCACGTGTACTGCGGCAGACGGCGGCGGCATCGCCTGGGTGGGTACCAGCGGGGGCGGGTTGCTTGAATTTTCCGGAGGTGCCTGGACCTCACATAACATAGAGCATATGCATTCTCAGTCAGATAGCATATTCTGTATCGCGATTGACAAGGACGGAAGGAAGTGGACGGGAACTCACAATGGATTGGCGGTGTATGACGGCAGCGGCTGGACTATATATAACACTGGAAACTCCGCAATTCAGTCGAACCTAATTTCTTCGATTGCGATTGATGCCAGCGACAACAAATGGATAGGCACGGAGAATCGCGGTCTCGCGAAGTTTGACGGATCCAATTGGACTATGTTCTCGAACGGCAACTCCGACCTTCCTTCCGACACAATCCGGGGGATCGCTATAGATGGACGTGGTAACAAATGGATCGGTACACCTGCCGGTCTGGCAGTGTTTAGAGAAGGAGGCGTTATCCCGGTAACCGACGTCGGTCGCGGGATGCAGGCGCGTCCGGAAGGCTTCTCGCTTCTTCAGAACTACCCCAACCCGTTCAACCCGACTACAGCAATCAGCTATCAGCTGTCTGCGGTCAGCCATGTCTCTTTGAAAGTCAATGATGTACTCGGCAGGTAAGTCGAAACGCTGGTGTACAAAAAGCAGGGGCCCGGTACTTACGAAGTCAAGTTCGATGCAAACAATCTGCCGAGCGGAGTGTATTTCTACAGACTGCAGGCTGATGGCTACAGGTCCGTCAAAAAGATGTTGTTGCTGAAATA
>JBJKPC010000017.1:0-10215 GCA_046706745.1 Candidatus Kryptoniota bacterium
CTCTCCGTGTAACGTTCCGGGGCCTGGCCGGTAGAGCTTGTGAAAGAGCAGCCTGATTCCTTGTCAATAGTCCACATCGAAGAACTTGTGTCTCCACCATTTCAGATATAGTTCGGGAGTCGCGAAAACTTTCCCTGTATAACTGACAAGCCACCGGTGTGCTTCCATTTGTTCATCCGGATAGCCCACCCAGTACATACCGATCGCTTCTCCGCATTCAACTTTCTTCAGGATCCCGAGGCATGAACCGGCAAATTGAGCGGAGTCGAGCCTTGCCGGTACCGAGAAATAGGAAAACGGCAGGCCGGATATGGTCGAATACACTTCCATCCTCTTCGTGAAACCGACATTGCTGTCACGATAGTCGCTGTACATCGGTTCTTCGAATGCCTGTGAAGACAGCCTGGCCAATCCGTCATATGAATGAGACTTGTACCACGCTTCGAATTGTCCGGGAGTCCTGAAAGCCTCGCCCGTCGCAAGTCTCAATCCCCACATTGCCCTGTCATGCATCTCTTTCGCGTAGAAACCCGGCAGAAGAGGATTGGTCATCTTAAGCATGTCGATGCAGTCACTAATTATCCTCCGGCTGAAAACATAGTACAGGTAGTGGCTCATTGTCAGTTTTTCATAATGGAAGACGACGGCATCAAAGTAATGATCCGAGCCGTTCTGATATTTCTCTTTGAAATGATACACGAGGAGCTCTTTCGAGTTTTCGGGTTGTGCGGGTACCGCCTTTGCGAAACGGCTGCCGGGCGTCACAACTTCCTGAAAAACACATAGCACGCTGTCCCTCCCGAAGTATTGCTTCAGATAATGAGCGAGGAAATATCCGTCACCGTTCGGCGTGTTCTGGAGACCCATTGCCCTGGCCTTGTTGACTCGCATGTCGTTGAGGTGAGCGGTCCCATAGAAGATCAACCCCTTCTCGTCAGGATTCGATTCGAAGTAACTTTCTATTTTCAATGCGGCGAGACTGTCCCGCATCGTTACGAAATAACGAACGTCCTTTGTAAAAGGCCACTTCAGCATAGCCATACTCACCGGAGAATACTCTCTGACCGCCTCGCCACCAAGGAGCCTGAATGAAACCTTTCGACTTCCCTGCAGACTCCCGTTTAGGCTATCAATCCTCATTGAGATTCGCCTCAGGTCATGGAAGAATTCCAGTCTTTCAAGCTCGCCGTCGATGATCCAGAATTTTATCACCGGTCCAAGGTCCCCGGTGTGGATGTAGTTTCTCAGTACAGAGATCGCGCTGTCTCCTTCTTCCAGAACCAGCGTCAAGTGGCGGGGCACGGGCTTACGATCCGAAAGGCTGTCGACCCAGTCGCTTAGAACAGATGTCACAGACTGGTAGGAGAGCGCATCGCCGTGTCTAAAGTCCCCAAGCATCACAAGCCGCCTGGAACCAAGTTCTTTGACAAGCTGCGGCACTGGATGAGTGAACGAAAGTTTTTCCCGATTTCCGCAGCCTGCGAGACCTATGAGCAGAGCGATCGCGATCGTCTTACAACTGCCTTTCGACATTGATATCAAGGCAGCTTTCTTTCCACTAGACGCTGTTGAGACTTATCGCTCACAAAGCCCCCAGAAGGACAATACCGAAGCTCTTCCTCCGATTGTGGGCCGAGTGAGAATTCCGATACTAATGGTTTGGCTGACGGTAGGATGCCCCCGTGCCTGTAAGTCCCCGATAGAGCAACTTTAAGGTTCACCATCATGCATCTCCTGCATCGATCGGTCTTTGATGACCGAGAATGAATCGTGCTGCGTTACTCTATATGGAATCGGCCGCCGGTGGGCCGCATGGGCTTTCAAGTCTTAACTTGCTACTTATTTAACAAACTATTCCTGGAATTTCAAGCACAGTTCGTTGGTTTGCCACAGGATGAGCCCAGGGCCGAATCAGTGCTTTTTCGGAGTCCTCAGTGGGCGTTTTATCCTGGCAAGTTCCTGCCCCGCCGGAGGTTCTCCCATGCTCCGCTTCCCGTTTTCCAAATGGCGGGGCCGACGACATTTCGAGAATAAAAGTCCATCTGCATGCAGGAAGAGTGCCGGTTGTGCTTCGGAGTGCAGGGACGGACCGAGCAGATTTTCTGAATCTTTTCCTACTCATCTAAAACCGTAGAAGTCATTCAGATCCGCAATATCCGAGTTGTATCCCTCGACATGCAAGTGAGCCATCCGGATGCACCCGGTGAATCGTGAGTTTGCAAACCAGCCTTCGGATAACACCTGAGATGCAGCGGCGAAAACAGCGTAAAGACTGCCATGAGGAGTTCCTGATCGAGCCTGAGGGTTGAGGGAGAGATCGGTGGTTACACGAAATCTTCGGCGTGATCTCTTGCCCAGGTTGCAAAATTCTTCGCCTTTCTCCCGGTTATCTTCTCAACTTCCTCCGAGACCGCAGCGGAAAACCCGCTCATTCTCTTCAGACTTTCCAATACAACTTCTGCAGAAACGGGCGGCATAAATTTCTTCATGGTCTCGAGCGCAGTGTTGGGGGAGAGTTCCTCAACTTTTATTTGCCTTCCGATCGCTTCACCTATCAACTCCACCTCCCTGGCCTGTGATATCGACTCGGGTCCCGTAAGCCAGGGAGTCGCACCTTCCAGATCCGAATCCGAAAGCGCTTTTGCAGCCACAGCGGCAATGTCTGCTTCATGAATCGGAGCCAGCTGCGACTGTGGATAGGCTATCCGGACTTTGCTATCCTCCTTTATTTGTTTTCTCCAGTACAGCGCGTTCGAAGCGAATGCGCCGGGCCGTAGAAACGTATAGGGGATCCCAGAGTTGACTATAGCCTGTTCGACGGCCAGGTGCCGCTGAGCGTTGAAATTAGTCGGATCGTTACCCTGAACAGCTCCCGAAGAAAGAAGGACAATAAGCTTGACTTTCGCAGCGACTGCTGCCCTGACAAAGCTATCTACCCCTTCGGGTTTAGCATAGAGAAAGACTTTTGCTATCCCATTAAGTGCATTTCCCAGAGTTTCAGGTTTCGTGATGTCCGCCTGAACTACCTCCGCTCCTTTCGGCCACGCTCTTGATTCAGGCTTCCGGCTGGACGCTCTTACCGATACACCGAGGTCAATCAGATTACTAAGAACAATGCTGCCAACTCTTCCGCCGGCTCCCACGACAAGTACTTTGTCCATTTTGCAGCTCTCAATTTTTCATTTGGTAGATTTGCCGACATGACAACGTGCCGGCCGCTTTCTTTAAGAAATACACCGGCAGAGACGCCGGGTGAATGAGTCCGGCATCTCCGCATTGATTCTTTTCCAGTGCTTCGACACAGTTTGAATGACAAATCACAATACGTATGACAGCGAAATGTTGCTGTAGAAGGTGGCTTTATATGGTCCTGGGATAATGTAGCCATCTCCCGTACCTCCGTCTTTAGCCTGTTCGAGCCCTGTAATATTGGGCCCAACGAAAATGAAAGTGTAGTAAGTACTTGCCAACAGATTGTCGCCGCCTACAAACACATTCAAGTTAAAATGATCAGAAATTAGTTTTTGATAACCGATTTTCGCATCAAGCAGACTATAAGCCTTGACGAAGGTGCTGTTATCGAAAGTAACCGGAGCCCTCCCAACGTACTGATAAGAACCGTAGAAATACAATCCAATATCCGTTGCGATATCGATTCCGGCGTTCAGCATGTTCGTCGGAACGCGGGCGACCTGATTTCCCGAGAAATTCACGGTGCCGGCGTTATTGTTATTGTTGCTCTTGAAGTCGACGTACCGGAAATCCGAATAGGTGTAAGATACCCAAGGACGCAGCACCGAAAGAGTCTGATCCCTGTTATCTATTGCCATACAGCTAAGGGATAATTCCAGACCTCTGTTTCGCTGTTTACCTGCGTTGGTCGTAAATGTAATTGAATTGGAGGTCTCGCTCACAAGCTTGTCGGTGTTCTCCAAATCGAACAACGACAGCTGATAGGAAAGTCTTCTTTCGAACACGCTTCCTTTGCTGCCGATCTCGTATTGAACCGCCTTCTCCGGTTTGACCGACAGATTCAAAGTCCCATCGCTTGCCACCACATCGCTTAACAACGGAGGCGTATACCCTGCACTCACGCTCGCGTACACCGAAATACTCCTGTCCAGAGCCTTGAGTATTGAAACACGCGGCATCAGTACGGGTGCAAACGTCATCACAATCAGACGGGTAGTGTCGTTGAGTACGCCGCTCCTCAACATGTTTCTTATTCCGAACTCATTTCTGTTGAGACTTGCGCCTACCGTTACCGCAAATTGTGCCGGTAGCATAATATTCCATTGCGTGAACAAATAATAGTTCAACGCATAATTCTGCTGATCGGTCGGTCTCGAGATATTTGTTCCGGGAATTATGAAGACTCCGTTGCTTGTCAAATTTGATCCCTGGAACATTCCGCCGAGGGTTCCGTTCACACCTATCTCTTTGCCTTCCTTCGTATAATTGAAAGCGGTTCTTACTCCGTAGTTGAACTGGTTTACATCTGTGAAACCGTGTGCAAACGGCTGGTTTGAAGTCCTGCCGGAGCCAAATACCGTCGTCTTGTTTGAAAACGACTCGTCAAACCGATAGTTGTCCGTTATCCCGGTCCGAAAACTATTGAGCTTGATGTGGGAATTGTTCGAGAGATACTCGGGATTGCTGAGGGGAAGTCTATCGTAAAAGTCTGAGCCGTCGATTTCGCCCGCGAGTTCTTCAAACGAACGGTTATAGGAAAAATAGGTCGAGATCTGCTGGCTCTTGCCGACGCGGAAGTCCCCCGTACCGAACGCGTAATCTTTCCATGAACCGCTGTGAGGGCGAAACGACTCATATGTTTGGTGTCCATAATTCACCACGATGTCCGAATTCTCTCTTCCCGATTCGAATGTTGTGTTATCGCGGAATAGGCCGTAGCTTCCGCCGATTACCTGTTCGTTGAAGCTGGCTTGATCCGCCTTCGGCCTGATCGTTGTGAGGTTAACCGTACCACCGATGAAGCTCCCGTAAAGGCTGGAAGACGGACCCTTGATGATTTCGACACTTCCGAGTGTCGAGAAATCCACGCCGTCAAGCACAGTAGATCCGGTGGCGTCGGTGACGGGAACGTTATCCAGGAACACCTGGTATCCCAGACCGTTTGAGTTCGGGCTGTTTCCGCTCGTACTCGGATAATAGCCACGAATAGTAATTCGCGCGCCGCCCCACGGAGTCCTCGATTGCATGAAGACCCCCGGGATCGTATTTATTGAAGTTTCCAGTGAGAGCCCACTTGTTCTTTCAAGATCGTGTACGGTCAATCTTCCGATTGACTGAGCGTCCAGTAAGCTGCTGCTTCCCACAACCTGGACGCCGGTAAGCATTATGGGGGATGGTTCCAGTTGGATATGCAACGATTGATTTGGTTCGGACACCGAGATTTCCTTCTTCTCGTAACCCAGATGTGAAACAACCAACCTCTTAATTTCATGTTGACTTCTCAATACAAACCTTCCGAAATCATTCGTTGTCGTGCCGGTTTTGGTTCCCTCAATAACCACGGAAACCCCAACTAGTGGTTCGCGGGTTTGCTGGTCGATCACAGTTCCGGTGACAGAATACTGCCCGTAGACCACGGCCGGGAGAGTCAGGAAAATCACAAAACACAAATGTCGTAGATACTTTTTCATTCAAGAAGCTCCTTGCTCGATTGACAGAATTGAATTGGGCTTTCTGGGGAGAGAAAAAAGATGGTAGTATCGGCGGGACTATTATCACCTTTCAGTCCCGTCTCTTTAAGGAAAATCATCTCAAGATCTGCGTCTAACTTGAATTCACATCCGACGTCCCGGATGCGGCCTTTTGCCTTTAGTTTTGCCGAGAGTAATTCACAAATACAGTTGTTCCTGTTGAGCAATCCGGCAGATGGTCATATCTTCTATATTTTGCTCCGATGGAGCCTGCATCACTGAATGAATCTCCAGCCCCTCACCTTGTAGCATACCGCAGAGAGGGAGTTTGTCGCCATTAATCTAAGTGGGGTGTCCGGTAATAGCAACATGGTGTGCTCCGACGCCCCTTGGAGTTTTGTTATATGGTTCCCGAAAAGAAAAGGCGTGTACTCACGGCACATTCTTTAAAGACTCCATTTGCGCCACTCTTGTTAAATCGTTCTCAGATCCTAAAAAGAAGACCTTGTCAAGGTTGCCGTTATCTTTCATTAACAAGCCTTGACAAGGTCTATCGGGATCCCGTTACAGGGTCGTGAGACTCAACCGGGCAGCGAGTTCACCGTCATTGGGATACGTATGTCGTCACACTGGATGCAGCAATGTTGGCCACGAAAGTCCCGTTCGAGACCGGCACACTGCTTTCCTGCACACAGTTATCCGTGCTGGATGTAACATACGGTGTGAACGATGCGGCGCCTGCATTTTGCAGACTGAAACGCACTCCTGCCGCGGTTGAACCGGTGTTCACCACGACGATTACCGTCTTTCCGTTCCCCTTGTATGCCGTAAGGTAAACATTCGGCTGCGGATTCTCATCGGCGGTTATCCTGTAATATCCAGGCCGGATGAATCTCGCAAACTGCGACATGACGTAGCCTCGCTTGGAGGGGAGACCATTATAGCCCATCGGGCCATAGGATGCCAGCGTCCACCAATACACATACGCGCTCATATTATCATACATGCAGCTGTCCATTTGCAGACCGGTGCTCAGATTCCCCGACCAATTGCTGTTCCCATTGAATATTTCCGTCATCCACACCTGCTTGCCTTTCTTGAGTGCCAGGGAGTAGACGAACGGACTTGCTCCATATATATGTCCGCCGACAAAGGCCGTGTTGGCACACGCAACCGAGTCCCTCAGGGTCGGGTTCGAGTAGGAAGTGTCGTAGCTTTCCGACTCGGGCATGAAGACCGGGACACCTACCATCGGAGCGTAGCTATGCATGAAGGTGTCGATGTCAGCCGGGGTCCAGAAGCACGATTCATAATTGACATGGGCATCCGGTTCGTTTTGTACCGAAATGGCATAGATCTTTACGCCGCCTGTCTGCATCGTATCTGCGAACGCCGCAAGATGCCCTGCATACGCGGCATAGTCCTTGTGGATAACATATCCTCCCGCCATGCTGTCATTTGTCTTCATCCAGTATGGCGGCGTCCACGGACTGGCTATTATTTTCGCGCCGTAGGATGCCGCAAGTTTAGCAGATGGAATGCTCGCGCTGAACTGGGAGGAATCGGGAGCAATCCGAAGACGCATTATCGTGAACCCTAAGTCGCCGTCAGCCGTGTCGTATGCTTCCGTCACTTCGGCATTCGTCAGGTTGCCCACATCCCAATTGACGGTGTTCGCGGCTCCGAAGCCCTCTATTAGTTGGTGAGTGCTGTCGGCATAGACAGTTACGGACCCAGCCGTGTCAACACTGGCAGTGAAGTTCAGGCTGGTATCGCTTCCGACACTGACGTCACTTACTTGTTGGGGAACAATCAACGGTGAAGTACTGTCTGTGTTGACGATTTGAACGGTGAAACTCTCACTCTTGAGTGGTATGTCGGGCTCGATACCCGATCGAGCGGTCGAGGACGGAATGAGGCCGCTTAGGGAGACGGCGGCTCTTGTCGGACCGAACCCGTAGACCATTTTCCTTACTTGTGTCTGGCCTCTTACCTTGAGCATGTAGAAATACACACCAGGCGCAACCCTTTGTCCGAAACCGTTCCTGCCGTTCCATATTATTCCGTGTACGCCGGCATCCTGAACTCCCAGCGTGTAATTCCTGACGACTCTTCCAAGTACATCATATATAGTCACGTGTACATCGGATTGCTTGTCAAGTTGGTACGAGATGGCTGTCTTTGACGAAAACGGGTTTGGATAATTCTGTTCGAGTTTGAATGCAGCCGGGAGCTGCCCGACCGACTTGACTGCGGTAATCCCGCTCAGGTCGAAGACTCCGTTCGAGTCGGTGACAGCTGTATACTTGAGCGAGCTGTTGCCGTTATCGGCGAATGTGACGAGTGCATTGCGGACTGGGCCGGACGCTGACGTTAGTTTCCCGCTCACAATAAACGACTGCGCACGCACATTCGCGGGCGATACTGCCAGGAGCAGGGCAAGAACGAAGGTTGCGGCTGCGAGGGCTCTCTCTTTTCTGATGATGTGGTTCGATACTAAACGTGTCAAGATTCCTCCTTTTTCAGATGAACCGATTATCTGCATAGTTTGAGATTGTTTCTCCGAATGGCGTCAGTGGAGACGCCGAATCGGCTGGCCCTTGAAACCGAGTGCCACTCCGGTTTCCGGGGGACCGTATCGCCAGCAGTATCGTTTCGGTGGTGGTGTTCCACATCGAATTGCCCAATTGCATTGAAGGGGGAGAAATCCATTCATTTGACGGGTTTGCCGCAGGAATTCCTCCGAAGCATGACGTTGCCGCAATATCCCATGTTGGAAGAAGGATACTGAGAGCCCAGTGCGTGCCCGCTATCCGGTTAAAAGGTGCTTTCAATTTGAATCTCGTTTACTATTTAAGATTACGGAGGCTGCGGCAAAATTACAACCCAGGTTGGCCACATTTCAGCCGACCGGTTGTGAAACAGGCGATCAGCCGGCGCGCCTAAACCATGTCTGTTACGCCGGTAATGATTTACGAGATATTCGACCTTCGCTTTTTCTGGAGGGGGAATTGCCGCCTATCTTCTCCCATATTTCTCAGGTGTCTTCTCGAGACTCTCAGCGTGAAGACACAAAGGGAAATAATCATCACTTCCCGCAGACCGGCTAGCAAAATTCAGCGAGAATTCCTTTGCACCTGTTGCATCTTCCAAATTTACCGCAATAAGACTCGGCGTCTTGGCGCGCTAGCCTGTCACAGGGATTAATTGGTGATAGGGATCTTCAAAACTGAAGCCCTCGTTACTTCCGGTCCAGAAACTCGTTTATAGTCCTGTTGACTTCCGCCGCTTTACAAACCGGGCCGAGATGCCCGCAGGGATTGTTGAGGATGAGCGTCTTAGCGTTGATGAGTTTTGCAAACGCCATTGCCGGATGTGGATTTACCATGTGATCCTGCAGGTTCATGACCATCATGACCTTAGCCTTCACCCGCGCCGCCGCCCTCTTCATATTGTCTCCGTACGGTGCCGAGACGTTATGGTGGATCATTGCCTCAAGCTGACTGCGCCAGTCATAGGGATTGAAACCCTTCGCAAAACTCTCCTGGTCTTCACTCATAACCTTGTAGTAGTTCTCCGGTTTCATATGAGTAACGTAGTAGTCAGGCGTCCTGATATTCAGCTCGGTAATATCGGCAATGGCTTTCATGATCCCTTCTTCGGGTGCATGGCTTTCGAGTCCGTTGTCGACGATCTGCACCTCGGTGTTCCATAGGAGCAAGTCGTAGAAAGTAAGCTTGGGAGATCCGACAACCGGCACCGCCTTGTCCATGAAGTTTGGATGCGACACCATCCACTGAAATGTCTGCATTCCACCCATGGATTCGCCCATTACGCAATACACGTGATGAATGTGAAGAATCTTTGTCAGCAACAAGTACTGGCTGTTCACCATATCCGGAATACCGAATTGCGGAAACCGCGAATTTGGCTGCAGCTTGCTGTTTGATGGTGATGAGGAAACTCCGTCTCCAAGCGCATCGACGGTGATAACGAAATACTTCGTGCTGTCCGCCATATTGCCCGGGCCGACGAGGCCCGCAAGTTCTGCAGTGTTCCCGCCGAACCAGGTTGGAAAGAGTATGATATTGGATTTGTCGGCGTTCAATTTTCCGTACGTCCTGTAGCCAACTCTGCAGTTTTCGATTACCTGCCCGTTCTCAAGTTCTAGGTTCCCGATGTCGCCGAACTTCTGTATAGATTTTGCGGGGAGAACCTGGACTGCCAGGAGAATGAAGATAGCCGCTAAGGAAAGTTTCTTAATCATATCTATCGTCCCATTTTTATGGTACTGTCTGAAATCTCGCTCAAGGCGGGTTATAGCACAAGTTAACAGGAAATCGCTTTCGTTGCACGGGCGTAAGAGACAGATGCAACGATGCCCAACGCACGCATCAGCCTTGCTCCTGCCTGTTTTGAAGATGGCACAAGGACTAGCCCAGGGCGCTTTAACACTGACAGATCCAGATAAAACGGATTCCCACGGCTCCTTTCCCATCTATTCCTATTGCGTGGGAATCAGCTTGTCCTCTGGTATTCGTGATTTGATCGC
>JBJKPC010000018.1:0-8734 GCA_046706745.1 Candidatus Kryptoniota bacterium
ACCCCGAAGGGGTGAAATTATTCTAGATGTATCCACGAACCCAAATTAGAACCCCGAAGGGGTGAGATATGAAGAACGGGGTCAATCACAGAAAAGCTGAACAATGCCACCCCTTCGGGGTTGACCAACCTCTGTTGTGTCATGTTATAAAAATATCATCGCTTCCAGATTGTCCGTCCCGCCAAGCATCCCTGGCTGTTCCTACAGGCATGGAAGTGCAGCTTCTGTAAGCAAAGGATCTGAAAGGAAGGCAGGTCTTCCCGCGACAGCGCCGTACCACCGGCCCGACATGTACCGCTTTGTGGTACATCAATTGTCATGTAGTAATTATTACTAAATTGGCGTAAGACATTTTAAAGGGCGGCATTAGTTATCCAGCCTATTGACAACCAGGAATTTTGTCTTTAGATTGTGCCATCATAAGACGGGCGTTGGCAGAACAGCGTTTCCCCCGTTTTTCCAAGAGTGAGTTGTAATCAGGGTATGCGCTCCGATAAGATGCGGGTGTATTTCCTTCTTGACCGGGGATCCCTGAGGGTTGGTACTCGGACTTAGTAATCTTTACAATAGATTCGGAGAATAACTGCTCCAATTGATACACCGAGGTCGCGGAGCACCATTCCGTCAATTCTAAGTAATTTGAGAGACGTCGTGGTGATTTCCGGACAGATCGGGCTTTTTCGGAGTAAAGTTACGGAACTGAGATGGCCGAATTTGGGTCCATACCAACCGCGTTTCGCTTCCCTTGTGGAGAGAGCGGACACGCGAATCTTGACGGAGAGCGGTCAAGAACTAGGGAAACCGATGAACCGTGTGTTGATTGTTGACGCCTTCCCCATCTGGCGGGATGGGGTCAGGGCTGTAATGTCGGCCGGCAAGAGCATCGAGACGATCATCGAGACGGTCGAGCAGAATCAAATCAGATCGATAATTGAAAAAAGGGGGGTCGATCTGGTTATACTGGACCTCAATATCCCGGGCGGTGACGGGCTGGAAATCCTGCGCATGATCAAGAGGCTCGACTGGGAGCTGCCCGTACTGGTGGTCAGTGCGCTTCGTGAAGAGCTATACGGAGTAATCGCTCTTAAAGAGGGAGCCGCGGGTTACCTCACGAAGAGATGTACTTCAGAAGAGCTCCTTTCCGCCATTAGAACGGTTATAGCGGGTAAGAGGTATGTGTCTGACCAGCTGACACAAAGGCTTGCTCAATACATCCAGAACGGAGCAAAGGCGATGCCTCACGAACGGCTGACTATGCGGGAGTTCCAGGTAATGCTGATGCTCGGACAGGGGATGAGCCTGAAAGACGTATCGGATAAACTCTCGCTTAGCTACACTACCGTCGCAACGCACAAGAGCAGGATACTGATCAAGATGGAACTGGAATCTGTCGCGCAGATAGTCAGGTATGTGACGACTCAGGGTCTCGTGGGTTAGGCGCGGGTCGATTTTGGGTTTTGACGGGGAACCCGCCCTCACCCCCTCTCTTGTGGAGAGAGAAGCGAAGCGGGTTCGGCAATAGAAACGAACCGGCGTCTCGCTGCCGTCGCGCCGGCGACATACCATGGTGTTCAGAATAGGTCTTCTTCAGATCATCCGATCTTTGCCGATATGATGGTAAGAGCAAGTCTGTTGACGTCATGGATGACAATTCCGCAATATCAAGTCCCAGGCCCGGACGGGGTAGATCCAACCGAACAAAGGGTGGTCCCTGCATTTCCAAGGTGCGACACGGGTTAGGCCGGCAAGGCTTGTTCGCCTTACTCTTGGTCGTCATTGTTTCCCTCCCAACTATGGCTATCAGCGCTGAGCGCGCGCAGCTGTTTTACGGCAGAGTCGTGGATGCCTCCACGGAGAAGGCGCTGCCATATGCGAACATTCTATTGAAGAACACAGATTACCGGACAAGCACGGACAGCGAGGGGGACTTCCGGATACCCGTTCAGAGTATGGGATCAAAACTTGTCGTATCCTTCATCGGCTACAAGACTAAAGAAGTGGAAGCCGTACCGGCGGACTCGTCTGTCCTGATACGGCTCACGCCGAAGAGCTATGTTACAAAGGAGGTGAAGGTCATTGCCGACGAAATCACCAACCGGATGCAGAATACGATCCATCTCGGTAGCGCAGCGATGAAAATATTGTCGGGAATCACCAGGGACCCGTTGAGGGCGCTCCAGCTCATGCCCGGGACGAGCAGCAATGATGAAGCAAGCTCAAGAATCGACGTGAGGGGAGGGACCTGGGATGAAAATACAGTGTTCATCGATGGCGCTGAGATCTACGATCCATACCATCTTAGAGAGCTCTCGCTCGCAAGCCTGAGTATTTTCAACATGGACGTTGTGAAAGACATCGATTTCAGCGCCGGCGGATTCGGAGCGAGATACGGAGATGCCTTGAGTTCCGTGACAAGCGTGCACTACAAAGAAGGGAACAGGAAGCACTTCGAGGGAAACGTGAACCTGAGCCCGCTCGATCTCTCCGCCTGCCTTCAGGGCCCGATCGGCGCAAATGCCTCTTTCATCGTGGCAGCCAGGGGGAGTTATCTGGGGTATGTGTTGAAGAATTTGGATGTGTCTCCCGATATTTACGGCGGATACTACGACGTTCAGGGAGACATAGCATATCATGCCGATGAGTCCAGCAGGGTCCAGCTGGATTTTCTCTTTTCAGGGGAGAACGTCACTCAAAGCCCATTCCATAACCATAGCGAAGCTTCATTTGAGGCCGTTGTCCGAGGAATGAGTACTGTCGTTACCGACGCTTATGATCAGACACAGAGTTTCGCGGGCCGTTACATGAACTCACTACTTTCATGCTCTTATAACAAGACATTAGCTCCTGGTTTTCAGCTAAATACACTCTTTTATGCGACGTTCAATACGGGGCATGAAAATCCAATCCAGGATTGGAACACATCGACCAGTTACGCCGGTCTGCCTGACTTGTGGCAGAACCGATACAATACAGCGAGCGAGAAGGCAGAATTTCTGATGAACGTCGTCTCACTCGGTGAAAGCATCACATATGATCCTGCACCTTTTCTAGCCTTTTCCGCCGGGGCTACCGTTAAGAGGATCCGGTACGGGTACGACCCTAAGATGTTCAACAGAGTAGTTTCTGAGAGCAACGTAATCGCTTATCCCGACACGACTTCGTCTACTGGATCCGCTCCTATTTGGTACGAGGACACCCTTTCGGTAAATGCGCAGACCTATCAGTGTCAGGCCTTTTTGCAGCCGCGCCTGACAGTTTCGGATAATCTTGTGATTACGCCAGGGATCAGATTCGATTACTTTCAACTCAACGGAGAAGGGGAGTTCTCGCCACGGTTGAACCTGTGGTACCGGGCGCTGCTCGGTGTGGAGTTGACTGCGGCGTGGGGAGTTTACTACCAGACCCCGGCATACAACCAAATATACATGACGGGTCCATCGGTCTCTGATACAAGGTTTCAGGAGGCGACACATTACATCCTCGGGGTGGAGAAGCGACTATCTCCGGACATGGACATCCGCGTCGATCTCTACGAGAAATATTACTCGCACCTCATTCCTGCGGTAAGATCACCGTACGGAGGGCTGTGCTATGATCTCCTGGACAACAACGGTGTGGGATACGCAAAGGGATTCGATTTCGGATATACTATGAAGCTTGGCAATCTGGAGCTTCTGCTCAGCTATGGCTACCTGGTCGCGAAAGAGAAATCGGGACAAGAAACAAGCTACCATCCGCGGTTCTCCGACCAGAGGAATACCGCTTCGATTGCAATTGTTTACAGGCCGTGGGAACGATGGACGATAGATTTGAGGGCGTATTACGGAAGTGGGTACGCTTATACTCCTCTGAATGCAGTGCTCGACTCCGCTGCGATGGTACAGGAATGGTTGCAGAGCGGGGATAATTCTGCCCACTACCCGGCTTATGAAAGGGTAGACCTCCGGGTAGAAAGGAACTTCACGGTGTTGGATAACCCTCTGCAAATGTTCATAGATGTGACCAACTTGCTCAACAGGAAGAATGTCTGGGGATACGATTACACACTCGGCTCGAATGGCTCGCAACGGCAGACAATTACACTTCCGGGGATAGTGCCTGCGATAGGGGTTAGCTACAAGTTCGGTGGCTAAAGTTTCACTGCAAAGGCGCGGAGGCGCAAAGAAGAGAAATATCATCACGTGGAACTCTAACGATGACGCAAAGTACAAGCTTTCATTGCGCCCGCGTGATCTTTCTACAACACCTTCGTAAGCTTCGCGTCGAATCTAGGATTAGGCCCTGCTCCGGTGTGTAGAGGCGAGGCACGGAGAACCTCCGCCTTCTTTGCGCTCTTGGCGTTAAATCTTTTCCCTTGGTATTTCACCGCAAAGTACGCAAAGAAGATAAAGTACTGACAAAGGTCGAAGCAGGTTTGTCGTTGCGTCTTAGCGGTGAAACCCCGTAGCCACGCACTCCAAAGGAGACATTAGTAAGTGCCTCATCTGTCCTAAGGATATCGAGCGTACTTCTTACTACAAAGACAAAAGAGGAAGTTTCATCGTAAAATCATCGAAAATGCGATTGCAGTGACTCCATGTTGTAGTTAGCTTTTCCCTCACACATTAAACAACAGGCGGAAGACTTGGTGGGATTTTTGATTCGGCTTCAAGCGCTCAACGTCTTTACAGGTGTAACGGCTACCAAGGGGACAAATGGGATCCGATGACAACCACTTGATTCAAAGTGGGAACGGCAACCATGGCCCTGTTCGCCTGACGCGAGCCTACACTTCTCCGCGAAATCAGGATTCATCGCTTCAACTTCTCCTCGCGAAGTTCTACGCACACAAGATGCTGGTGACAATTACATTCGCCCTGGTAGTCACCGCCACGGTGGTTTACACATTTACGGTGCGGCCCGTGTATCAGGCATCGACTGAAATACTGGTCAGAGACAGCAAGAACAATACGGGGTCCATTCTAGACGGGTTGAGCGACCTGGTTCAGCCGCTTGGCTCCAGCGATCGTAGAGTGACCGACGAAATGGCGATACTGCGTACAGCCGTCCTCAGGAACAGGGTCGCGCAGGATCTCATTGACAACCCGATCATCCACGTGAAAGGTAAGTCCGACACCCTTGAGATACTCGTTCCTTCCCAGGCCGATAGGCAGAAAGGGATCGGACCGTTTGCACTGCCGAAGGAGATTGAGGCACGCCTGCTGAACAGCGTGTCGTTTACAAATCAGACGAATTCGGATATCATCGAGGTCACCGTTAAGAGCCACTCTCCATATGAGGCGGCTTTGATAGCGAACGTCTACGCCAAAGACTATTATGACCTGAATCTGAACTCCAGCCGCACCATGGCGAGGAATATCAGAAAGTTCCTGCAGACCCAGCTTGGCGACGCACAGGTTTCACTCAATAGGGCGGAAGACAGCCTTCGCGGTTATATGCAGTCGCAGCGAATCGTCTCTCTCAGCGACGAGGCCAAATCGCTCATCGAAGCGATCAGTACGATGGAGGCCCAGAGGGACGACGTCATCGTCGAGGAGAAGTCGCAGCAGAATGTGCTCGATATGTACCAGGGACAGCTGGCAAAGATGGAATCATCTTTCTCGTCTCACGTATCGGATGCGCTCGATCCCTACATTTCGCTTCTCCAGCAACAGATTGCGGAGCTCCAGGTCAACAGGGACGTTGCAATTGCGCGCAACTCGCTAGTAGGCAACCGCCAGGTCTTCGACAAAACGATATCGGAGGCAGACTCCCAGATAGCGAGCCTTAAGAGCAAGCTGAGGACCAAGACGGCAGAGTTTCTTAAGTCGCAGATCGTGGCGAGCGGTACGCCGCAGCAAGTCCAAAACGGCAGCGGGGATTACGACCCTACGGGGTATTACAAGGAGCTTAAGCTCAAGGTCCTGCAGCAGGAGATAGGCCTGAGCTCCATAGAGGCACGCAGGCAGGCGCTGGACAAGATTGTATCGGAGTACGAGGAGAAGTTTTCGAAGATCCCGAAGCAGTCGATCCGCCTCGCGGAACTGGAGCGCAACGAGAAGAGCAGCGAGAAACTGTTCCTTATGATCCAGGATAATTACCGGCAGGCTCAGATTGCCGAGCAGTCGCAGTTCGGCAACGCGCAGATAGTCGACCCGGCGCTCGCACCGGCAAAACCGATCAGTCCGAAAATTCCCTACAACCTTGCGCTGGGAGTAATGCTGGGGCTCGCACTAAGCATCGGGCTCGCGTTCGTCCTCGATCATATGGACAGGTCCGTGAGATCTCCCGAGGACCTGGAGAAAAAAGGGTATAAGGTGTTCGCGGCGATTCCCATGATACCTCATACAAACGCGCGTAAAGGAAAACGGGCGAGGGAAAAGATGGTTCCCGTCGACGGGACAAGCGTTCCTATGCGACTGATAGCCCTTCACAGTCCTTCGCATCCTGTAACCGAGTCGTATCTTTCTCTGCGCACGGCGATCCAGTATTCGAAGATCGTCAAGAATATCGAGACGCTGCTGGTGGTGAGTTCTTTGCCGAGGGAAGGGAAGTCCACGACCGTGGCAAATCTGGCAGTTGCCTTTGCGAAGGCGGGGATGAAGACATTGATACTGGATGCGGATCTTCGCATGCCGATAATGCACAGATTATGGAAGGTCGATAGAAAGCCCGGGCTCATCGAGTATCTAAAGGGAGAGAACGGTTTGAATGACGTCCTGAGAAAGACATTCGTCGAAAATTTGTTTCTCCTCTCCGCCGGCACGATTCCGCCGAATCCGTCCGAACTCCTCAGTTCATACGGAATGAAAGGTCTCCTCGACACTCTCAAGACCATGTTCGACATCATCGTAGTGGATTCTCCGCCGGTGCTTGCGGTAACGGACGCATCCATACTTTCCCAGCTGACGGACGCGGTTTTGTACGTGACTTCTGCAAACAGCACGAAAATGGATTACATAGAATTGGGTTTTGAGACACTCAAACAGGTCGACGCCGGTATACTCGGATTCGTGCTGAACGAGTTCGAATACGGCAAGACCTACGGCAGATATAACGGTTACAGGTACTATGCTCATTACTACCGGCCGAAGGGAGCAGTGGATGAGAAGATCTGAACTGAGCGTGATAGACATAGAGGGCTGGTGTACCTGTTTATGAACTCCAGAGTATCATTATGGTGAGAGCAAATAGAAAAGGCAGGCGGTCCATAATGGCCGCAGGAAGTGTTGAGCGCAGGCGCCGGATTCTGTTCCAGAGTCCGGAGTAATCCAAGCCAATCGCCTGAGGATTAATTAGACCCGGAAGAGCGTCCATTCCGGCAATAGCCGGAGTGTGGAGTTACTGTGCCATCCAGTCATGGGACTGAGTTGGCGAAGCCATATTTAGGAGACTGTAGGACTTCGGGACGGTGAGACTCTGTGAGAGAATGGGGGACGAGGAGAGTGGGGGAGTGGGAGACAAGGTGACACGGAGACAAGGAGACAAGGAGATTGAAGCCTGCAAACCAAACGCGACCGCCATTGCCCGACGTAGGGACTTCCCGCGTGCGGGTTCTTCGAACGAGGCCGTCCCGACTTTGGAGCTACGGGCGCGGCAATCTGCACTTCGGGAGCGCACTTGCTCTGCCGGCCCCCGGGAAAGGAGAGTCGGAGACTATGAGACTTTGGGACGTTGAGACTGCGGGACGATGACGATGTGCGATTTCGATGCTATATCATGTTCATGCATAGACAAAGTCACTTCCAACCCTAGCCAGCCGCTATGGGTAAAATCGCTATGAACCATGAGCCAACTCAACCACGCACCCCTAACCCAGAACCACGAACCCAGAACCACGAACCCAGAACTACGAACCCAGAACCACGAACCCTAATGGACCTGAAGACCAAAATACTTGCTAAAGATGCCAAAGTGGCGGTCATCGGCCTCGGCTACGTCGGCCTGCCATTAATAATCGAGTTTGTCAAAGCCGGCTTCCACGTTACCGGGTTCGATATCGACGAGACGAAAGTCAGTCTGCTGAAGGCCGGAAGAACGTACATAAAGCATATACCCGAAGAAACGATCCGCGGAATCTTACCGAAGTTCGAGCCGACGACGGACTTTTCGAGGCTTTCGGACATGGATGCAATCGTAATATGTGTCCCGACTCCGCTGAACAAGAATCGTGAACCCGACATGAGTTACGTATTCGATACGGCGGAGAGCGTCTCGAAATTTCTAAGGAAGGGGCAGCTGGTTTCGCTCGAATCGACGACCTACCCCGGGACCACCGATGAGGACGTGCGGGGCATACTCGAGAAGAGCGGACTGGAAGCGGGAACAGATTTCTATCTCGCCTTCTCGCCCGAAAGGGAAGACCCGAACAATAGGGACTTTCATACAAATACGATCCCCAAGGTCGTAGGTGGTTTCAACGAGGCTTCCCTCGAGGCGGCGAAGGCGCTGTACGACCAGATTGTCGTCAGGACGGTACCGGTATCTTCCACACGCGTGGCGGAAGCGACGAAGATCCTCGAGAATACGTTCCGTGCCGTAAACATTGCCCTCGTCAACGAGCTCAAAATGACGTTCATGAAGATGGGAATAGATATTTGGGAAGTCATCGAGGCGGCGAAGACGAAGCCGTTCGGGTTCATGCCGTTCTATCCGGGTCCCGGACTCGGCGGGCACTGCATCCCCATCGACCCATTTTATCTAACCTGGAAAGCGCGCGAGTACGGAGTCTCGACAAGGTTCATAGAGCTCGCCG
>JBJKPC010000019.1:0-7090 GCA_046706745.1 Candidatus Kryptoniota bacterium
CTTCTTGAGCTCGCCAAACTTGCTCACGACAACGCCGAAAAGCAGCAGGGCATTACCGACATCAGTTACGGTAAGATGCCGTCGGCCAACGCACCGGGGAAGGCGGTTGACATCCTTAGCGGTGCGAACAGGCTCCTCACATCAGGAGAGGCCAATACCAGGATGAGTGTATCACTTACCCAAATGGTATCGACCCGGCTGAGGCTCATGAAGCAATTCTACAAGGAACCACGCGAGTACGAGATCAACGGGATGCTTACGATGCTGAACGTCGCGGATATGCTTAGTTCTCAGACCGTGGTTGGTCAAGATGGCCAAACAAAGGAAGTCCCTGTCAAACAACTCAGGGTTTATATAAAGCCAGACTCGAATTTCCCATTTCAATGGGAGAGGGACCTCCAGCTGTTCTTACAACTCTATGAGACACCTGGCGTGGAAGGCCCGCTCATCACGCGGGATCAGGTCCTCGCCATTCTGGCAAAGCGGTATCCTGACCTTGGCCCCGGCTCGCCCGGATACCAACTCTCGGAGGCGACCCGGATAGGTCTTAAAGTTATGATGGAGCAACGGGCGAAGCAGCAAGAAGAGGCGCAACTCGCGGCAAAAGTTCAGAACCGTTTGCAGTCCAAGGCAATCACGCAATTAGTCGGAGGAAACAATGGAAAGTGAAAGCGCATACGCGCTCGGAAAGAAATCGGCCCAGCACGAGAAGACCGTGAGAACAATTGACCTCTCGAAGTTATATGAACTCTTCTCGAACCTTCAGAGGGGAATGGTAAATATGTACCGTGGAAGGGGCGGGACGTACCGTATTGCCCAAGTGATGAACATCACTGACCCTAAAGAAGTCGAAGAGTTCTGGGATGAAGTATCGAAGGTGAGAGGCGGTCTCATTACGCCGCTCAGGACACTGGATTATTCGGTGGCGGAGCTTTCAGAGCCTCTGGAGGAGACCGGGAATGATCCTATACCGCCGCCAGCGACAATAGAGGAGTTCGAGGCGGGACTCGGACGGCCCGCGACGAAGAGAGAAAAGAGGGACTTCGAGAAGCAGTTGAAAGAACAAGAATCGGAGGAGTAAGATAATGGCAAAGAAGTGGATCCAGGGTGCGGTCAAGCATAAAGGCCGGCTACGCGCGGCCGCGAAGAGGATGGGCATCTTGAAAGGAAGCGGCCCGATGAGTGAACACATGGCGCAGGAGGTCGAGAGCAGGACGAAGGACTCCAGTTTGAAAAGGGCCGCAGCCCTCGGTAAGAGGCTCATAGCAGGCCATTTGAAGAAAGCGAAGTAGACATGGCAACCACGATACAGGAAAAGGAGACGGCTCTTAAGAAAGCGGCACGCGAAGCCGCGAAGAAGGGAACCCTCCGTGGGAGCGGTACGATGAAGGAGAGGATGAATGCCTTCACGTATGGAATTTTAGCCAAACGCTTCGGTATAAAGAAGCGGCACGGGCATCTCCATAATCCCGGAAAGGCAACGTGATGAAAGCCTATATCGGGACGAAGATAGTAAATGCCGAACCGATGGATGAGTTCACTTTCCAGACCTCAGTGAAGCATCAGGATGTCAACATAGCGTTCGACTATGGCGCGAGATCGCGTCCGGGCTACCTCGTTATCTACGAGGACGGCTATCAAAGCTGGTCACCGAAAGAGACCTTTGAGCGCGCTTATCGTGAGGTTACCGACAGCGAAAAGAAACTTGTGGAGAATCTGGAATGACCCACATCATCGTCAAGCCGCATGAGCAGAGGATCGACCATCCGTCCCGCAACCCAGACTGGGAGAGAGCGAACGCCATCGGGAAGAGGGAGTACGAGAAGATGGAGTTTGAGTCCGAGGGTGACAGGAGAGATTACCTCAGACGAGTTGACGGGAATCCGAATAACGTCCCCGGCCTCCCGACGTTCTACGGCCCAGAAAAGATCCGCTCCGTTGGCGGTCTTGGGAATCCATTGCCACTCATGTCCTGTGGGCATAGGGCCCAGAAGATAATGGCAAGATTCGATGCCGCCGAAAAAGTTTTGGTAAATGACCTTGAGTGTCCTTACGGACACAGAGAGACACAAAGAGAGGATACGTTATGATTCTCGTTCAAACACACGGCTGGATGCACAGACTGAGACAGGACGGCATCATGGAGTCAGCGGAGAGCAGGTGGCCCAAGAACACCGCTCCGTGGCAACAGATGACGCCCGAATCAATGGAAATGTCCGGCGGTGATTACGACTTCATCTACCAGTCCCTAGTAAGATTGGTGGAAATTTTTAGAAACCGCATCGAGCCGATGCCACATTCGGTCCCCATGCGGGAAACAGAATCAAAAGCAGAAAGGGTAGAGTAGTTTCATGGTTTTTGAGGAAGCGAATACTCTTGGCGCTTCAGTAAGCGCAACTGACTTTCAAGTTCTGATGCATCTCTCCGAATTGTGGCGGGAACAGAGTTACGTGTCCCGAGACTCGACCGCAAGCGTAGGAAATTGGCTGCCACATTCAATTGTTCGCGTTTTTCTACGCTATAGGGAAGAACAGCTTTGATAAAGGCCCTGACGTTTGCTATTCGGCTCATCTGCCACGCGAAGATGTTTTTTTTGTGGTTTCCTCGCTTGACCCTCTGGTATATGGCGCCTCCAAACATATCTTTGTATCGCTCAAGTACTGGTAGGCAACAGTTCACAACGACGATCTGGACGTTGGGAAACTTGCGCTTATTGCCTATCTGGATGCAGCCCTCGCCGTCGAAGTGGCCAGCAAAGTACGCGGCCTCGGTAGCAGACAGGGAGCACTCCGTGAGCTCGCCGAAGGGCATACTGATATGCAATCTTTGGGCTGCTCGGAAGATTGCGTGGCGCGTCCTGTTCGGGAAGCGAGCCAAACAGACGTCCGGACCTCCTCTTGGATACAGGTCAGCGAGAAGTTTGATGTCGTCTTTGCTCCAAGGGGCCGCCATCCTTGCCTCCTTCCTTTTTCGATTGAGGGGCGTGATTCAGCAGGAAGTCGTCCAATGCTCGTCTGATAAGTTCCGCCGTGCTTACGCCCGTTTCTCCAGACAATGTTCTGAGAGCCGCCAACTGCGGCATCGTCACATAAAGATCGATTCGTTTCATACGTATAACATACATACAGTGCCACAAATTGTCAAGGGAATTTTTCTATGACTATCGATTTAGAGCGTGTAAATGCCGGGAACAACCCGAATCCCGGTCAGGCGGCTCCTGGCCAACCTGGAGCACCTGGAGCAGGAACACCGCCAGCGGGGCCAACGCCGCCAGCGGAAGGTCAGGTTCAGGGTGAGGTCAGGACGCTCGATGGCGGAGCGCAACTGGCCAAAATGGCAGACGGTTCATTCCGTCTCACATTAGTGCCTGATGATCCAGATTCATCCACCTATGTCGGCAAGACCGAGGAGGAAGTGTGGGCAAATCTCGCAAAGGGGAAAGCGGAGACGGACAGGACTCTTGCCGAACTCCGAGGCCGCGGCGAAGAAGAGGAAGATGAGGACGTAGATATCGCGGTCCCCGACGAGCAGAAGCTCAGGCTCGACCTTGCCGCAAGGAACGGTATCGATCCGAAGTTTCTCGGCTTTACTGAGGAACAGTGGAACGAGTACGAGCGTGACCATAGTGCCGCTGGCACATGGAATATCATGCAGAAGGTTGAAGCGATCAAACAGGCCGCGCATCAGCAAGTGGCGAGGGTTCAGGATCAGCACGAGTTGCTTGAACTCAACAGCAACATGGTGGACGAGGAAACCGAGTCCGTTGTGGCTATGCTCAGTGACTACGGGATTGACCCCGATGCCTTTGAGGCAACTTATAGGCAGGTCATAAAGCAGGTAACGAGCGATGACAGGAGCTACAAGGGGGGTGTTCTGCGCCCCGGCATCATCACCGCGAAGGCCGCCGCAGCGATGCGTACCCAAATCACGAAATCTGACAAAGAACGCTTAGAGCGGGAAATTGCTGAGAAGAACAGGCAACTGAGAGAGGCTGGGGCGGGAGGAAGTTCCGCCGGGGCCTTTAATCAGGGTGCCCCTCACCACGCAAGCTCGGAGGACGCTATGAACTACATCCTCACGCATCCTGGTGAGTTCAACCGGCAGTGACCAGAAAGGATAATTAAAAAATGGCGGGTCTAGACCTCACGTATCTGAACCTGACTACCAGGGATCATTTCCTGCCGACCCTGAAGGACAACATCTACAATAAGATGCCGCTCTTCAATCGTCTCGCTGCCAAGGGACGGATGAAAACGGCAACTGGCTCTTCGTTGTCCTGGAGAGTAGTCGCAAAACGTCATGCCGCGACCGGGCTGTTCACTGGCTATGACATCTTGGCATCCCAGCCCACAAATCCGCTAGTATCAGCTTCCTTGACGGATGCTGAGTACTACGCAACTGTTTCGATCTCCGGAACGGAAGAGAGACGCAACACTGGCTCAATGGAAAAGTTGCTTGACATGGTCCGCGTGCAGATGGACAACGCGGAGGAAACCCTGCGTGAAGACCTGACAAACGGGCTCTACGGAGCCGGAACCCAGATCGGCGGAAGAAACACGATCGCGGGGCTTCAGGCCGTTGTCACAGGTAGCACTGGCACGTATGCCGGGATCGACAGGTCCGCGGCGGCCAATGCTTTCTGGCGCTCGAACCTTGACGCAACCAGTTACGCCGTTTCCGATCTTGAGAACCCTGCGTCTCCGAAGTACTTCGGATCAGTTCTGAGGAAAAACTTCCTCAACGCTTCGCATAAAACGTCTCCCGATCTGATAATGACCACGAAGATAATTTATGGTTACTATCAGGACATCGCAGAGGCACAGCATCTTCGCACGGACAACAAACTTTCCGATCTCGGATTCGAGAACGTAATGTTCCAGAACGTACCGATGATGTTTGATGACTATTGCCCTGCCGGGTACTTGTACCTCCTGCGGGTGGACAGCTTCCAGTTCTTCGCGTACCCTGGCGCGAACCTCGACCTTCAGGAAGAGGGATGGCTGAAGCCGGTCAATCAGGATGCGAAACTTTCGCACATACTGTTTCAGGGACAACTCCGCTGCGACGAGCCGCGGGCAAACGCGGGCTTCTCCGGCCTGCCGACCACGTAAGGAGGTGAATTGAACTATGCCTAACAGAGACGTTCAGAACTATAGCGGTGGTTGGACCGGTGTAGACACAATGGGCGATACCATTGAGAAGATTCAGGTCTACAACGGTACCGGCGGAGACCTTACCAACGGTTCGGTTGTCATGATTTCATGGCAACTTGACGGTACAAGCGGGATCGGCCCCGTAATTGCGACTCCGGCTTCGAGTTCGGGTGTCCACGTTCGCATCGGAGTCATCGAAAACTCCGATAACCCGAATGACGGAACCGGCTTCTACGCGGGAATCAAGGATGGTGGCACCGGATGGGTAAGACTGTTCGGTTACTGCCCGGTGGTTCACGGAACAGCCGCGACGACAGCGGGCCACTATCTCATAGCGGCGAACAGCGTCTACACGGGCACCGATGCGGCGTCCTATGCCGATACGGTGTTCGCGGTAGTTATCACTGGCCACGCTTCAACGGCTGGCGATACCGACGCTTTCTTGCTCGGTCGTGAGATAACCATAGCTTAGTCCCCGAAGGGACTTTCGTAAGGGAGGGCTTCGGCCCTCCCGAACTTAAACGCCGCATCCGCTGGATGGGTGGATTGAAACAGGAGACTAACGTGGCAGACCAATTAAGGAACGTTATTCAGGCTCAGACGGTCGGGAAGGACTATTCCCCAGCGACGGGCCAGCAGGGACTCAACATCGACGCGAATAGGGCAAGGGTCCTCGGTAATGCTCTCAACGGATCAGGGACGGCGACGGTCACAATCGCGGCAATCACCGACCAGAGTCCCGTCATCACGCAGATCGTCGGCAATGCGGCCTCGGCTCCGACTGGGACCTTAGTGTTGACGGAGGACACGGGAGGCACGCCAACGGTACTCCTGACTCTTTATCCGAAGACGACGGATTTAAATATCATTTTCGATCCTCCACTCAAGGCGAGCCTTGCCGGAAAAAACCTGACCGCCGTTTGGACAACGGGCGGATCGGTTGCAACGTACCTTGCGGTTCTTGGATTTTTTGAGTAGGGGGGGGTTGATGCTTACCAACTTTGCTTTTGCGGTCTCGGCGCTTGCCCTTGCACTCTCAATCCTCGCGGTCATGACTAAACGGAACAATACCGTAAAACAAGAACCGCATGGAAAGGCAGAGGAGCATGAGACTAGCCGCAGGTTGGATTCTCTGGAATGTGAATGTCGGAATCTTCACTCCGAGATTGGCGGCATTCTCACCAACGATGTTCCCCGACTGGCGGACTCCGGCCATGATGATCCTATGTTCATTGAGGTGACGGACGTGGAAGGCAAGACCGCGATGCTGAATATAGTGCAGATACGCTCGGTCTATATCCCAAAAGTTGACGGAGCCGTTGAGATCGTACACGGTACGGGGAACGGCTACGTCGAAATTCCAATGAGGGAGTACGAGGAGAAGCTAAAACCCATCTTGCTTAAGGTAAGGATGTGAAATGGCGACGCCGATACACGGTTGCGCGCTTAAGCTCGTCGACCGTTACTTGCAGTATTACGACCCGGTCCTCGGCGTGTGGTTCCCAATCTCAAGGCACTATGCCTTGCACACGGCAGATCGGTTGGCTCTCGTGAGTTCCCTCACCTCGGTGGATGCCGGAAAGGTCGAATGCTTCGATTTGGACGATGAATACAATTACTGGTGGAATGGAGTGAAATGGCTATGAGGAAGGTTCTCGCGCTTATCGCCTTACTTAGTTGTGTCGCACAGGCACAGTACGTTCACAAGGACGATTCGACGAAAGTGTTCGCGACACCGACCCAACTCGGTGCCGCCGGCTGGACATTCTCGGGTGCAAAAAACAAAGTCTACAGCACGGCCGTCGGTCAACCGATATACGTCCGTGCAAGTGCGGGGGATACCACAAGAACAAGCCTCTTGAACGTCAAAGGGACGGCAACGATAGATTCGATATACGGTTCCGAATCGGCATCCGGAAACCTGTTTCTGAGTTCGA
>JBJKPC010000020.1:0-4233 GCA_046706745.1 Candidatus Kryptoniota bacterium
ACGTGACGAGGCGATCCGTATCCCGGCCAGGGCGTGCGTCGCCAGAACTGCCAGACGGTTGCCTCTTGATTTTTCATAAGGAGATACATGTTAGGTAAAGACTTAAAACGATTGCGCGAGAGACAGAAGATAGACGGTCATCCGATGACCCAAGAGGAACTCGGAGAGATAACCGGCTATACAAAATCCGCAATATGCAAGATTGAGAAGGATCGGGCGGATGCGACGATTCCCGCCCGGCTCGAAAAGATCATAGAGGCGATATTTCCAAAGAGGAAACAAATTTCAAAATAACCACCAAAACAAGGAGAAAAGGATGAACGAACAAGCGGTAGCTGTCGTAAAGCAGGATAACTTCCTGACTCCCGCAGCGAGTCTCGACCGTGCGCTTGAGCGGTACACGGCGGTAAATAGCTTCATCGACAAGATTTTGAAGCCGGATATCGACTACGGGAAAGTCCCTGGGTCTGACAAGGATACCCTCCTCAAGCCGGGAGCGGAGAAGCTCTGCAGCTTCTTTGGGTTATCTCCTCGCTTCGAGGCGGTGACCGTGATTGAGGACTGGATCGGTAAAGATTATAACAGCGAGCCGTTCTTCTACTATCGATACAAGTGCTCTCTGTATTCGGGGGATCGGCTCATCGCCGAAGGCGAGGGCTCATGTAACTCTCGAGAGTCGAAGTACCGGTATCGCTGGGTTCCGCGGGATCAGGTGCCGGAGATTCTCAATATCGACAGCCTCAAGACGAAGCCCGGATCGGATTTCCAGTTTGACTTTGCAATCGAGAAAGCGGAGACAGCTGGCAAATACGGAAAACCGCAGGAATACTGGGACGAGTTCAAGAAGGCGATAAAGGACGGACGAGCGCGACAGGTGAAGCGCAAATTCAAAAGCGGCAAAGAAGGGCTCGGCTACGAGATCGACTCTACCGTGTACCGAGTTCCGAACTCCGACGTTGCCGATCTCGTGAATACGCTTCAGAAAATGGCGCAGAAGCGAGCCCTCGTTGCTCCGGTGCTGATTGCCACAAACACCTCTGAACGCTTCACGCAGGATGTTGAGGATCTCGACCAGGGATTGACTGGTTCCGTAAGCGAGAAGGTAGCTCACGCGGAGCCGGCGGAATATACCGAGGTTAGCGAGCAGACGAAGAAGAAACCCGCGTCCACCAAGGGAGCCGCGAAGAAAAGCGCGGTCAAGGCTGAAGACGAAATCGATCTGACGCCCCATGCCGGCAAGCCCACCAAACAGCATATTGATTACTTCATGGCGAAGGTTCACCTCGGCCTTCTTTCGGATGACGAGATGTTCGGCTCGCCGGACAAGCCCGGCTGGTTGGACAAGATGGGCGAGAAGTTCACGGATGCCTACTTCGTCCCGTGTATCAAGGAACTCCTGAAGCGGAAAGAGGGAAGAGTCCTCTCGCCGGAACAACTGAACAGCATCGACCAGGTTCACAAAGCTTGGTTGGCTGAGATAGGGGGGAAATGAGGATGGCGGCTCCGTATAATTTCAACGGCGTTGAAGGTGCGCCATCAGAGAAGAAGTTTTGCAAACGTGGCCATGAATGTAGCCCAGAGAATACGTACGTCTTTCCGGGAGGCAAAACTCGTGAATGCAAGCTCTGTAGGCGCATTAAGCTGCGAGAGTACCAAAGGCGAAACCGAAAGTGCGTGAACGCGAAGAGCAGGGAGTGGAGGCGCGCACACCTTTCCGAGGTTAGGAAAGCCGATAATGAACGGTCAAGACAGAAGAGGGTTGCGGCGCAAGCCATAGCGAATAGCGCGAAAGCTGTTCCTTGCGCCGACTGTGGTGCTACGTTTCCCCCCTATGTCATGGACTTCGATCATAGAGATCCGGTGGATAAACTTTTTGCGGTGGGGACGGGTATTGGTCAACACCAACCGCTAGATCTATTGTGGGAAATTGAGAAGTGTGATGTCGTCTGCGCCAACTGTCATCGCATCAGGACACACAAACGGAAGATAGAGGACAGGGAAATTCTAGCAAAACGGAGATTGATGGATGGGACGGTATATAATCAACGAGGTCGAGTACCCTAGCGTCACCCAGGTTCTGGGGCTTTTAGACAAGAGTTCGGCACTCATGCCCTGGGCTGTAAATTCGTCCTACAAGGCTATCCGCGCGAAGATGAACGGCAAACAGGAGTTCACGCGGGACGAGATTGAACAGATCCTCCTTGACTCGCAGTACGCTTACCAGGAGGTCTCAACTGAGGCGCTCGATGTCGGATCAGAAGTCCACGACGCGATTGAGAAGTATATCAAGCACGGGGCGGACAAGGTTGGGGTAGTCAAGGATCAGGTAGGCGCTGCTCTCATAGCCTTCTGGGATTGGGAAAAAGATCATTCTGTTCACTGGATTTCATCTGAAATGCCGGTGGTGAATGAGTTGGTGGGTTACGCCGGAACCCTGGACGCTATCGCCGAAGTCGACGGGATAGTGACTTGCATCGACTTCAAGAACGCGAAGGCGGTTTATCCCGAGTATTTCGATCAGGTCATAGCCTACAAATTCGCGCGGGAATCAATGGCTGGGAAGTACCTCATTGAAGGTCCGCAGGGACAATACGAGCTGTCTTATCCTCAGATTGAAATTTCCCGCGTGGCGATACTTCGCCTGGACAAGGAGATCGGGATCCCTGACTGGCAGCCATTCGAGAAGCCGGACACCGAGGTTGCGCGGAGATATATTGCCTTCCGGCACCTTGTGGATTTCTACTATGCGAACAAGATTCGCCGACTCAAGAATAATCCAAAGGTCGAACAGTGGAAGGCTCGGAAAAAGAAAGTAGCATGAGAACGACGGTGGTCTTGGGTACGCCCTCTCCGCACCTGCATAAGCATCACGCGGTCAGCGACGGCAAGCTACTTTGTGTAAAATGGAAGAAGCCGAGGGCATACCAGATTGAGTTCGGATATCAGATTGACTGTTATCGGTGCCTAAAGAAGCTGGGGCGTGTCGTCTAACGGTGGACAGAAACAAGTCGCGGGCGTCTCGACCGTGAACGCCTCGGTCTTGTTTCTGTTTGTTATGCGCCTGTCGGCGCTTTACTAAAAAAAGGAGAAAACAATGTCGTTAAAAAGCTGGAATGATGGAGCTGATGTAGCATGGTACAGAGGCGAACCCGACCCGAAGCGTATGGCAAACGACCATGATTACTTTGAAGGATTTTGTTTCCATGATGCAATCAACCAAAGATACGACGAAGAACAAAAGTATATGAAAGAGTACGATGCACTACTTGATCGTGAATATCAGAAAATGCTGAACGAAGGCAACGCCGATGGCGCATAACGGATGGAAGAATCACGCCGTGCCGCTTCGGGATGGAGCGAAAACAACAAACATAAAAAGGAGCAACAAATGGTAATCACAAAAAAGGGAGGCAATCGCTTTTCCGCCTCCACCGTAACGGAAGGTTACGCAGAATGGGGAAAGCCGGGAGAAAAGGGAATCCTTTTCTACTGCACGAACGCTTACATACACATGCCCTACCCGGAAATCGAGAGCATCGAACTCGAAGATGGCACTATCATGGAGCGGCGATTGCCTCCCGCTCCTGATGAGAACGAAAAAAGCTAACAGCGTCGTGATTCTTTTTGTTAGGCGTTCGTTGCGGCGAGGAACAGCGATTCAGTCTTCGGCTTTGCTTGCCCGTGAGTAAACGGGGCTCTTTAACCGAAGCGCAAAAGACTCATGCCGCAATGACGCCTAACAGGCGGAATTACGTAACACGCAAAACTTGCATAGGGAAGGGTAGGCAATGAGGTCTATTGACGCATCGGAGTTACAGGGGATGTCTGAGCTGGAGAAGGAGTTCTTTCTCCGGCTCGTTGCTTGGGGGCTTGATGCCCGTTTTGAACGAGAGTATGTCTTTGACAAGATCAATGGCCGGAAATGGCGCTTCGACTTCGCCGATGTCACGAATATGATTGCCGTGGAGCTGGAGGGCGCAGTTTTTACCGGCGGTCGCCATACTCTCGGAGCGGGAGTACTGGGCGATCTTGAAAAGTACAATGGCGCAGTCTGTCAGGGGTGGAGAGTGCTGAGATATGGGAGTCGGCATTCCGAGAAATTCCTTGATGATTACAACGCGATTTTGGACCGGGATAAGCAGTTAGTTTTAGGGAGTAAGAAAGTACGGGGCCGATAGAGATCGTCTCTCTACGGCCCTCGTAGGGGGCAAGAAATCAATTCTGGCGAGGTAT
>JBJKPC010000021.1:0-14007 GCA_046706745.1 Candidatus Kryptoniota bacterium
AGCGCTATTGAACGGGGCACATGATATTTGCCGGGCAAGCACGAAGCGGCTACCGCCGATTTCAAAGAAAGGCGAGGCGAACCGTCAAAGGGTCCGCGAAAATAGTCTTGAATCCTGTCGCCGCCAAACGTCATGAACACCCGGGCATCAAAAATCAAGTGGGTTCAAAGTGGACTGACATCTAAACTGAACTTGGATCTTCATCAACTAATGAGTAGTTATTTTCTATATGCATTCTATTCTATATATAGGCTACATATATCAGTCAGTAGCTTATTTAGACGATTAATAGTCCATATGATATATTGACAAGCAATCGATTAGTCCGTACATTGTTTAGTATCAAGTCAAACGAAGAGTCGAGAAGTGATATGCAGACATCGACAGTCAGTGACAATTCAATAGTCGCAGAACTAGGTCAGCGCATAAAAAGGGCGAGGCTTAATCAGAACCGGACCCAAACCGAGCTCGCGCTATCGGCGGGGGTCGGTTTGAATGTCGTCAAGCGGCTCGAAGGCGGAAACGGATGTACACTCATGAGTCTCGTACGCATCCTACGAGCCCTCGGATTTCTTGAACAGATCGATAACTTCCTCCCCGAACCCGGAATAAGCCCACTTGCGCTTGTCCGACTTGCAGGGCGCCAGAGAAAAGAGGCGTCGGGAAACCGCGGTCGCCGAAAAAACAAAGCGAACGGCAGTGACCGCTAATCTACGGCGGCCTACTGCAGCCGACGTTCTTCTATGGGGAAAGCGCATTGGCGCCGTCGCCTGGAATCCCGATCGCCAGATTGCCGAGTTCGAATATACGCCTGAATTTATCGAACAAGGCCTCGACGTATCCCCGTTGGTACTTCCACGGCGAAAAGGGATATTCTCTTTTCCAAGTCTGAATCCGGAGACGTTTCGCGGGCTTCCCGGTCTTCTAGCCGACTCGCTCCCGGACAGATTTGGGAACGCACTAATCGACGTGTGGCTCGCGAGGCACGGGCGTTCGTCCGAGGACTTCAGCTCTGTGGAACGCCTTTGTTACATCGGGTCACGCGGAATGGGAGCTATCGAATTCAGACCAGCACTCTTCAAACAGGCGACGAACTCCGCACCCGTCGAAATATCCGAGTTGACCAAGCTTGCAAACAGAGTACTCAACGACAGAGAGGCGCTTGAGGTAGACCTCGACCGGCGTGAAGAGGATACTTTGAACACCATAATACGAATCGGAACTTCGGCCGGCGGCGCCCGGGCCAAAGCTCTCATAGCCTGGGACCCCCAGACAGGAAAGGTGCGTTCGGGTCAAGTTCCGCCCCCGCCGGGGTTCAGCCAATGGATATTGAAATTCGACGGAGTCAGCGACAGGGTCCTCGGAGATCCACAGGGATTCGGAAGGATAGAATATGCATACTATCGAATGGCGGTTGATGCTGGATTAGAGATGATGGAGAGCAGACTCCTGGAAGAGGGCGGACGCGCACATTTCATGACCAGAAGATTCGACAGAAAGGATGATGGGAGCAAACTGCACATGCAGTCGCTATGCGGACTCGCCCACTACGATTACAATTCAGCCGGCGCTTACGGTTATGAACAGGTCTTCACTATACTTCTCAAACTCGGACTTGGTTACCGGGCGATGGAGGAAATGTTCAGGCGGATGACATTCAACGTCGTGGCCCGCAACCAGGACGACCACACCAGAAACGTAGCCTTCCTCATGAATAGCGACGGAAAGTGGCGGCTTTCGCCGGCTTTCGATTTAACTTGGGCATACAACAGAAACAGCCGATGGACAAACCTTCATCAGATGAGCATCAACGGCAAGCGGGACGAGATCACGCGACAAGATCTTCTGAGTGTGGCTAATCAGTACGGCGTCAAGAAGGCAGCACACATTATCGACGAAGTGACGCATACCGTAAGCCGGTGGCCCGAATATGCTAAAGAGTCGGGCATCTCAGAAGACCGGACAAAATACATAGCAAGCACTCTTAGAACAGATCTGTAACGTTGCCCGTCCATATCCGGACAACAACGGCATAAATCAAAGACTGGAAAACACTACGTTACTCCGGTCGACCTACTGAGGCAAGGATCAAAGGGCCGTAAAACGCAAACGGCGGACCAGGTCATGATCCGCCGTCCCGAGATATCTACGATGTGATTAGGGCGAGTTTATTGAGCTTCCGGATTGTCTTGCGGCTTCTCCTCGGCATTTGCCGGTGCGGAAGCCTCGACAGGCTCCTTCGGCTGCTCCTTGGGCTTCCTTTCTCCGGTCCTCGGGCGTCTCTCTCGCTTCTCGTTTGGGTCGATACTGTGGGCTACCAGGAACTCCTGGTATTGAGCGGTGTCCTTGTCCTTGAAATATTCGGCGACACTTAGGACGATGCGCTTGCCGTCCTTGTCGAATTCAATGACCTTAAGGTTCAACACTTCCCCAGCCGGGAAATGCGCCGAGAAGTTCTTCAGGCTGACGGGAGACATGTGCGAGTGAGGAACGAACCCATCGACTTCGCCGGGAAGCTCCACTATTGCGCCCTTCTCGATGTGCCGGACGATCTTCCCCTCGACCTCGTTGCCGACTTTGAACTGTCCCTCGAATTTGTCCCAGGGGTTTTCCAGCGCCTGCTTGTGACCGAGCGAAATTCTCCTCTGCTCTTTATCGACAGCAAGGACGACAACCTCAATCTCGTCGCCTCGTTTCACGAGCTCACCGGGATGCCTGACTTTCTTCGTCCACGAAAGATCGGAGATGTGAATCAGGCCGTCCACCCCGGACTCGAGCTCGACGAACACGCCGAAGTTGGTCAGGTTGCGAACGATACCCTTGTGTTTAGAATCCACCGGATATTTTTCGATCAGCTTTTCCCAGGGATCGGGTTCGAGCTGCTTCAGTCCGAGAGAGAGCTTCTTGTTATCCTTGTCGAGACTAAGGATAATTGCCTCGACAGTCTGACCCATAGAAACCTTCTGCGACGGATGCTTCACATGCTCGGTCCAGCTCATTTCCGAAATGTGAATAAGTCCCTCAATACCTTTCTCGATCTCGACGAAGGCGCCGTACTCCGTAAGCGATACGACTTTTCCGGTAACCTTCTGACCGACTTGATACTTGTCTTCTATATTCTTCCACGGTTCGGGTTGAAGTGCTTTCATCGAGAGAGAGATTCTCTTCTTCTCCTCGTCGAAGTCGGTAACGACAACCTGAATTTTCTGGTCAAGTTTGACAATTTCGGATGGGTGGTTTACTCTGCCCCAGGAGAGATCGGTGATATGAATAAGGCCGTCGACGCCGCCAAGGTCGACAAACACGCCGAACTCGGTAATGGCCTTCACTGTACCTTCGAGGATCAGGCCTTTTTCAAGCTTAGAGAGAATTTTCTTTCTTTGTTCCTCGAGCTCCGCTTCGAGCAGGGCCTTGTGGCTCACCACGACGTTCTCAGCCGCTTCGTTGATCTTGACTACCCTGAAGTCCATCGTCCTTCCGACGTAGGCATCGAAATCACGAACGGGTCTCACATCCACCTGCGATCCGGGAAGGAATGCTTCCAGTCCCATAAGGTTCACCATGAGTCCGCCTTTGACCCTCCGAAGAACGGTTCCCTGTAGCACCGTCTGGTTATCATGCGCACCCACGATGCGGTCCCATATTCTGATGAAGTCCGCACGACGTCTTGAAAGAACTACCTGTCCGTCTTGGTCTTCTACGCTGTCAAGAAATACCTCTACCTCATCTCCTGGTTTCAGTTCGTTTAAGTTCGGAAATTCGATTTTCGGTACCAGCCCGGACGACTTGAA
Source organism: Candidatus Kryptoniota bacterium (assembly GCA_046706745.1). Classification (GTDB taxonomy): domain Bacteria; phylum Bacteroidota; class Ignavibacteria; order Kryptoniales; family JAKASW01; genus JAKASW01. The sequence goes on from JBJKPC010000021.1 coordinate 3,792, forward strand.
GCCGATGTCTACGATAACGTCGTTTTCCGTCAGCCCGATGATTCTTCCCTTCACTATTTCGCCTGCATCGAATTGCTTCAGACTCTTGTCGTAAAGGTCAACCATTTCCTTCAGTTCAGCCTCGCTGTAGGGCGAATCTTCACCGGCAAGAAGTTTCACCCTGCCGGTCTGGGTCCTCTTCGACGTTGCACCATTCGTTTTCTGTTCATTCTCTCCTGTTTGGATTTCCATCGTTTCTGCGGCTTTTTCTTCTTCCGCCATTCAGTCTCTCCTTATGGGGCCGGGAGCAATCAGCTCACAGCCTGGTTGTGTCTCTCACTTCGCTCCGGACCCGGTCGCCATGGAACCCGACGCAAAGTGTATTGCTTTCGTTGAACATTAGTTGTTTTGTGCGACCTTCTGTAAAATCTTCTTCGGCATCTTGTTAATTGCAGCACCGACTTTCTCCATCAGCCACTGCGGTGTCGACGTTGCTCCCGTGACGCCGACGGTCTCGGCGCCATCAAACCACTCGGGCCGAAGTCCGTTTTCGTTCTCTACGAAATAAGAACGGGGATTCTCCTCCTTACAAATCTCGTACAATACCTTGCCGTTCGAACTGGTCTTTCCTGCGACGAAAACGACAACATCGCTCTGGGCTGCAAACTCCCGAAGCTTCTTGTCACGTCCCGACACCTGACCGCATATGGTATCCTTCGCAAGAAATGCACTGGCTATCTCTTCCATTGTGCCGACAACAAGATTTTCAACCTTCTTCGAGAGAGCTTCTTTGATCGCATAGAAAGTTGGCTTATCCATCGTGGTCTGCGAGAAAAGAACCGTCTTCCTACTGAAGTCTACATACTTCAGAGCTTCGTCGACCGACTTTATCACGATGGCCTCGTCGTTGCAGACGCCGCGCAGACCAATTACTTCCGCATGATCTTTCTTTCCGAAGATCACCACCTGATAACCGTCATCGTAAAACTTCCTGATTCGCTCCTGAAGTTTAGTTACGACCGGACAGGTCGCGTCAATTATCTCCAGGCCGGATTTTTTCGCCATGTCGTAAGTCGACGGCGGTTCACCGTGCGCCCTGATGAGGACCTTCGCGTCCTTGATATTCTCAAGGTCTTTGTGAGATACGGTACGGAGTCCTTTCTCCCCGAGCCTTTCAATTTCCTGCGGGTTGTGTATAATGTCTCCGAGAGAATACAGCTTTCCGGACTCGGCGAGTTCCTTCTCGGCAAGATCGATCGCCCTCACGACACCCCAGCAGAATCCGCTGTTCTTATCTATATTGACCTTCATTTTTTCTGCATCTCCTCCTGTCCGGTCAATGACCCTGCTCGTAATCCCGTCGTATCCTGACGGAATGCGGTCGAGCCCGGCCGGGCCTTTTCGACATAATTCAAAATAGTCTCAACCTGTTCATCGATCGTCAAATTCGTCGTATCTACTTCGATCGCGTCTTCCGCTTTCCTCAGCGGGCTTGCTGCACGGTTCGAGTCTTTCCGGTCTCTTTCTTTAAGTTCCGCGACTACGCGATGTATGGGCAACTCCACGCCGCTTTCTGAAAGCTCTTCCTGTCGCCGGCGAGCGCGCTCCATGATGTCAGCCACGATGTAAAACTTAAAATCCGCGTCCGGGAAAACCACCGTCCCTATATCCCGGCCGTCCATTACACAGTTCACGCGCGAGCCGATCTCTCGCTGCTTCGCGACCATAAGCTCTCTCAACGCCGGGTATGAGCTCACCAGACTGACGTTGGACGTGACCTCTTCCGACCTGATCGAATCCGTAACATCGATTCCATCCAGGATCGTGCGCGGTTCTTCCCCACCGGTCAGCGATATATTAGTGTCTCTCGCGAGGCCGACGACGGCATCCTCGTTCGACGGCTCAACGTCGGAGGAGAGGACTTTAAGAGTCATTGCCCGATACATGGCTCCGGAGTCGACATACACACACCCGAGTTTCCGAGCCACAAGCTTGGCCGTCGTGCTCTTTCCGGAGCCTGCAGGGCCGTCGATCGCAATGAGTAACTTCTTCAAACCTCTCCTTTTTAGGGCATTCCCTGGTGCTCACATCGTCACCAGGGCTTTAAATTTAGCCATCCCCGCTTAAACAAGCAACGCAAGCCCTAGGAGGTTTTCGTGCGAAAACTAACTTAACACGCAAAACTCTCAAAATGCAGCCTTCACAGGGGAGTCCTAATCCGAATACCAGACATCTCAGTCTTTACGTACGGCCCAACGGATCATCTCGCTGAGGCTGGGACGCTTGCCGTAAACAAGGATTCCGATCTTGAATATTCTCCCTGCGGCGATCATACATAAGTAAGTCGAAATTATCAGAATACCCGTCCCTGCTATCAGCTCCCAAAGGTCCGGCGTTTGTATCGGGATCCTGAAAGCCATCATTGTCGGCGTAAGAAACGGGATAAGAGTCAGCACCTTTATGTATGTGGCGCTTGGATGCTGAGTCACAAGAGTTCCAAGGATTATCGGCATAAAGAGGAGCATCGAGACATACGTCGTCGCTTGCTGGGCTTCCTGCTCCGTTGTAACCGGTGCCCCGGCCATGACAAATATCGACGAATAGAAGAAGAACCCCAGTATGAAAAAAACGCCTTCCCACCAGATGCTCCCGGGCACGGTCACAAACATCGCCAGCTGCCCCGCAAAAGCAAGGGCGATCAGTCCCCAGATGGCCAGCTGAGTTAAACCCAGAAGACTCAGCCCGAGGATCTTGCCCGTCATTATTTCATCTGCCGTGGTGGAAGACAGAAGCACCTCCACAATCCTGTTAGATTTCTCCTCCACGACGCTACGCACCAGGAGTTGCCCGGAAGTCAACACAAATATGGCAAGGATAATGATGAAGATGTAACCGAGGATAAAACCGGAACCTGCCTGGGTCTTCTCTTCCTTGCCGGCTTTGGAAAGCCGAACGGTCTCCAGGTCGAAAGGCTTGGTCACCTCCTTCACGATAGCCGGGTTTATTCCACTTTTAACAAGTTCATTACTAACAACTATGTCTTTGACCGCGGATTGGAGTCTCGATATGTCTTTAAAATTGGACACGTTCTCTGAGACGTATGCAAACTTTCGTGAAGTCAGTATGCTCGTGTCGATGACTATATACGACGAAATGCGATTATTCAGGACCATCTCATTCGCCTTTTCTCGCGCCTCGGTCCCCGGAGGTATGATGAGTATCCTGTAGTTCGGATTTCCGTCGGGGAGCCTATACTTCTCCATTAGGTCCGTGTTGAGTCGAGGGGCCACCGTACCGGTCTCATCGATGACACCGATGTTGACCGTTGATGTGTCAGGTTTGTTGATCAGGAGTGACGGAACTACAGACATGACAATAATGAATACCGGCATCACTATTAGGGAAATGATAAACGCCTTAGTCCTCACCTTCTCGATGAACTCCCAGCGCGCCACCACAAAGGATTTCTTAAGCGACATCTCCACCTCCGGTTTTCCCTGCATTTACCTTATCGATAAATATCGCGTTGAGCGACGCTTCCTCAACAGAGAATTTTGTTACATCGACAAGGCCAACAGCTTTTCTCAGAAGCTCCTGCGGAGTAGTACCGTCTCGTGCCTTTATCTCTGCATAGTTCTCATACAGATCCATGGACGCAAGACTCTGCAACTCTCTAAGTTTCGTGGAGTCTCCCTCGAACTCCATGTGTATCATATTGTTTCCGTAATTCCTTTTGACCTCCCCGAGATCCCCATAGAGCACTACCCGGCCGTTGTTGATGAGGCAAATCTGGTCGCAGAGCTTTTCAGCCTGTTCCATTTGATGAGTGGAAAATATGATCGTCTTCCCCTGCGTCTTCATCTCGCGTATCAGATCTTTGACGACGATCTGGTTTACTGGATCCAATCCCGAGAAAGGTTCATCAAGTATGAGAAGAGCCGGCTCATGGAGAAGACATGAGATAAACTGAACTTTCTGCTGCATACCTTTAGAGAGTTCGTCCACTTTATGGTTTGCAATGCCTCCCAGCTCCAGCCTTTTAAGCCATTGCATCGCCCGTTTCCTGGCTTCCACAGGCGGGACGTTTCTAAGACCGCCGAAATAGACCAATACATCTATCACCTTGCTCTTACGGTACAAGCCCCTTTCCTCAGGCAGGTACGCAAGCGAATCCTTCATCGAAATCGTCAACTTCTGTCCCTTAAAAAGCACCGAACCCGAATCTGCCTCGATTATGCCGAGAGCTATTCTTATGGTCGTGGTCTTGCCCGCTCCGTTCGGTCCGAGGAGCCCGAAAATCTTCCCCGGCTCCACTTCAAACGAGACACCGTCGAGCGCTTTTGTATTACCGTAGGCCTTTTTAAGGTCAATTACAGAAAGCATATGCCCTCCATTGGTTTCCTAAGGCAGAGAATTTGAAAGTTGCCCAGGCGCAAAGTCTAGCTCAGCGGTAGTCGTCTTCTTCTTTGTGCCTTTGCTTTCAAGGGGTATTCCTGTATATCATTCGCGGAAAAGGTATTGTCTCCCTCACGTGGTCCAGGCCGCATATCCACGTTACCGTTCTTTCGATGCCGAGCCCGAAACCTGAATGGGGCACACTGCCGTATCTTCTCAAATCGAGATACCATTCAAAAGGTTCTTTCGGAAGATTGAATTCCTCCAGGCGCTTCACCAGCGCGTCATAGTCGTCTTCACGCTGGCTCCCTCCGATGATTTCTCCATATCCTTCCGGTGCAAGCACGTCCACCGACAGAGTCAGGTCCTCCCGCTCGGGATCCCGCTTCATATAAAAGGCCTTGCATGCTGCAGGGTAATGGTGAACCATAACCGGCCTGTCGTACTGTTGCGATATGATCGTCTCGTCGGTGCCACCCAGATCGTTTCCGTATTGAAAATCCACGCCGTTCTTTTTCAGGATTTCTATCGCTTCGTCGTAGTGGAGACGCGGAAAGGGTCTTTTTACCGGCTCGAGCTTGCTGACATCGCGCTCGAGCAATTTCAATTCTTCCGCGGAATCACGGAGCACCGATTGGACGACATGCTCGATGAACTCTTCCGCCAGGTCCATGTCGTCGTTCAGTTCGGCCCAAGCCATCTCCGGCTCGACCATCCAAAATTCCGTCAGGTGTCTTCTCGTCTTCGATTTTTCCGCGCGGAAAGTCGGCCCGAAACAATATACGTTCCCGAACGCCATCGCGGCAGCCTCGGCATAGAGTTGCCCGCTCTGTGTCAAATATGCCTTGCCGAGATCGAAGTAGTCCGTCTCGAATAGCGTGCTCGTGCCTTCGACCGAAGCAGGCGTCAATATCGGCGAGTCTACGAGCGTAAAGCCTTTGTTATCGAAGAATTCCCTGACCGCGCGGATGATTCGATGCCTGATCCGAAGTATCGCATGCTGCCTCGATGACCGGAGCCACAGATGCCTGTGGTCCATCAGAAACTCGGTCCCGTGCTCCTTGGGAGTGATGGGGTACTCCCTGGCGATGTGAACAGCCCTCGTGTCTTCGATCTGCAATTCATAGCCGCCGGGAGCCCGGTCGTCCTTGTGTACTTTACCCTTTACAACCACCGAGCTTTCCTGCGTCAGCAGGTCGAACAACCCGAACACTTCGGCGGGGACCTGGCTCTTCACCGCGACACACTGAGCTATGCCGGAGCCGTCTCGCACCAGTAAGAAATGGATCTTCCCGCTCGACCTCTTGTTGTAAACCCAGCCGCGAATGGTCACGGTTTTGTCGATGAAATCCGAGAGCCGGGCGATCGTAGTCACGGGGATGTTGTTTTCAAAACCTTCTGGCATCTGTTTCTCCCATATTCGTTTGGGGTTTCAATGTGCGATAAATATAACGTCCATCCGTCAGCTGTTCAATCATGCCTCATGCCGACATCCTGGATGAAATACCATGCCTTTTTCCCCGGCCCTGTTTCTTGAGTAACCTCCCTTGGTTAAATTGAAAGTTACAACAAGGATCAAACAGCATGAAAGCTCTCGTTACAGGATCAACAGGTTTCATAGGTAGTCATCTTGTAGAAAGACTGATCGCCCGCGACTACAGCGTATCGTGCCTCATCAGGAATTCGACGAGACTGGCGTACGTAGATGAACTCCCGGTTCACTTCGTGAAAGGCGACTACGGCGACGTCGATTCTCTCCGTCCCGCCGTGGAAGGAGCTGATTACATCTTTCATATCGGCGGCGTTACCAAAGCGAAGGACAAGAGGGTGTATTTTATTGGGAACCATCTGACGACCAGAAATCTTCTGGCCGCAGTTCGCCGGTTCAATCCGGAGCTGAAGAGATTCGTACTTGCGAGTAGTCTTACTGCTGTCGGACCGGGGACAGACACCGAGCCTGTGGACGAGACCACGCCCTACCATCCTATCACTACCTACGGCCGGAGCAAGATGGAGGCGGAGAAAGAATGTCTCTCAAATTTCCCGGATATTCCCCTGACCATCATCCGGCCGCCTGCAGTTTACGGCCCGCGCGACAAAGACATCTTCGAGTTTTTCAACTCGGTGAACAAACACATGATTCCGCTTTCGGGATTCGGCAGAAAGATTCTCAGCTTCGTTCACGCGTATGACCTCGTGGATGGAATTATCGCGGCAGCTGAACACCCTAAGGCGGCAGGACAGATCTATTTCATCTCGAACGACGAAGTCTACGACTGGGGGATGCTGGGTGATTTCGCTAAGAAAGAGTTGAAAACTTGGGCAATCAAAGCGAAGATCCCGCATTTCCTTCTCTATACAGTGGCAGGTATTAGCGAATTTCTTGCCCGCATGGAGGGTAAGGCAGCACTCGTCAACATTGAGAAAGCCAGGGACGGCGTACAGAAGAACTGGCTTTGCAGCCCCAAGAAGGCATTCGACGAACTTGGCTTCAAGACAAAGCTATCCCTCGAAGAGGGGGTTGCCAATACAATCGAATGGTATAAAGTAAACGGATGGATGAAGTAGCTTATAGCTCATGGCTCATAGCTTGTGGCTCATAGGTCATGGTTCATAGCTTGTAGCTCATAGGTCATAGCTCATAGCTTGTAGCTCAAAGTGGTATATTTCCGTGTTTCTTCTTCGGGTTCATGTCCACTTTCGATTCGAGCATCTCAAGTGCGCGGATAAGCCTCGAGCGTGTTTTTGCCGGCTCTATGACTTCATCTACATAACCGCGCTCGGCCGCAATATACGGATTCGCAAACTTATCGGTGTACTCGGCAATCAGCTTTGCCTCCACTTCGTCTCGGTTATCTGCTTTTTCAATCTCCTTCTTGAAAATGATCTCCACCGCGCCTCTCGGTCCCATAACGGCGATTTCGGCCGAAGGCCAGGCATAATTAATATCCCCCCGGATATGCTTTGAATTCATAACATCGTACGCTCCGCCGTAAGCCTTTCTAGTTATTACCGTTATTTTCGGTACTGTTGCTTCGCTGAAAGCGAAAAGCAGCTTCGCCCCGTTCTTTATGATCCCTCTCCATTCCTGGTCTGTGCCGGGGAGGAAGCCGGGGACATCTTCGAACACCACCAGTGGAATATTGAAGGCATCGCAGAAGCGGACGAACCGCGCTGCCTTTATCGAGGCATCGTTATCCAGGACCCCTGCGAGGACCGCCGGTTGATTGGCAATTATACCTACCGAGCGCCCATTGAGTCTTCCGAATCCGACCAGTATGTTCTGTGCATACAGCTCGTGTACCTCCATGAACTCGCCGCCGTCGACGACAAGAGCGATGACGTCCTTCATGTCGTACGGCTTATTAGGATTCTCGGGAATCAGTCCGTTGAGCGACTCGTCTTCTCTATCGATCGAGTCACTCGTCTTCAGCCTTGGTGGATCCTCCCGATAGTTCTGCGGAATATAAGACAGGAGCTTTCTGATTCCGATCAGGCATTCGGCCTCTCCATCCGATGCAAAATGGGCGACTCCGCTCTTTGTCGCATGGGTGATAGCGCCTCCCAGTTCTTCAAACGACACATCTTCATGGGTAACAGTCTTGACGACGTTCGGGCCGGTTACGAACATATAGCTGGTATTCTTCACCATGAATATAAAGTCGGTAATTGCGGGGGAGTAGACTGCCCCTCCCGCGGAAGGTCCCATCACGGCGGAGATCTGAGGTACTACTCCGCTTGCAAGAGTATTCCTGAGAAAAATATCAGCATAGCCGCCGAGCGAGACCACACCCTCCTGTATCCTGGCGCCGCCCGAATCGTTCAAACCTATGACGGGCGCCCCCATTTTCATTGCCATGTCCATCACTTTGCAGATCTTCTCGGCGTGTGCCTCCGAGAGGGAGCCTCCGAAGACCGTGAAGTCCTGGCTGTACACGAAAACCAACCTGCCGTCAATTCGACCGTATCCCGTCACGACTCCATCCCCAGGATAACGCTGCCTCTCCAGCCCAAAATCGTGCGACCGATGCTTGACGAACATGTCGAGTTCGGTGAACGACCCCTCGTCAAGCAGGATATCCAGGCGCTCCCTGGCGGTCAACTTTCCTTTCTTGTGCTGCTCGTCGACGCGTCTCTTCCCCCCTCCTGCCCTGGCTTCTTCGCTCAGTTCCTTAAGCTCATCGAGCCGGGCCGATACTTTCGAATTGTCGCTCATATCTGTGCATCCTTACGATTCAGTTTATCGAAAAGGCAACGTGATTTCGAAAAGGTAAGATATTCCCGGAGATGTTCCAAGATAATTGCACCGCGGCTGAACGATAGGGTCGGAGGTTAAAAACAGGAGGGGTATCGGCGAGGACAGCGAAGGACGAAGACGCCGTCGCCGATTAAAATCGCTGCGAAATGGACTAATGCCTGTAGATAATAATATCGGTGCGGCGGTTGTCCGCTCTCCCTGCGCTGGTACTGTTTGTCGCTATGGGTTTGCTTGAACCGTTTGCGACAAGAGATATGCTGCTCAACGGAAAGCCAAGCCTCTTCGAAAGGGAATCAGCAACTCTTGCCGCCCTTTCCCTGGACAGCTCAACGTTGTACCATGGAGCTCCAATCGAATCGGCGTTCCCTTCCACTACTATACGCATCCTACTCTTTCCCTCGCGGCCCACCAGCGCTTGAATCCGATCGAAGATGCAATAAACGTTTTTGTTTACATGAGCCCTGTTGAAGGCAAAATATATCCTTACAGGTGAGACTGAGGTTCCGAGCCCGGCGCTCCCGGACACTCCCCGGACTTCCCGCTTGGGGATCTCTCTTCTCTTCCCCGCCACGGGGGAACTTTCGACCTTCGCCGTTGAAGCGGCGGCCGGCTGCGATGTCACACTCGAAGCCATGGGTGATGAGAGAGTTTTTTCCTTGCCTGCCGGCTTGAACTCAAAAAACAAAAAAAGCAGGGCGCCCGCCACTATCGCGGCGATGAGCACCTTGCCTCCGGGTTGTATTCTTACTCGGGCCACTTCTCAGGTCAGTTGTCAGATGAGGGTGAGCGTCTCCGTCTTGGTGGATGTGCCTGGTCCGACACTTCCTGTTGAACAAAATACTGCAAGACTCCCGACAAGCGCTGCTCTTCTTTCTCCTTGTCTTCCTGCCACGCCTGGAATTTGTCTCGCGCATCTTTGACGGAGTTGTTGTTGTCCTCCATCTTCTCCCGGATCTCGTTGAAAATCCTCTCCATATCTTCCTGGAGGCGCTTGTTTTCTTCGCTTTTCTTCTGTTCCATCTCCCGGAGTCTGCGCTCTTCTATTTTCTCGAACTGAGTAAGTGCCTTATCCCTCTTCACGGCATCCTGTATAACGTCCTCTGGAGGAATCCTCAGCGCTTCGAGAGCAACCATCAATGCGCTTCGTCTGATTTCCGCGTTTGCCCCCTTCAGATGCGTGCTTCTTAGAAGTTCTTCCGCGCGGTACACGGTGAAGCCGTTGGGCGGTTCCTTGATGCCGAATGCCTGGTAAATGGCCTCGAAGCTCGGGAGTTCCTCGCCTACCCTCGCAACCGGCTGCTCAAGCTGCGGTTCTGAAAACTCTACACGCGCAGGCGGTTGAGACTCAGTACCTTCTGCAGCCGCTTCAGCCTTCTTCTCTTCGTCTTCAACCGAAACAAATACGTTGTACCACTTTTTCTCAGACATATTACCTCCAGAAATTCAACCTAATTTAGAGGTGACGAGACTTTTAATCAAGTTTAGGGGCTAAAAAAGTGTGACGCGTCACTTGCCGACCATGCAAGGGAATTCGCTTTCGGGTCCATGTAGCCTGTTCTGTGTCACATTTTAAAAAGAATCCCG
>JBJKPC010000022.1:0-8360 GCA_046706745.1 Candidatus Kryptoniota bacterium
GCCAAGAATCCAATCGCACAAGAAGACCAAAAAGATCTACCTATCGGCCTCCCTGCGATTTTAACATCCAGGGCGATTTCCTCAATAAAGAAGGTACTTCATTCTCACGCTTTCGAATTCTCTCAGTCCCTTTCCCCACGCGGAGACTATCTCCTCCGGAGATTTGCCCGCTTCAAGCTCGGCTCGAATATCCGACGACCCCGAACGTCTGTCGAAGCTCGCAGTATCGACAGTGAATTGTGCGGGTGCTAATCTGCTTATTGCCCAGATGAGATATACCCCCTCCTCCGATGGTCTGAACACAGTCCTGTTTGTGACGACGATTCGGACACCATGGCACAGGTCGCCGGCAAATTTCGGGTGAGGGGATGATGCATCGGGATGCGGAGTGAAATCTATCGGTTCGTACTTCACGCCCGGCAGACGCTGAGCATCCAGAAGAGCCGCAAGTTTTTCTCCGTCGATAAATGGGGCACCGACGATTTCGTATGGATGGTCCGTGCCTCTCCCTTCCGAAACGTTCGTCGCTTCCAGCAGCACAATCCCCGAATATAGTTCCACCGCGTTCATGTCCCGAAGATCCGGTATCGGGCACGTCCATTTCAATCCGGTCTCATCGTACCACATATTCCTGTTGTAATGTCTCATCTTGACGACTTTCAGTTCGGCTTCGCCCCCTCCCGTCAGCATACGCTCACCGTTGAGCATCCTGGCAAACTCTCCTGCTGTCATTCCGTAAGTGTTCGGAATTGCTTGAACTCCTCGGGGGGTCCAAAGTGAGCCAACTGACACGGGACCATCGACAATGTCGGCCTGAAGCATGTCGGGTTTGTCCAGGACGATATACTCGATGTTATTTTGTGCGGCCGCTTCAAGGCTTGTGTAGAGAATATTCACGAACGGACATCGCCTCGCGCCCAGGTCCTGTACATCATAGATGAGGACATCTATGCCTTTCAACATATCCGCACTCAACCTACAATATTTGTCAAAAACGGAATAAGTGCGAATGCCTGTCTGAGAGTCAATTTGGACTGAGAGCCCCTTACCGCGTACAGGGTTGCCCGACATCGTGCCTTGGAGATTGAACGTCGCAACTACTTTGACATTGGGGAGACTCTCTAGCACGCTTGCGATTTGTCTTCCGTCCTGGAGGAATCCACCGTTGTCGGTGATGATTCCTACCTTCTTCCCCTCTACCAGGTTCAGGCACTTGTTGACAAAGACTTCATCGCCGGTCTTCACTTGCCCTTGAGTGACAGGCTGAAACTCGAAGACAACGATGAAGAGAGCCAGGAAGAAACAGATTCTCATCCTCAACCCACACCTCCTTCTTTGTGGCCCAAACCGGGCCAACTTGCCAGAGTCACAATATCACCGACCACAAAATTCTCGGCGGCTGAAAACCGCCTGTTTAATTCAGCCGGTGAATCTATATGAACTGAGGTACTCTTCCGCGGATTCGAGTCATCGATGGAAGTGAAGGGGCTGTTTGGCCGGCGGTTAATCCCTCAGTTCAAATGCAGTTGTTCTCCGAGCTCAAAGAATTTCTTGGGCTGATTCGAACGAAAACGTCTGCTGCCGGTAATACCACCGACAGATCCAGTTCCTTGTCCTCCTCCTGGTAGGGAACTTGGGAGAAGTTAAACAACCTTTCAAGCGTTGTCAATAGGGCAGCCCCATTTCCCAAATCACAGGATTTGCAAGATTTGACGCGACAATCAATGTGGCAAGTTCATCCGGCTAACTAACCGGTCGACGTGGACCTTATTCCTTGCCGTCGAGCGTCCCTTACGCGCAATTAACCATCCACCTAATACCGTACTTGTCCATAAGATTTCCGTGCCACGCCCCCCAGAACTGCTTCTCGAACCTGACTCCTATCTGTCCCCCTTCGGCAAGCTGTTCGAAGACTTTCTTCCCCTCTTCTGGACCGGTAACGTTGAGAGAGAGCGCTGCATCGCCGCTCCCACTACCGGTTTTATCCGGATCTTTAGGCATTAAGTCTGAAGCCATGATCGTGGTCTTTCCGAATTCCAGCGTCGCGTGAAGCACTTTGTTCTGGAATTCCTTCGGGGCTTTCATGGCAGGGTTGTCGTACCGGTTTTGTATCGTAACCTTGCCTCCGAAAATTCTCGCATAGAAATTCAGGGCCTCTTCGCAGTCTCCCATAAAGTTGAGATAAGCGTTGAGATTTATTATCGGACTACTCATTGGGTCCCCGTTACTTTGGTTTTGAGATTCTTGAAAGCTCCGGCCATGTCTCTCGTCTTCTCTCTCATCAAAAATGAGCCGTTACCGGAATGTCACACCGTCCGCATGCACCGTCCGATAGCATTCGACCAACAATGAAAGCAGATATGCCGGTTTGTATCCCCCGTATGCCGAACAGCACCCTCGTTTCGTGCCGGGAACTCCTGCGCTAAGCCCGAAGGAGGCACAAGCGCAATCCATAGACTGTACCGCCTCACTGGAAGTGCCCGCATCAATGCCTTATCTGAAGCGACCTCCGTATCTCTGACCGGGATATGAGCAGAACCCGTGGACTATGGCAAGCGCGCAACGCCAGCGTAGTCGACACAAGATACGTTTTCGGCAGCTGTCTGGGGAGACAGCAAGGCATGGACCGGGCCTACTTCACTCTTTCGAAGATCACATAATACGGCCCGAGTGCCAAAACCGGCGTATATCTTTCCGGTTGCAATGCAAGGAGCCTGTTCTGGATGTCGCGCTCAAAGACATTTATGTTGACCAAACCCATGTTGCCGCTGTGCAGCACGGAATTTGGGATAGAATATATTTCTGCCAATGAATCGAAATCGGCTCCAGTTCTCAGCCGCGTCAGAGCAGAATCAGCCTGAGCTTTGGTCGGAAACAAAATCTGCGCGAGGTGGACCCAAAGCGGCGGAGTCGAAACGATGTGCGTGACCTGAATTATATTCATCCTGATCGGCTTGTTGTTCTGCAAACCTGGCGAATACTCCCAGTGCATTAAGGTCTCAGTGGCAGCTGAATCCCATTTTGAGTCTCCACTAGAGTTCAGCAACCTCACATGTTTAACCGCTCCATCTCTCGAAATGACGAGATCCGCTTTAAGGTAGAAGTCACCTTCAGGGAAATTCTGCGGTGGTGGTGGGAAAGCGGTTTTTTCCACAACGGTTGGCGCGACGATTTCCCTCTCCCCGGTGGCAAATATAGCGCAACCGCCGATCAAAAAAGCCAAGACACACGAAATCAAGACATTTAATCTATTCATATCCATCCCTTTCCACTTCACATCTAGGCGTACATTACGAACATTCGACCCAAAAGTCAAACAAGGAAGCAGGCCTCTATCGAAGACGGATGCCAAACGCACTTCTGATGGGTCCTATGGCCGAGACTGGCCAAGAACGCGCCGTGTACGGGCAAATGGGCGGTCGAGCCGGCGCCGGCTTTCATCTCAATCGGGTTTCACGTAAAGGCACGTATCCCTGCTGAATAAAAGACATGAACCCAAGCAGCGCACCCCAGGTGTAGAACCTGGAGCTGTTTTCGACGTCGCCGCCTGCTCCTGTCTGCGAGTTGTAATTTTCGAATACCCAGTGGTATTCGTTCCACGACTTAAGAAGAAGAGCCCTCGATCTCGAAACCAGCGCATCCCTCGCTTGCGGAACATCGTACCTTCGCAGACCAAGATACACGAGGAAATTCATGGGAGCCCATATTCTCCCTCTCCAATAGCTGTTGTCCTTGTAGGCGGAGTCATCCCGTGCTATGGATGGGAGGATCCATTTGCCCCAGAACTCCTTCTTGTTGAAGAAATGTGCTCTTACCATCTTTCTAGCCTGTGACGGAGTTGCAACGCCTGCCAACATCGGATAGAAGAGCGTCGGGGAAAGCCTGTGGCTGAACTTGCCGGTAGCGAGATTCTTGTTGAGAAAAATACCGGCCTTTTCATTCCAAAGTTTCCTCAAGGATTCGGCATACCTTGCAGCCCTACTCAACAGCTCCCGCTCGTCGGCAGGTTTGTTCAAAAGTCGGGCAATCTGCGCCAGCGAATTGCAGTCGGTTATGTAAAGGCTCATCAGACCCACGTCTGCCATGAGCATCAAGTGGCGAGTGGTGTCGAATACCGCATTATCGTACATCGGAGAGTTGTCCAGTCCTGACTCCCACTTTGCTCCCTGCAAGGCGTTTACCCCGTTTTTCAGCCAGGCCGGAAAGTCCGGCGGAAATTTGTAGGGGGTCGACCCCCAGCACAAATATCCTTCGAAGTTTCTATTCTTGTTCCACCACCTGTTCCATGAAAGGAGCTTGTCGTACACCGCACGGAGAAACCACTTGTCATGATACTTCTCATAGATCTGTTTCACGATGAAAGATCCTACAGGAGGCTCCGATCTGTCATCGCTCTTTCCCCTGGCGGACCCAAAATTCGGGATAAACCCTTCGCGGGTAATCTGGTCGGTAATGGCTATTGCATTGGCAAAGGCGAGATCCTTGTCAGTCATTGATATCATATATGAAGCAAAATATGTATCCCAGTCGAACAAAACCCATCCGTTCCAGGAAATGTTCCAGGATCTGGTGACCGGTACTATGACCTTGTTCAACTGCGGCGAAAAGATGACGTTCCATCCAAGGACAGATTGCATAGGAGCAAAAGTCCGTTCCAGTTTTCCGTATTTCTTGTAACTGGACTCGACCTTATTCCTCGCAAAATCTATTATTGAGGAAATCTTCGAGATCGTGCGCGGTATCCCCGTGGAAATCGCAAGGGTGTCGGAGAGCGTGTAGAAAAGTGAATTGCTGTCCGGCTCCGATTTCAAAAAAATATGCCGGTCGGCAACAGGATAGACATTTACTTTGCTCCGAGGCATTGAAACGGAAAAGGAGTCATTGATCATGGTAACCTTTCCTTGTCTTCCCCAGAGCATGCCGAGCGTGATCTCAATTCCTCCTTTCGGATTCGGAGAGTTTTCAGGAGTAACGAGAATGACTTCGTCCGCTCCCTCGTGAGCCGTCTGAATTCTAGATTTAATCCCGTGCCATGATATCGTCAAATCTGTGTATGAACCGTCATAGGGGTGTAGCCCGGGCCTGATGGTGGCAACGCTTCCCTTTCTGCCCATCGCAGGATCCATTAGGACAGCCCCGTTTGCGAGATCAACCAGGTGCAGATTGATTGCAACACCTTCGGGGAGCAGAACGTAGGACATCACGCTGTAGGTGTTCCATGTGTTCCACCCGCGGGCCAACGAGCGTTCAAGCTCTCTTACCCGCTCCCTTACCTCGGCATTCTCGCCAGGTTTCGCCACCACCCGGTCAGTCGGGAGCGAAATTAATATCAATGCCAAGGCAAGCGCCACGGCTAGTCGGGCGACAAGTCTGCTTTTTGCACCCCATAACGATTTAAGTCTATACATTCTTCCCTCCATCGTCTTCGATTTGCGGTCAATTTAAGATTCGCCGTTTCCGGATTCCATCAGACTGGTCCGTTGTCAAACTAAAACAGGTGGTGCGCCTGCGCTCCCGCCGTTGCCCACCCTCCTTGGGCATGCGACAGCTCAAACACAAATCGAAGGGCCCCGGCGTGATCGCTCCTCAGCATTTTAGTCCTCCTAAACGAAAAGTGTCCTTCCACTCCGAAAGTGAAGTCCACCACTGCCATGGCCTGAACTGTCGAAGCTGTCAGATCAATGTGTTCCTCATGGTGCGCTAGAGCCATCGCGAAAGATTATTGTCATTCATCGATGAAGAGAAATCCGTGGCAAGTCTCATTTTTTGAAGAATGATTACGAGCGCATCACCGCCCATCAGATTATCCACTCGATTCGGGCGAACGATCACGCGGGACACTGAATAAACGCCAGGCAATAATCATCGACACAATGCCGATCAATATCCCTGCCGGAGTATCGACAAAGTAATGCTGGGCGAAATAGAAGGTCCCTACTGCCGAGAGGAGAAGGAAGGGGGCAAAGACCGAACCCGCGAGAGCACTAGCCTCTATTACAGATATGAAGGCAATTGTTGCCCACGCCGCGTGCGAGCTTGGGAAGGTTGTGGTCGGCATTATGTCCAACCCCTCCTTTGATTTTCTCATCTGAATCAGAAAGCTCTCCACCTCGGGCACCGGAGTGAAATCCTTCAGAGCGGCAGCCACAGGTGGCGGATCCTTGAGATGGTACACGTTATCGATGAACCTGTCCTGTGGGCTCATGACCGGAACCAAAAGCCACAACGGTATCATCAGAACTATACTCGTGAAAAAAGCTACAACGTATTCTGCAAATACTCTTTTGTTTCTGAAGAAGGTTACCACCGCAATAAGGACCAGGAATGAAGGCAGGTTGAGGAATGAAAAGGCCGTAGTTTCTATCAGCCATGCCGGGAATTTCATCGTCTCCAGTGAAAGGAAGGGATATGTGCCGGTCAGCCGGAAGTCGAGTGATGCCAGCGTGCCGTCAATCAGACGGCTTTTGTTAACGGCATTGACATACCCAACAAGAAAAGAAAAAAGGACCAGATTCAGCGCGATCGGGAAAGCGATTCTTAGAAGATACACAACTACTCCAATCACTCGTTTGTCTTTCCCTCCGCGGTCATCCCCTTCCGCGTTCGTGTTTTCTCCGGTTTTCACTCCTGTAGTTCCCGCCGATTTCGCCAGAGTGACTGTCACGCCCCCCAGAAGGAGAAAAAATGCAATATACCCGAGCCAGTTGTCAGATTCCTTCAAAATAAAATCCGCATAAAACGCGAAATAGCTCTCGTGGCTCGGTATAGGAGCTTTCAGAAAGCTCAAGCACAGAATCATCAGGGCGAGCACCGCCGAGCAGCCATAGATGATTTTCTCCATTCGCCAGATCGGGTCTCTCAACGGGAATATCCCTCCATATCATCTTAGTTCCACTACTGTGGCTTGAGACTCAGGCGTCTCGCGCCGTCACAAGCACTGGCCAGGCTCAGGAATCTCTAGCAGCCGGTTTTTCCGTCGTCAATTTACAGCGCCCTTTTCTCTCAAATCTACTAAAAGTCCTCTTCTTTTTTCGCTTCACTATTTGGAATTTTTTTCCGATCTTAATCTTAGATGTGAATGTCTGTCACGATATGCAGGTCGCATCTGCAGGCTCGATTGCCGACCGACCTGTTGAAAAAGGCGGCTCGCATTACCGGAAAACGGGATCGAGACTGAGCAGAGTTCGGAGTTAGTGCGAAGGAGAGGTAAGAGGTGGCCGGAAACGTACGAGTGGTAATAGCTTCAGATTCCGACATTGTACTTGCCAGGGAGCACGGACGCCGTATCGGGAGAGAGTTGGGTTTCCCGGAAGCCGATATAACCCGTATAGCGACCGGAATATCGGAAATTGCCAGAAACATCGTTACATTCGCAAAGACCGGAGAGATTTCCATAGTTGCCGTCGAAAACGATGCAAATGACGGTATTGAAATCATGGCTCAAGACAACGGACCGGGGATACAGGACATAGCCCTGGCGATGAGCGACGGTTACTCGACGGGAAAGGGTCGCGGCTTGGGCCTTCCCGGCACGAGACGCCTTATGGATGAGTTCGAAGTTGTATCAACGTACGGAACCGGTACAACTGTAACGATGAGGAAATGGGTAGCCAAGGGTGACTGAAGGTAAATCCTCTTCGCAGCGGGGCGGCAAAGTGGAAGCGGCCTCACACCCGGCCGAGGTCAAAGATCCTCAGAGATCATCCGATATATCCCACCGATCGCCTTCATGGTCTGCAGATAACGCAGCAATATTTTCTCTGCCGGCCAAAATTCCTGCAATTCATGAGATCGGCGGAATGCAAGAGAAGCACTGCTCAATCGATCAACTCAAACAGAACCAGGGTCGAAGAGAAACAAATTCAAACCAGGGAGAAGTCAGCCACGCTTAACGAAGAGTTCAAGGCTGAATACATAGACGCCATGCAGAGCTACATCGGCTCGGGCTCGGAACGGGACCTATACCACGCCTACGATCTCGGCCGCCGGGCGCTGGACCAGGCGGAAAACATCCTCGATGTCACTCGATTTCATTCAAAGGCGTTGCAGGAGACTCTTTCCGGCCTGCAAAAGGAAATACATCTAAAAGCCATTTCCGATGCGGATGCATTCTTCTCTGAATTCATCTCGCCCTTCGAGATGACCTTCAGGGGGTTCATGGACGCCGCTGCGTCACTGAAACGACAGATCGATGAACGGCAGGATGCTGAGGAGGCATTATTACAGAGCGAGAAATACTTCAAATCTCTGATCGAGAACGCTCTCGACATAGTTTCTATTCTCGACAAGGAAGGGACATTAATGTATATGAGCCCTTCGGGGGAAAGGGTTCTCGGATACACTCACGCGGAATTTGCAGG
>JBJKPC010000023.1:0-10303 GCA_046706745.1 Candidatus Kryptoniota bacterium
AATTCACCGAATCAGCCTTTCTACGACTCCTTGGAAATCGTGTTCAGGAGGTTCTGCAATCTGCGATGTGTTGGAGATTCCGGTTCGTTGGAAGGACCCTTCGGATGGGGGTAGACGCATCCCGACGACGCATGAAATGCATCGTCGGGACGGGGCTCACGCTCCGTGTTGCAAGAATTCTAAGGATGGGTTCTCCCGCGTGAACCAGACCCGGTTCACACGGGATCGCTTCGCGAGACTCCCGCTCTCGGCATGGGGTGGTTGTCCGCATTCAGCGGTAAGCGTTCAGCCCATATTAGGCGTGACAATTCCTTGAATACATCCTCTGTCTGTGTGACTTTTGACTACCGCGGCGGGTCGCACGCCTTCGCGACCCATCCTGAGGTAAGCAACTTGACTTGGTTAAGAATCTTCGCCAAAGTGACATCGGATTATTCTGCGCTCCACACATAGATGGTCTGCGCACGAAAATGATGAAGATGACGGGCGGCAACGACCCTTCGCAGATACCCGACTCACAGAGAATATACCGCCTGAACTGAACGCCGAAACAAGGACAGATCTTCAGCGTCATTGGCCAATCGAGGGCCATTTTGCTTCATGGGCAACACTCTCACCTTTGATGCATCAGTCTGATAAGACCAACAGGAAGAAGCGGCTAAAAAAGAGCTCTCGTGCCGCACAAATCATCCGTTAGGCAGTTCTCTCTATCGCAGCCAGCAGGTCCCAGCCCTGGCAGGCCTCTGCAGGTGCATGAATGCAAAGTAGACTCTCCGCCATGCCCTCAATGCTACCGCCCGCAAAATGGCTATCATCTACTACCAGATCTTGACCAAAGGGCTCACTTACGTCGAACAAGTGATCCAAGCATACCAACAGAAGCCCGAAGAGCAACAACTCCGTACGCTCCAAGGAAAAGCGAAATCTCTCGGACTCGTGCTAGTCGAACAGGGACGTCATCTGTGGCGAGCCCGTCCTTTTCATATGTGGACGGACCTCGCTACAGTGTAACAGATGTTTTCGGTAAGGCGAATAATTTTGTTAAATTAAAACAGCATAGCATTCTGAAGATGGTTGACAGAAACATGACCCATGTCCTCTGAAATTAAATATCCCTTCAGGAGCCTGCTTCGAATGCATGGGCACACGCGCGTGTTCCGTTCAAAAGCAGATTGTCCGATGCCAGCGGGAAGGTCCGGTGATTCCTGGGGCCAAAAATATTGCCGGTGGAATCTGGAATTTGGTTTGCGGGAAACTGATAACATAAGTCAGGCTTCGACGAAACCAAAACAGAAGGAGGAGAAATGAGTTTCCCGGGTTCTTCGATTCTTAGACAGACCAGCACAATGCTCCTCGCCGGCGGACAGGGAGAGAGACTCAACCCGCTTACCGCATTCAGGAGCAAGCCCGCTGTGCCGTTCGGCGGAAAGTACAGGATCATAGACTTCGCTCTTTCGAACTGCCTGAATTCCGGACTCAGAAGAATATACGTCCTGACGCAATACAAGTCGGACTCGCTCAACCAGCACATACTCGAAGCATGGAGCATATTTAACCCGCAGCTCGGCGAGTTCATTTTTTCGATTCCCCCACAGAGAAAGATCAACAACGACTGGTACCTCGGCACGGCCAACGCTTTGTACCAGAATCAGAACCTGTTTTCACCCGCCAAAGGAGTCAACTGGGTCCTGGTGCTGAGCGGCGACCATATCTATAAGATGGATTACCTTAAAATGCTCCAGTATCATATCGACACCGGATCAGATCTCTCCATGGCGTGCATCGAAGTTCCGAAGGGAGAGGCGAGCAGGTTCGGCATCGTGCACGTCGACAAGGATTACAGAGTCACCTCGTTTATTGAGAAACCGGCCGACCCGCCGGAGATACCGGGCAAGCCGGGCCGCTGTTTCGTCAACATGGGAATCTATGTCTTCGACGCGAAAAAGCTCGTAGATATTTTCGCGGAAATGGACGGCAAGAATATTAAAAGCCATGATTTCGGAAAAGACATTCTCCCCTACATGGTCAAGGCTAAGATGAACGCACGGGCATACCCGTTCCAGGACGAGAACGGCAAATCCGAAGCCTACTGGAAAGATATCGGGACGATAGACAGCTATTACGAGGCGAGCATGAATCTCATCGCCGTCACGCCGGATTTCAATTTCTACGACAGGTCGTGGCCGATGCGCGCTTATCAGTACCAGGCGCCGCCGGCAAAGACGGTATCGCACGAGGGAGAGAGAATCGGACGAACGCTTAACTCGCTAATTTGCGACGGGACTGTCGTCTCGGGAGGCCTGGTGGAGCGTTCGCTTCTCGGCCCGAATGTTAGAGTGAACAGCTATTCGTACGTCATCGATTCCATCATTATGGACAACTGCAACATCGGAAGGCACGCGAAGATCCGTCGGGCGATCATCGACAAGAACGTCGTCGTTCCGGAAGGGTATGAAATCGGTTTCGACCTCGTAAACGACGCGAAGAAATTCACGGTCACGGAGAGCGGAATTGTCGTGATCAAGAAAAACGAGGTGCTGACCTAACGGATGGGTCGTTTCTTTGCCCCGTCGAGCGGGCTGGGGAAGGTCGTCGCACCTAGACTTGCTCAATCTGACGGTGGCTTTTTTCTCTGACTTCACTCCCTCCCGTCGTCATCCTCAGCACACGAGTGTAGCGAGTAAGTGCAGGATGAGTAGGTGTGGCTTCCCTCTAGCAGTCGCACTTCTGTAAAGCATGCGGCGTAGAATTTCCGGATTGGAACTATTTCAAATCAGGATCCCTCAACATGACTCACCTTTGATGTCACTCGCGTCAGACACTGCGCCATCTCACACTTCGCATGTCCGTCGTATTACTGCTTCCTTACTGCAGTATCGGGATGGCCTTCGGCTCCTCTTTGAGCAACCCGGGCGAGTTTCTCCTTATCGATTCAATCGCGGCTCTGATCTGCTGCATCGTGCAGGGCATCGTCGCCACGGAAAAGACCGCTTCCTTCCTGTTGTGACGGTTGTGGCTCACTGTGTCTATGTTGATCTTTTGTTCCCCGATTGCAGTGGTAACCAAACCGGTCACCCCGGGACGGTCCGTGGTTGAGAACGTGATGTTGTATGGAAACTCGAAATGGTCGGCATCGACCAGCTCCAATCGCGGGAGCGGATGAGGATTGTCGATGATGGTACCGTAGCGGGCAGTGAAAACGATATCCGCAACTATCGAGCTCGCCGTCTCCGGTCCGCCGGCACCCGCGCCCATGAAATAGTGCCTGCCGGAATATTTGTTGATGACTTCGACACAGTTGGTTGCTCCATGAACTTTTGAAAGCAGATTGTCGCGCTTGACCATCATCGGTTTGACCGAGGCAAATATGTTCCCGCCAAGTTTCTTTGCATAGCAGATCAGCTTAATGGTGCAATCCATTTCGTTGGCGATCTCGATGTCCTCCTTCTCTATATCCTGGATCCCTTCCTTCATCAGCTCGTTATATTCGATCTCTTTGCCGAAAGCGAGTCGGATAAGTATGGCAAGCTTGTGGGCCGCGTCGCCTCCCGATATGTCGAGCGTCGGGTCCGCCTCTGCATAACCGGCTTTCTGAGCCATCTTCAATGCCTGCTTAAAATCCATCCCTTCGAGCTCCATCTTCGACAGGATGTAATTGCTGGTCCCGTTCATAATGCCGGAAATCTCTTGCACTTCGTCTCCGGTAAAGCTCTCTCTTATTGCTCTAATAATCGGGATAGCGCCACAAACGCTCGCTTCGTAACCGAGGGTTACTCCGTTTTCCCTTGCCGCATGAAAAATAGCGGAACCTCTTTCGGCAAGCATGGCTTTGTTCGCTGTGACGACGTGCTTCTTCGCTTTCAGAGCATCGAGAATTACCGACAACAGGTAGTCGCCGGTTCCCCCGATCGTCTCGACCACCAGGTCGATGTCTCTGTCGCCTATTATGTCTGATATATACCCAGAAGCTTCTTCCGGCGTCAGATCTTTCCCGCCGCCGCAAAAAAGGCCAAGCGGGATGTTGTGCTTTTCGGAACTATTCTTCGGAGAAAGGTCCACGATTTTTCTAAGCTCTATGGTACGGGCAGACCTGTCGGACAGGACGCTTTGAAGGTCCAGAATGATCCTGGCGACGCCGCCGCCTACGGTGCCGCATCCGAGAATGGCTATGCTAAAAGGGGTCATGAAGGGTTCGTGGTTGTGGGTTCTGGGTTCGTGGTTGTGGGTTCTGGGTTCATGGTTATGGGTTCTGTGTCCGTGGTTATGGGTTCTGAGTGCAAAATACTATGGCTCTGTTTGCTGTTAATAATAAGGAAAAAAACGTTGTCGTTCACGCGGACAATGAAGAATGTCTTAGATCGTGAGTTGTCGTTTATCACTCATCGGACACGGCACTTTCTTCCAAACCCCCCGGAAGTTGCAGTCAAAGCTCGCGTGCACTTTCCCAGAAGTGGAAACCTGGCAGAACTACAACTGTTCATTATATATATTATCTTCTGATTAGATGATGCCTAATGAAAGATGAACCCACTATAACTCCAATTGACGAGAATGACTTTGAAGCTGTTTATGAAGTCATAAACGACGCAGCATCCGCCTACAAGGGAGTCATTCCGTCGGACGTGTGGCATGAGCCCTATATGTCGAAGGAAGAACTGGCGGAGGAGATAAGAGACGGCGTCAAATTCTACTCCTATCGGGAGGGAAGCGCGATCTTAGGTGTCATGGGGATTCAAGATAAGGCGGATGTGGATCTGATAAGGCACGCTTATGTCAGAACGAACCGAAGGAATAAAGGTGTTGGCGGGGCTTTGCTGAGTCATTTGACTAGGAACGCCGGGAAGCCGGTTTTAGTAGGGACCTGGAAGGCGGCGACGTGGGCGATACGTTTTTATGAGCAGCACGGTTTTATCCTTGTTTCGGAAGATCAAAAAAACGTCCTGCTGAGGAAATATTGGAGTGTAAATCAGAGACAAATCGAAACTTCAGTAGTTCTCGCCGATCACTCTTTTGTGATAAAATGAGCCCTTTGTCGAGGATTTGCCGCTTTTCGCGGGTGGAGCAAGAGTTCTATGGCCAGATGGCGATAATGGCCCGGGTCTCGGCGAAAAGATCAGGTGGCCAGATAAAAGGATCGAATTTTCTGCGGCAAAGCCGAATCGTTATCGCCGATTTATCATCTTACCAGGGACGAAACAGCTATTACCACAAAAGGGAATTTGATAATGCCTGAACATTTGACAAAACAGACTTTCTTGGAGAAGGTTTTTGATTACGAGAAAAACAAGGAATGGCAATTTGCAGGAGTATTGCCTGCGGTCGTAGATTTCTGGGCGCCGTGGTGCGGGCCGTGTAGGGCGGTAGGACCCGTCATCGAAGAACTCTCGGAGGAGTATCGGGGCAAGGTCGACTTCTATAAGGTAAATACGGATGAAGAGCAGGAACTGGCCGGCGTATTCGGGATTCGGAGCATTCCGTCGCTTCTTTTCATTCCCAAAGACGGGACACCGCAGATGGCAGTGGGCGCGCTGCCGAAGGAGCAGCTGAAGGAAGTCATTGACAGCGAATTGCTGAAAGACAATCGGGCGAAAGCGTAGTGGAAGGCTGATTCCAAAGAGTCGCTGACTAATTGCGCAGAGAGGATCGAGGATTGGGCAGGTACAATTGTCGATGGAGAGAAGGGGCTGCCTCGGAACTTTCGCGAGCTAACCTGGCAGACGAAAGAAGCTTTTAATCTCCTTTGGTAGTCCCTCGGAATTTTCCGTTCATTGGTAAAAATAGATCTCTTATCGTTGCTTCCTTAACCCAAGGGGTACTGATATGAAATCGTTAAAAGCGTTGGCCATGCTCATGCTGGCACTTTGCGTCCCGGGTGTCGTGTTAGCGCAGCTCTCTCATCGAACATTTCAACTGACCGATCTCCAGAAGTTGGTGGGTCTATCCGATCCACAGCTGTCTCCCGATGGCGGCCGTGTGGCGTTCATTGTCTCAAGGCCGGATTGGAAGAATGACAAGCGTATTCGGAAGATTGAACTGCTAAATGTTGCAGGGGGTACGATACGCAGCCTGACATACGGTCGGGAAGAGATCTCAAATCTCAGGTGGTCGCCGGATGGCGGAAGCCTGGCCTTCATAGCGAAGGATCCTGAATCAAAGGAGCCGCAGATATTTGTCATGCCAATGGACGGAGGAGACGCGGTCAGGATTACGGAATCAAAGACTGGGGTGGCTGAGTTTTCATGGAATCCCGGAGGGAATGAAATCGCGTTTGTAGCGCAGGACACCGTCCCGAATCCGAAAGCGATCAAGCATCACGAGGATGCTCTTAGGGTTACTTCGAACAATTATCTCGTTAGAGCAGCTGTCCAACCCTGGCACATCTGGTTGGTATCTGCAAAAGGCGGAACTGCCAGGCGCCTTACAGAAGGCACTTGGAGTCTCAACACGGACCAGGGGATGATGACCCCGATTATATGGAGTACTGACGGCGGGTCAATAACTTTTGCGCGTTTTCCGGATGTCTGGTACGGAAACGTGTGGGGATCCACGATCGCCGAGGTTGACACGAGCGGAGGGAAGGTCAGAACTGTCATCGGCGATACGGCCTCGCTCGGTCCCGAATTCGCACCGGGGGGCCACATACTTGCTTACATGCGCCCTCGCAACGGCGACCTCAACAACGGCAACGCAGTCTACATTGAAGAAAGCGGGAAGATAAAAGATGTGACGAAATCTCTCGACCGCAACATCAATAATTTTGCGTGGCTACCCGGCGGCAAGGAGCTTATCCTGACAGGAGAGAAGGGGACAAAGTCGGTAATGTGGCGCCAGCAGACAAACGGAAGTGCTGAGGAGCTGAACCTGGGGGACATCGAGCCTGGAGGCAACTTGAGCGTGTCCGAGAACGGCGAGATCGCGTTCATAGGCAGCACTCCTTCCCATCCTGCCGAATTGTACCTGATGAAGTCGGTTAGCTCGGCTCCTCGGAAAATGACCGACCTGAACGGATTCGTCGACTCGCTTTCTCTCGGCGGGGCGGAATCCGTCAACTGGGCCGGACCAGATGGATTCAATGAGGATGGAGTTCTCAATCTCCCCGTCGATTTTACACCCTCGAACAAGTATCCCCTTGTGCTGGTAATCCACGGTGGACCGGAAGGTGCCTCGACGCTCAGATTCTCACCGCTCGTTCAACTCCTAGCTGCAGGTGGGTTCTGTGTGTTTCAACCTAACTACCGCGGGAGTACAAATCTCGGCGATGCCTACCAACATGCGATATACAGAAATACGGGGAAGGGGCCCGGAGAGGACGTCATGGCGGGACTGGCCAAAGTTGAGAAGATGGGTTTCATCGATACAAACAGAATCGGTATTTCCGGATGGTCCTACGGCGGATACATGACGTCCTGGTTGAACGGCTACTATCCGGATAAATGGAAGGCCGCCGTCGAAGGTGCGGCATTGAACGACTGGGTGATGGATTACACGATTTCATTCTACCAGGCCGGCGATGTCTATTTCTTTGGTGGGTCGCCGTGGTTGAAGGAGTATCGGAACATCTGGCGTGAACAATCCCCGATAATTCTCGCGAAGAATGTGAAAGCCCCAACTCTAATAATGGGAGACGCAGGGGATGCGAACGTTCCCATCGTAAACAGCTACGAAATGTACCACGCGCTTAGAGACAACGGGGTACGGACAGAATTCTACGTCTACCCGGCCGACACGCATTTCCCGGGCGACATCGTACGCACCACTGATGTCTACAGGAGATGGGTCGACTGGATGAAGACGTATCTCAAGTGAGAAGGTCCGATGCACCGAACTGCAAAGCATCACTCCGTGAGAGTCCTCGGCTTTGAGGTGCCAAGTGACGGCCCCGCCGCCCCTTCCTTCTGTGCAAGCCTCCGTTTTCGCGCTGAAGGGAATTGCGGTGGAGCCTGCATCTCCCATCTGCTAAGCAGGAAGGTGCGCAGAAAATAGGATGGGGGTCTCGGTGAAGATCTGTTATGTCAGTCCTATGCATGTCCAATTGTCAAGGGTCGCGTTCGGCCTCACAGTGGTAGGAAGCAGAGTGGGGTCGTCGAGCGCGCAGAGTTGCAATTCATCTTCACTTTGCCTAATCTTACCTGGATAGAGGAAGTAGTATGATCGGCCAGGTGGACCATTCGACCTGGAAGGCGTTTGCAGGAAGTTAAATCAGATGTCAGATAGAAGTCGAGAATCTGCCGCACGCCAATTGCAATGCGTGTAAATGCCTGCGGAATTTCGTCTTCTGCAGCCTTTGCCTTGGACATGTTCCGCAAACCAGGTGATATCCTATATTCCACCCATCGAAAGGAGGCTACCATGACATTCCGAACACTTCTGATCATCAAGGCCGCCGTGTGCCTTGTTTTTGGACTCCCTCTATTGTTTGTTCCCGGTGTTTTATACAGTATTTTCGGAGCAACTCTTAACGATGCCGGGATTTTCGCGGCGCACGAGTATGCGGCAGCTATGCTCGGCACGCTCCTGCTCAGTTGGTTTGCGAAGGACGTAGTATCAGCTGATGCGAGAGGTGCTATCCTTCTCGATCTTCTCGTTTACGATCTTATCGGCGTGATCGTCACGCTTCTCGTTGTGTTTTCGGGCGTTTTCAATGTAATCGGCTGGGCAATCGTTATTGTGTACCTCTTCTTCACCGTCGGTTCGGCTTATTTGCTGGTAAAAGAAAATCCTTTTCGGCACGCCAAGACATCGGAGGTATAGCCAAGGCCTGCTAAGCAGGAATCCGGCTGGAGTAGGAAAATACGGTACCTTGCGAAAGTAGCACGGGATTATCCCGGTAACCTCCGCAAGGTAGTCACTCAATAGGAACCGAGCTGCGAGGCGGCACCGTTACCGTATGCCATCAACTCGCCCGAATAATAATCCTTGTCGTCACCGACCATCTCGTATTTGACGACCCCGCCCGGGACATCAGCCGCCCTGAAGAGGCGCAATGTCATTCCCGGAGCTACGCCGAACTCGAGTTGATCGCATGTAAATTTGCCGGCCGGGACTTTGACTTCCACACGCTTCTTCACAACCGCACCTTCGATTGACTCGGGTGTAAGTTGCATGGGGCTTGTGTACCATCCTTCTGTCACCGGGACTTCTTTAGGAGACTCGCCGCCGAACTTCTGTCTCATTCTCCTTATCGACTCGTGTTTTGCACTGAAGAGGACTTCCATCATCATGGAATCGTTGTCAGGAGAGACGAAGTCGACCTGCCACCACTCCTGTCCGTTTGTGAGTTTCGTGAGGAACGCTTTTCTTGTCGAATATTCCTTCTCGCCGTTGGCAGTAATTTGCCACTGAGTGTATTGGCCCGGTTCGTAAGCGCTCAGGTCCATGCTGTAGCCGTAAGCGTTGAAAACATATTGGAACAGTATCGGATAAAGCCTTGCTCCCATCATGGCAAATGCATTGCCGGATGTCCCTGTCGTTGCCACGCCCTGTCCGCCTGTCGGAGCTGCAGCGACGTAATTGGCTGTCAGCGTTTTGCCTCCGTCGGACGGCATCGATACGTTATAAGATGCAATTAAGTTGTCCTGATACCTGACCGTAATGTAATACGGGCCGACGTCCGAAAAATTTAACTTCGCTATCCCGGTGGAATCCACCGTGACGGTTTCGCCGCTACTGCAGCTGACGACGGCTCCGATCAACGGCGCGTTGCTTGGACCCCGCACTTCAATGTTCATCGAAAACAGGTGAATACCCATCATATGCACGCCATAGCAGCCGCCGCAGCCTGATGTCGTAGCCGCGAGAAGTGCCACCAGCGCGAGTGCCTTAACATACCTCAAACGCATCATTTGAGTTGCCTCCTTTTGTTGTACCCGGTCTTCGCCGGGACGCTTGATTTGAATTGGTTGCCACCAAAACACGACTTTAGAATGAATCTAATTCGAATCCGTGCAAAAACAAAACGTTCGGCATCGTCTGTGGCTTCTTCGCGCGCAGAATGTCTTTGACAAAACAAGGCGATCCATTTTGACGCGGCTAATTCGGATGTGCCGACTGCTGCGTCTGCAAGGCAGTGCGGTAGATCTCGCTCTCATGCCTGTGAGCAGATCATGCAGCCTGCGGAGCAAATTCCTTCATACAGAGTGGAATTAACAACTTTACAACCCATAGAATTTCGTCTATCATAGCCGGATCCTATCATATTGCACGCGGCCTGGGAGCAGATGACAAACCGTTTGCAGTCGATTTGCAGATCCATCTTGATTTTCCTAATCTTATTCAAAAACACGCTCTGCGAAAATCATTTCAT
>JBJKPC010000024.1:0-11516 GCA_046706745.1 Candidatus Kryptoniota bacterium
ATGTACACAGTATATGTTTTGTATTCGGAGAGTTACGACAGACATTACACGGGTTTCACGTCAGATTTTGATGAGTGGATTGAATCTCACAATGAACTGGGAAATGGATGGACGAAAAGGTATCGACTGTGGAAGGTGATATTTAGGGAAGAGTACGAAACAAAAGCTGAAGCGATGAAAAGGGAGAAATGGCTGAAGAGCGGGGTCGGCAGAGAATTCATCAAGAAGTTGGCACATTAGCTCGTCAGGCTCATATCCGCCGAAGGCGGACGAAGGTTCTCCGCTTGCGGCGAACCCCGCTACAAGAAGCCGCAGGACCTAGAGGTGTTGCGGCTTTTGCTTTATATGGGGGTATGAGATGAAGTATTATGTTTACGTGTTGAAAAGCGAAGAGGGATACCGCTACATCGGTCAGAGTCGAGATGTTGAGAGACGGATGAGTGAGCACAATGAGGGGAAGAGCGATTCGACTAAGCACGGGAAGAATTGGAAGGTGATCCATCTGGAGGAGTATGAGACACGGAAAGAGGCGATGAAACGGGAGAGGTACCTGAAGACAAGTGCGGGCCGGAGGTACTTGGTAGGATCCGTTTACAAGGTGATGATTCGGATGGAAAGAGATCGCGCCGTGCTTCACAATCAGCCAGCTCAAGGTACTGACCCTCATGCAAATGGTTGTGAGCGCTACGCAAAGGCGAACCCCGCAAGTAGTACTTCTTGAAAGCTGAATTCAGGGGGTGAAGCTGCTTTAACAAATGTCTTACCCGACATGCTGCCTATCAATACCCTGGCAGGAGCTCGCCGGCAAGCACGCAGGACTCCGGCTTGTAAGTTTTGGTATCACAACATATTTTTGCGGTATCGCATGGGGAAAGATATGAGATTGAAATCTGCATTGGTGACAGCGACGATCGCGCTCTTGCTAGCACAGAGCGGGGCCCATGCTCAGCTCAAGGAGAGCTACGGCATGAAACTCGGGGTCGTCGGGGCTAACCAGACCTGGAATGACTACGGAACTGTATGGAAGACCGATAACAGGTGGGGCTTTACAGCTGACGCCTTTATCGAAGTTCCATTCTTCCGCTACTTTAGTGCGCAAGCTGAGATACAATACACGCAAAAAGGGATGAGTTATTCCCAGCCGATGACTGTCATATCGCAGTCCCCCTTGCCCGTTCAGTCCCGCACTTTCAGTCCCCGAATAGATTACATATCCATCCCCCTTCTTGCAAAAGTGAAGTTTCCCTTTTCGACTGTCACACCTTATATCCTTGTCGGGCCCAGGTTTGATTTCTTAGTTTACGCGGACCCCGACGGGCTCGGTCCCGTAGTAAACAACTTCGACAATATGGATTATGGTCTCACGGTCGGAGCGGGAATTGAGTTCGATTCCGTGCTTCCGTTCGGACTGCTCGCTGAGTTCAGATACAACCCCAATTCATATGACTCATATGATAGCGGCCAGCTGAGCGTTAGGAACCGCACCGTCGATTTTTTAGTGGGTGTCCGTTTATGAGCCGGCTCCGGGTACTATTGGTCCCTCCTGAAGTATCAACTGGAAGATTTCTGCCCCGCGCGTCGCATCCCGTCTAGTCCGCTTTGGCTTCCACTTCTCCCGTCAGTTGGAACGATATGTCCCTGAGCTTCTTTCTCGCCTCGGCGTCATACGCCTGTGAATTTGCCCTGGTCTTCCGCTTCTGATCGAAATATTCGCCGGTGACTGCGGAAGTCTGTTCTGAAGTGGCGACGTATTCAAGTGCGTCGGCGCCGTCCTCCACAGAGCTCATCGTGCTGCCGAAGAAATCGTACACCATATTGGTATTCATCAGTGTAGCAGGATGAAGGCAATTCACAACGATCCCAGTCCCTCCCAGTTCGGCAGCGAGATCGATGGTAAACATTATCTGTGCCAGCTTGCTTTGCCTGTACGCACGGAAGCTGTCGTAATTCTTCTCCATCATGATGTCTCCGAAATCCAGGGGATGTTGGCCCACAGAAGTGACATTGATAATCCTGGCCGGCGCCGCGGCTTTGATTATCGGAAGAAGCCTGTAGGTGAGGAGAAAGTGAGAGAGGTAGTTGACCGCAAACCTCCGTTCGTATCCATCGCGGCTCAACTCACGTCTTGAGCTGCCCTTCGGCCCCCCGCCGAGCCCGGCATTGTTTATCAGCAGGTGAAGTCTCTCATGCTTGGAGATGACTTCATTCGACAATCGGCGGACTTCCTCCATGGAAGCGAAATCCGCGTTGTAGTACTCTAACCTGCTGCTCCCGGTTTCCTTTGATATTTCGTCAAGTACGGCCTCGCCTTTCGTCCGACTGCGTCCGTGGATCAGGACAATCGCGCCACGGCGCGCGAAGCGCCGGGCTGTAAGTTTCCCAAGTCCGTCTGTTGAGCCCGTGATCAATATTACTTTATCCTTGATCGAGTCCATTTTTTCCCTCTTCCGTGCTTTCGGTTCTTGAAATCTATTCGTGCTCCGCAGCCGTTTTACCAAACGCCATTCTTTGTACTGCGGTTTCCACAAATTCTTGTACTTGAATTGTAGTGCGAACGGCAGGCGAAATCAACTCCAATTCCAGATGCCTTTTCATTTTATTTTCTCTCTTGGCTGAATTTCATCTGGTTTTCATGAACTTTTCATATTTTGATGCTTGAACTGTAATTAGTGGCGCTCGAGTCTTCAGTTGCCTATTTGAGTGTTTATTCTGCCTTTTGAAAATCACCAAAGGTATTATCTCGACCGCCGCTATAGTCAAGGGCCATGGACACTGATTAATCGGAATGAGTGCGATGCTAAACTGCTCTGTTAGTTTGCGAGATATATAGTGGTGGCGACCATGATCGGTCTTGGACTATGTCAATCTTTCTATTTCACTTTCGCTTCATGTATGCCTCTTATCTTGTCGGCAAACAAAAACATGGAGGAAATATGAGGTACAAGGCATTTGCAATCGCGGCCATCGTTCTGAGTCTACCTCTTCTCGGAGAGGCGCAGACCAAACCGAAGGTCGGTAGAGCTAAGGCCGAACAGGCAGCATTGGCTTCAGTGAAAGGCGGAAAAATACTCAGTGGCGAATACGAAATGGAAGGCGGCAAGCACATCTGGTCCTTCGATGTTCGCACGTCAGGCGTTATAAAAGAAGTCTGGGTTGATCCGGTTTCCGGAATGGTGATCAAGGTTGAGAACGAACCTGCGGGCAAGGAGAAAAATGAGAGATCGAAGGAGACGAAAATGATGCCGAGGTCTCACATGATGTCGAAGCCCCACATGATGTCTGGATCTTCGAAGATGGCCGAGCATAATTCAATGATCCACCACGGTATTTCCAAGATTGCGGCGGAGAAACTTGCCGTGAAGGCTGTCCATGGAGGAAAAGTGCTGATGACCAGGAAGGTGAGGAGGGAGAAGATTGTGGTGTGGTCGGTCTATGTGAAGACTTTAAAAGGTGTGAAGGATATCTGGATTAGTCCGGAGAACGGTAAGGTACTAAAGGTGGCGGCAGCGAATGCAAAGGTAGGGAAGCAAGAGAAGAAGCCCGGTAAGGGCGCGAATATGAGCAATAAATGATTTAATTTGAACTATCGGCGAGGGCGGCCGCTCATACCGCCCTCGTTTCTTAAGAATCACAAGTTGTCGGAATAAAAAAATCTAATGAAGTCCAGACATACTCTCTCGGGGCTGTTTCTTGCATCGGTTTTCTTAGTCACGTCGGTCGGAAATGCGCAGACCAGGCCGAAGTCGCTGTCAGACTATCTGAAGGCTGCACTGGAAACCAACCCGCTTGTCGGCTCCGCAGCGCAGGTCAAAGAATCCGCAAGGTATAACAGCGAAGCAATCAGGAAGGGATACTATCCTCAGATCGGTGTCGGCACGCATCTTATCGTTGCACCCGGATACGATCCTGCCATCACCAACGGCGGAGAGTTTGGTGCCCAGGTAACGGGTTCGTACATGATATACGATGGCGGCACCAAGTCACTCGAGATTCAAAAGGGGGGGGTGGGAGTTGCGCAGGGAACGTTGAATCAGGATCGGGTCAAGGCAGGCATAATATATTCTGTCTCCGCGGCGTACGTGGCTGCCGTTAAACAGAAGAGGGAACTCGACGTAGCAGAACAGGAATATCGCAGCCTGAGGGAATACCTCCGGCTGGTTGACCAGCTGCACGCTTCGGGCCAGGGGAGCGAGACGGACGTACTGAAAACTACGGTTGATCTCAACAACACCAAGATTGACATAGACAGCAGGCGAGTCTCGTATACAAACACGTTGATTGCACTTGCCCAGGCCACGGGACTTCCGACCTCGGAAGTTACGGGGGTCGATTCGGTGATGCCTGCGATCCGGTATGACACGACGTTCGATGCGAGGCGAAACATCGATCTTGCATCCCAGGAACTTCTGCTCAAGCAGGCGAAACTGGAGGCGCAGATAGCCGGGGCAAAGATGCGCCCTACAGTCTCGATTGCTGCGGATGCCGGCGCTCTCACTTCACTGCCCAACCTCCAGCAGGGGCTGGCCAACGTGTTCGGCGCGGAGGTCGGCGTGTCATTATCCGTGCCCGTTTTCACCTTCGGTTCGCTGCAGGACAGCTACGATGCCGCGGAGGCTGCGGCAAACAGTATCGCCCTGCAAAACGAGTATTCAAGAACAACCCTAGAGCGGGAATTCCAATCCACGGTGAACGACATCGCGCAGGCAGATTCTCAGATCTTATCGCTCAAGAAAAATCTTGTCGTCGCGGACAACAATATGGTGCTGTCGAAGGCCGCGTATGCCGGCGGCACCGGTTCAAGCCTGGATGTCCTTAACGCGATTCAGATGGTCAACCAGATACGAATGGCGCTGGAAGAGGCGCGCGCGTCGAAGGCAATGAGCGTATTGAAATTGAACAGGATAAACTATTCCGGAGCTTATTGAGGATGGTTAATAAAATTTCCATTTTCTTTTCATCGTTATTATTTGCATTGATTATATCCGGCTGCGGTTCAAAAAAAGATGACGGCCAAGCCGACATAAAACCGAGGGCGACCGTCGAAGTAGCGTCGGCAAGACTTGGAAACATAGACAATATGGTCGATGCGACAGGGTCATTTGAAGTCCTCCGCGACGAAATGGTCAAGTCGACAATACCCGGAGAAGTGCAGAAAGTTTACGTTCTTGAGGGAGACGCAGTTCACAGGGGGCAGTTGCTTGTGAGGGTCCTTTCCCAGGAGTCCTATGCCGCGATTGCGGGGGCGAAGGAAATGCTGGCACAGGCTACCTCGGCTTTTGAAAAACGTCAGGCTGAACAGGCGCTCCACCTTGCCGAAAGCACTTCAGCAATCGCATCTATTAACGCACCGTTTTCCGGAGCCATCATTCACAGGTTTGTTACCGAAGGCGAGCTGGTCAGCCAGGGAACGAATCTGATCGAGATGGTCGACCTGAAAAGTGAATATTTCGTCGCCAATGTTCCGATTAACTATGTTGCTTCGATTAAACCGGGGCAGCTTGCGGTCGTTACGATTCCCGGGATGAATTTAACTCCGGTTTACGGAACTGTTCAGGCAATCAACCCGGCTACTGATCCCAATACACAGAGTATACAGGTGAGGATCGCTTTGCAATCTATCCCGCCGCTTGTTGCGGCCGGCACATTCGGCAACGTGCAAATAAAGATAGGTGAAGCAAGATCGGTTCTGCTCGTGCCGCGGCCGGCGGTTTACCACAACGACGAGCTGAATCAGTACTACGTCTGGAAAATCCAGGGCGATTCCATTGCGCTGTTAAGACAGGTGGATGTCGGATTGTCGGATTCGTCCGACTTCGAGATCACTTCCGGACTCGAGCCCGGAGACATGGTAGCTACCGTAGGTGGATACGGTCTTCCGGATTCAACGGCCGTTACTGTCGTCAACAACTGAACCATTTCCGAGAATATGAAATTTTACGACTTCATTTCGTCCCATCGCAAGGGGATATACTTCCTCGCTGCAATTCTGAGCATAGGCGGGATTGTAATCCTGTTTCAGATGCCGATCTCTCTTTTCCCGAATATCGATTTTCCACGGATCGTCATCCTGGCAGATAACGGTGAAGAGCCCGCAAGCCGAATGATGATAGATGTAACTCGGCCGCTTGAAGAAGCCGCAAGAGCAGTCCCCGGAGTCACTGTGGTACGCTCGGCAACGAGCAGGGGCTCTTCTGAGATCGACGTCAACTTCAAGTGGGGGACGGACATAATTCAGGCTCTGGAACTCTTGCAGGGACAGGTTGCCGGAATCAGAAACCAGCTTCCGCCCGGTGTGTCGATCCAGATTGCCCGCATGAATGCCACCGTTTTTCCCATCGAAGGATTCAGCCTCGTTTCTGATTCTCTTGACCAGGTACAACTCCGCGACCTTGCCTATTACACCATTCGGCCTGTCCTCACCAGGATCAACGGAATTGCACAGGTGGTGGTGCAAGGCGGAAAAAAGCGTGAGTTCCTCGTCGAAGTCGATCCTCAAAAGCTGCAAAGCTACGGATTGAACGTGGATCAGGTGACCGAGGCGATTAATAAGACGAATTTTGTAAGCGCCACCGGACTAGTCCAGAGGAATTATCAGATATATTTGACACTTGTCGACGGGCTTTACAAGGGGTTGAAGGACATCCGCCATACGGTCATAGCATTCACCCACGGTACGCCTATCACGATCGGAGACGTCGCTGTCGTGAAACCGGCCGAAAAGATCCAGTATATACGCATAACGGCAGATGGAAAGCCTGCTGTGCTCGTTTATGTCATTCGTCAGCCCGGAGGGAACACCGTGCAAATTGGGAAGCAGGTTCGTGCTGCACTTGCCGGACTGCGGAGCGAAATTCCCCCGAGCGTGAAGGTGAAATACTTCTACGACCAGGGGGACTTCATCAGCAGTTCGATAGGGAGCGCGCGCGATTCCATCCTTGTCGGCCTGCTCCTGGCAATTGTCATCATCTTCGTCTTCCTTAGAAGTATTCGCATCGGCTCTGTCGCTGTCATAACCGTGCCCGCTGTCTTTGCTACAACTGTTCTGTTTTTGTATGTCATGGGGAAGACGCTCAATATCATGACGCTGGGAGGTATTGCCGCGGCTGTCGGGCTTGTTATCGACGATAATGTCGTGATGGTTGAGAATATATTCAGAACGATGCGGTATGAGAGAGAGAGTGTCTCCCGTGCCGTGGCGGAATCGATGAGAGAGCTTCTTCCGGCGGTGATCGGATCCAGTTTCAGCTCCATCATTGTATTCGCGCCGTTCGCATTTCTCTACGGTGTAACGGGTGCGTTCTTCAAACCGCTCGCCATCACGATGGCAATCTCGCTCATCGTTTCGATGCTTTATTCGCTGACCCTCGTACCGATTCTCTCGGAGGCGTTTATTAGGGAGAAAGACGTCGAGCTGGAAGCAAGGAGAGAAGAGAACGGAAGACACAGAATTGCAAACTGGTATGGAAAGGCGATGAAGTCACTTCTGAAGAGGAGCTACCTGGGACTCGTAGCCGCCGTCGTTTTACTTGGGGGGACGTTCTTTCTTTACGGGAACATAGGCTCCGATTTCATGCCGAAGATGGACGAGGGGGCATTCGTGATGGATTTCCTCTCTCCCCCTGGGACTTCGCTTACGGAGACAAACCGGATTCTCATGAAAGTCGAAAAAATCATCATGTCGATTCCGGAGGTCGAGTCGTATTCGCGCAGAGAAGGAACGCAGCTGGGATTTTATATCACCGAACCGAATAACGGGGATTTTCTCATAAAGTTAAAGAAGAACCGAAAACGTTCGGTGTTCCAAATTATGGATGAGCTTCGAAGGAAAATCGAGGCGACTGAGCCCGCTCTTCAAATTGATTTCGGACAGGCAATGCAGGATTTGATCGGCGACCTGACCAATTCACCCGCCCCCATCCAGATAAAACTCTTCGGGCCCAACCAGGCGATTCTCGAACAAAAAGCTCAGGAAGTTGCAGACCTGATCTCGAAAGTCCCGGGTGTCGTCGATGTGTTCAACGGTATCACGATCAGCGGGCCGTCGATCGTGATTCACCCCGATCCGGTTCTTGCGGCCAGAGCGGGGTTCACAATGTCCGATGTCGAATCTCAGCTTCACACTATTATGAATGGAAGTGCCGATACTTATGTGCTCGAAGGTGAGAAGCTCATCGGAGTGCGCGTCAGGTATCCGAATCGTTATCACTCGGTTCTTCAGAATATTGAATCCGTAAGGCTGAGGTCCCCGAACGGCTTCTACGTGCCG
This sequence comes from Candidatus Kryptoniota bacterium, assembly GCA_046706745.1. Lineage (GTDB taxonomy): Bacteria > Bacteroidota > Ignavibacteria > Kryptoniales > JAKASW01 > JAKASW01. The sequence continues at coordinate 8,267 of JBJKPC010000024.1, forward strand.
CTCGACAATATTGCCACCGTAGACATACTGAAAGGTCAGAGCGAGATCGACAGAGAAAACCTGAAACCGATGCTTGCAGTGACCGCCAGAATATCAGGGAGAGACCTGGGGAGCACTATCTCGGATATAAAAAAAGTATTGCATACTAACCTCATTCTCCCTCCGGGGGTCAGCTTCACCTTCGGCGGATTGTACGAGAGCCAGCAGGAGTCGTTCCGAAGCCTTTTGTTTGTAATGGTTGCAGCACTGCTTCTAGTCATCGCCGTAATGATCCTCGAGTTCGAGAACTTCACCATACCTGTTGTTCTTCTCCTGACAAATCTCACCTCCCTCTTCGGAGTTCTTCTTGCACTTCTCGTTACCGGGATAACTTTCAACATCTCGAGCTTTGTCGGGATGATAATGATGGTCGGAATCGTTCAGGAGAACGGGGTTTTTGTGATACATATGATCCAGGAGATCGGGAAGAAGGCGGGTAACACCGTCGATACGGTAATCGAAGCCTGCAAGGTCAGGGCACGCCCGATATTTATGACGACATTCGCGGCGGTTCTTGCGCTGATGCCGCTCGGTCTCGGCATAGGCGCCGGTGCGCAGATGCAGCAGCCGCTCGCGGTTGCAGTCATCGGAGGTTTCATACTTTCGAGCTTCCTCTTGCTTTTCGAGTTGCCGATGCTTTATGTTTTTCTTAGAAGAGTCAAATGAGAATTCTGCTTGTCGAAGATGATCGGAGTCTGCAAAGAACGCTCGTGCGGTTGTTCAAGACACAAAACTTTGCCGTTGACGCGACCGCATTCGGAAAGGAGGCGTCGTTCCTCGCAAAGACGAATGACTATGATGTAGTCGTCCTGGATATAATGCTGCCCGACATCGACGGATTTGAGGTCTGCGGTGATTTGCGCCGGGAAGGCATAAGGACTCCTGTACTGATGCTGACTGCGCTCGATGAGGTCGGAGACAGGATAAAGGGCCTGGATACCGGAGCAGACGACTATCTTCCGAAACCGTTCCACGCCGGTGAGCTCCTTGCCCGGGTTAGGGCGCTTGCGCGAAGAACCGCCGAGGAAAAAACCACGGTTCTGAAGGTGGACGACCTACAGCTAGATACGGCGGCCCGGAGAGTCTACCGGAACGGGAAGGAGATAAGGCTTTCTGCCAAAGAATTTGCCGTCCTCGAATATATGATGCAGAACAGCAAGCGCATCGTGACTCGGGGGGAAATATCGGAACATGTATGGGATCTCAACTTCGACCCGAAGAGCAACGTGATAGATGCTTTCATCAAGCTTCTGCGGCGAAAAATCGATGCGGGATTCAATCGTAAGCTTATTAAGACCGTGAGAGGAATAGGGTATACAATCTCTTCAGACTTGCCTCCCGGGAATTGAATATGAAATTTCCCATTCGGCTCAGGGTGGCGGCGTACGTAACGCTCTCGTTTGCTGTAGTGATCATAGTGGTCGGGTATACCCTCACTGAGCTTTACGAAGGATATTCCTATAGGTCGTTTGACGTGACAATTCAAGCAGCGGCAAGCAGCGTGGCAAACAGGGTGGCAGATGCCAATCTGAGCGCCGGTCTGCGAGACATTGGGGAAGACATTGCAGAAACCATTTCGGGCTTCGAAAACACGATAGGCCTTATACACATCGGGATCTTCAATGCCGACGGAAGGGAGGTCTTTTCACTTAACGACATCGATTCTATGGTTGTGAAAGTGCCGATTGGACGCAAGAAGAAGTTCGAGTCGGTCCATTGGGAAGGGAAAGAGTACCGCGTCGCTTTCTCCCAATTCGAGCTATCCGACACGACGCAGGGTACAGTGGTCGCAATGAGCTCGCTTGCTCCTCTTCACGTATCGATAGATAGAATTCGTGGACTCGTGTTCGTAATCGCACCCATCACGATATTGCTTGTCGGTTTCGGTTCGGTGCTGATAGCCCGTAGGGCTTTGCGCCCGCTGGAGAGGATGGCGCAAGACATTGACAGGATCGACGTGAACAGTCCGACCATCGGATTGCAGGTGCCGCGGACGAACGACGAGATAGAAAGGGTCGGCCGGTCCTTCAACACTCTCATGGACAAGATCGTGACCCTGATCGACTCTCAGAGGAACTTCCTGCTGGATGCTTCTCATGAACTGAAAACGCCATTGACGGTCATTCAAGCTGAGATTGAGATGCTCCAGATGAATCCTAATCTGACCTCTGATGAAAAAGACAACCTGGAGCATCTTCTTTCCGAAGTTGAATACGCCTCAAAACTGGCCGCCGATCTCATTTATCTTTCCAGATTGGAGTCCTCCGTGACGAATTTTGCCCCGCTCGATGTGCGTCCTATTCTCAACGAAGTGGCCAGGCACGAAAGGGCAGTTGCGGCAAGAAAAGGACTTTCGTTGCATGTAAGCGCTGCCGAGAGAATTCAAATCAGGGGGGACGCAGTGCTTCTCAGGCGGGCGGTTTCCAACATAGTAGAAAATGCTGTAAAATATTCCCGCAAAGGAGGGAAGGTGCGGATAAGCGGTCGCGTCGACCGGAAGTCCTCCCGCTTTGTTATGACAGTCGAAGACGACGGGCCCGGAATCAGCGCCGACGAACTCCCAAGAATATTCGACCGGTTCTATAGAACCAAAAGCGCGAGAGGAGGAGAGGAAAAGGGAAGCGGGCTCGGGCTGTCGATCGTGAAAAGTATAGTAGTACAACATGGAGGGGAGATAAAAGTCGAAAGCCTGAATGGAGCGGGGACCAAAGTTGTGGTCTCGCTTCCGTTGGCATAGCAACTAAGAAGTGCACCTGCCGGATGCCGGTCGGCCAAACGAGCAACGAATCATGTAGTTTCTTCACCTTTAAGCGGTTTTGCCTGGCCCGGCAAGATGCCAAACGGCGTGTTTAGAAGAGTAGCCGGCTCGCGAGCAACCTCCTCGAATCCCTAAAGTGAATCGCGGAACTACTCGCTGATTTCAACGGTTAATCAAATAGATATATATTTCCGAAAAGAATATCGAATAAGTCGACCTGTCGAAGATACCGAAGGTCGGCGGTTTGGAGAGCGGGGAATCGATATCGCTTAGGCCATAATGGCCTATCCGGGCGTTACGGAAACGCTTTTGATAGATGCAGGAGAACCTTTGAACAACGATGACGTAATTCTGCGTGCTGAGGTTGACAGGAAGACCGATGTTGCGCAGAGAGAATTTTTCTCCAACTACGAATGGACTTTAGATCCGTTTCTGAGTCTCAGGGAGCTTGCA
>JBJKPC010000025.1:0-13933 GCA_046706745.1 Candidatus Kryptoniota bacterium
CTTGAACGAAACGTATCACAAATGGGCATTGACGTAATCCCGTACAACTGCGGAGGCACGATAGCATTCCCGCAGACGCCCGTTGACAATGCGGCCTGCTCAATAGCGGCGGAGATTTCCAATGACCCCGCTTACAGCGGCTACGGCGTTACCTATGCGATTGCCGATTCGATATTGAACTACTATCTGCAAAATGTCAACAAAAACTATTCCGTCTTCGACCTTTCGAATGCTTCCGTGCCGATAGTCAATGACATGGCAAGCAAGCTCCACTATACGGTCAACCAGGTTTACGCGGTCATGTGGTATCTCTACCAGAATGCGCAGAACTCCGCATCGTATCCGAATGCTTATGCGATACTACACGGCACTAATGAAGCACAGCCCAGCGGATTGACAAATTCGCTGTCTTCGCTCTGGCAGGGAATCCAGAATATGCTCTCCAATCTCGGAGCCGTCGGCGCGATACTGCCATGGGCCGCTTTGGGCGTCGGGGCCATCTGGGTATGGTCGGTACTACCGAAGAAAGGAAAGATGCTATGACAAAGAAAGATGCTTATGAACTCGGAGTTCAATCAGCAACGGAAGCGATTGAGTATGGAGACTTTTCGGCGGAGGAAAAAGAGGATGAGGACTCCTTTAGGGAAGCGTTTTGGGAAATAGAGGAGAACAAGCAACAGTATGATGACTATACGGAGATGGCATCTGAATTTAACAAGTCCCGTAACTCTGAGGCGCTATGGGAGGAGTTCGGTCGGGGGGAGCCAGATACGCTTGATCAGTATGTTGAGGAGAACTTTGAATGAACACACGTACCACCTTGCAGCTTGTCGCAATCGGACTCCTCGCATTCATGATTATCGAACTCCAACCCTTGAACAATGCAACTCCGACAATCGACGCGATCAGCTCGTTTATGCAATCGGCGGGACTGCTCCCGGCAGGGAGTTAATCCATGAAGGACGCTAACGATAGTCTCGACGTAGTAATCCTTGTTCTGGTCATTGTCGTAATCTGGAGACTGCTGCCCTTGCAGAAAGCCGTTCCGGTTATCGACGCCGTCAGGACATGGCTCACGAAACTCGGATATATACAGGGTGCATGATGCCTCGCCTCAAGAAAGCCATTGAAAAGTACAGAGAGTTCAACGGGAAAGAACCCGATGAGATAATTGAGATCGAAGGGATTGAATTCCCTGAGCTCGTCCACATAGGGAAAGCGGAAATGCTTGCGTACCTTTCCGACAAAGAGGGCAAGCCGATTTTTTATAAGCATGAATTCGGTGAAGAGAGCGGAGAGCTTCCGGAGCTGTACACCAACCCGGAGGGCAACGTTCTAATCATCCACGGAGGCAATTTCAAAATCACAAAACGGCCCGGCGATAAAGTGGGCTGGATAATCGACTAACAAAGAGGAGCGAAGCAACATGGCAGCAGATGAAGCGAGAACGGAACAATCCGCGTCAGAGAAAGCGGGTTACGAATGGTTCCTGGGAACCGATTTTATGAAGAACCTGACCGTGCTTTGGGAGGGCGTCGAGCACGTAGCGGCGGCGACGGCGGAGAATGAGGGACTGAACCCTGATGAGTTTATGAGCGGAGCTGCGAACGCATTTGAAGAAGCCCTTTCGGATTTCCTATTCGGAGAGGAAGAGGAAGGAGAAGATGAAAACCCTGCTTGAGTTCTTCCGTGGCAGGAACGGGCAACTTTCAAGCAAGCGCCTGTTCCTGTTTATGATCGTACTTTTGTTTTCCATCGACTGGTTTCATTGGATATTCTGGGGCAATGGCGCATTCAAACCCGACAACGCGGTGCTGACCTTCATCGGTGCCATGTTCGGGATCGGCGTTGCCGGCAGCCTGACGGAAAGAAAAAAAGAGGAAGGGATACAGAAGCAATGAGCTTCAAGCCGTGGCAGATACTTCTTGCCCTATTCGTCCTTATCGTCTATTCGACGTTCATCACAGTCCAGTATTTACAGAAGCCGAAGACGGTAACGCAGACCGTGACGGTTACAAAGACCATTCCCTATCCGGTTCCCGACACAATTCAGATTCCGACGAAGCCCGAACTTGTGTACGTCGATACGGGCCACACGGTCATTGAGCAAGGAACGATGCACGAGGGGTTATACTCAGACCGATACAGTATCTTTGATAACTGGATTGCAGTATTCGACACGACACAATATTGGATCAAGGATTCAACCCTATTTCACACGACATACCACTCTTACAGCGTGACAGCACCTTTGAGGGTGTACGGAAGCATACTGGACGCGGGGAATCGGCAATACATATCGAAAGTCGATTCCACGAGTCCCAAACCCTTTGCTGCGTTTACTACGCTCTACATGAATTACGGAGATTTCAACACGGTATCTCCTCAACCGCCGCAAGTCGTGAACGAGCATACATTCCAGCTATGGATGAAAGCCGGACTTGCCTATCCCGTTACGCCATTCATCGGAGCGGACATTGACATCGGAAAGTATGGCGTTGGCGGTGCGCTCGGCTTCAACTACTGGTCATTATCCGCACAGATGAGGGTTTTCTGAAATGTATCTGCCTGCCCTTATTGAGTCACTCAAGCTGCATGAAGGCTTCCGGTCTTACGCCTACCAGGATTCGAGAGGCTATTGGACTATCGGCTATGGAACATTGATCGACCAGCGCGACGGCGGCATCACGACCGATGAGGCGGCAATGCTCCTTGCAAATAGGCTCAATGCGAAGATTGAAGCACTCGACACGGATATTCCATGGTGGAGGCTACTGAACGATGCCCGGCAGAACGTGCTGGCGGAAATGGCCTACCAAATGGGAGTAGAGGGGCTGCTTGGGTTCAGGAAGATGCTTGCCTATCTGAAGACAAGCCAATTCGCGGAAGCGGCTCAAGAAGGGCTCAATTCGGATTGGGCAAAACAGACACCGGAACGCGCAAAGGCGCTTATACAGATTCTTGCAACGGGCAAACTACCACAGGGAGAATAATTATGGCACACCTGACACGAAAAGAAGTAGAACGACGAATTGCAAAAGGGGAAGCTCTGCCGGACTACGTATTAGTTGACTATCCGGACATAGCGAGGAAGTACAGAATTATTCCAGTGGAAGGGAACCCATCGCAAGTTGAAAAGATCAAGTCTCACGTCAAGAAACATCTGTCTCGTGACCAGAAGGAGTACAAGAAGGCGTACCAGGAAGATGAAGAACTGAAACGGTGGCTTGAGAAGAATCCCAGCAAATATCATCATTCAAAGTACACAGACCGATACGAGGTATTTATACGCGATGAGCGGTTCCCGATAGCGAGTTCTTCGGACAGAGACCATGCCGTAGCGGTTGCGCGAGTAACCGCAGAGAAAATGGCACGACCGGCATTCGTGTTTGATAAGGAAAAGGGACGCATCTCAATGGAGACCGGCGGCAAGTACGTGCGCAATTCCTCTCGTTCCCATCGTTACCGCAAGAATGCCAAAGGCGACCTCGTGCTTGAAGACTTCGAGGTGGAAGAGAATCCATCGGATGAATATCGTCCACGCCTCCACAAGAAAAGGAAAGGAGTATATGGGCGCACTGAGCGTAGCCGGGAGCTTTATCCCAAGGTAAGAATTGAGAATCCGAAATTCACCGCTTCCCAGCGTCGCAAGTACGCGAAGGAAGGCGTCGCCCTTCCCGATGGGAGCTTCCCGATCCGTAACCGCAAGGACCTAATGGATGCGCTCCACGACCTCGGACGGACGAAGAACTACGCCCGGGCCCAAAGGCATATCATCAAGCGTGCAAAGTCTCTTGGACTCACTGCCGACCTGAGTCCCGAATGGGTTGCAAGGAAGGGAAGGAAGAGAAAAAATCCCCATCATGGGAACATAGCCGCCATGAAGCGCGGGCTCTCGAAGCACCTCAACGAAACTTTTGAGCAGTTCAAGAAAAGAATGATAGCGAAGCACGGACGAGTATCGGAAGAAAAGATAAGACAGTGGTACAATCTACGAAACGCCGGAGCGAAAGCCCTCGGTTTGAAATAAAATGAAAGCGGGTGACATGATACCAAGGTTGCTACTAATCCTGACAGGTACGGGGATCGCTGGAGATGCAATATACTCCGTGTTGCGCGGCGACGTCGTAAGCGGTGGGACAGCCCTCGCAATGGTGATAATCTATTTTGCCCTGCTTCGGAAGATAGATTCGGTTCGAAGTGCGAACGATATTTTTCAGGCAAAGATATCCGATGCAATCGCAGACATCAACAAGCACCTGGGAGAGATAACTAAGACGGTTATTCGCTCTCGTTAATTTGCAATTAAAGGACGATTAACGTTGTTTATCGCAGAAAAACGAATTTCTCGGCAGCGAAAATGGCAAATCAAGATGCAGAAAGCCGGCAAATGTAAAATTTGCGGACAAGGACCGCTCTTCAAACGCGGTTACTGCTTCGACCACTACCGGAAATACTGCATCGGCGGCACCGAACTGACTCTTTCGATGGAAAAAGCGTAGCCGCGTCAACCCCCGTCAACCACACTTTGTAGCCCCTCCCTCTTTACATTCCAAATCAAAGGTTGTAACGTGTTTCCAAGAAAAGGAGACATGAGAGTATGTTCAAGGCGGTTCCGATAGGCGGAAAGAAAAATCCAGCCTCGACATACATAGTCAATCCTCCGCGCAAGAAACACAAAAGGAGTTCCACAATGTCAAGAAAGCGAAAGCATCACAGGAACCCGGAATCGAAATCCGCACGTTCCCGCGCTGCAAAAAGAGGCTGGGCGCATCGGAAGCACGGGCGCAAACGCTACCATCGGAACCCGGAATCCTACGCTGAGAGGTCAGCGGCATCCCGCAAAGGATGGAGAGGACGCAGGCACAAAAGAAGTTATGGTACGTCCCATCGCAGACGTTACCGCAGGAATCCCGAGTCGCATCGTGAGTATGTGATGTCGGCCCGTAAAGGCTGGAGACACCGCAGGCATTATCGCCGGAATCCTGGCATGGGCGGCATTTTCAAGGGTGTGAAAGATAGCGCCATGATGGCCCTCTGGGAGCTTGCCGGTGCGTTCGGCGTCAATATCGTAGCCAACAACATTAACTCAGCGGCTTCGATTACCGACGCCACCACAAAAGACATCGTAAAAGGTGTCGTAGCGGTAGTTCCTCAGTTCTTCAAGAAACAGCTTGGAGCCAAGGCGGACCTTATGACCGCAGGCGCTCTTCTGGTTCTCGGTTACAATGTAATCTCGAACTCGCTTGCAAGTCTCGGATTGCCGGCCAATGTTGTTTCGATGTTGCAGGGTGATCCGAGCAACGTTATATACATTCCGCCTCCGCAGGGCAATCTTAACAGACTGATTGAGCCGCCTATGTCTGTGTCTCGTGTATTCCCTACCGGAGCGGCGGTAGATTTCAAACCGTCTACGCATTAAGGAGGCGATATGTTAGCTCAATCAGCTCAGAAAACGGCACTCGACCAGATGATCCAGGCTTTTATACCTGGATATGAAAGCGTTTGCCAGGCTTCCTTCTTCTCTCGAGTAGTGTTGGGAACGCCGCTTACTGCGAACGGTGGCACCTATACCTACTTCGGAGATAACGGGGGCCAATTCAAGTCCAACACGAATTTCCCGATTGCTGGACAGCTCCCCTCGAACATGGGTTTTGTCGCATGGGCATATCGGTATGAAATTAATACGCGGGCCGACATCGGCAACGTCATGACGGCATTTCAGGACGCCTATTTCGAGATCGACGTAGCAGACTACAAGTACAAGCAAGGACATGGGCTTGAACTGTTGAAGCTCTACCCTGGAATTGCTCAGTACTCAACCGCCGAAATCGGAACGTCAGCGGTTGCGTTGACTGCGCCTTTCGCATTCTCATCCTCGGAAGGTGCAACGATAGAACTTTTGGAGCCGATACCGCTCACCTCGCAGGTCAACGTCTCCGCAACAGTTACCATGCTGACCGATGTCGCGGCGCTCAATGGCGTTGCAACGAAGTTCAGGCTCATCGGTACATTAGCCCGAAAGATTGGAGGATAATATGTTTCCACAAGCGATCACAGCTATGTCGTTTGCGAAAACCCAGAGCCTTGTCGACGAATCGCTCTACTCCGGTGCCGTAATTGGTGCCGCATCCAACGTTACACTGCAACTTTTCAGTCAGTCCATTGCGGACGTAGGCAGACAGTTTACGAACATGCCGACTCGTGGAATGCTACCGGCGAACTGGCCGTACCACGAAACGCGAGGCATGGCACTTCTGCTCACTCCCGGGCCGATAGCGGTTGCCGATTGGGATGAATTCTTTGACAACGCTACCTACGTCTACGAGTACGCGCAGGCTCCGATCAAGTACGGGGACCTGCGAGAGCTCATCGACACGTCGGGAGAATTCACTATGGCTCCTACTGTGGCCTCATCGACCACGTTGGCCCCAGCGACATTCGTCAACCTGTCACACAAGGCGCTGCCAATAGACCCTGCAGAGCTTATTGAAGCGCAAGTCAATTTCTCCTTCACGATACAGTGCAATACCGCTTCCGGTATAGCGAACTTCACGAATACTCGGCTCTACATCTTCCTGTTCGGCAGGACAAAGAAGCTCCTCGCGGGCTAAAGGAGAAACATATATGCCTCAGCCTTATTTCAACAATGCCGCACAGAAGGGTAAAGGGAAAGCTGAGTTTTGGGTTGAATTGGACGCCAGTCTTGTGGCTGGCGGTCCAACAAGCCAGACTATACAGGGACCCTTCTATTCTAATCTCTCGATCCCTAACGACTTTTGGGTATACGGGATTAATGCGACTTGGACTTCTCAGGCGTTTGCATTCAAGTGGGGACAGCAAGCTGCGGAGTACTTCTGGTCGGGCGGCGGCGTGAACGGTATGATTGATGCCCGAGCCGCATTCACGACATACTCTCGGACGATATTCTATACGGGAGGCGAGATAATAATTCCCGCGAAGTCAAATGGCTTGGAAGCGTACTTCTTTGAGTACTCAGGATCTGCAAACACCGTTCATCTGGTTTTCTTTGGCTACTTAACACCATAAGGAGGGCTCACAACCATGCCCTCCACATTCTTTCTTCCCGTTACGCTTACGGTCAATGCTGGGCAGAAATCGTCGAGGACGACAAACCTTAAAGGGCGGCTTGTTGGTGTTTTGTCCAGTCATCGGGACAGCGATCCACCGTTCTCCGTAGATTTTGCCGTTGGCTCTTATCATATCACATTCAAGCCCGTCGACATCAAGGCTTTTACGCTGACTGCCGATGGCGGAATAAAGGTGCCCTGCATGTTCCATGCGCCGCTTCCCTATACTGACAAGCCTCTTAGCGTAACGGCCTATAACACGGGCACCGCATCCGGAACATGTAACCTAACGTTCCTGGTGGAGAGATGATGGACATACTCGAACAAGTAGGCGCTGACCTGCAAAACTTTGTCGTTGGGATCAAATCTGAAGCTACTGCGGTCGAAGACTGGTTCAAGTCTCTCTTCGATAAGCCAAGCCAGGCACCGGCACCCACCGTCTCAATGCCATCCGGTACGACGGAACAACAGATTGCGCAGCTTCTTTTGCAGATTGCAAACCAGAATGCTTCCACGCTTTCTCTCTTGACGGAAATAAGAAACGCAACGGCTCCCCAGAACGTGGGACAGCAAATTTATTATACGGGAACCCTCTCAAGTACGTATGATATTAGCGGGCAGAGCTATTTCGAATTCCAGGATACACACTATCAGTTTCTGCCGCTGAACGATTCCTCCACGCAATCTATGTTCTTCAGCTTTGATGGGATCGTGGATGCAGGAGAAATTAAAGTCGGTGAGTACCTCCCCTTTAGATCCTTTCCGGGGTTCACTCAGATTTACTTCAAATGTGCGGACACGGCATCGTCTGTCCGATTGTGGATATGGTGAGCTATGGCAATCAGAATGAGAAGACTGTCAACGACCACTCCCATATTGCCGACCTACGCACCGACAAGTATAACCCCGACGAGCTCGCTCTTCAGCACGGGGGCACTACAATCAGCAGCTAACGTCGTTAATTCTATCACGCAGAATTCACAGGGAACGGCTTCGGCGGGAGCGCTATCCGGAGCGGCTTCCGGTGCTGCTATCGGTAGCCTCGCCGGTCCGCCCGTCGGAACCGTAATAGGTGCCGTAGTAGGCGCATTGACGGGAATTATTCCTGGACTCGGCTTTATCGCAACCGACCAGGCGGCTCAGAATGCGGAAGATCAGATCGGGAACGTAATCAATACGCTCTATGGCGGGACTCATCCCCAGGTATCCGGGCAGTGGGCAGACCCGTACTTGCAGGCGGCGATCGACACGCTGACCTACGATGATTTTCAACAGAACCCGTCGCACTGGGCGAATTTTATTGCGGACGAAGGCAACATAGCGACTGGGCAGACCTCAAGCGGTGAATCATCCTGTCATATCTCTAATCCCGGCATGAACTGTGTTCTCTGGACGCTCTTGCACACGAAACCAAAAGCTCCATCACTGGATACGGCGACGCCGAAGAGGTACGTTGCAAAAGTCAACGAGGCATTGACCAACCTTAACACATATTTGACCGGGCTCGGTTATCAGTCTCTTTCGACGAACGCCTCACAATCGACCGTTCTCTCGCAGGTGGCGAACAAGCAACTTTCATTGTCGACGATTTTGGGCAATGCGAATAAAGCGACGTCTCAGGTCGCGCAGGGCATCGGCTTGAAAACCTCAAGCTTGGGTGGAACCGTAGGAACTATCCTTGTTCTTGGGGCAGGCGTGGGAATAATTGCAACCCTACTTAAACAAAAGGGCGGCTCGCAAAGACCATCTCAGAGGAACAAATGATACGGCTTGCAAACTATGGCCCCTATACGGGCACAGGAACTACTTACGAATTCGGCAATACGCGAATTACGGTCCCCTCGCAGTACGTGATCTCCCCGGCATCGAATGGCTCGGATGTCCGGAGTATAATCCAATGGCTTAATGCGCTCGGCTTCTACTCTGCGGCCTATGGTTCAACCCCAGCCAATCCGGGGAATGCAACGCTCATCAAGTATGGGGCTCTCTATATTTGGATTCCGAACGCAAATATAGTTCCGGGCAATCCAACTGCAAGCCTGTATAGTCTTATAACTACGCTTACGGGCACAGCGGCTCTTACCACTGGAGCAACGGGTTCTACCGCCGGAGCTTCGGGTGCGGTTTCTACGGCGACAAACTGGCTAACTGGAAGCACGATAATACCGGGAATTCCCAATTATCTTGTTGCTGTTGGCGGATTCGTGGGCTATAGAATACTGAGGAAGGTCGTATGAGCGTGCCGGCAGGATACTTCACGTTTAAGCTGAACTCGGTTGATACGAACTCGATGTCATTCTATTTCAGTTCGCAAGGCGGGGGAACCTATTTTAATGCCGCACTCTACACATCTACCGGGGCGCTCCTTATTTCGTGGCCCGATCTTCTTATGGGAAATGAAACGGTGAGCTTCCATGGTCTCGTAGAGCCCGGCCAAAGCTATATTATCGTACTGCAGGACCAGAACGACTCGGGAATGGGAAGCTACCAAACGAACGTGTCCATACCGGCAAATGCGCCGCCTCCAACAACGCCTTTCACGCCGGGAATAACAGGAGGGAAAATGAACAGTCTGAGTGTAAACGCAAGCGTAACCTGGAATACAGACGGGACCGGAACGGCCTCTCTGTCATTTCCTGTATCGGGCACAATGGGAATTGCACAAGTCCTTTTGAATGGTACGGATATTACACAGCAGGTCAGCTCGTCAAGCGGAACCGACCTGCTCAACCTTCCTTCTACCGGGAATGTTACCGTGGCAGTTCCCGTTCCGAACGCGAACAATACGATACAGGTTAAGACCGGCGGCGGCGCGTCATGGAGTGCGAGTTTCAATTCCCCGGGGCGGGCACAAACGACTTCGACTCAGACAATCTCTAACGGATGGACGTTCTTTGGCATCACTCTGCCGGTTCCGGTATGGCTCGGAGGGGCCGGTATAATAGGCTACGCACTCTTCAGGAGAAAGAAATGATTCGGCTCGGTGCCAATGATATAACCGGGCTTTCAATCAACAAACAGTCCAATCAGGCGGTTTATCTCCAGTGGGCCGACGTTAATGCCACGGTTCCGCAGTACCGGATACGGTTATGGTACAACGGAAGCCTACGGGTTGATACGATTCTTTCCGGTCAGGATGCCGCAAATGACTATTATATCTGGTACGTCGATTGCTGCACCTATGCACTCATGCCGGGAGACGTTATAAAAGGAGAAGTCACCCCTTATGCGAGTAATGCGGCGATAGGCAGCCCGTTTACCGCGTCGGCAACGATTCAATCGAGTCCGGCGGCACAGGAACCTACTCAGGTCGTTCAAAGCACGCCCGTTCAGAACACGGGTACATCACAGTCAACAGTTCCATCTCAAAGCCCCTCGACGGCACCGGCTGTTCCAACACCGCAGCCGGTGCCTCCTACCCAAACTGCACCGGCAGGGATGCCGGATGCCTCATCGGCACAGGCACAGAGCATCGGGGCGTGGATCGGTTCTCATCTGCTTCTCCTTGGAGCGGGAGCGGCAGGCATCGCATACGCTGTTCATAAAGCAAAAAAGTAAAATGGAGAGCACATGGAAGCAGCAACGGAAACGGAGGTCGTCAAGACCATCACAGCGGCGGGGGCGTTAGGCAAGTATACGCTCGATGTCTGGCGGGACGGGGCCAGACTTAAGGCCCATCTATTTGAATCCGGGAGCGGCAAGCCGATTGAGACGTTCGAGCTAAAGATCGGTGACATACTTACGCAGGCCGGGATAAACCTCAATGAAATTCTAAGCGACGCGCTGCCCGGGCCTGCCGGATGGGTATTGAGGCATCTCAAGTGACAGCGGCAGAAGTGCAAGTAACATACGGGCCAACAATCCAATCCGTGGCAAGCGTCGTGGGAGTTCCCGCGGTCGTCCCCACAATGTCCGACTACGTGAACCTTGTCTCATCAATTATCACGCAGGAAAGCGGCGGCAATCCAAACGCGGTCGGAGATAGCGGCTGCTCGCTGGGACTTATGCAACTCAACACCTGCGCGGGATGGCTTCCGTCCTTCGGCTATTCCGGTGAAAATCTTTTCGATCCGCAGACGAATATCCTGTATGGGTGCCAATATCTGAATGCCCAGCTCAATCAGTATGGAAATATTGACCAGGCTGTGAGTGCGTATAATGCTGGCACGGCGACCTCGGCAAATTCAAACTACGTGAACGCAGTTATCGGATACCTGAACCAGCTCGGAGGGTTTATCCAGAAGAATCCCGTTGTTACGATTGCGGGCGCGGTTCTCGTCATCCTCGGAATTGTGGCGCTTGCGAGAGGTCAGCGGAAATGATTCAGGTAACGGGAATAACCGGCGACCAGCTCGGCCTTGCGTGGGACTTCGGCAACAACGGCGACCCTTTCAATATATTCGTGAACGGACAGCAGATTTCGACGTCGGTTCTGCAGCAGGCGACGATAACGGTCGATCTGTCAAAGCAGAACACGATAACAATAACGGACAACAACACAGGAGCGACGGAAAACCTGAATTTTATGCCGCAGTCGGTTTCGACTGCAATCGGAATCAATCCGTGGATCGTCCTTGGAGCAGGAACGGTCTTCGGAATTATTGTCTACATCCAAAACAAAAGGAGCAGGAAGCGTTATGGCTAAGAAAGATTCTCAGACTACTGGTGCCGGGGAAATTCTCGACACGAAGAACGAAAAGCTGGAAGATGCCGAGTTTATGGAGCAGCTCGTTGCTGAAGAGGATGCAAACCCGATAGAACCTCCCCGGACTGATGTTCTGTACGGCAATGCAAAGAAATGGATAACACTTTCCGGCGGCTCATTCTCCGGATTCGCCTCGATGCAGGACATCGCCCAGCGGTGGCCGAAGGCAAGCGGAACGTTCCAGAGGAGATTTCATTTCTATAAGGGCGGCGTCAAGGTCCACATGGCCCGCAACGAAAACCTCAACTTCGACACATGGTCTGCGGGCATCCCGGTTTCAAACAAGAAAATCAAGGAGATGTTCCCGAATATTCCCTTTCCCTGGGATGACCAGGAACCTACCGTTGAAGCAAAGGGAACGGCGGATCCACCTCCGCAACAGGAAGGACCCAATGTCATATACATCAACGATGAGCCATCCGATCCGAAATTCGTGAATGAGGATGGGAACTTCTATTACCAGCAGCTCGGCCCGGATAAAAAGCCGACGATGCACTTCTACCATGTTTACGATGGAGATGATGGGCGTCTCGAGAAGGTGTTCTTCGAGCAGGAGGCGTTCGGAGACTTGACGCAGGAAGAGCAGCGGCTTTTCCTCCAGGCTCACGCATCTCCGCAGATGCCGCAGTTTCCCGGACAGCGCGAACACAGAGAGCCGTCTATCAACCCTTCCGACGTGTCGAAGCCCGAAACGCTAATGACCATACTGCTCAACATGCAGCGCGAAGATGCCAAGCTGGCCCGGGAAGAACTCCGGGAAGAGCGTGCCGCCATGCGGTCGGCTCAAACTGAGATGATGAAAGCGATTGCCGAAATCAAGGGCGGCGAGAGCTCATCCAAGGGGATGCGCGAATATATTGAAATGGCAAATTTCATGCGAGACATCCTTGAGAGCCGTGAACCCGCTCCCCCCGCTGCTGAAAGTCCGCTCACATCGACGCTCGGCATGATTGGCAAGGTGACGGAATTCCTGGGAACAGCCGCGAAGGCACGCGCAGCCGGGAATTCTGAGCAGATGAAATTCTTGCAGCAGGTCGCGGCTGACCAGGCTGCGGCTCAGAACGGAAACGGCCAAAACTCCAACGGAGAGAAGAAATGAACAGGTTCAAGAAGATTTTTGCTTCCGTGCTCCTCATCGCCGGGCTTGTCTATTGCGGCCCGGCGTATTCTCAGTACCGCGCTTTGTGGTACACGAACGGGGACACGGTTTATCCCATTCAGGCACTGTACCTCAAGGTGCCGCATGTCTTCGGATCGACAGTCTGGGGACAGATTGATTCGATTCCTCCCGCGCTTGATACGCTTGTTTCACCGGCAACAGGTTCCGGAATTTATCTCGACTCTACCCACCTGGGCTATTACTCTGGCGGACAGTGGAAAACATACATGGACAATACCGGCAAGTTTTATCTCGGCGGAACTTCCGGTGCACTCCAATGGAACGGCACTACGCTTACGATAAGTGCGACACTCTCCGGAAATGGCGGAGGGATAACAAATATCAATGGCGGCAACATCCAGACCGGGACGGTGACGGCTACGCAGATTTCATCCGGCTACGTCTATGCTGGCACGATCAACGCAAGCCAGATAAATGCGAGCTCCCTTTCTGCAATAAGCGCGAACCTGGGAACGATAACCGCAGGTAACATAACCGGTGCAACATTCGTAAGTTCTAATACTAATAGTGCAATTACGATCAACTCTACCAACCAGATTATTTTTGATGTGCTGGGCACGCAAGTCGGAGTGATAAGCGGATCAGATAGCCCTAACGGGATATCCATAACCGGTGAGGTGCAGATGATTTCCGCATCTGTTGTAAACAATATCAGCGCGGGTAGCTATTCAACAGGGGGGACCGCAGGATATCTTTCTTCCGCCTTCGGCACCTATCAGCTTGCACCAAACACATACGTTGCAGGAACAAGCGGTGGAGTGAACTCCGTTCAGCTTCACGAAGTGTCTCTGACGATCAACGGACAAACATATTACTTATTGACGCCATGAAAACTATAATCGGTTCTATCATCGTATTCCTTTCACTCTCCGTCGTTGCTTTTGCTCAATCCAAGCCAGACACGACAAAGGCCGACTCTCTCTTTACGATTCCACGCAAAGACCTGAACGAAATAGT
>JBJKPC010000026.1:0-5188 GCA_046706745.1 Candidatus Kryptoniota bacterium
TTCTTTTCCCCGGCAAGTTTCAAGAGGAAAAGGGAGAAGCGGCGGACGAACAGCCGAGCCCTCAGATTGTCGACACCATTAACCCTCTTACATGGTTCAAGGCAGGCAGAATGGTTGCCGCGCAGAACCCCGATCTCCTCATTTTTAAATACTGGATGCCGTTTTTCGCACCCGCATTCGGCACTATCGCCAGAGTGGCTCGCAAGAAATCGTCGTGCAAGGTGCTTTACATCTGCGACAATGTTCTTCCGCATGAGAAAACCCCGATAGATAAGATGCTCACAACTTGGCTGCTTAAATCCGGAGACTTCTTCATTGTCCAATCTAGGTCGGTTGAAAAGGATCTCGTCTCGATTTTGAGTTCACCTGCCTACAGACTTGTGCCCCACCCGGTTTACGAAATCTTCGGGCGGATAATGGAGCGGGTTGATGCCAGGCAGAGGCTGGGGCTGCGCGCAAACGAAAACGTTTTACTTTTCTTCGGATATATCAGAAAGTACAAAGGGCTCCACGTACTGCTTGAAGCTGTGAAGAAGGCGGCATCGGATTTGGAATTCACACTTGTGATAGCGGGGGAATTCTATGAAGATGAGAAGCCGTACCTTGATCGGATAAAAGCTCTTGGAATAAGCAATCGCGTGAAGCTGTTTTCCGAATATATCCCGAACGATGAAGTGGCAACCTATTTTTCCGCGGCCGACGTCGTGGTCCTCCCTTACATAGATGCGACGCAGAGCGGCATCGCTCAGATAGCGTATAATTTCGAAAAGCCGGTAATCACGACGGATGTCGGTGGACTGGCAGAGGTGGTTTTGGATGGAAGAACTGGACTAGTTGTGCCGCCTGATTCTCCTGACGACCTCGCAGCCGCGATAGTGAAGTACTTTCGCGAAAACCTCGCGGAGAAATTCTCTCCCGCAGTATCGGAGCAGAAGAAGATTTATTCATGGGACAACTTGATAGGTGCTATTGAAGAATTGGCAGGTGAAGGTAAGAAGGTCGAAGGAGCATGATCTTCGAAGGATTCGAAGTGAGATCCGGATGCGGCGGCGCAATATCGAAGCCGATTCATGCAAGCGGATATCCCCTGCTTCGGCGCGCGGGCTGGTGAGATGAAGAAAGTATTGATAATCTCATACTACTTTCCCCCCTCGGGTGGGCCCGGGGTGCAGCGGGTGCTGAAGTTTGTAAAATATCTCCCTCAGTTCGGATATCAGCCCGTAGTTCTGACGGTGATCGATGGTGATTTTCCGGCCCTTGATGAGTCACTTCTTCGGGAGATACCTCAGGGTGTCAGAGTCGTGCGAACCAGGATATTTGAGCCGTACGGCGTGTACAGAAAGCTGACGGGAAGAAAGCCGGGAGTCGCAGTCGATGTCGAGAATATACCGTCGGGCGGTAAGAAGAAATCCTCCCATCCCATGGAACGTTTCGCAGAGCTTGTGCGGTCCACCTTGTTTATACCGGATGCCCGGATAGGTTGGCTTCCAAGCGCCGTTGCTGCTGGAAGAAGGGTCATTGAGGAAGAGAATATAGACATCATCTACTCCAGTTCTCCGCCCTATACATCTTCGGTAATTGCCAGAAGCCTGAGGAAAAGGACGGGGAAACCGTGGGTGATGGGGCTGAGAGATCCGTGGACAGGCTTCATTTCAACCCCCAACAGGTGGTTTCTACCTGCGGCGTTCGACAGGCACCTCGAAAGGAGTTCGGTTAAGAGGGCAAATGCGGTGGAAATCGCTTGGGAGGGGATAGGAAAAGATATCCTGGGTAAATATCCGGAAATAGATAATTCGAAGATCGTTTACATCCCCAACGGTTTCGATTCGGAAGACTATCCGGATATTCCCCCTGAAAAGAGTCGGAAGTTTACCGTCACATACACCGGTTCCATGTATGGAAGAAGAAATCCCAGGACGCTTCTGAATTCGGTGAAACTCCTGCTTGCTGAAGGGAAGATATCCGCGGAAAACTTCAGAGTCGTATTTGCAGGGAGATTCGGTGCCGAAGTGCGGGAAATGTTTGCTGAACCGGAATTAGCCCGATGCATCGAGGTCAAGGGCTACCTGGAGCATGAGGAGAGCATTAAACTGCTGCTGAGGTCGGACCTGCTCGTGCTGATTGTGGACGAATCGGAACTGAGCGGTGAGATTGTACCTGGCAAGGTCTTTGAATATATTGGTTCCGGAAAACCTGTGATTGCCTATGCTCCGGAGGGAGCTGCCGCACGAGTAATCAGGTCAACGGGAGCAGGCGTGGTAGTCGCGCCCGATGATGCTGTCGGAGGCAGCGCCGCCATTCATTCTTTCTTCACAGACTTCGTGGATGGAAGATCCGCCTCCGGCGGCGGTAAGTTCATCCCAAACGCAGAAGCAATAGGCCGATTCGAGAGGAAAGAAGCGACAAGGAAGCTGTCGTTACTCTTCAACAAAATATTAGAGAGAGAAAATGAGCAAACGCGCTAACAGACGGACAAGCGAAAAGAAAGCGGCCCAGGAAAAACCGATAGTGCCGCAGAAATACGAGACGCCGATCCTCATCGCTCTGATCTTGATTTCGCTCATAATCTTTCTGCACAAGGCTTTCTTCCAGAACATGGTTTTCAATTCCCCGGATATCAATGCTTCGAAGAGCCTTACACCGTACCTCGATCAGGCCAGGAGCGAGGGAGTGTTCCCGCTCTGGATTCCGTACGTTTTCAGCGGAATGCCCACCCTGGCAAGCCTCCTGGTATCCGGACACAGGTGGTATGATCTTATCGTGACAGTCTGGGGGACCATCGATCATTTTGGTGCGGTCATCATGGTAAACCAGGCGGTCGGCTGGGTCGTCGTTTACTATTTCCTGTTCGGGATAGGGCTGTTCGTGTTGTCCCGCCGTCTTGGCCTGACCAAGTTCGCGGGTTTCTTCGCTGCCCTCGCCACAATCTTTTCTACCTTCATTATCGATTGGATTTTCGCCGGGCACAATACAAAAATCGCGGCCATATCGTTCTTCCCGTTCATTCTTGTTCTTGTCATGGCGCTGATGCACCGATTCCGGTGGTTGTACTTCCTGGGATTGATCGTGGCTCTTCACCTGCAATTTGCTTCCACACATGTGCAAATGATATTCTATTCTTACCTGGCTCTTGCCATCTATCTAATATACATGCTGATCAGGGCCTTGAGAAAAAGGGAAAAATTCGGCAGCGTCGCCAGGGCGGGACTGCTCCTTCTGGGGGCGAGTGCGATTGCTTTCGTAATGTCGGCTGATATCTATTTTTCGACGTACCAGTACAGCAAGTATTCTATTCGGGGTGCGCCTCCTCTGGTAGTCACGGCCAAAGATAAGGCTGCAAAAAGCGGAGGACTCGATTATCAGTATGCGACCAACTGGTCGTTCAGCCCGAAGGAATTGGCTTCGTTCGTCGTTCCGGCATTCTATGGCTTCGGCGATATCAAATACAACGGCCCGCTTTCCAACAACCAGCCGGTCTCAGTGTATACGTACTTCGGCCCTGAACCGTTCATGGAAGCTTCGCCTTACATGGGGGTCATCGTTCTCCTCCTTGCGTTCATTGGTTTTATCATGAACCGTAAGAAGCCTTTCGTGGTATTCAGCCTCATAGTGATATTATTTGCTCTGCTTCTTTCATTTGGCAGGGAGTTCCCGCTCATCTACAACCTGATGTTTAACTACTTTCCATATTTCAACAAGTTCAGATCCCCCAATATGGTCCTGATTCTAGTTGAGATTTTTATACCCATCCTCGCCGCGTTCGGCCTGAATGCGATTTCAGAAGCGAGGAATAATTCAGATCTCGATTTTGCCAGGAAGTTGCTCATCATTGCAGGAACGTTCGGCGGACTCATACTCCTTGTGCTCATCATGCAGGGACCCATTCACAGCTATTATAACGGGATTCTCGCGAGCGGTCGCTTCGCGAACTCCCCGGAACAGGTGCGGGAGCTCCTCTTCAACAATATGTTGAGCGACCTCTACGTCTCGCTGTTCATTTGCATGCTGACGTCAGGACTTGCCGCCTTCTACATCCGGAGGAAAGTCACCACTCTCATGGCCGGGGCGGGATTTACAGTGCTTCTTCTCTTCGACCTGTGGCGAGTAGATTATAGGCCTATGCAGCTCTTCAGCAAGAAGGCACAGGAAGAGCACTTCGCTACGCCGGATTATATCAAGTACATAAAACAGGACACCACTCTGTACCGTGTCCTCCAGGTCCAGCAGGGCCAATATGCGACCTCCAACGACCTCGCATATTACCTCCTTCAGGACGCCGGCGGGTACTCTGCGGCAAAGATCCGAATATACCAGGACATGATCGATGTCGATGGGCTGACGAACCCGAACATCATGAAACTGCTGGGCGTCAAGTACATAATAACCGACAAGCCTGACCCGATGTATGGGAAAGTGGTATTTAAAGGTTCCAGGGCCGTCGAAGAGAACAACAATATTCTGCCGCGTGCCTTTTTCGTCCAAGGTTACAAGGTGGAGTCAGGCTTGAACACTCTTATCGCGATGCGAGACAGTACCTTCAATCCCGTTAAGACTGCCTATTTTCTGACCAATCCGAATCTGCGGGTCGATCCGCCGGACACCGGCACTTCAGTCAGGTTCGAGGACTATGAACTTCAATCGATGAAGCTGCGGGTTAAGGCCAGCGGCAACAACCTGCTCTTATTGAGTGAGGTCTATTATCCGGCAGGGTGGAATGCTTACATCGACGGCAAGCCGACCACAATATACAGAGCGGATTACTTCCTGCGTGCCATCATGGTCCCCAAGGGGGTGCATCAAGTGGTATTCAGGTTCGAACCCAAGGTATATGCTATAGGCAAAGCATTGTCTCTCGGTACGAACGTGATTGTGCTGTTGCTTCTGATTGCAATGGTACCATCTGTGTTGTTAAAACGTAGGAAGAAGGCCTGGGCACCTAAGGAACATGAACTCGCCTAAGAGTCCGGGGATTCTGTATAATCTCCTGTTTCTACCGCAGTTATATGGAGTGAGCGATCCAGCATCACATTGACTAACGTGCCGCCGTTTCTTAATTTTTATGCAGATGGCGGCTAAGACTTCAAATGGCAGAGTGCCGGTCGGCACAACCGGAAAAGCCTAATACATGGAAACCCAGACCAAAGACCTGGAAATAAATCCAAGACTTGTAACGGAGCTTCTCGTACGC
>JBJKPC010000027.1:0-47714 GCA_046706745.1 Candidatus Kryptoniota bacterium
ACACAAACAACCCAATGTCAGTCGATGCGTAGACATTATTTCCCAGCACGGCAATATCGCTCACATAAGTCTGGGTCAGCCCGGAATCTATCGGGGACCAGTTAGTATCGCCCGCCGTCGACACAAAAACACCGTCGTTTGTAGCAGCAAATATCTTCCCGGCCACGCTCCCGGTGGACCCGGCTGTAAGCGCGTTCACATACTCGTTCTTAAGACCGTATCCTTCCCAGTGGCCACCACTGTCGGTGGAGACGAAAACCCCGCCGTTGGTTCCCGCTATGACCTCCTGACCATGCAACAGAAGTGCGGTTATGTCCGGC
This sequence comes from Candidatus Kryptoniota bacterium, assembly GCA_046706745.1. Classification (GTDB taxonomy): domain Bacteria; phylum Bacteroidota; class Ignavibacteria; order Kryptoniales; family JAKASW01; genus JAKASW01. The sequence goes on from JBJKPC010000027.1 coordinate 321, forward strand.
GTACCCAGGCCGTTGTATGATGTGAGACCGTCATTCATCATTTTCCAGTGTGCTCCGTCGTCGCTGGAGACGAAGAGCCCGGAGCCGTAAACTCCCGCAAATATGGTGCTGCCGCTTACAGCAATGCATTGAACCGACTGAGCCGAGTAGTTTACCAGACTATCCTGTGCCCATGTTGCGCCGCCGTCCGTCGATTCGTATATACCTTGCCTGGGAGAATTCAGGGAGGCATTATAGCTCAGGTTTTCAGTTCCCGCGTAAATTTTCCCGGTCTCCGCAGCAAACAGGCTTTGCACCCACAAACCGGACAGGCCGACCCGAGACCAAGTCGTTCCATTATCCGTCGAACGATAGATTCCACTCGTTGCCGTGCCGACAAGAATGTACGGAGTACCGGAGTATGAAGAGGGGCTAACCGCAAGAGACTGCACCACGCCGACAGACGCCGCACCTGAAGGAGACCAATTGAAACCGGTGACGGATTGAGCGGAGGCAATGGCCGTCAGACAGCACACGACGAAAACAACGAGATTAACGAATTTGATAATTTGTACGCCGATTCTTTTATGCAACTTCGACCGCCACGTTCTCCTGCTAAGTCTCGATGCAGTCTTTTTATGCTTCGATATGGGATTACAAACGGGGAGCAATGTCCCATTTCGCATTGCTTGTGCGAAATAATATCGAGGAGTGACTAAAGATACAACACCAAAACTACTCGCCTCGCTACATAGGACGGACAAGTCCCAATGCACCCAAGTTCGCGGCCACTCGCGACCGATCCTGTAACGGAGCCTTCAGTGAATTATTAAAACCTCAATGCTTGCCGGCTGCCGGTGTGGACGCTTCGGTCCCGGAATAGAGGAAGTGTCACGATATCACTTCGGGTATCCGACCGTTTGGCAGAGAATTATTTTTTGGTCCGGTCGTAAGCTCATTGCCCTCGCCAGAGCAGGCTTGTCTACCGAACCTCTGACGACGCAATTCAGACCTGTGGACGCGCAAAAGAGATAAACATTTTGAACTACACAACCGCAATCGGCTCCCATCCAGAGGGACTGATTCTCCCCCGACGCACGCCTTACCTTCGACATGTCGGCTACGTAAATAAGATTGACCGGCGCGTTCCTGACAAAACCCTGCGTGCCGGTCTTGTCACGAATATCGGAATGCGACATCACCTTGACGGAATGAGACTTTGCGTCGTAGAGAAAGAGCCCGCCATCAGATGCGAGATAGACATCGATTTCCTGCCAGTTCATGGCCGAAGGCGCAGTGCGATGTCCATCCGGCCGGTTTACGCCGAAGGCAGCCCAGAGGAGGTTGGCAAGTACCTGAGGATGGATCGGCCTATCCGAAAATGAACGCGCGCTCTTTCTCTCCTTCAAGGCCTTCATCAGCGGCATCCCGCCCGAAGTGTCGGGAGGCGGTAGCTTGACCATCTCCTGCCCCGTGCACAGACCTGGCGCTGCAATCAACGCTGCCAGCAAAGGAATCACTAACCTTCTCATGTTTTTCTCCTTTCCCCTGATTGCTGTTGTCATTGTTTCCCGTGAAGAAAATGTCCGAACCTCGGGTCTGGAAACGATGGGAGGACGCAGAGAACCGCAGTCTACCTGCGAATGCCGGTTTAAGTGCACTTGCATAAATGGTACATGTGCAATTACAGTCCCCTCAAATTCATTCGAGCCCCCGAGCCGGGCAGGAGGTTCTATCTACCTGCCTTAGTTTTCAATTCCTTGTATCTGAAACACGTGACAAGATGGTCGTTCACCATCCCTGTCGCCTGCATGTGCGCGTAACAAATGGTGGATCCGACAAACTTGAAGCCGCGGGCCCTGAGGTCCTTGCTCATCTCGTCAGACTCCTTGGTGGTCGGGCGAATATCCTTCAAGGATCTAGCTCCGCTGACTCTCGGTTTCCCTCCGACAAAGCGCCAAATATACTTGTCGAAGCTGCCGAACTCATCCTGCACTCTGATGAATTCTCTCGCGTTTGTTATCGCAGCCTGTATCTTCAGCTTGTTGCGGATTATCCCCGAATCGCTCAGAAGGCTTCTCATCTTTCGTCCGTCGAAGCGCGCCACCTTCTCCACATCGAAACTCGCAAATGCCTTTCTGAAGTTTTCGCGTTTACGAAGTATCGTCGACCAGCTCAGCCCGGCCTGCATCCCTTCCAGGATCAGGAATTCGAATATAAGCCCGTCGTCGTGAAGCGGAACGCCCCATTCCGTGTCGTGATACTCTATCATGAGAGGATCGTTCGAAGGCCATGGGCAGCGGATAAGATTCAAGCTATCTCCTCGAATTCACCTGTCTGGCGGTTCTTGCGCACGTTGTCCCAGTTGAAGTATCGACCGTTCATGGCAATGTATACGCCGGGCGGCAATGTCTCGGCAAACGCGAGGGCGCTTCCCAGATTGAAAAGACCATCCGAGCTTCCGAACTTGTAAGGTATCATGGCCCCGGTGAGAATCACTGTCTTCTTTTTTATTGCCTTGCCGAGCAGCTGCGCCGTGAGCTCCATGGTATCCGTCCCATGAGTGATAATGATTTTTTCATCGTTACAGTTTAGACAGTTCTCCAGGATGATGCCGCGATCGGAGTCGGTCATTTCGAGACTGTCTATCATCATCAACGTTCTTACTTCCACATCAACCTTGCACCTGCCAAGCTTCAACATTTCCGTCAGGTGGCTGTCTTTGAAATACAGCTTCCCGGTAAGTTCATTGTATTCCTTGTCGAACGTGCCACCCGTGACAAATATCATTATCGCCATGTAGACACAATTTAATTGACGGGCGTCGAAAGAGCCAAATGAATGGAAGATATAGCCCCGGGTACGTGGAGCGGCACGGACAATCTCCCTGTTGAGATAATAAACAACAAGCTGACCGTCACACGCCAGAGTGCAGCTTCCTACTGAGCCGTGCCCCAAAATCAGCTAAAATGCGACAGACCAAGCGTTGAGAATTTCCTCAAGCTGGCGTTAAAAGTTGACGATATATTGAATTGAATGGGTGTAAGGTTGTAACTTATCCCCGGCAGAAAGAACATCGGGCAGAAAATCGTCCGCTAATCTAGACCATTCCTCTGAGCAGGTCTGTTTCCATGAGTCATTGCGCTCGCAACGACGTTTGTCGGCGCAGTGTGCCCGGGGACGGGCTGATCGACGACAATAACCATACAGAGGTAATGATGAAAAGAAAGTTACCGGACATTTTCTATAATCCGATAAGCATGGCCGGTGCTATTATCGCGTCCGTCACCTTCGGCACGATATTGATCCTGATGATAGTGTCCGCCGTCTGGAGTTCCCTCCCACCATATTTCGGAATCGTCACTTATATAGTTTTCCCCAGTGTTCTGATAATCGCTTTGCTCATTATCCCTCTTGGAGCATTGATAGAAAAAAAGCGCTTTCAGAAGGCTTCGGCGGCCGGAGAATCGCTGATGCCCAAGATAGATCTGAGCCAACCGAAACAGCGGAGAGCATTTTTCATCTTCTCCACCGGGACATTGTTGCTCATGGTCTTCACCGCAATCGGAAGCTACAGAGCTTTCGAGGCCACCGAGTCGGTTAGCTTCTGTGGTCAACTCTGCCACAGAGTCATGAAGCCTGAGTTCGTTACTCATGCCGATTCCCCTCACGCAAAAGTCGCCTGCGTTCAATGTCATGTTGGCCCGGGCGCAAGCTGGTACGTAAGATCAAAACTGTCAGGCGCCTACCAGGTCTATGCTACACTTTTCAACAAGTTTCCGCGTCCTATTCCAACCCCCATCAAGAATCTGCGTCCGGCAAGAATCACCTGCGAACAATGCCACTGGCCGCAGTCATTCAAGGGTGAGCGCCGCGTCACGAAGACCTTCTATCTGGAAGACTCGGCGAACACACGCTGGGATCTGGATATGCTGATAAGAGTCGGAAGAAGCACTTCCGCCGAACCTCAGAGTCCTTCAGTCCATTGGCACGTAACGCACACTGTAGAGTATCTCGCGACAGACTCGTCCAGGCAAACAATACCTTGGGTACGACTTGTGGAGAACGACGGGAAGACGGTCACGTTCACCACGAGCAACAACCCCTTCACTCCGGACTCGGTCAAGCAACTCAATCCGAGGACGATGGACTGTATGGATTGTCACAATATCCCGACCCATATCATGCTATCCCCCGGCACGGCTGTAAACGATTCTATGGCCAGAGGCAGGATCAATCCCAACCTTCCCTGGATCAAGCAGACTGCAGTCAGCGCGCTCGTTCCACGCTACGTCGACACTAAGGACGCGCTTGACAGCATCGGACTTTTCATCAATTCTTTCTATGAGCATAAGTATCCCGCCATAGCGTCGCATGACGATCCGGAAATAGCTCAGGCGATTGCGGCGGTGAGGAATATATACAAACAGAACATCTTCCCGTATATGAGAGCCGACTGGAGAGCTTATCCGGACAACATAGGACACATGGATTATCCCGGCTGCTTCAGATGCCACGACGGCAACCATAAGAGTGCCGACGGACAGGTCATACCGCATAATTGCACTACCTGCCATGTAATCATCGGTGAGGGAGAAAAAGTCGATACGACGGCAGATTTGAACGGTATCGCTTTCACCCATCCACCCGCGGGTATAGGTGACTCGTGGAAGGAAGGAACTTGCACCGACTGCCACGACGGTACGCAATAGTCCGGACTTGGCTGTAACAAAGACGCCGGGTAATCTGATCGCAGACCACCCGGCGTTCTTGTCTATTATGGAGGTTATTCTCAGCGCAGCTTCGATATGGCTTTTCGAATGAGAAAATAGCAGACCGATATGATGACAACGGCTCCGATACCCCACATGACGGTGGTTTCAATATTCCGAAACGAGCCCTTCACAAACCCCGAGAAGGCATCCCCCAGGACAGTGAAGAAGAAAGCCCAGATAAATGCGCCGATAATGTTGTATAACGAAAAGAGCCCTGCTTCTACCCGGTACAAACCGAGCGCAAGTGGAACGATGTCCCTGACTCCATAGAAGAATCTCGCGACAAGCATTAGAGGCGACCCGTAGCGGCGAACGATGCGGGACGAACGGTCCACCTTCGGACCGAATTTTTCCCGTATAAACCGCCATTTGCTCCAGAGAAATTTTCCGGCAAGGTAATAAATGGTATTTGCCACGAAAGAGGCCGCGGTTCCGAGAATCACAACCCCCGTGAGGCTTACGGCTCCTGTCCGTGCGAGTGCAGCTCCCGCTATCAGCCCGAATTCCCCCGTGAGCACAACTGTAATGAATACCGTCAGGTAACCGTTGTGATGTATGAAATGCTCCATGAGTGAACATACCACTTTCGGATAGCAAACTCCAAGTTTGTGTTTCCTCTAAGCAATTCGAAAGCAGTTAGGTGTCAATAGCTCGAAGAACCCGCGCAAGCGCCGGTTTTGCGGGACAATCCTCCGAACGCCAGTTATCTTGAAACTGCACATACCCTTCTTTAGATTTGATTTGATGAAGAAATATGTGCTTGCGATAAGTCTCTTTGCCTTCACGTTCGGTTTGGCGCAGGAAACCTTCGCCCAGAAGTCGAGCGCGTTCAGAATAGCACGACTGAAATACGGCGGCGGCGGCGACTGGTACAACGACCCGCTTGAGGAGCCGACGCTGCTCAGGTTCGTCGCGGCACACACAAATATCGAGGTCGACCCGAACTACTATTACGTCGACATTATGAGCGAAGATCTCTTCACTTATCCTTTCCTATTTATGACCGGTCACGGGAACATAAGATTCACCCCGGAGCAAGCCGACCGACTGCGCGAGTACCTGGATAACGGCGGTTTCCTTTACGCAGACGATGACTACGGCATGAACACGGCATTCATGAGGGAGATAAAGAAAGTATTTCCGCATAAGAAGCTGGTCCAGCTTCCCTACTCTTACGGATTGTATGATTGTGTCTACGATTTTTCACACGGTCCGCCGAAGATACAGGACTGGGGTGACAACAAAGCGCCGGAGGCTTACGGGATTTTTATCGGGAAACGGCTCGCAGTTTACTATACGACTGAGTGCAACCCCTCGGACGGATGGGATCCGCCGGAAGTGCACGGGGACCCGGAATCCAAGCGGTTGGAGGCTCTCAAGTTCGGGACGAACATAGTGTATTGGGCTCTCACGCACTAGCAATGAAAAGCGCTCCTTCAGACACACAAACCACCAAGGTGTTGAACACTCTTCGGAGAGTTCATCGCGCACGAGCTTTGTCCATGGTCGTCGAAGGAGGGGCAGGGACTCTGGCGGTGCTGGTAGGGACTCTTCTCATTTCGACCGTGCTTGAAATGGCCTTCAATTTCGGGACTCTCGGGCGAGCTATTCTTCTGCTTTTTTCTGCCGGCGCAATCGCGTTCACGGCGGTCAAGTACCTCATTCCCCCCTTGGCCCGCTATTTTCGTTCACCCCGCACTTCCGACCTTGTCCGGTCGGCGTTCGAAGTTGGCGTTGGATTTCCCGAGCTGAAGGATAGACTCAGGAATGCGGTTGAACTGATGTCTGCCGGTGAACCAAGTTTTCACTCGGAAGAGCTGGCTCAGGCTTACATCGCACAGATTTTTCAGAAGGCTTTCTCGCTGAACCTGGAATCGGCTGTCAAGTATGAACCTAAGAAAAGACCCGCGTTAGTTCTTGGCTCTTCCCTTGCTGCGGTAATTCTCCTGGCAATCCTCTTCCCTTCCCAGTCGCAGTCAGCTTTCGTGAGAGTCATGAACTTCTCACACAAGTATTCCGCCCCGGATATTTATTTGATGAAGGTTCAACCTGGAGATACGCGGCTGTCACGAGGAGATACCCTTCACATCCGTGTTTCTCTTTCTCCGGTCACGGCCTCGCACTTGCCGGGCCACATCATTTTGGAGGAGAAATACGAGGGAGAAAGAGACTTTGAGCGGCACCGCGTAAAAGGTACAGAGGGGGGAATTTACAGCTTCGATCTCCCTAACGTCAGAAGCAGCATGATATATTTTGTAGGCGCGGGTACCCAGGAAAGCAGGAAATTCGCCGTGGAAGTAGTCGATGTGCCGGTTGTTCAGCAATTCGATGTGCGATTGAATTATCCAGGATATAGCGGCCTGGCCCCCGAGACGCTCCATGAAAACATCGGCGACTTCACGGCGCTGGTCGGGACAAGAGCAGCCTACTCACTCCGATCCAACAAGGTCCTCGACAGCGCGTGGATTGCGTTCGGTGACGGGGAAAAGACAAAGCTCGAAATAAGCGGGGACGAAGCTCACGGCTCGTTCATAGTCAGGCAAACTCAGAAGTATACTCTGTGTCTTCTCGATGAGGACACTCTCCGGAATAGTAACCCGATCGAATATACCGTCAACGCCGTCAAAGATGAGTATCCAACGTGCAAGATCACTTACCCGGGCAAAGACGGCGTGCTCAACCGGGACATGATTCTTCCGCTGAGGATATCCATCGGCGACGACTATGGCTTCACCAGGTTGCTTTTGCAGTACAAGCTGGTCAGCTCCAAGTACTCTCCCCCTGAAAAGGAATACCATTCCGTAGAGATTCCTCTTCCTTCACGCTCGGCCGGCGAACAGGAAGTATCTTATCTCTGGGACCTGACATCGAGTCATCTTGTGCCCGAGGACGTAATAAGCTATCATGCGCGTGTATTCGATAATGACATGGTCAGCGGGCCTAAGTCGACAACGAGCGCAGAATACACCCTTAGGCTCCCTTCTCTGCGCGAGGTGTTCGCTTCCGCGGACAGCGAACACAGCGACCTCGTTTCAAAAACGGAGGACGCCCTCAACAGCTCAAACGATCTCAAAGAACAGCTCGACAAAATAGGAGAAGAGCTGAAGACCGCTACGAAGCAGATGAGCTGGGAACAGCAGAAGAAGATGGAGAACACGGTCCAGAAGTACGACAGCCTGCAGAAAAAGGTCGAGGGGATCAAAGACCAGATTGAGAAGATGACCCAGAATATGCTGGCAAACAAGATCATTTCTCCGCAGACACTCCAAAAATATCAGGAACTCCAGAGAGCGCTCGAGCAGATGGACTCCCCACAATTCAAGGAAGCACTTCGCCAGCTCCAGAGGGCGATCCGGTCGTTGAATCCGCAGCTCGTGAGGGAGGCGATGAAGGATTTCCGGATCAACGACGAGATGCTCAGGAGGAGCATCGAAAGGACTCTGAGCCTGATAAGGCGCATCCAAGTCGAGCAGAAGCTTGACGAATTGCAGACTCGGACGGATCAGATGATATCGCAGCAGGAGAAAATAACGGAAAACACCTCCCGGACAGATTCTACGAACGCGTCGGCGCGAAAAGAGCTTTCACAAAGTCAGAGAGAAGTCTCGAAGGAGCTCACTGCCACCAGGCGCGGGATGTCCGAGTTGAAGAAGATGATGGACGAGTTCGCCGAGGAAATGCCCGTGAAGAGATTAGACGAAGCGAGGAAAGCGCTTGACAGTTCTCGTGTTTCGGAGAAGATGAGCGAGGCGGGACAACAGTTGGCTATGGGCCAGTTCTCCGATTCCAGATCTACTCAACGGCAAATATCTTCCGCTCTCCGGAACTTCAGGAAGCAGCTTTCGGAAACGCAGAAGTCGATGCTGCAGAATGAGGAAAGGGCAACGGTCAATGCCCTGCGAAAAGTCCAGAAGAACCTTCTCGATATCTCCGGCGAACAGGAGAAGCTCAGAGACCAGTCGACCAATGTTATTCCAAACTCCGCCGAGACAAGATCTCTGGCTCAAAGGCAGAACGACCTTATGCAGCAGCTGGGATATACAACACAGCAGCTTATGCAGCTTTCAAACAAGAGTTTCGCAGTCACTCCGCAGATGGGACAGCAGGTGGGTGAGGCCTACGCGCAGATGGACCAGGCTCTCGGTCACCTGCAGAGTCGGGACGGCAGTTCCCCAATGCCGTCGCAGAGCCTCGCAGTGGGAGCAATGAACCGGGCCGTTGTCAACATCCAGGGGACATTGCAGTCGATGATGAAAGGTCAGGGTGGCAGCGGATTCCCATCCCTAATGCAGCAACTCCAGCAGCTCGCAGGGAAACAGGAGGGGCTCAATGCTCTCACGCGTCAGCTGGCCGAACAAGGGGCGCTTTCGATGCAGGAGCAGGCAGAGCTGGCACGTCTCGCGGCGAGACAGGAAGCCGTGCATAAATCGCTCGAGCAGCTTGCCCGCGAGTCGGAGCAATCCCAGTCCCGGCAAAGAGTGCTTGGAGACCTCAACGAGATTGCCAGGCAAATGAACGACGTCGTGGGCGATATGCGGAACAGAAACATAACACAGGAAACGATTGCGAGACAAGAAAAGATCTTGTCTCACCTACTGGATGCGTCACGCTCGATACGAGAACGCAACTATGACAACAGACGCGTGACCAGAGCCGGGAAGGATGTGATTACAACCAGCCCCGGCCCCTTAAGGCTATCAAATGCCGGATCAGAGCGAGAACGGCAGCTCCTTAAACTAATACAGGAAAACTTTCCGCCGGAATATCAAAAAATCATAATCAGGTATTACCGTCTGCTCCAGCAACCACCGGAATAATCCCGGCCGGCGAGCCATGTCCGGCATCGGCACCCCCGCCGACTCCTCCCTTCCATTCAAACCGATGTGCGATACATCATGGTAGAAGCTTTCTTAAGTAGTGGACCTTCGTTACATTAACGGTGAGTTCCTGAAGGAAGGACTCGAAGGCGACTCTGGCTTATTCATTGTCAGGTACTAAAGGGTTCTCAATTGCGCTCACTGCAGAAGGTTTACGAGACCGAGACGTTGCACGCTTAAAGGAAACCTCTAGGATTTTCTACGGAAGGAACGGTGAATTGCTGCATAAAAGGCAAAAGAAAAGCTTCACAAACATAGAACACCGCAAAGCGGGGGCCAAACCGGTCGGCAGGCGGGCGGCGGGCCACATTGAGCAGAGCCCAGGATTCATCTACACCGCCGACATCACCGCAAATGATTTCCAACCGAGAAACTGCATAGGCGGGTTCAAGACACTGACAGGTTACCCCGCAAGCTCCTTCCTGAAGAAGAATTTCTATAACGAGTCGGTCGTTGCACCCAGCGACGTTGGAGCTCTGCAGAAATTCAGATTCGCCGCTAAGAGCTCGTCGATTCCCAAGAACATATCTTACAGGATAAAGACGCGTCTAAACAGGATCATGAGTGTCAACGAGCAGGTTACCCTGATTCACAACGGCACAGCCACGAAACTCATCGGCGGAGTCGTAACGTGCTCATGGGAATCGTCCCAGTCATTTTCTCTGAGCAGTATTGAGAAGGACAGGCTGCGGTTCCAGGAGATGGAAAGACTCAACAAGCATCTGCTTGAAGTCAATCAGTTGAAGGACGAGTTCTTGGCCAATACTTCCCACGAGCTTCGTACTCCTTTAAACTCAATCATCGGCTTCCTGACTCTCATCGCGGAAGGATACTACGAAGGGAACGACGAACTTCATCTGTTCGCCCGAAATGCGCTGGATAGTTCATATCATTTACTTAATGTAATCAACGATCTTCTCGATATTTCGAGGATAGAATCGGGCAGAATGCAGATGCAGATCGAGAAAGTATACGTAGATGAGCTGTTGGAGGAGGTGCGCGCGCTGTTCGACGTGCAGGCCGGCCAGAAAGGATTGAGTCTTGAAGTTACAATGAAAGACGGGCCGCTCTTTGCCTCGGCAGACGTACGAAGGCTCAAACAGGTCCTTATAAACCTTGCGGGCAATGCTGTCAAGTTCACGTCAAAAGGAGAAGTAAGGATCCAGGCCGGGCACGCAGGGAGGCAACTTGTTTTCACGATCAAAGATACCGGGATAGGCATTCCGGAAAATCAGCGAAGCAAGCTCTTTCAGAAGTTCATCCAGGTAGATGGGAGCGCCACGAGAAGGTACGGCGGAAGCGGTCTGGGATTGGTCATCTCGAAACACCTGGTGGAAATGATGGGAGGCGAGATAAAAATCGAAAGCATGGGGGCGGGTATGGGCACAACAGTTTCTTTTACTATTCCTGAATGGACAGAGGTGGACGCTTGAGCTCCAAAATTCTTCTAGTAGACGACGACATCAACGCAAGGATCATACTGAACAGAGTTCTGGTCAAGTCTGGTTATGAAGTCCGCGAGGCCGGGAACGGCCGCGAGGCGCTTGAGGCGGTCGTCGAATTCAAGCCGGACGTTATGCTGATAGACTGGATGATGCCGGAGATGGACGGTGAACAAGTCGCGAAGTGGATAAAGAGCGATCCCACTCTGCGTTTTACGTACATAATTCTCCTTACCGCAAAAGGCGAAGTGAAGGACAGGGTCCGCGGCCTTCAATCCGGGGCGGACGACTATATTACAAAACCGGCTCCTCACCAGGAGGTTTTGGCGAGAGTCGAAAGCGGCGTCCGAGTGAGAACACTCCATAAGGAAATACAAATGCTCACCAGACGGGTCGCTATTCTTGAACTCGCCGCTACGGTCGGCCACGAGATCAACAATCCGCTCAACGTAATTTACCTGGCACTCGACATGATGCGGAAGTCTATGCGTCAGGGGGAATACGACAAGCTGGAAAAGGGAATCCAGCTGATAGCCGAGACAGCCGACCGTCTCAAGGAAATTGCGCGAAAATTCGTAGAGCTGAGGAACCCCGAGAGCACAAGCTACGTCGACGACCTGACTATGATCGACCTACATAAGAAGAACGGATAGCATCCCCTGAAGTCACCTGATCGGTGCTCAATACCCCGAGCCGACGAAACCAATTGAGATCGATGAGGCCGTCCAAAAAGAATAGGCCGTTTTCTCCGGAAGGACCGTTCGCCCGGTATAGGCGAACCAGTGACGAGACAATCGCTGCGCGTTCACGCGCATATCGGAGGATCGCCGCGTCTTTGTGATGAGTTTTACTTTCTAGACGGCCTCATCAGAAAACGTCGTTACTTACCCTCTTCCTTCATTTTCTGCTTAACTTCTTGAACCTCTTGACGAATCTGCTGGGCAAACTTCTTCAGCTCTCCCATGTGTTTGCGCACTCTGGTACCCGCAGCTTTGTTCTGCTTTTCGTAGAACTTCCGGAAATCCGGCTCAAAGCTGCTGATGAGTTGGTGAAGTTCTTCGTACCTTCCCATACGTCACTCCTTCTTTTTTGGGTTAATGTTAGGTGGTATACTCACCGTTTATTTTAACATAATCGTAACTCAGGTCGCAGGTAAAAACACGCGCAGACTCTTTTCCGGCATTGAGCCTTATTGTCATTTCGATTTCCTTTTTGGAAAACATCTCCTCCAGGACTCTGAAGTCGCATTCTTGCGGCTCGTTCCGGCGAAAGACGCTTATACCTTCGATCTTCAATTCAACTTTCGACGGATCGAATTTAGCATCCGAATTACCGACGGCAGAGATCACTCTTCCCCAATTCGGATCTCCTCCGAATATCGCCGTCTTTACGAGGGGAGATGTCCCGACCGCTCTGCCTACCTTCACTGCGTCCTCATGACTGGCGGCCGATTCTATATTCAATGTGACGAAGCGTGTCGCGCCCTCGCCATCCCTCACAATCATCGTGGCAAGCTCTTCCAACAAGGTGGTGAGCGCTTCTTTGAACGCCTTAAAGTCGGCATTGCTCCTAATTTCCACTCCGGATGCACAGTTGGCCATAACGATTACGCTATCGTTCGTACTTGTGTCGCCATCCACCGTTATGGAATTAAACGATCTCGATACGGCATAACTAACGGCCTCCGACAGCTTCCTCCGTGGGATACTTACGTCTGTCGTCACGAAGCAGAGCATCGTTGCCATGTTCGGGTGGATCATCCCGGCTCCCTTTGCCGTCCCGCCGATACGGAACTTCCTCTTCGACGAGAGAGCGACCTCAACGGCCGCCTGCTTAGGGAATTTGTCGGTGGTCATAATGCTCTGGACAAAATGATTGTCGGCCTTGTCGGTCAGTCCAGCAAGCAAATCCGGGATGGACTGCCGAATTGCAACCATCGGGAGTTGTCTCCCGATAATTCCGGTCGACGCCACCAGCACCTGGTCGCGCGGCACGCGCAGACCCGTGGCAACCTCTTCGATGGTCTTCCGGGCATTCTTGATGCCTTCCCTGCCCGTCAGCGCATTAGCACAGCCGCTATTGACGACAACTGCCCTTGCCCTGTAACTCGTTCTGGCTAGATTCTGCCGGCTAACAAGCAGCGGTGCGGCTTTGAACATGTTCCCGGTGAACACGGCGCCGACAGTAGCAACACTCTCGCTTACCAACAGTCCCAAATCGTACAGACCGTTTGTCTTGATCCCCGCTATTGCCCCGCTTGCGGTAAACCCTTCAGGGAAAGTGACCGATTCTTCGTAAGTCAGTTTCATTTCTTCCTGCGACTTGCCCTGTCGTGTTCCTTCTTAAGGTGCGCCATCAACTCCGGGAGTTCCCCGTATAGCCTCTTTGGCTTCCTGGGCTTTCGTCTGGCCAGCGCATAAGACACCATGATCGGCATGGCTATCGTCGAATCGATATACGCAACCACAGTATCGGGGAGCTTGGCTGGATCAACTTTTCCCCAGCTCACCGCCTCAGACGGGGTGGCGCCGGAAAGTCCGCCGGTATCGGCCCTCGCGTCGGTCACCTGAATAAAGAAATCGTGTCCTTTCTCATCTATCGCCAGCACTTCCTGAATCTGAGGCTCCGTTTGGAGCATAAAATTCTTCGGTGAGCCGCCTCCGAATATCAAAACGCCGCTGCGGCCGCCTTTGCGCTTCGCGCCGAGTACAATTGCCGCCGTCTCGTTTACGTCCCTCGATACATCCAGCTTCAGGCCGTAGCCGTCGAGGGCCATCGCTGCGACGTTCATCCCAATCGAGCTGTCCCCAGGACTCGATGTATAGACGGGGACTGCATACCGATAAGCCGTTGCCAGAACCGAAGAGTGCCTGATTCCCAGAGCCCGCTCGCGAGCTGCAACGTACTTCCCGATTCTAAAATGAAACTCGGCGGTTCCCATTTCCTTCTGGAATTCAGGCTGAGCAATTAGATGCCTGAAGAACTCATCTGTCGAAAGAAGGACTCTGTAATCAAACAGGATATCGTAAATCCGGATAACTCCTTCTTTCCGAAGCACTCTATCATCGACAAATGGACTTCCTTTATGAAGAGAGTGACCGATTGCGAAATGGGTGTCGTGATATAGATTCGCACCCGTAGAGACAATCCAGTCCACAAAACCTGCCTTGATCAACGGAACTACACACGAACCGCCAAGTCCGGCAGGCGTTAAAGCACCTGTCAGACTCATTCCTATCGTAACATCCTCCGCAAGCATTTTCTGCGTGAACAGCTGTGCCGCTTCTCTGAGACGTGCAGCATTATACGCTTGAAAATAAGTGTCTACGAGATCTGTAACTTTGATGCCCTTTTGGATGGGCTGCAGAGATATTTTCTTGCCGACTAAATATCTTGACTTTGCCATGTTCAATTTTGCTCAAAAATAACAGCTTATTTGAGTCAATAGCAAGAAGATATTGAAAATATCGGAATTTTTATGGCAACGTATGTTGAGCCTTTAGCACTCCCCGATATCGTCGATTTCGGTTGTTTCGTGGGCTATTGGAAGAAAAACCGAGCACCAAGCCCGGCGTCCAAGCCGAGCCCAGCCGTTGGAGAGAGGTAGAATACCGGCGCCAGCTCGACGAAGACGTCTATCGGGACAGCTCTAGGCATCCAGTCGATTCCACCGACAGCCCTCAGGCCAAAAGCCGTGGGCACTGTGTTTCCGCTGTCGAAATGCACCCCCAATCCGTAGTAGAGAGGGAGCCGCTGTGTCGATCTGATCACATGATAGCTATGCCATAGATAGTCAGCATGTATATGAATTAGTGTGTGAGTATAGTAATAAACATATCCGTCTCCAAAGTGGGTCCAGGTCCCACCGTTGGACCAGCCTATGGCAAAATCGATCGCATTCACTTTGGAAGTCCAGAACTTGGCGGTAATCCCCGTGGGCGCCGCGACAATTAGTCCTACTCCCACTCCAGTTGTCTGTGCATGAACCTCTGTCGAGGAAAGAGCAAATGATAGCAACGCAATTGCAGCTAAATATCTGTACTTCAGCATTAGGTTCCTCCTCCTGGTAGTCTGTTTTCGGTATTCTATCAGAGTCCTTCGTTGAACTTGTAAAGGACCACGTACACATTATGGTCGCCTGGGTACTTCAGGACGCCGACGTGATCGAATCTCTTGTTGAGCTGAAGCGTTACCTGAACGGAGGAACTGTATCTGAAAACCTGCATGTTGGCTACAACAGGGCAGTTTCGAAGTTGATCAAGCTGACCGGCATTGATGCTGGTATCAGGTATCGACATATAGAGCCAGTTGTTCTGACCGATCCATGCCTCTACTCTTCCTATGTTTTCCGCAGCTTCTATCTTGAAAACGTATCCGTTCGTTCTTTCCTCTGCCTGAATCCCCGCGATAGTATATGCCCCAGTCCGATTCGTGTACAGCGTAGTACATGAGGCCAGCAGCAAAGCGGCTGCTAAAGGAATTAAGAACCTTACTAGAGGTGCACTCTTCATCTCACACGAAAAGTAAAGATGGCTGCTCAGGCTTTCAAGTGCAGAAAGGCGCGACTCCTTACTTTTCTCAATGGATTTCAAATGAGGCAGTGTCGAGAAGCGGTATGCCGCAAAACGCAGTGATGATTGCATCCTTCAAGACCCTCCGCTTTTGTGAAGAAAACGCTCAGGCACGGCGGGACGCCGCAGCTACATTCTAACTGTTCAAGCGAGGTGCCGCAGGACTAACCTTAAACCCGGCTGCATTCGCAAGCGGCAGAAACGACGACGTGAAAAGACTGCACATCGGACACGCAACGTGTGCGTGTTTTTTCGCCACAAGTTTTCGGCTTCACACACAGCGCCTCCCGGAAAGCACTCGCCCGGCTTTCTCCTACTTCGCCTGAACACGCTGCTTCGCAGATTGAGGAATTTCTCCGCCCCAAAAAGCCACAATCTGATCAGCGGTGGTCAAAGGTTCTCAAAATTTCGGCGTTGCAACACCATAATGAATCATTTTCATTGGCACGTACATTGCGCTTGTCACCAAAGAGAGATACATTAGTACAAAAGGAAGGGCTTGATGCGAGCTTGCGCGGTCGGTCCTGTCGGGCATTTCGAAGCCCCCAGAACGGATGTTCGGACGATCCGGATTGAGCCGGATAGTGTCACGCTGACGCTGCTCGCTAACAACCTTTCAAGTCCAATTCCATTAAGCATGCTCACCTGTGGGTCAAAAAGGCGGTTTTCATTTCGCCAATTGCGGAAGAAGAAGCTATGGTGATTTGGCACAGCACAGAAGATGCACCGAGAACGCCAGATGTTGTATCTCCAAATGACAAAGTTGTCATCTGGATCGGGAGCTACCCGATAGAGTTTGGACAACGGATCAATGTGGAAATTGAGATCTCCGGTTCAAAATCCGATGGAAAGAAGCGTACTGTTCACGCTGAATGGAGGTATAACGACTACGGCAGGAACAACAGTTACTGGGCTGCCATCGTCGGTCCGTTCAGCGCCGGGCAGAAGGTCGAATATAGAATAGTCGGAATCGCCCCTGACGGGACTACGCACAGTCAGGTGGATGGTTTTACCGTAAGAGCCCGCAGGAAGTCAAACAGAAAGAAGAGCTGAAATGATCCGTTGCGATCGGATGTGACGCGGGGGCCGCTCCTTCTCCATTCGCATCGAGTTCATTTCCGAGCCGGAGACCATAGAAAGTGTCAATCCATCTCCTTGTTCGTTCGTCTAATTCACCGACGACGATTGAGGAATACAAACAGCGCGATTCAGTCCGTTCCTTCCCCGAAGACATTTCAAAGACAATTCTGCGCGAAAGGACATTGATATACAATGAAGTCTGTTTCGTGAACAAAAATCGAAAAACCGTACAATTACCAACGGTATCTAACTCAAGGAATTCCCACGGTAATACTCGTTCCCGGACAGATGACGGGTCGTCGAGGCTGACTGTCATAAGGTTCAAGCTTACTGGAAATCGAGAAAACCCGCGGGTAAAATCCGAAAAAACGGAGGATTTATGCCAAAAGACAGTTTAACCGTGACCGATAATCGGACCGGCAAGCAGTACGAACTCCCCATCGAAAACGGAGCCGTGCGGGCAATGGATCTACGACAGATGAAGGTCAACGAAGACGATTTCGGGCTATTAAGCTATGATCCGGCATTCATGAACACTGCATCGTGCAAGAGCGCGATTACTTTTATCGACGGCGAGAAGGGTATCCTCAGATACCGTGGTTTTCCCATCGACCAGCTGGCCGAAAAGAGTACCTATCTCGAGGTTGCTTACCTCCTCCGTCACGGAGAACTTCCGACCAAGTCGCAGTTGGAGACTTGGAAAGACAACATTACCCATCATACTTTTGTCCACGAAAACGTCAAGAAGTTCATGGACGGTTTTCACTACGATGCACACCCCATGGGAATGTTTACGAGCACGATGGCGGCGCTCTCGACATTCTATCCGGAGGCAAAGAACATTTTCGACAAAGATTCGAGGGAGATCCAGATCTACCGGCTCATCGGAAAAGTAACGACCATTGCTGCTTTCGCCTACAGGCATGCAATGGGGCTTCCCTACGCGCATCCCGATAACGATCTGAGTTACGCGGGCAACTTTCTAAACATGCTTTTCAGGATGACGGAGCCGAAATACAAACCGAACCCGACGCTTGAAAAGGCGCTCGATGTTCTCTTTATTCTTCACGCAGACCACGAGCAGAACTGCAGCGCAAACGCCATGCGCAGCGTCGGGTCATCGCACGTCGATCCGTACTCGGCACTTGCAGCGGCTTCGGCCGCCCTCTACGGCCCTCTCCACGGCGGCGCCAACGAAGCGGTCCTCCGAATGCTGAAACAGATAGGGTCCAAAGACAAGATTCCCGGCTTCATCAAAGAGGTCAAGGAGGGAAAGGGCGACAAGCGCCTCATGGGCTTTGGGCACCGCGTCTACAAGAACTACGACCCCCGGGCTAAGTACATAAAGAAGCTGGCGGACGATGTGTTCGAGGTTACCGGACGCAATCCTCTTCTCGATATCGCGCTTGAACTTGAGCGCATCGCTCTGGAAGACGACTACTTCGTGAAGAGAAAACTTTATCCGAACGTGGACTTTTATTCCGGTTTGATCTACCAGGCGATGAAGTTCCCAGTAGACATGTTTCCGGTGCTGTTCGCGATCGGTCGTACCGCAGGCTGGGTAGCACAGTGGGAAGAACTGCTTCTCGACAGTGAGCAGAAGATCGCAAGGCCGCGTCAGCTGTTCATCGGCTACGACCAGCGCCAGTATGTACCGCTTGTTCGCAGGTAAGACAGTACGCAAAGAACCCTGTGATTTGACACGAATGCGGCGTACTTCATTGAGTGCGCCGCATTTTTTATTTCACCCTTCAGGTGCTTCAACCTGGAAATGCGGCTCAAGATTCCCAATATTCAGCCGCTTTCCCCCGGCACCTCAAGCGACATAACAGTACGGTCCTCCCTCTCCGAGAATGAGCGTCGCCGCGGACAGACGCAAAACCGTGTGGTAAATGCCCTTCGATTGTTTCCGCGAATTCGCGACTTGAGAGCGCTCTGCCGCTTCAGAACGGGGGCAAGCATCCTAAATTGCTTCATATCCTTCCGTATAATATTTTTTTATCGGTTGCCGTCAAGATTCAGGCGGGCATTTGCGCACTAGCTGAGGACTTCAATTACTAATGAAACCTATCGTTATCGGGATTGCAGGCGGAAGCGGCTCAGGTAAAACCACGGTGACCAGGAAGCTGATCAGCAGCCTTCACCTCGATGATCTTATCATTATCCAACACGATTCTTATTATAAGGACCTCACGGCATTCCGCGGAAAGCCTGTAGGGGAAATAAACTTCGATCACCCCGCCTCACTGGATACCCCTCTCCTTGTAAAACACCTGAAGAGCCTGAAGAACCGTAAGTCAATCAGGAAACCGATATACGACTTCACGACGTATCGCCGCCTGAGGGAGAAAGAGATTGTTTATCCCAAGAGCGTTATCATTTTAGAAGGAATCCTGATATTCGTGCAAAAGGAGCTCCGGGATCTCATGGACATAAAGCTCTTCGTCGATACGGACGACGACGAGAGATTGCTGCGGCGACTGAGCAGAGACATCGAGGAGCGCGGAAGATCCCTCGATTCAGTAATGGAACAGTACATCCAGACTGTTAAACCGATGCATCTCGAGTTTGTGGAACCAAGCAAGATGTGGGCGGACGTAATTATACCCAAAGGGGGAGAGAATCGGGTCGCCATAGCCATGATAGCTTCCAGAATACGGTCGATGCTGAACGGTGACGGTGACCGCTGACATATCGATGAGAGAATCCAGGCGTCCATAGATGGACTCTATTCTTTTCGGCAAAAGCCCCGAAGAAAACATAATCGCCGTATATCAAACTGCGGAAGCCAATGTAAAAGTGGTGAAGCGCGTCGGCGAGAGAAGCACCACCGAGGCTAGACGATTCTACCCATTCTTCTTCATCAGCGATCCGATGCTACTGAAGGGTTTCGACAGGAAGTTCTGGAACGTCAGGCTCGCGGGAGACAACTATTATCGATATCTCTGCATTTTCCACCGTTGGGGGGATATGCGGACAGCTATGAAAATTGCTGCAGAAAATCTCAACGTGCGGCAAGAGTCGGCCGAGGTGGAAAATATTTACATGAAGGCCGACCCCGTCTACCAGTTCATGATGCAGACCGGCATTACACTCTTCAAGGGGATGGAGTTTGCTTCACTTAGAAGGATGCAGCTCGATATTGAGACCTTCTCCAAGTACGGTTTTTCAAGCGCGGCACGTCCAGAGGACAGGATCATCCTCATCTCCCTTTCCGATAGCTCAGGCTGGGAATACATGATAGACGGACGGAAGAAAACGGAGGCGGAGATGATTTCCGAGCTGGTTGAAATAGTGCGAGATCGGGACCCGGATGTCGTCGAAGGGCACAACCTCTACAATTTCGACCTTCCCTACTTAATGAAGCGGTCTGAAATGAACAATGTTAGGTTCAGCATCGGAAGAGAAATGCTCGAGCCCAAGATCTCGGCTCAAAGAAGCGGATACAGCGAGCGTGAAACCGATTACATGAGCATTGAGATACCGGGGAGACACATAATCGACACATACATTCTGGTAAAAGGGTACGACGCTTCCCGCCGCGAACTGGAAAGCTACGGCCTGAAGAGTGTGGCAAAAGCCTTCGGTTTCGCGTCGCCGGACAGAGTCTACATCGACGGCGCGAAGATATCCGAAACATGGCTCAAAGACCCAGACCTGCTTGTGCGATACGCGTTTGACGACGTCAGAGAGACCCGTCTCATCGCTGAGCACCTTTCGCGCACAAATTTTTATTTATCACAGATGCTGCCTTACAACTACGGTCAGATCCCACGCGGGTCAGCCGCAAAAATAGAGTCCCTTTTCGTGCGTGAATATCTCCGAAAGAAGCACTCGATCCCTCGTCCCGGATCGGGGAGACAGACTTCGGGCGGCTATACCGATGTCTTTCTCCGCGGTGTGGCCGGCCCGATAATTCACGCGGATGTGGAATCCCTGTATCCGTCACTGATGATCACATACAATATCTCTCCCCCGACGGACGAGCTCGGAGTCTTCCAGAAGACGCTTAAGCATCTTACAAAGCTCAGGCTTGCCACGAAAAAGGAAATGCGCGAGGAAAACGACCCAGTAATGAAATCCAGGCTCGATGCCGCACAATCCTCGCTCAAGATACTGATCAATTCATTCTACGGTTACCTCGGCTACTCGCGCGGGATTTTCAACGACTTCGCGGCCGCTGACATGGTGACTGAAACAGGGCAGAAGATACTTCGGCAAATGATAGCGGCAATCGGAGAACGCGGCGGCACGCTTCTGGAGGTCGACACCGACGGATTGTATTTCGTCCCACCTGAGAACTCACGCGGGGAGGAGGAGGAAAAGAAATTCGTTGCAGGGCTGGCACGCTCACTCCCTTCGGGAATCAACCTGACAATGGACGGCAGGTACGAAAAAATGCTCAGCTACAAGAAGAAAAATTATGCCCTGCTGGGATATGACGGCAAGGTCAAAATCCGCGGCTCAGCCCTGATATCGCGCAGCATGGAGAGGTTCGCCAGAGAGTTCATCCATGAGACCATATCGTTCATGCTTCACGAAGACATCGAAGGGATACACAGGCTCTTCTCCGATTACACTCACAAGATTACCTACAGAGAGCTGCCGCTTATGAAGATGGTGAGAACGGAGGCCGTTCGAGAGACGATCGACGAATATCTGGCCGCAGTGAAGGCCGGTCGGCGGAACCGCACAGCGACGTTCGAAGCCGCGATAAATGCGGGGATCAGCCTTAAATCCGGCGACAGGGTGTCTTACTTCATCGTCGGAAACGATCCGAGCCCTCGAACTTTCATGAATGCGGTACTCTTCGACGAGAAGGACACCGCGCCTCAGGAATACAATGCGCTGTATTACTCGAGAAAACTGAACGAATACGCCGAGCGTTTTTCCGACTTCTTCGAACCGGAAGACTTCCGAAAGATTTTTTCGAGCGACGAGGGGTCGCTTTTCAGAACCTCCCTTGATGGGGTTAGAATGAAAATTACGGAAATAGCCGCCGGGGAGAGTAAAGTAGAGGAAGAGGAAGATGAGTAGGAACTACCCCTCGAATTCCTTTCGGAGAATCTGGAAACCCCTCTGCGCCAGAATCTCCGAGGCCCGATCCTGTATCTCCCTGGAATCAAACGAAAGCCTGAACATTCCACCGCTTCCTTCCCTCACTTTGAGGAGCTCTATATCCTTGATATTGACCCGCGCGCCTGCGAGAGACGTAGTTATCTCCTTGAGCACCCCCACCTTGTCTTCCACTACCACATAGAGGTCATAAAGTGGATGAAGAAAGCCTTTGGCATCCTTCCGGAATCCGGCACGGACGAGCCTTGCCTTTTCAAAATCCTCTTCTATCGACGTATCGTCGCGACCTCTCAGCGCCTCATCGAGATTTTCCAGCCTCTTTACAAATGCCTTTAGTACTGCATCTATGTTTTCCCTGTTGGATTTGATCACGTCGTTCCAAACGGTGTACTGGCTCGAAGCAATTCGCGTCATGTCGCGGAACCCGCCTGCTGCGAGAGTATTGAAATGGTCATCCCCCGCAGAAAGATCGCAGAGAAGGTTGACCAGCTCGACAGCTATGAGCTGGGGAACGTGACTGGTTGCGGCAGCTATTTTGTCGTGCTGTGAAGCTTCCATTACCAGGATTCTCGCCCCGAGACTTTCTATAGCCATGTGGAGCGGGAGGACTGTTTCTTCGGGATATTCCTTAAGGGGGCAAAGGACATAGACAGCATTCTGGAACAGGAAAGGCTGGGCAGCCTCTACTCCGGACTTCTCGGAACCGGCCATCGGGTGACCGCCGACAAAGACTATCTTTTCGCCGGCATTCATCTCGCTCACAGCGTTCAGAATTGGCTGCTTGATCCCGGCGACATCGGTTACAACAGTTCCTTTCTCCGCAAGCGGGACAACCTCGCGAATAACCGGTACGACTTGCTCGGAAGGAACACACACAAAAATCACCGTCGGTTTTTCGGCGCACAGATCACGGACGCTACCCTTGAAAACCGCGTTGGGTATTTGTTTGTGTATCCGTTTTTCGCTCGAAGGCAAATCGGCTACGTACACCTGATATCCGCTCTTCGAAAGGGAAAGTGCGATCGAGCCGCCTATCAGGCCGCATCCGACCACACCTATCCGGGAAGATTTGTCATTTCCACGCACGGCCGTTCACTCCAGGTTAATAAGTTCGGAGCTCTGTTATCCCGGAATATCCCTTCCAATTGCCTCGGCGATCAGCCTGACCTCCTTCATCATCTGGGTAAACTGCTCCAGATACAAGGACTGGGCCCCGTCAGAAAGTGCCTTCCCGGGATCGTTGTGAACTTCGACCATTATGCCGTCGGCCCCGACAGCGACAGCGGCCCTCGCAACCGGGACAACCTTCTCTCTGATCCCTGTCGCGTGTGAGGGATCCACGATCACGGGGAGGTGGCTCTTTTTATGCACCACCGGTATCGCGTTTATGTCGAGTGTGTTTCTCGTAGAATTCTCAAACGTTCGTATTCCGCGTTCGCAGAGCATGACTTCCCTGTTCCCGCCGGATAGGACATATTCCGCCGCCATCAACCATTCTTCCACAGTCGCGGCTAACCCTCGTTTGAGCATAATCGGCTTGGAAATCTTTCCGAGATCTTTCAACAGAGTGAAGTTCTGCATGTTTCGGGCGCCCACCTGCAGGACGTCTGCATATTCGGCAACAACCTCGATCTGGCTCTTATCCATAACTTCGGTTATGACGACGAGCCCAAATTCATCGCCTGCCTTCCTGAGCAGCTTAAGGCCCTCCTCTCCGAGACCCTGAAACGAATACGGAGAAGTTCGTGGTTTGAACGCGCCGCCGCGCAGGACCTTCGCGCCGTACTTGGACACGTGTTCGGCTACTGCAAAGAGTTGCTTCTCGTTCTCGACGGCACAGGGACCTGCCATCACCACGACTTCATTGCCGCCGATCTTTACCCCTTTTATATCGATCACCGTCCCTTCCGGCTTGAACGACCTGTTAGCCAGCTTGTACGGTTCGGTTACTCTGTAGACTTCATCTACCCCTTTCAGCACCTGTATTTGCCGGTGGTCGAAATCCGGCTTCACTCCGATCGCGCCCAGAATGGTTCTGGAGACGCCTGTCGATCTATGAACATCGAAGCCGAAATCATTGAGAACTTTTATGACGTTCTCAATGTCATCCTCTGTAGCTTCTTCTTCGAATATGACTACCATTTAATGAAACTCCTTCCCCGAAGCGGTGCTCCGGAAACGATACTCTTTATAAAAGAAATTCAACATTCTGATTGAATGTCGTCTAAAGTCAACGGGAAAATACAGCTATGTATGGCTAGAATTAGATTATATCCCCCGGTGGGGGAAATAAAAGTAGGGGTAATATTCCGCGAGGGGCGAACCCCAATTCAAAGGATTCACCGGAGATAACCCCTGGCCGGGGAGGAATATTTCGGCAGAGCGCCTTGCAGGGGTCGACGCTAATCTGCTTTTGTCGAAATTCATTTTCATTGGTTTGAATATAATTAAACGGGAATGAGAAGTGCAAGAGCTCCGAAGATATGCGGATATGTCCCGGCGACCCGGCCGGGAAGAATGCGGCCTGCCGAAAGAGCTCATTGAGGAATCTTGGATCTTATAGCCCATCAAACGCCCATCTTACCATGGGACCTGTGCCCGAAGCGGCCGACGGTTCCGACGAGCGATACCATAGTTTCGATGCGCGGCAGTCATTCGTTGCTGCCCGCAACGCCCGCCCCCGCCTCTCTCAAACGTTCAGCCTCCCTTCTCAGCAACCTCACCGAAAAATCTGTCTGGCATCCCGACCATTCGCGCAAACCCAACGCGATGAAGGCTGCCAGGGCAACAAATGCAGTGAATATCAGAACCAGGATCGCATCCCCGGTGAATTTGACTTCCGAACCAAGAGGAGCAATTAGTATCACTACGATTGGAATCGCCCGCGCAATTATGTAATGAGAGATGACAAAATAAGTCTTCCCTCTTCTTTGGTGGCTTTCCCATTTCGACATGTGCCGGACATGGCTGGTGTTTTCAAACCAGATGTAGAGCAGTATGAGAACAATAGCTATAACAAAAATGACAAGTCTATGCAGCGCGAAGCCGGCGGCCCCCTGAGGAGCAGAGCCCACTATGAAGCCGATGAAGAGACCAATGAACAGATAAACATATGACATCCCGTTTTTCATCCTATTGCTCCCGCTCTTTTGACCACAATATACAGCGCTGTCCCGCAAGATGTTACACGGTAAAACTGTCGATTCTGTAAAATTACTATGCTATGATCCACCATCGAATGAAAAAGGCATTTTGTTTGAGATTACAGTCTCTAGAACGCTTCGCCGGAAATCTCTCATACTCGCGCGATGAAGCGAGATCGATTCTATATGCCGCTTTGCGTCATGCCGACCAGGCTTTAGTCGGGATCTCCCGCTCCGAAATCATATTGTTCAAATGATGCAGGATGTCACTGAGATACAAGTAATTTGGGCGGGATATGTCATTCCTAGCTAATAATTAATTGGATTATAACCGAGCGTCATGATTCGGGTTGAACTGAACCGGATCGTGTTTTTGGGCTAAATATGGTTTGAAGAAGGACCAATGAATCCGCTTTGATCTCTTCAGCTGTACCATGTTCCTTAGTCGGATTTAGGGAGGTAATATCTTTAGGTCCAGATTTCCAAGTCTTTACAGAGAGATACAAATGCCCGGTCACCACGCAGCATTCTACGGTCGCCAGAAAAGTCGATGGAGTGATGTTGTTTACGTAATGAGCAATCCCGCTGCTTCAGTACCTATCCAGCTTGAAGTTCTCCCCGAGATAGAGTTTGCGCGTCTCCGGGTCGCTGGCGAGAAACTCTGAGGTCCCAGATTTCAAAATCTTGCCTTCGAAGAGAAGATACGCCCTATCGACGATAGAAAGCGTCTCGTGTACATTGTGATCGGTTATTAGAACGCCGATCCCCTTCTCCTTGAGGCTTACACAAATCCTCATGATGTCTTCCACCGCGAGAGGATCGATTCCGGCAAACGGCTCATCGAGAAGCATGAACTTGGGCTCGGTCGCCAACGCACGCGCAATCTCGGTGCGTCGTCGCTCCCCTCCGCTCAGAGAGTAGCCGCGCGTCTTTCTAATCTGCGTTATCCCCAGCTCTTCAAGAAGGCGCTCACACTTTTGCTTCCGCTCTGCGCGCGAAATCTTCACGTACTCCAGAACCGCCATGATATTGTCCTCGACGCTCATCTTCCTGAAGATCGAAGGTTCCTGCGGCAAATATCCTATTCCCAGCCTCGCCCGGCGGTACATCGGAAGTTTTGTGATGTTCGTATCGTCGATGAAGACGTTGCCGGAGTTCGGCCTGATCATTCCGACCATCATGTAAAAAGTCGTCGTCTTCCCCGCACCGTTCGGACCGAGCAGCCCCACAACTTCGCCCTGTTTCACTTCTACAGAGACCCCATTTACCACATACCTCTTCTTGTACCTCTTCTGCAGTTCCTGTGAGTGTAAGACACTGCTCCCGTTCGTCTTTCCGCCGGGGGCGGCTGCTTCGTTTTTTATTTCAGGCTCGCTTTGTGCCAATCTGGCTTTCACTTCCAAACATCGGGGAACCCGCTTTTGAGCGGGCGATTCCTGTAATACATAAACCCGACGAGATTGTATTTGCCGGTCTTTCCTTTGATCATGTTCTCCGGATAATAATCGCCTTCGACGCCGCTCACGACAGATATCTTGTCGATCTTGCCGTCTGTGAAATACATTACGACCCGGTCCCCACTCACTTTGTTCGCGCCGTTAGGTTTGTTCTTGTCGTAGAGATAATACAAACTGGTGGCGTTACTTTCAACGATAATGCGGCTGACCTTTCTCTTCTTCAGGTACATCGTCAGCTTTCTTCCCTTCAGCTGGTTGAACCTGTTTGCGTAGAGGGAATCGCTCTGCGAAACCGCGAACGAGGCACCGATCACGTCGACGCGCGAAATGTTCTTGTTCCTGATATACACGGCGATGCTGTCGCCGCTCAGCTGATTATCCTGGTACCAGACCACCGGATTCTTCTGCAGTATTACAAGGCTGTCGGCGGAAAAGTAAATCCCGTAGCCGCAGCGCGCGGAAAGCGACCCCCTGATTATTTCGACACTGTCGCGGGCGATGAACCGCTCGTTCGCCGAGTCGCGATGGGCCTCCATCGTCTTACCGGTTATCATGAGTGTATCTATGGTTCCGTCGGACGCAGTGTCGATCTGCACCAATAGCGGGGCCCCGGTGATCCTGCTGTAGTTTCGCTTCCCATAATCTCTGAAATGCACGCCGTAGACGGTTACGTTGTTGTCGAGGCTTCTGATTTTCACGTTGCCGTCGGCAATGGTACTGTCTGCGGTCCTGTAATAAAACAGAGTATCGCTCTTAAGCCACGAAGACGAGTCCCGGACAAATACGTCGCCGTAAAACCTGGCAACTTTAGTGTCGGCATCGTACGAACCGCTGTTGGCCGTCAGTGTGCGCCGCCTGTCGTTGAGATAAACCGGAGCACTGCTGGTTACGATCTTTGTTTTGCCCGAGTAGTGCGCCCTGTTTGTCTTGAGGGTGAGCGTATCGTCCCTGATGAGAACATGGCCGAAAAGGCTGACCGAGTCGGTCGTGAGATTTTGGAGCGCTCGGTCGCAGCTGAGAGTTGTGGTATCCTGCTCTAGCTGGACATGACCTATGAGTTCGCGGTATGCGTCGCCGTCTTTTGTATATCCGACGAGACTGTCGGCGTGGATGAGCTTGACCGGCTGCTGGGCGAGAAGGGGCAAAGGGAATAGTAATACCGCCGTCAACAAGGTTACTTTCATGAATTTGGACACAGAGACACCGGGATACGGAGAAAAGAAAGAGGTGTCCTCCCGCGATGAATCATTCGACATGCAAGCGTGGTTCAGTTTTAAATTGAGGAAGGCCGTAACTCGATGCATACTCATTTGGCTGTCTTCGCCTCGCCTCTGACGTTGAATATCCTGTAGTCCGTCAGGTCCCGATTCGATTCGAAGCCCACCCCTTCGACTGTTTCCCTCGGCGAAGCAATTTTCACGAACACATCCGACGTGACCTTTTGGGTACGGTTGTTCCAAAAGAGCTTCTGCGTCCAGAGCGATGTGCCGCTGTCGCTGTGAGCATAAACGTTTCCGATGGCCTCGAGGTTGTTCGTGTTGTTATCGACGATTCCGCTGTCGGCCGTAAGGTAGCTCGTGTGCTGTCCCTGGTCGTTATAGAAGTCGACTCGTATACTGTCGCCCAGATACGTCTTGTTCTCGCTGTTGAACACAAGCACATGCCCGGCCCACAGTATGCCCCTTGTTTCTCCGCTGTCGCTGAAGACAATTGTGGAATTCCAGCTTTCCTGATCGGGCAGCCTGCCGGACACTGGCACGACCGTAGGCTTCATCTTTTCTACACAGCCGCCGAGAAACAGGAGCAATAGAAGGAAGAGATAAAGCTTCCTCATACATCATTCTTGGGAGAGAGACCCGCCTTTACGAGATCGTGAAGATGGAGCATCCCGATCGGTTTCCTCGACTCATCCACGACTATGAGCTGCGTAATGTTGAAATTCTCCATGATCTCTATCGCATTTACGGCCAGCAGACTGGATTTGACCACTTTCGGATTCCTGGTCATCACGTCGGTGGTGGACATGTCCGAAAAGTCGACGTTCTTGTGAAGCAGCCTTCTCAGGTCGCCGTCGGTAATTATCCCTGCAAGCTCCCCCGACGCTTTGACTACACACGTGGCCCCCAGCCTGCCGGACGTCATAACGAGAATGGCTTCTCTGAGAGATGCCGTTTCGGGCACCATTGGGATATCCTTTCCCTTCACCATGAGCTCTTCAACTTTCAGCAGCAGCCGTTTCCCAAGATTCCCCGCGGGATGGAACATAGCGAACTCCTGCTCGGAGAAGTTCTTCCTCTCGAGCAGAGCAATTGCAAGGGCATCGCCGATCACCAGTGCCGCAGTCGTCGATGACGTCGGAGCCAGGTCATGAGGACACGCCTCCTGCTCGACATCTGCGTCCAATATGTAGTCGCTTTCTCTTCCGAGCTTGGAATTCCTGTTGCCCAGTATGGATATAACCGGGACTCCAATCCGTTTGAACATCGGAAGCAGCTGGACGACTTCTTCCGTATCGCCGCTATTGGAGATACAAATGACGACATCTTCCGGGCGCACCATGCCGAGGTCTCCGTGGACCGCGTCGCTCGGGTGCATGTATATCGCCGCCGTACCGGTCGAGTTCAGTGTCGCAACAATCTTCCTGGCAATCAGTCCGGACTTTCCCATCCCCGTTATGACTACTCTGCCGGAGATATTTTCGATCAAACTTACGGCACCGGCGAATTCCTCCCCGATCTTATTTTCGAGAGACTGAACTGCCTGAGCCTCAATTCTTACGACTTCTTTTCCCTTTTCGATAGCGTCCATTACACCCGTTTCTTTCCCTGACCCATTATTCGATGCTTTCACACCCGGTGTCAGACCGACTTGCTCCGGCTTCACGATTAGCTCCTTTCAGAAAACGGGAACGGAATGCGCACTGTTCGGCAGCAGTGTTGTCGATGCCGGACAGTGCCAGATGCGCACACCGAGCTCATTTCTTCTGCGCCCTCAAAACCAGGTCAATAATTTCGCGGACGGCGCCGTGACCGCCGCGTTCTTTCGCCACGTAGTCAACTTTCATCTTGACATCCCTTACGGCGTTGGCGGGTGCCGCGCTGAATCCGACCCGCTGAAGCAACGGGAGGTCAAGCAAATCGTCCCCGACATATGCTATCTCGGAGTCTTCGAACGAATGTTTCTCTTTTATCTTCTTGTAGGGGGTGAGCTTATCGAGAGAGCCCTGGTAGAGATCCACTATGCCGAGGTCGGCCGCCCGCCGCTCAACAACCTCCGACCTTCGCGCTGTAATAATTCCGACGATGATCCCGTTCCTGATCGAGTTCATTATCCCGAAACCGTCCTGTGAATCGAAGACTTTGAGCTCCACTCCGTCGACTCCGTAAATGATCGCACCGTCGGTGAGCACGCCGTCGACATCAAGAAGGATTGCACGAATCTTCTTGAGTTTCTGTGAGAGCCTGGGGTGGGATCCTGAAGATTGGCTACGTGTCAAGATGCAAGCTCCCTGCGTGCCGAGTCTATCTTTCGGACCTCGACGAGAAGCTGCTCGAAGAGGCTGAACGGAAGCTGAGTCGACGCATCGCTCAAAGCTCTTGCGGGATCGGGATGCGTTTCGAGAAACAATCCGTCGATACCCACGGCGACACCAGCCCGCGCTATCGGGAAAATGTACTCCGGCTGACCTCCGGTACGATCCTTTTCGCCGCCGGGAAGCTGAAGAGAATGAGTCGCGTCGAGTACTATAGGGCACCCGCTCCCTTTCATTATTACGAGCGAGCGCATGTCGACGACAAGGTTATGATAACCGAAGCTTGTTCCCCGCTCTGTCAGCATCACGTTCGGATTTCCCGTGTCTCTTACTTTTTCTGCCTGGAGCCGCATGTCCTCCGGCGCCATGAACTGTCCTTTCTTGATATTCACGACCCTGCCGCTGCGGCCCGCTGCCTGAAGAAGTTCGGTCTGCCTGGAAAGGAAAGCGGGAATCTGCAGTATATCCGCGACCTCTGCGGCGGCAGTCACTTCGTTCTCGGAGTGGATATCCGTCAGGATCGGAACACCGAACTCTTTCTTGACCTCGGCAAGAATGGCAAGCCCTTCGTCGATGCCGGGCCCCATAAATGTCTTACCGCTGGTCCGGTTGGCCTTCTTGTAACTCGATTTATAAATGTATGGGAAACCTGCCTTGGATGCAGCCTTTGCCGCATCCCCAGCAACTTTCATCGCGAGGTCGCGGCTTTCGACTACGCAAGGTCCGGCAATAATGACTAGCGGACTGCCGCCGCCGATCTTGATACTTCCGACCGATATGACCGACTGATTCAAATCAGCCATTTACCTGTTTTGCAAGCGAATAGAACATTCAGGTGAAAAGTTAGCAAACCCTTAGTAGAGATTCAAAGATAAAACAGGAATGTCTCACGTCGTGTTTCCAGCACTCGAATGGCGGGCAAAACCGCATGATTGCGCAGTACGCGTTCACAGAAACGGCGTCCGATCAGCCCTGGAAAAGATACTGGAATTTCACGAAGAACTCCTGTGCCGTCAGCTTCGTGCCATACGGATAGCCGAATTGCGTGAAGGAATGAGTGGAGCCCGCGTAAAAGACGGTGAAGGGATTCACTTTGTAGCTGAACAATGGGTCAACAGAAATCTGGCCTGAGAACTGATTGTATTGGGTAATCAGTCTGACAAAGACCTCCGACGTAAACTGGTACACCGCCTCGCCTCTTGCTATGTAGCCTTCGAAAAACAACTTGTTCCCCCGGAGTGCGGAGAGGCTGGACCTCGAGTATGTGAAGTTCAACTGCAATTGATCCGTTGGGCTGACCGATACCCCGAAGTTGAAAGAGCGCCCGCGGCCGAGACTCGCCGTATCGGACCTGTCGATGAAACGCCCGAGCGTGAGGTGGGTCCAGAAAGAAAATCCGTCGACCGGGCTCGTCGCTAGTGTTAAGTAGAATTGGGTAACATGATCAAACCTGGAGCTGTGGAACAATTCAAAGTCATACGGTCTGAATCCGAGATGGATATATGTTTGACTCTTGAGATGGAAGTCTGCGTTGAGAACGACCCAGTCGCGTTTCAGTACGCCGTTTGAATTGAACCTGCTGCCCGCGCCGCTTGAAAAAGAAAGATTGTTGAGTATCGAATTAAGCGGATAGATCGTATACACCTGGTTGAAGTGGACTTGTCTACTATCGGTGCTGGTGATGAAGCCGTCCTGCGCCTGGAATGTAGGAGACAGTTCTTCATAAGACAGGTGAAAGCTGTAGTTGCGGGCGCGACGGTCAAGAGACACTCTGGCGGCATTGCCTCCATAACGCTGACCGTCAAATGCCGCGGTCAATCCGGTCAAGCCAAACGTGCGTGGGTCGTTGAACAGCGATGTGTCGTTCACTTCCTTAGTATCCGAAAGAAGTGCCTGTCCGCTGAAGTAGTAGTTGTTGTCAAAAAAGAGGGTCCAATCGATTCCGCCGACATAGTTGTGGGCATTCCGGAGATTACGCGCCGTGACTATACCCCCGACATACGATTCTGCAGCGAGATCATATCTTGCTCTGAATATGTTGCTGAACGACTTCAACGAGGAGGAAATAAACGAGCTCCCCTCCTGCCCGGGCACGATAAACGGGGAATTTCTGTCCTCAGCCCCAAGGTATCCCAGGGAGAGCCTTCCTGACTTCTCGGTCAACTTAACGGCTCCGATCGGGTTATCAATCATCCGCGAATAGAAGACATTGAAGTTGGTGCCGAAGAAATGAGATCCTTCCAGAAAGAAAGGACGCTTCTCCGGATAGAAAAGAGCGAACGTTGTGTTGACGCTGATCTGCGCGGCATCGGCTTCGACCTGGCTGAAATCCGGGTTCAGGACTGCGCCGAACGCCAGGGACGACGAGGGGGCATACCTGATTCCAATCCCGACCCTGCCGTTGATACCGGAGCTTTCGTAACCCGAGGCAGGATCCCCTTGATCATTAAGCGTTCTTGACTGGTAGCCCATGACATACGGCAGCAGATCGAGATTGTCGGATGATTTTGTGTCATTTATGCCCAGGAGCGTACCCCCCTGACATATCAGGCACGGATTGTTCCTGTCAAGCGGGGTCCACGACAGTTCGTCTCTGCTCTCCCTCGGCAGAAACCGCACGAAATCTATGCGCCACTTCTGGTTCATGCCCGGCGGAAACCGGATACTCTTGAAGGGGATTTCGATTTCAGCGGTGTACCCCGAATCGGTCATGGATGCCGCCGAATACCAAACCGCGTTGAAGCTCAAATTGAGATGATGCGACGACCTCATAAGATCCTCCTGGATTCCGTAAGGGTTGACCAGGAACTCGTAAGCGTGATCGTTGTCGGAATATGTATCGAATATAACTCCGACACGGTCGTCGCCGTTTATCTCGTCACGGTCTGTAACGTGTGCTCGTATGAGATTCGCCCGGGTATCATGACACACAAAACCGAAGTATATACTCCTGGAATTGTATAAAACCCTTACCGTGGTCCTTTGCGGAGCAGGCGTATTCTCCCCTGGCTGAACCTCATACTTCAACGATATCGCCTGAGCTCTCTTCCAAAGAGGATCCGTGAGTTTACCCGTCATCCGCACCTTCCCTCTGATGCGTTGTGCTTCCACGATATACTTCTCAGGATTGGTCGAATCGGCGCAATATGCGGCAGGAATATACCAGAGGGAAAGGAAGACTATACTCAGTTTAATGTACTTCGGCTTCAAATTCCGATAGGAATCCTTCCGGGGAATCTATATGAAAAATCTCAATGGACCGATCTTCGGCCCAGAAGTGACCGCCGCGACTGCCGCGGCGGTCGCTTGAATGCCTGCGGGGGTCAGGCTCCCATTACGCAGTTGATCGCAACGACGTCGACGATATCCTGGACGCTGCACCCGCGGGAGAGATCGAAAGCTGGTCTTTGAAGTCCCTGCACTACGGGTCCGAGAGCGTCTGCGCCTCCCATACGCTGTGCCATCTTATAGCCAATGTTGCCGGCGTTCAGGTCGGGAAACACGAGGACGTTGGCATCGCCGGCGACCGCGCTTGCGGGGGCTTTGCGCTTTGCGATGTCGGGGATGATCGCAGCGTCCAACTGAAGTTCTCCGTCGATCTTCAGGTTCGGAGCCTTCTTCTTCGCAATATCAGTCGCCTCGACGACTTTGTCGATAAGCTCGTGCTTCGCGCTGCCTTTCGTTGAAAACGACAGCATTGCCACTCTCGGTTCATCTCCGACGAGTTTCCTGTGATTCTCGGCGGTCGTGATCGCGATATCGGCTAGTTGTTCGGCTGTCGGATCGGGTACGACGGCGCAGTCCGCGAAAGAATACACCTTGGAAGGAAAGATTATCAGAAAGAAACTCGACACGATCGAGATTCCCTCCTTCATCCCGATGACCTGGATTCCAGCACGGAGCACATCGCCGGTGGTGGAAAGTGATCCTGCGACGCTCCCGTGTGCGGCTCCGTCTTTCACAAGCATCGCGCCGAAGAAGAGAGGGTTTTTCATGACCTCGAGCGCCTGCTCGGAAGTCAATCCTTTCTTTTTTCTCCGCTCATAAAGAGACGCGGCATATCTTTCAAATTTGTCGCTTGCCTCTGGGTCAATCACATCGATGCCGTTGAGTTTTGTGTGAACTTCGTCTGCTTTTCTTTGAATATCGCCCGCCTTTCCGACAAGAGAGACCTTGGCGATGGATTGGTCGGTAATCATTCTCGCCGCACGTATAGCCCTTTCATCCATAGCATCAGGCAATACGATGTGGCGGTTGAGACCTTTTGCTTTTGATTTGATAGTTTCGATTAGTTTTGTTTCCATTGTTATCTGCGGTTTGTTTAGATTAATCCTTCATTAATCTAACGTATTCGCACGGAAACCCCAAGGGCTCGTCATCCCCGGCGGCAGGCGGTTTCAACCATCGCTCGACGGATCGATCGAATTGCTATAAGTCCCGCGTCGAACTGTTTTCATCCGTGCTATCCGCGAGCAATTCTTCTTTCTGCCGATTGATTTCCAAAACATTTCTTGAATGTCTTCAAGATGTTGGCTATTCTTATCGGTGTTTCGAGAAGAAGATTTCAAATTCAGCCTTGATGTCCCCGTTCGGTACTCCGACGTCGATTCACGCGGTCATGTCAACAACGCCGCCTATGTCCTCTATTTCGAAGAAGGACGGATGCATTATCTTCAGAACGTGCTCGGGTTGACCATGTCGGAGACAGCCGATACGGATATAATAATTCTCAACTTGCATTGCGACTATGTCTCCCCGGCATTTCACGGCGAAATACTCGAAGTATATACGAGAGTTTCCAGGCTCGGAAATAAGAGTATGGAAATGTTGTACCTTGTGAAAGACCGTGCGAGCGGCAGGACTGTCGCAGAAGGCTCAAGTATCCTAGTGGCTTACGACTACGTGTCGCGGCAATCTATGGAGATCCCCTCCGGTTACAGGGAGAAGATATCACGATTCGAGAAAATTCCGCCGCGCGCCGACAAGCACGCAAACCCCGTGGAGGAGTAGGAGTATCCTTGCGAACGGTTGGGATTCTGAGGAGGGTTGAAGGAAAACCGAACCTGCGGTCAGGTTACTGGCGGACGGGTCGCAGCGACTGTTCCCCACGCAAAAGCCCCTCCGCGGGACAAAACTCTACCGAGAACAACGATAGCGATCCGGACATCACTTGCAGGCTCACGAGGACATCGCTTTCTCCGGAATTGGAGAGTATCTCGTAGGGACGAAAGTCCTCTACATCCATTTCCATCAGACCTTCGCTGATTCTGATATCCCTGCCGAGCGCAAGGTGCTGTGGCGACTCAATTGAAGTGTGAACGCGCATCAGAGAACCTCCCTCCGATCCCGCAAAAGCATAAACCGCTTCATTTCTGCCACAGCTAAGGTACAACGTGCTGCCGCTCTTCCCTTCTATGAAGTCCCTGCTGACGAACCATTCGCCGAAAGGATATATGGTATCAAGAAGGTAGAAATCGGGTAGCACGAACTGCTGATCTGTCTCCGGCACCACCATCTTTTCGAAAACATAATCCCCAGCGGCATATCCCATCTGACGCATTGCAGAACCTGACCTCACAAGACCGATGCCCAGGTCGGGTTTCTTCATGGGAGGGAGCTCGTCACGGTAACCGGACAGCGCTATCCTGGCCTGTATGTTTCTTTCAATTTCCATAAGACTCAGCTCACCTTCGTATCTGGCATTCAGAAACGAATTGGAATCCACGACAAGTACGGTTGGCACTGCCTGTATCCCGGCCTGCAGGGCAATTAAGTTGTTGGCGTCGAAAAGAGTTTCGCCGACCAGACCGAGCCTCTCAAGTGTTCTTCGCGCGACTTCCTGGCGAAACAAACACGACAGCCTGGGCTCCATCACATACCAGAATCCGACAGAGAGATCTGCATAGCGAGCCGACATTGAGAGAATCTTCGCCGCCGAATCGAGCGAATACCTGGAGACCGGTTCGAAAAAGGTCACAATATTGATCAGGTGGTCGGAATACCGGACATCGACGGCTTCCGACTCTACATTCACTCCACTGATACGCGGCGCACGTATTTCTTCTCTCGGTTTCATTGCTTCTACTTAACGAAAACTCCGGAAAAATTCAATATTGACCTGCCGGTAATCTCTATAGCTCCGGTGGCTCATTATAATCGGCAGGGCCACAGTGACTTACGGATGTCTCACAGATCACAACAACGGTATATTTGGCTCATCATGGTGACAGTCAGAACACGAATGCCACAAGAATGTCAATTGAGTTACAGCCGGAACTTCGTCAATTGCGCGAATATGTTTGCACCACGGTACCTGTTAATCTGAATGCTGAGATCGGATGTCCGTCTGATTCGCAAAACACGAGAAGAGCCGTCCCGCTTGGGCAAGGTTCATTGGTCTGAAATGTGTAACAGATTAGGCTTCGTAAGACATAAAATCACCAGGATCACTCCCCGGCAACGGCAGATGGAGCCATTGAAAACCACTCAAGAACCGGACCTACACTTTTTCAAGGAGCATAAACCTGACCTTCTTGTCATCCATTTCTTTCGACGTGATTTGGTCCTGCGAAGTCTTTTCTTCCCATTCGCAAATGTCGAACAAAATGCACTTCATGCACCGCGGGTGTTGGGATGTGCAAACTCTTCTGCCGAACCTTATCAGGTTTATATGGATTTCGTATCCCCTTCCAGGGGGTATTGAATCCTTCACGGCGAGATACGTTTTGTCCGGAGTCTTTTCTTTCACGACACCGATCCTGTTGAGGACCCGGTGGACATGCGTGTCGACCGGAAAAGCATCGTCGTCACCCAGGGCAAACAACGACACGCATGCGGCAGTCTTATAACCTATGCCGTTCAGCTCCCTCAGTTTTTCTATGAACACGTCCCTATCGATGCAGCGAAGACTTCGCCTGTCGAACCGCCGGAAGCTTTTCCTGATCTCGCCGGCCACCCTGACGATTGTCCTGCTCTTTTTGTTAGCGATGCCTCCGATTTTTATGAGCGGTTCTACTTCCCGCGCACTTGCGTCCGCGAGTCGAAGAAAATCCGGGTAGCGACTCTTGAGATTGACGAAAGCTTTGTGGCTGTTCAAATCGTTGGTGTTCTGCGAGAGTATTGTCGCTATGAGGAGTTCGAGTGGATCGGGAAGTCGCTTTTTCCGTTCAGGTACGCCGAATAGATCGCGGAGTCTCCCGGCCATTGTTTCGAGCTTCTCTCGGGTCCGCATTCCATTTCGGTGCTTCACGGTACGTGGGCAGCTCAATTTTGTTCGATTTACTCCGCCTTGAACACGAACGTAGCCACTGCGGACTGATTCACTTGCCTATATTTCCTGGCCAGCTTGCTGAACTGCCAGGTTCTTATGGCCGACATTGCGGCCTCGTCGAGCCGCTGTCCGGATTTCTGAAGGGGGACCATCGAAACGACGTTTCCGGAAGGAGAGACAACTATCCTAATCTTTACGACTCCCCCGCTCAGCGCACCGGGTGGAAACTCAGGCCGGTCACCCGATACCAGCGCGCGCGGCACGCCATTCCACGATATCGCGTAGGGTGTTCCCGCGGTGGAATTGTTGGACGGATTCCCGGGCACGAACCGATCTCCGAACCCGCCGCCGAAACCCGGTTTGCCCGTAATCCCTGATCCCATTCCAATCGTATCGCCGATTGTCGAGCCGATCCCGCCGCCGGAACCCGAACCATTTTGTGAATTGCCACTGAACCCGTTCGCCGTATCGAAGAACGCAGCGCCGCGATTGATTCCGACTATATCGTTCATACCGGGGCCCTGCAAAGATCGGGGTACAATTGAGGCTTTGCGGTCGATAGTATTTTTAGGATTGGTACGTGGGTTGGGTGTCGCAATCGCGTAGGCAGCAGCGGGAGAGTTCCGAATAGTGCCGTTCCCGCCACCAGCTCCCGCTATGTCCATTCCCGAAGGCTTTTCGCCCACAAACCTCATCTGTAGAACCTTGAACTTGACATTCACGGGAGGAAGAAGCACGACCGTGTGGGCGGGCGGTTTTGTCAAAGCAGGCGCAAAGAGAAAAAGAACATATACCAGGACAGCCTGCAGGCCAACGGCCATGGCCATCCCTGTGAAAAAGCTTCTCTTGTATATTCTTTTCAGCTCGTACTGCCGGAAGTAGTACGAACCGGCGACACTGCTTAACCTGTCATTGTTCGGGTACAACCCAGACATCTGTTCCAACTTTTTCCTTCATACTGTGGACCTGAGCGATAGCTTTCAACCTGGTCCCGAACGACCCTGTGATAACCCTGTACCAATTCTCACCTCTGCCTCCCCGACTCACGACAACATGACCGTCAACACCCTTCCTTCTTATCAATGCCACGAATTCTTCCGCTTGTGCCCTTGTCCTGAACGCGGATACCTGGAGTGCGAAGTTTCCCGCTGGTCCGGGCGCTCTTCTTACAGGTGCAGGAACACGTCTCTTCGGCTTCATCGGCTTCGCCGGCTTCGCCGACTCTACCGGCGTGGACACCGGCGGCGGAGCAGCCCTCGTTGTAGTGGTAGTAACCACGGTTCTCTTCTTCAAGGGGAATTTCAGGTACCCGGAGCGATGCAGCATGTACAGCGCTCCGCCGATCCCTGCAATTACGACCACGATAATAGCGATCCAGAGAATCCTCGACGATCCGGCAGTCGGGTCCTCAATGTAGTCCTCATCATCAGCTCTGGGCTCTGGCGAGCCAAAAGGATCCGGCCGGCCCAAATCCTGGAACTCATCCTGATTCTCTTCCCGACCCTGGCCCTCGTTCTGATTCGCATCCTGGTCCTTTTTCTGACTCTCATCCTGGTCGTCCTGAAAATTCAGATTTCCCATTGATCGTACCTCCTCGCTTGTTTGGAGTTCTTCGTTCCCAAAGTGCGAAATATTTTCAATTGATTCAACTTCATTTCAGCCTTCAAAGCTGGCATCCATCTGCAGCCTTCCAATCATCACAGGATTTTGCTGCTTAGGCCGATATAAAGAGTCAACGGAAACTCCCGATAGCCCTGCCAGATAAAGTATCTTTGGTTGAGAATATTATTCCCGCCCCCGAAAACTTCAAAAGGTATCTCGGAAAACTTGAAGTCGTAAGCCAGCCGAATATTCAGGAGGCCGACGGGATCAACCTTGTTCGACAATGACAGATCTGCATATCGTGCCGAAAGGAAAAGGAATCCGGCCTCTGCGGTCAGATGCCGGGTAATTTTGTAGGTCAAGCCGAAGTTCGCGTCGAAAGCCGGGATGTTCGGAATTGATGATAGTGAATCTGCGGATGTCTTCTCATACCGCAGAACCATCCGGGCTGAAAAACTGCTTACATTATACCTAGCCTCGACCGACAAAGAAGTAATTTCGGCCTTCCCCGCATACAAAAGCCTGTTTAGATTTCCAGGGGGTGAGATAAAAATGGGAAAGTATTTTGCACTCCGTATCCTCAACTCCGGCATCAGCATAAGATAATCAGTAGCCGCCAACCGAGCGCCGAAAGCAAAATCGGCGTTCAGCTGGGTATTGACCAGCGGTATCGCACCATCGACATACATATCGTTGGAGACAAAACTCGAAAGGTCGGCCCGGCTGACCGACCCGTTGAAACTCGCGAAGAGAGACACCGCCTGATCAATACGGTAACTCGCCCTCAAGTCGGGGAATATCTTTGCTACGGTGTTGGAGGTGTCGTCCCTGTATTGGTAGTAATTCGCGCCGACAGAATACGAGAAGATACCCAGCAGGGATGAATTGCCATAGCTGCCTCCGAGTCTCAGATTGTAAATCGAGCGGTTCAGCCCCTGCGAGAGATAGTAGCCAATTGGGACCGGCTGAGATATGACTGCAGGAGAATTGCTTATGTCATGATTGCCGAAGAGGAAACTGCCGTTGAAACCCAACCACCCCGACTGGAGCTGGATCTGTGTGCTGGCCCCGAGTTTCAAAGAGGAAGTGGAATTTTGCCAGAAGTCGTTGATGGAAAACCTGTCGAAATTCAGACCGAATGCAAGCGGCAGTCTGCCGAGATACATATCTGAGATGACATCGAATTTTGTCTGTGCCGTGGAACGTTGCAGGAATGGCCGCGGTCCCCCGTAGAGGGAGTAGCTCGAACGAGCATAGCTAAGATCCATCGAGTTGCTCGATCTTATCTGCTCCTGTGAGTTGATATCCCTGGTGATCCCGGCCTGGATCGCGAAGTCTCTCCTCATTGTTCCGGGAATGAAGCCCGAAGTGTAATCTCCCGAAATGCTGCCGTTAATGCCGAAGCCTCCGACTCCGCCCGCACCCGAGACCAGGTAGTGTGTGGTGGTATAGTGCCCCACAGACGCACGTGCGAAGAGGCTTGTCGACTGGTTCTCACTTGTAAGATTCTGACTACTGATGGCTCTGTTCATCGGAACCTCGACTGCTACACCACGAAGGTCCTTCTTCTGAAAATACTCGGAATCTATCCTTACAACCGGTTTAGCCGCCTTCGGAAGTTCCACTTGCGTCTTTCCTGTGATCACGAATTCAGGCACTTTTACGCTCGGCATCGACGTATCGGGGCCAAAGCTGCTTACAGGCGGAGTCACGACGCCCTGAGCTCTCGCACCTGCGGCCGAAACAAAAATCGCGAGAAGTATCGCGCGCGTTTTTATTCTCACCTTTCCGCAACCAGTTTTGGAATTCTCTGGCCCCTGTGACATGTAAAGCATGTAACTTTCTTCATGCTTGGGCTCTCAAGAAAGTGCATATCGATATAAGTATCCATCCTGATCATAAGCCTTGCGGTTAGCTTGTGAGGGTTTTCGTCACTGGCAAAATCCTGGATGTTATGGCAAAACTCGCATTGCACTCCAAGCGCCTCTGTAAAGCCCTGCATGACGTCGAGCAACTGGGCCCTCGAATGTATTCCGTGGAGGACCTGGAGGTTCTGTCCGTAGGTATTCGTCGTGTCTTTTGAAAGAAACTGCTCAGTCACGAACTGTGCAAACTTTGGCTTCAAATCGGGAGGTTTGTTAAGATCCGAAGAAATTATCAGCGCAAGCACGATTATCGTTACGAGTATACCGTAGAATACGGCAGTCTTATTCATTTATTCATTTCTCCTGACGAGATTGAAGTCGGTTGAGTTCCTCCCTCGCTTCCCGGGTGTACATGTCTGGTGATCTTCCCTTTATGAACTCCCGGAGGAGGGATTTCGCATCGTTGATGTTGCCGAATTTGACCAGACATCTGGCAAGGCCCAGCTGCGACCTGGCAACCATATCTTCGAAGCTGGAGAAGACGTATTTCACTCTAAGGAAAGCAAGTACGGCGTTCGAGCTGTCACCCGAGGAGCAGTAGTATTCGGCAACATGGAGCTGCGCCCGGGCCCCGATGATATCGTCCCTGGTCTTGGCAACGGAGTTCGCCAGGGAAAGAGCATCATTGACACGTCCCTTCTTGAAATAGATCTCGCTAAGCAGAAGTTTAGCCTCAGCCCTGTCACCGTCATTGACAGAATCACTCCGCGAAAGGGCGGCCTTCGACAGATTGGACTCCGCTCTTAGCGTATCGCCTAGCTGTAAGAACAGCTTACCGAGCCCCACCTGGGCGGTTGTACTGTATTCGTTCCGGGCAGAAGCGGCTTCGTTCAAAAGTTTTTCCGCTTCCGGGTAACTCTTCCGGTTCATCAATACCCCCGCAAGTTTGACCTGTGCGGCGGTTGTGTACTCGGTTCGAGGAGTCCTGGCAATCAGCTGGGACAAAGTCCTCTCAGCGGGACCTCGCTGCCCAAGCTCTGTCTGGACGAGCGCGAGATTGTACAAGGCGCGCGAAGCGAGGGAGCTTTTTGGGTACCTGGACAAGAAATCCCGAAGATCATTTTCAGCTTCGGCATACTGTTTTTGATTTAAGGCATACTCGACCTTCTTGTAGAAGATCCTATCGACGTGCGGGAGGTCGGGGTGATTCCTTACAAAACTGTCGATAACGCCGTCGGCCTCGCGCGTCCTGCCGAGAACAGTGTAACAGTACTGCATCCCTACGATCGCATTGTCCACGTAACCGCTTGTCGGATATTTCTCGAGAAGCTGCCGGTAGTTTATGAGCGCGCTTTCGTAGTTTCCAGAGTTGTAGTAGGAGTCACCCTTGCTATACAATGCCCGTGGAGCGACTTCGCTGTTCGGAAATCGCTCCGTAACTTTGCTGAAGTTCGAAATAGCGTCATTATAATCTTTCTCGGAGAAATACACCCAGCCGATGGCATATTGAGCTTCGGGCGCAACGGAGGAGTGAGGATACTTGTCCAG
Source organism: Candidatus Kryptoniota bacterium (assembly GCA_046706745.1). GTDB lineage: Bacteria > Bacteroidota > Ignavibacteria > Kryptoniales > JAKASW01 > JAKASW01. The sequence goes on from JBJKPC010000027.1 coordinate 42,538, forward strand.
AACAAACTGAAAGGCGCTCAGAGCGACGGTGGTCTGGCCGAGACGGAAATTGGATTGGCCCACCTGGTACCAGGCATATGCCGCAGATGAATCCCCGGAGAACTTCGTAGCAGCATCCTGGTACACCGAAAGAGCCTCCTGATAATCTTTGCCGTAGTAATAGCAGTCTCCCTTCCGCAGGTATGCGTCGGCCAGGAGAGGAGAGGCAGGGTACTTGTTTATAAAAGAAGAAAAAGTCTGTGCGGCCTTCTCAAAATCGTTCGAGAAATACTGCGAATATCCCACACCCAGAAGAGCCGTTGCAGAATGTTTGCCGTGAGGGAATCCTTTCAGGTAGGCGTTGTAGTTTGTCCCCGCCTGCTTGTAGAGTCCCGCCCTGTAAGAGGATTCCGCAGCCATGTAGATAGCCTCGGCCCTCATGCTGTCGGATGTCGCGATGTCCGCCGTAGTAGTATAAATTTGGGCCGCGCCGCTGAAATCTCCCGCCGCATAAAGGGCGGCGGCGTAATCGGCGTGTGCCTTCAGAGCTTCTTTCCCTTTGAGCCTTGAGATCGCATTGAGAAAATACAATTTCGCGTTGGCATAATCGTTCTCCGCGGCGGCGGACACTGCAGCGTTCTTCATCGCCTCGGCATACAAAGCCTGGTCCTTTGAGGCCAGCAGGAACGCTTCCTGGCTTCTCTTATATGATTTGTTCTTGAAATAGATTTTGCCGAGCTCGAAATAAGCCCGCGCCGCCCTGCTTCCGCCCTTCGAAGACTTCGCCAGGCTGAGCAACGTAGATTCAGCAGAGTCTGTCGAACCGGCAGTCTCCAGCCCCTGCGCCGTCTCGATTCGTGCATTGAAATACATGGGATCGCCAGGTTTGATCTCACCAAGAATCCGGAGTGCCCTGGGAAGATCGGACTTCGCTGCAATCAAAAGCCTGGAATAGAGAATGCGGACTTCTTGAGAATGGTCGCCGGTTGGAAATTTCCTCAAATATTCTCCGAACACGGCCCTGGCGCTGTCTGAACGGCCAAGCGAAACGTAAGCCCTTCCTTGATAATACAAACTTGGTTCGACGATATCGTTCTTCGAAGTCAGTTCCAGTGCCTTCGAAAAATCGACCACCGCGGAGTCATAATTCCCGAGAAAGAAATCACATTCTCCCATCTTCTCGATCGATGGGGAAACCAGCTCTGAGTGCGGATAGCTCTTGATAAGAGACTCGAATTCTTTCTTGCTTTCAGCGAACTGTGAAAGCTTCCCGTAACACCAGGCGCTCCCATAGATCGCGTAGTCTGCAAACTCCGACGACGGATAGCCTTGATAAGTGAGGTCGAAATACTTGATCGAGTTGTTGTAGTCGTCCCTCGCTATAAAAAGCTGGCCCAGCTTGTAAGCGGCTTCGCCTTTCACGTCGCGTTGGGTCGAATTCGATAAGACGTTCTTTAGAAGTTTCTCCGCCTTGTCGAGCTTTTTCAATTGAAGGTAAATTTCGCCGGAACGAAGTTCGGATCTCATGAAATAGTGAGAACCCGGATATCGCTCCATAACCTTCTGGTAGTACCCGAGTGCGCTATCGTACATGCGTTCCTGGAGAAGGCATTCGCCGGCAAGAAAAGTGACCTGATCTGTCTGGTTTGACCCCGGATAATTCTTCAAAAAAGCTTTGAGTTGCTGAAGTGCCAGAGGGTATTGACCGTCGCGGTATAGACCCACCGCAAAGGAATAATCCTGCTGCTCAGCGACTGTTCCTCCAGCAACCTGGCACATAGATGTGCGCGGCAACGCAAGGATGAACACCAATAAAAGGACTGCTCGGACGTTCTTCATTTCGTAGGAATTTATAGTCCTATAATAAGTTAATCAAGCTCACTTCTAAGTTTACTTGAAGCACGGCCTGTTTTCACTTGTCGAGACAATATTTGTTATATTGTGAAGGATGATCAGTTACGGCCAAAAGCAACTGAAGGACCTGTCGGTTTCAGCCTCGAAAGAGTGGCTGTTGACCGATGGAGATGGCGGCTACTCTTCGAGCACGATTTCATTCATGAACACGCGGCGCCAGCACTCGCTCTTTACCGTGTCGGCGAATTTTCCCCTAATGCGGTTGACCCTCCTTAACAAGCTCGACGAAGAAGTTATTGTGGAGGGAAAATCATACATGCTTGGGACGAATCATTACCCCAACACGATTTTCCCCGAAGGTTACAAATTCATAAACAAGTTCGTTTTCGACCATTTTCCCCGGATTACGTTCGATTTGGAAGGAACGCAGATCGTAAAGAAGGTCTTGATGCCGAAGGGAGCGAGTACAGTATTTTGCCGCTACGAAAACAATTCGAAGAAGGCCGTCACACTTCGCCTTCTTCCGCTGATCAGCTTTCGAGCGAAAGACGCATTGAGAAAGTCGGGAGACGGCTTTCTCGTCGACGAACTCCCCGACGGCGTGCGAATAATTGCCGATATGAATCTCCCGAAACTCTACCTGAAGCTTTCTCAGATCTACGCGACGAGTCCTGAATCCAGGTGGTTCTACGATTTCGTCTACGATCACGATTCCCGCCTGTATGAGTCCGACCGTGAAGATTTGTTCAACATCGGTTTCTGGGAGACCGAATTAGATCCCGGCAAGGGCCTCACTTTTGCGGCTTCCACGAGGGACCTGGCGGAGTTCGACTACACGGAGATCGAGGCACGGTATGTCGAATCGATAGAGAAGACACGCTCGTCGAGCGGCCTCGGCAGGAGATACGTGTACCTCGCGGACTTCGCGTCGAACCACCTCGTCCAGAGCCGAGCAATCAGAAGCCGGACAATCCTTGATGGTTATCCTTACGGCAGCATCTCGATGAAAGATTCCCTTCTCGCTTTGAACGGCTTATCGTATGCTTCCGATAAGCCGAATTTCGAACAGGACTACCTATACGAAATGGTGTCGAACGAAATGAGCGGCGCATTTCCCTCGACGATGGATGAGACAACTCTTCATATCAACTACGATGATCCTAAGATTCCGCTTTACCTTGCACTCGAAGTGAAACGATGTGCGGAGAAGGAAGGCAATGACGATTGTCTCCGACGATATCTTCCGATACTCGAAGATGCGGCGGAGATAATCCAGCAAAATAACCTTGGGGGGAAGAGACTCGGTGGAACCAGCTTACTGGATGTGTCGTCCGGGAAACCGGAAGGACTGAGAGCTAGTGTTGAGAATGGCTTGGTGAACGCGCTTTGGTATAACCTTATCCGGATAATAAATGAAGCGAGATCAGGAGCCGAAGCGCACCCGGGCTACGACGAAGTTGCGGCCGAAATCGAGTCACAGTACTTTGCGGCCTTTTTCGAGTCAGATGGACTCTACAAAGATTTACAGGATGACTTTATCGTAACGCCGGAAATGTCGCTCCCGCTCTCGCTCCCGTTTTCTCCGCTTACATCCGAGCAGCGCGAGAAGGTTTACAGGCAGCTTGCGCCGCAGCTGATGCGCATGTTCGAAACGACTTCCCTACACTCGAGCCCGGGTCACGAATGCAACCTCGCGGCGATCTACCTTGCGGAAGCCGGGAACTCGCTGACATCCTGCAAGGAAGAGACATTAGAAATACGAGAGAAGCTGACGCAGCTTTTTACGCTACACGAATTCACGAATTGTGTGGACGGATTGCCGCTGTGCAGCGCCGGTGGGGACGGGCCTTTCCCTACTGATGTGTCATCGTCTGTAATGACTGGGGAAGCAATCCGGGTTATTAAGAAGCTCAGGTTCAGGTAGGCAAGCGGGCGGCGGCTCCGGGTGGTTGCCGCACGCCCCGTAGAAACGTTCAGTTCTGGTAGACAGCGAGGATATCGCTTCGCTGAACTATCCTAAAATCCTTGCCATCCATTTGGATTTCCTCGCCCCCGTACTTCGCAAAAAGGATCTTGTCCCCGACTTTGATTTTTGACTGCAAATCTTCGTCGGTTCCCACCGCAACCACCATACCGGTTCTCGGCTTTTCTTTGGCGGTATCCGGTATGATTAGTCCTGAAGCAGTACGCTCCTCTTTTTCATCTTCAAATTCTACGAGGACTCTGTCGTCCATGGGTTGGATCTTCATTTGTTCTCCTGTTTGGTTAATCTTTTATTCCAAGCAACTGATTTATCTGGGGTTTGTTGAATCCCACGATGGGCCTGTTGTTTATGAGGATAACGGGCACCCCCATTTGCCCCGTCCTTCTCATCATGTCCTGCGCCGCACGTTGGTCGCGTGAGACATCGACTTCGGTATACCTTACCTTCTTCTCGTTGAAATATTGTTTCGCCGCCCGGCAGAAACTGCAAGTTGGGGTGGTAAATATGACGACCTTGGGTTGCGGAGTAACCATTTCTGTCCTTTTCTCATGTTCCTGTTTTTATACTGTGAAACTCGTCCGGTGGTAGTACAACATACGAGTGGGTAAGTTCGACGGAATTCTTAAGCATAGCGCTTACGGGGCAATATTTGTTTTGCGAAAGGTCGATTGCGCGGTCCAGGTCGGCAGCGGAAAGATTCTCGCCATAGAAGTTGTACTCAATATGGATATGCGTATAGACCTGCGGATGTTCTTCGGCGACTTGCGCCTTCAGCTTCACTTCGAAACCTGCCAGCTTGACTCGTTTTTTCTGGAGGATCGAGACGACATCGCTGCCCGTGCACGCACCCAGGGAGATGAGGATAAGTTCCTTCGGTCTGATGGCCGCGCTGCTTCCGCCGAATTCAGGAGGACCATCCACCGTTACCCAGTGTCCCGACTCCGTTAACCCGGCAAAAGTCATTCCTCTGACCTGTCTTACTACTGCGGATTTTTCAGCCATAACAACTCCATTCTATCTTTTTTGATGCAAAATGCGGACGTAAGTTTCAGAATTCAACGGGCAGATCAGGATTTTGCATTCATTCTAAGAGGCCTCTTCTGAGTCGGTGAGGAAACACCACGAATCCGCCAGGTCTTCAATTTCGGAGACGAATCGCGCTTCGACGCCGGTGAATTTCGACGATCGGTGCGGTGAAGTCATGGCATATGTGACTTATACGACTCGAAGCTCGAACTGCGGCACTCTTTGAAATTCGTTCTGCGCTTGCTAATTTAACCATATCGCGCCTGTAGCTCAATTGGATAGAGCATCAGACTACGGATCTGAGGGTTGGGGGTTCGAATCCCTCCAGGCGCAC
>JBJKPC010000028.1:0-2595 GCA_046706745.1 Candidatus Kryptoniota bacterium
TCCAGAGTCGTGGCGCCGAGGAGATACAAGGAGTCTTTCGGTCCGAAGATCACCATACAGGTTAATGTTTCCTTCAAATCCGGTACAGTGATCGACGCCTCGCCGAGTAAACGGCGCTCTCGCTGCCCGTCGGCTAAAATTAATTCCCTTGTGTGCAGGGGCTTGATGCCGATTTCTTCCAGACGGTTTTCGGGAACGAAACTGTGCAGCGCCCCCGTATCTACCCAAAAGTCTTCTTCGAAATATCTCTTCGGGTCGGCCGGATTCGCGACCCGCGCTTTAACCTTGAACATGCCCATTTTCGTGTCTTCCATCCTTTCCTCTCGACGTCAATTTACCTGTAAACGAAAGGGAAGTCAATCGACGGGCAGAGCTCAAAACGAGACCGCGCCTTGCGGTTTGCGCCATGCAAACTAGAGCCTGGAGTAAGTGATGCTGATGACCTATTTCAAATCCGCCCTCAGAAACATGAAGAGGCGAAAACTCCTTTCGGCAACAATGATAGCGGGACTTGCGCTCGGCATCCTGTCAAGTTTCCTGCTTCTGGCATACGTTGCGGATCAGCTCAGCTACGACCGCTACCTGCCTGATTCGAATCGCATATACCGGTTAACGAGCGACTATCATGGAATGGAGAACAACTTCGCCAGCGAGCAGGTCGCACGCTGCTATTACAACTGGATTCGAGACATCAAGAATGATTATCCCCAGGTCGCAGAGCTGGTCAAGTTCGACGATCCCGCGATGACGGCCGCTACGGCGAACGACAAGACCTTCAGACCCCGCGATTTCTTCACGGCGGACTCGACTTTCTTCGATGTCTTCAAATTCAAATTCATTCGAGGCAGCCGTACCAATGCGCTCAAGTCCCCGATGTCGGTCGTACTCAGCAGTAGTATTGCGCGGAAATATTTCGGCAGCATCGATCCGGTCGGACAAATACTGAAGGTGCGCAACCAGTGGTCGAACGCTATTGAATACCATGTGACCGGCGTTATGGAGGATGTCCCGGACAACTCGCACTTCCATCCGGAGTTCGTGGCAAGATGGCCGAACAAGTACTCGGGCGAGAATATGGGGTACTACTACATACTCCTCAAACCGGGAGCGAGCATTCAAGGTCTGAAGGCGAAGCTGGGACAGTTCGTGTCGGCGCATCTGCCGGCGAACCAGGCCTCCCATTTCTCCCTGCGAGTGCAGCCGCTGACGAGCATTCATCTTCACTCGCACCTGCAAAGGGAGCTGGAAGTAAACGGAAACGCCACACAGGTCTACGGGCTTCTTATCGTCGCACTTCTGATCATCGCAATCTCGTGCATCAATTACGTTAACCTCGCAATAACGCGGAAAACCGCTTCGCTGAAGGATGTCGGTATCAGGAGGGTGCTGGGGGCGCGAACCGCCGGGCTCTTTGCTCAGAATATCGCTGAGTCGACAGTGTACGTCTTTTTCTCGCTTGTCCTGGTCCTGCTGCTGTTTGAACCGTCCACGCTGCTTCTTCGCAATGTCCTGCACCTGACGATTAACATTCCCGTTTCCATGACTCCGTTTCTGATCGGTTTGTTCGTCGTCGAGATCGCAGTCATAAGCCTAATTTCGGGAGCGTATCCAACTATAGTCGTTCGAAATGTATCTCCTGCCTCAATCCTCGGATCGGGATCGCGCCCCGGACTGAAATCTATTCCCGGTATTCGCGGCCTCTTTTCGCGCAGGGTTCTGCTCGTCATACAGTTCTCAATGGCGATTCTTCTCATATCCGCAGTGACTGTCGTGTATGAACAGATGAGGTACGTTGCAAATACAGATATGGGGTTCGACTCGGAGCAGCTGGTTGTGCTTCCGAATATTCCCTTCTCGGCGAGGGAAAGGTACTCGGTTTTGAAGAATGAAATAACGAAGCTTACCGGAGTAGTCGGAATGACCTCGTCGCTTGAGGCCCCGTCCGAAAAGGTCGTCGACAACTGCCAGGTGTTTACCGGCGGCGGCTGGTCGGGGAACAATCCGCCCTCCTGCGAGGTACTGCCGGTCGACCGGGATTTTGTCGACGTGATGAAAATGAAACTGCTTGCGGGAGATTCATTTGAGAAGTTCGTTCCGGCAGAGCAGGACGCCCACCAGTTTACATCGCAGAAGGAAATGGAGACATATTTCCGGAACACGGGAAGAGTGTATGTTCTCAACCGTGCTGCGGTGGAGGCAATCGGATTCAAGTCTCCGCAGAAGGCTATCGGGAAACCCATCGGCATTCGTCTGAACGGCATCAATTTCAAATATGGTCCGATTGTAGGTGTTGTCAGGAATTTCCATTTCACATCGCTGCACGACAAAATCGAGCCGATGGTCATGTTTGTCGAACCTGTGTGGTTTACCAATGTTCTTGTGAGGGTACGAACAGGTGATCTCGAAAACACTCTGGCCGATATCGGGAAAGCGTGGACGAGCGTGAATCCGGAGTACCCGTTCAACTACGAGTTCGTGGACAATGATTTTGCCGCAAAGTACGCTGCCGACAATCAATTCAAATCGGTGCTGGGACTTTTCTCGTCGATTGCAATCATCATATCCTGTATCGGTCTGTTTGCCGTATCGCTGCTT
>JBJKPC010000029.1:0-7602 GCA_046706745.1 Candidatus Kryptoniota bacterium
CTGAGTGCTCGAGTTCAAGGTCTCGCTAGTATTGATACGACCAAGATTAGCATCAACAACAATGCTTGCAAAGTTGGGATCCTTGGCAATCTCGAGCTCATAATCACAAGTACCAGAAACAGGACCCCAAGAAAGATTAACCAAAGAGTCAAGGCCAGAAGAACCATTGGACGGGCTTGACAATGTGACAGCCCCAGGAACAGACGGAGCAACATAATTAGTCATATTGACCATACCAAATGTTTGTTCACCACGATCAACAGAAGCCCACCAATTCAAAAAAACATTATCAAGCATAAAATCCAAATCAGTAGGATAATCAGGAAGACCACGCATATAAGAGGGTCTAGAAGACACATCACCACGCGCAAAAGACCTACCACGCAACTCCTTAATAAGACCCGGTACGTCGCCGGTTGACATATTAACAGTAGCGGAGTATATATAAGGATTGGGATTATAAGAATTAATAGTAGTATATGTAGCAGAAGCTCCAAAATTAACTCTAATCCCTCTAACATTAGAATTACCAATAGACGAATTATTACTAAGGACATATAACTGACGCTCATTGTTCTGGACAAGATTAATTGCCTGCATGAAATTAGAACTATCAGTATGCGTAGCACCATTCAAATATACGGGGATATAATTACCCTCAGTAACATTCTGCCAAATAACACCATTAGGAACCGAAGCACTACTAGGATTAAGCTCATTATACTGCGATATCTCCAAATTCTCAGTACCAGCAGGACTTGGCTGAACAGTATCAGGAAGAGAAGCATTGACAACCATATTGCCAGAAACAGTAATAGAACCAGACAAATTAATATAACCAGGATAAGAAATAGTCATAGGATAAGTACCAACAGGAACATCAGGAATAGAAAAAGAACCATTAGACGAAGTAGGAGCAACATAAGAACCACCACCAATATCAATCCTAGCACCAGAAATAGGAACACCAGTACTCTTCTCCAAATCACGAACAGTACCAGAAACAGTATAACCACCCGACTGAGCATAGGATGACCCTGCCGCAAGAAGAATAAGACCCGTCAATATGAACGCTCTCCCCAAGACCTGCCGATTTTTCATTTAGATGAAGATGGTTAATGCGGTGAGATTTTCAAAGTGGTGAGGTCACATTAGCATTCCATGCCGGATCTTCGGGATACCCCAATTATTCCCCGAAACAAAAGAATCCGGCTGGCACCTGATCCAAGCTAGACGTAGTACCTAGACGTGTAGGTACTCTTGTAACAGTACTTGCGATGATACCCGATTGAGACGATGGTTTAGTTGAAACTCGCGTCCATTAGATCAACCGGGGAGGAAGTTGACATAGATGAAGGAGATAATGACCGCGGCCCCAAGGATGGTCACCAATAGTGGCGCGCCGTGTTTCCTGGCAACGTCGGGCTTGAAGTATGTAATCACAAGACCAATTAGAGAGGCTGCAATTAATATCCATCCTGAAAAGGTGTTCGCCTCGCGCCATATCACGGGGCCGATACCGTAACACACTGCGGCGCAAAGCCCGGAAAATGCCGATACACCCGTACACCCCTCACCTTCTTTCTCCCTCTCCCACATCAAGAGTACTCTCTAGAAGAATGTCTCTCGACGAAGAGCCGAGCATTACTCGATATGTCCCCGGCAAAATCGTCCACCCCCTTCTTGAAGTATCCCAGCACGCGAGGGAACTGCCGGGAAGCTCGAGGGTAACGCGGCGCGTTTCGCCCGGCTTCAAATACACTTTTGCAAAAGCCTTCAGTTCCTTCGGAGGCTGAGGCAAGGCGGCCGTCGAAGGAAGACCGAGGTAAAGCTCAACCACCTCCCCACCGGCACGCTTTCCGGTATTCGTTATATCAAGCGCGACCGTCAGAGCGCGCTTCCCGTTATCAGCGAAGAAATTCTCGTCGCGAGCCACGGTCAGATTACTGTAGGCAAACGTCGTGTATGAGAGCCCGTAACCGAAGGGGAAAAGCGGTTCGATTCCGTATTCGTCGTAATGACGATATCCCACAAAAATACCTTCCGAATAGTGCACGACACCGTCGACACCGGGATATTGCTGAGGTGTGTGAGCGGGCAGATCGGGAAGTTTGCGGGGAAAAGTCAAGGGCAGCCTGCCTGACGGGTCGACATCTCCGAACAGGACCGCCGCCACGGCATTGCCGTCCTCCTCACCCGGGTACCACGCCTCCAGAATCGCGGGGACACTATTCACCCAAGGCATGAGCACTGCTGACCCGGTTTTCAGGACAACGACAGTGTGCGGATTGGCGGCCGCCACTGCCTCGACCAGCTGATTCTGGTTGCCTGCAAGTTCCAGAGAATGGTCACGCCCTTCAGTTTCGTGATCGCCCACCATAACGATCGCAACGTCCGCGGACCTCGCAAGTGTCACAGCATCAGGAATGTCGGATCCGCTGGAGAATTTCACCTCCACTTTTCTGCCGACGAAGTGCTCGATACCTTTCACAGGGTCGATCGTGTAGAGAGGGACAACGTGCGAGCTCCCCCCTCCGCCCGTCATAGCTTCCGCGGCATATGGCCCGATCACCGCAATGCTGTGAAGCTTTTTTGCGTCAAGCGGCAATTCACCGCCCGCGTTCTTGAGGAGTACCATTCCCTGCTCGGCAATTTCAAGCGCTTCCCTCCCGTCGCGGCGCGAAGGAATCGGTCTCAACTTCAAATGATGCGCGAATAATCCGAACTTCATCATGATGCCGAAGCGTCTCTCGAGCTTGTCGTTTATTACCGACATAGGTACTTCGCGAGACTCGACGGCCTTTTGCAGCGGGGCGCCGAAGTATTGATCGTTCGGCATTTCTAAATCAAGTCCGGCCAGTGCAGATGGCACAGTACTGTGCATCGCCCAAAAATCGGAAGTGACGAATCCCTTGAACCCCCACTCCTGCTTGAGTATTACTGTCAGAAGCTCGCTGTCTGCACAACAATAAACCCCGTTGACCTTAGGGTACGCCGCCATAACCGCTCCAACATGAGCCTCTTCGACCGATGCCCTGAAAGCAGGCAGGTATATTTCCCGCAGCGCCCGTTGGCTAATGACCTCGTCGACCTTCATTCGATCGGTTTCCTGATTATTGGCATCGAAGTGTTTTACGTCGGCAATTACTCCCTGACTCTGAATGCCTTCGATCTCCTGGACGGCCATTCGTGAAACCAGATACGGATCCTCGCCGAAAGCTTCAAACGTGCGCCCGTTCTGCGGAACTCGTGCAATGTTCACGTCCGGGCCCTCCAGCAGGCCGTATCCCAAGTCTCTCGCCTCACGGCCAATGACAACGCCGTACCGATGAGCGAGATTGACATCCCAGCTTGCAGCCAGAGAAATGGGAGCGGGCAGTGCCGTTGCAGGCTTCTGCTTGACTTCGTCAGCGGGCCCGACGCCTGCCGGCCCATTCGCGACTCTTAGCGCCGGAATGTTGAGACGCGGTATCGGCGCGACGTAACGCAGGTGTACCCTGTTGCGCAAACCGTGAAGCTCCTCAATTTTCTCCTGCAGCGTCATCTTGGCAACAAGCTTTCGGGCCTGTGCGCTCCAATTTTGGGCCAAAGCTCCGTGACTAGCGAAAAGAAATGACACCAATAAACACACTTGCCACCACGAACGTTGACGCAAAAACTCCGACGCCACGTCGGTCTTGACCGGTAATCCGCGGCGGCATGTCTTCTCGCTCGACGGATTAGAAGCAGAGGAATTGTGTTCACAGAAATAGGCTCTCATACTTCTCTCAGGATATTGTGCATAATGTTGTTATTGACCGACCAATTCACAAATCGCCGTAACTGCCTCCGCTCTTTGCAGGCCCGCCTGTGCGGCGGCCTTTCTTACGTACATCCGTTCGGAATGCAAATCTATTGATACCTTCATTCACAATATATTTTCTGCCTTTCCAGATCAAAAATCCGCTCGTATTTTCAGGCAGACTGATGCGGACTTCCCAAACCGTCTTGTCGTTTAGAAGATAACTGACCGAGATATTCCCGCCGGCATGAGGAATTTCCCCACTAGCTCTCGTCAGAGTACCCAAATGCGGCTCGACGAGGATCTTCATGAAACCGGGAGCATAACTGTCTATGCCAAGAACGGTCCGAAAGAACTCCACGTTAGGGCTGGCTCCCCACGCGTGGCAATCCGACCTGGTGTTCTCTAAGTCGGAGGTCTCCGCCCAAGTTGTCAGACCGTCTTTAAGGTTTGCCTTCCAGACTCCAAGCCAGTTCAAATAGCCGTCACCGAGACCCGCTTTCACAAGGGCACGGTTGACATAGTACTTGAAGTAAATCGTGGCTTCTGTAAGCGTAGTGTCGGACAGGATCTTTCGCCCGAGCAGAAGCGCCTTCCTTCCGGAAACGACGCCTGTGAGAATTGCAAGTGCGTTTGCATGTTGCGAGAAGGAATCTTTCTCGGGAGTGTCAGCGAATTCCCGACGAACACCGTCCCAGTACTTGTTTAAGATTGTTCTTTCAAGCTGCCGCGCCCTTTCGTGGTAAAGCACGGCATAAGCCTTCATGCCGAGTCTTCCCTCCATCTGTGCGCCAAGCTCGTACGCCCAAAGAAGTTGCATGTCCAGTATTGACGAATTCCCGTTCTCTCCCACCGGAGGCACGCCGCTGTTCCAGCCATGGCCGGAGACCCAATCGGTGAAATTCCAGTAAGGTAGGTTCCTGAGGGATCCGTCCTTTTCCTGATACCTGTGGAAGAAAGACAATATCTGTCTCTCTCCCGGCAACTTGCTCTTCACGAACTCACTGTCCGGTGTGTACATCCAATAATCATGGAGCATGCCTATCCACCACAATGAAAAAGGAGGAATGAACTGGGTGGCCGACGTCGGATAGCGGCTCTCGGTTATTCCGGATGCAATCCGCGAGTCATCGAGCAGATCGATCGCGTTCCTTGCAAGTCTATAATCACCGCTGTCGAAATACGACACTAAGGCCTGGATCCTGGTGTCACCTGCATACTGGAGTTGTTCGTAGTAAGGGCAATCCATGTACGTTTCGAATGCGCATAGCCTTGCGGTACGCCACCCTACTTCCAGTATCTTTTCCAGACTCGTATCTGAGCTCGCAAACCTGGCGTTCAGCCGAAATGGATAACCGGTATAGGTTCCGTAAATATCCATGATCGTCAACGGCTCGTCGCCTGTTTTGACTTCCAACTGGACATATCGATAAGCTCTCCACCAGAGTGACGTGAACGATTGATGCCGGGCGCCATCCGATACGATCCTGTCCTCAAGTCCTATAAATATTTTGCCGGCAACGTCGTTTCGATTTCCTTTATAGTAACGGACCTGCGACGAAACTCCTTCGTCCCTTTCCGAATACAAAGTTTCGGCGTATTTGAGCGATATGACTGCCCCTTTGCCGCCCCCGAAAGATATGGTGGAGTAAGCGTCGGTAAGATGCGTTTGATCAAGTATGACCTTTACGTCGGAGTTCGCGGGAACCGTAAAGGGCGAACGGCCCGAAAGAAAATCTGCGGGCACCACCACTCCTGTGGCTTCACGAACCTTGCGGAGGCGCTCGGTCCGCATTTCCATCGCCGGAATGGGTGATGGCACAAGCATCCAGCCGGAATCAAAGGTAAAAATCCCTTTGGGATCGCCGTGAGATATTTCGGATGCGCTGTTCCAGGAGGAATCGTTGTAATCGATTTTCTTCCAACCGCTTTCGTTCTTACTCATATCGAGGGATTCACCGGGACTTGCTGCGTAGTACCCTATAACCTTCGGGCGGAGCAGGCCGTACCCTTCGTCCCTGACACATTTCCAGGTGCGATTTGTGTTCACTACATTCTCCGCCGGGGTGTTCCCCTGCAATATGAACCCCGTCCGGTAGGAAATTTGCCCGAGAGGTCGCATTAGACCGTCGTTCCACACTATCGCTGCGAGGACGTTCCTACCATTTTCAAGATACCCGGCTATATTCACTGTCTCGAATCTCCAATGGAGGATATCGCCCCGTGCCGGTCCGATGGACACAAGATGTCCGTTGACATAAAGTTTATATCGATTGTCAGCGGAAACGTGAACCACAAACGAAGCAGGCACATGATTGAGAACTAATTCTTTCCTGAATAAATATATTCCGAACCCGTGAGGCGGTTCATGCGGAACCTCTATCCAGTAAGCAGCCCACTGGCGATGCAGTAAAGAATTCTGTTCAGCCGATTCGGCGGACGGTGCGGCACACGCCAGGAGAAGCAGCGCAACAATCAGGGCAGATATGCGCCGGGTTACGCCATCCATCATACTTCCCTTAAATGCACGACTCCTCCATCTTGGCTTCATGGCCATCGGAAAGAAGTCGTTGCGGTCGCCCGCTACAAAAGTCGCGTTGCGTCGGGAATGCGGGCGAACGCAATGATGTCGAAGACCCGGCTCGCCTTGCGAGACGGACAAGCTCCACATATACAACTGACGAGCCTCCCTTCCGGCAGGAGTCTTCTTCCCGATTGTTATCTGCCATGTGCGCAAGATCGACTCTATCAGTTGAATGATATGATATTGCTATTGTAAATGAGGAGTATCAAATGCCTATAGTCAAACCTATTTCAAACCTCAGGAACAAAGCGAACGAGATATCGACTCTTGCCCATGAGTCCTATGAGCCCATCTTCATCACCAAAAATGGCGAGGGAGACCTCGTCGTCATGCCAATGGCTCAATATAGCAAAATTCAGCTCAAACTGGAGCTATTCAGCAAGCTAGCAGCAGCGCAAGCAGAGCGAGCAAGTGGTAACAGAGGCCGAAGCTTGTCCGCTGTCATGAAAGATATCCGCAGGCGCATCCATAAGTCATCGGAAGTAATAACCTATATCGCGGCTGATCGCCCATCGGCAGCTGATGCTGTCGCCACAAGGATTGAAAAATAGCATCCGACTCCTCTCGGACAACCCGCACTTAGGCCAAAGTCCTAAATAGGAAGAGCTGGTCGAACTGGGCTATCGATATCCCCTCGTTGAGGACTACCTCGTCTTCTATATAATCGAAAGACAAATTGCCAATATCCATCGGATTCTTCACGGAGCCAGGGACTATCTGAGCCTATCGCAACCTTTCGCAGCCCATAGCAGATAACGGCTGCGGGATTCACGTCGCGCCGCATGATTGGAAGCTGGAGAACGGCTGTGCATTCTGTGCACCTGTTGGACTATTCAATGAGGATGCCAGCATTTTTCAAAGCAGAGCGAATGCGGAGATCATTTCGAAGATCAGTAGTGTCGTTGGGATTAAAACCTTCCTGGATCTGATGTAGATTAAAATCAGCTTCGATGAACGGAATCTTGGGCATCAGAGATGAGTATGACCACCAGAAACCGCCGAGATAAATGCGCTCACGCCCAACGGTAACAACAAATGGTACTCCTCCTGTTGGTCCGAGTCGTCTGCCGAAAGAGGATAGCTCGCTATCTGTTGCAGCAGTGACTGTGAACTCGTGAGTGGCCCACTTGTAGGACTTGAGGGAATTCTGAGACAAGAGCGGCTTTGCGGCCAACTCCAGGTTGCCTAGAGGTACATCCCAGACCTGGCTCGCAGTCAATGTGGAATCCTCCAAACG
>JBJKPC010000030.1:0-4019 GCA_046706745.1 Candidatus Kryptoniota bacterium
CCCGTCCACGGTTTTCCGGTTGCAAGATCGTATCCGCACCCCTCGAGGGGTATCGAATGAAGGGCGTTTATCATCGACGAGATTATGGACAGGCCGATGCGGCGCAGCTTTTTTCCGCGTGCGGTTGTGTCGCGGTAGCCCGCGCGGAGCAGCTGGGATGCACACTCGATATTCTTGCTTACGAAGCCCATCGCCGTCATAGTCGAGTTCCACTGCACATGGTTCGTGTCGAACGTCGCCACTGCGAAAGGTATGCCGGTGCGCCCGTCTATCGTGTTGGCGACGGACGCCAGCTGGTCGATAAGGATATGCCGCATCTCGTCGATGTTGAGATGGAGAACTTCGGGTTTGAGCGTGTTCCATGCCCATCGCCCCGAGTTGCGGATGACGTCCGGGAAGGACTCGTGAACTCCGAACCGAACGCTCAATTCGTAATGCTGAGCGAATCCGCTTGTGATAGGATTGTAGCGCCTGAACCACTGCGGTTTCGCGGGTCCATTTGGCCCTCCCACATACAGGCTCACCGAACCGGGGAATTCGAATCCGAACTCGATCGGTCTGCCGCCCGATTGCCATGCTCCGAGCGCGCCGAACTTGAATCTCGGATCGACCATGACCTGTTTGACGAGTTTCGTCTCTTCGAAGGTGGATTCGCCGTTCGGCCTGGGATCCAGCATCGTCGCCGAACAGCCGTTGTTGAACGAAAGACCGAACATCGGTGCGGGGAGGATGTCTTCACGAAAAAGGAACCTGTGGGCGGCATAGTTCAGCGTACCGCCGGGCGAGCGGGCGCCGTCGTGCGTGGGATCGCCGTACACCACTCCCGGGGCCAGGCAATTCAATTGCGACCAGTGAAGGGAGGAATCCACGTTGAGCACTACGGACGAGTTGAATCCCCCCGGAGCGCTGCCTGTCACTTTCACGGCCCTGCGAACCGAAAGCACATCTCCTGTAATGCTCCAACGGTCCGCTACGTGAAAGACAACGCCTTTCCCGTAAGCGATATCCGCCGCGGCGTCGATGCCCGAACCCGATCGCCGGATTGACTTGTAGCCGGCAGCCAAATCACGGATGTCATCTTCCGTTCGAAAGACTTCGATCCGGGCCGGATTCTTCTGCGCCAACTGAAGAGGGCCGGAGATTTCGATGCCCCACTCGCCGCTCGCAGCGCGGACGAAAGTTACATCTGCTCCGGTCTGAAGCCTCCCGAGCTCGACTCGTCCGCTTTGTTGTGCGAACGCCGCCGACACCGCAAGACAGAGCCACAGTAAGATCCATTTGCGAAACATCAGTGCCATCCTCTCTCGTCGGAAACACACGCCGGTTTCTAACGCATCTTCTCGTTCATATACCGGCATCGCGGACGATGCCGGATAAAGGCCGATTCAATTCCGGTGAGAAAGCTCCGTCTACTTCGATTCGTTATCGGATTGGGGAACTCTCTTCAGGATTACTTCCATCGGTTGTCCTCCCTGAAATCCGTTGATTTTCATCGAGATGGAATCTCCCATAACCGTGCACTGATGAACAATGGTCATGTCGTTGACATTCACATCGAAGGAAAATGTCTTGCCATTTATCTTCCCGTTTGTGATCGGTATCGTTCCCATCCCGCCTTCTACCGATCCCGCCAGGCTGTCTCCGCTCACCTTGAAATCGAAGGTCAGTCCCATAGAACCGTTCGGACCCTGCATTTCCCCTTTCCATTTTCCACTGATCCCCTGGGCGTGAGCGATGCTAACCGTCAGAAAGGCGGCCATACAAATGAATAGAAAACGTTTCATGGTTGCTCCTATGATAGTATGTGAATGGTTCGGTTCGTTCTGTCGTTGCATCTAAAAATCGTTCGAATGTGCACTGGTTCTGATAACAAATCCGCCGTAAGGCTGCATATTCAATTTCAGAGGAGCCGAGAGGTCCACGTCCTTTCCGATAAGACCTTTAGCGTGACCCGCGTCGGTGATGATAGTCCCGCTTCGCACATCGCCCGGGAAAAGCGTCTTCAGAGTAATCGTTCGTTCGCAGTCTCCACCGTTTATACCGGCAATATACCATAAATTCCCTTTTCTTCTCGCCAGAACGACGAATTTCCCCGGATAACCGTCGATGAATTTCACATCGTCCCAGGTTTCGGGCAGCGTTTTCATATATTCCCTCACGAAATCCGGCTGCGCCGCCATTCCGGCCGGTGTTTCCGCGATATGCTGAATTCCAGAAGTAAGTATGACGGACAGCGCTATCTCGAAGCCGTCCGTTGTCCTTCGTTTTATATTCGGTATGCCCGAGAAGTTGACGGGAGTAAAGTCCATCGGGTCGAACAGGTTCCTTGTGAACGGGAGCACCGCACAATGCGAAGGCTGGTTGTCTGCGAAGTATTGCCCGAAAGTAACGTACTCCTCTCCCCTCACGGCCTCCATGCTGACCAGATTGGGATAGGTCCTGTACCATCCTCTCGGAAAAGTGCAGCCGTGGAAGTTCACCGCGAGACCGTAGCCGGCGGCATCTTTCAAAATATCGATGTAGTACTTCATCATGGATTGCCCGTCCCCGCCGAAGAAATCCACTTTGATACCGCCGATCCCCATGTCTTTCAATTTCTGAAATTCCTCGCATCTCGATTTGTGCGTCAGCATTTTGTTCCGGGGTGTCTGAGGGGTAGTGTTCCAGTCGCCCGCCGAATTGTACCACAACAGGATCTTGACGTTCTTTGTCTTCGCATAGCCTGCGAGCTGGCCGATCTTCTCATAGCCGATTTGACTATCCCATAAGGCATCGATGAGACAGTACCTCCAGTTCATGGAAGCCGCGAAATCGATGTACTCCTTCTGAACGTTGTATACTGTCGAATCGTCCTTAAGGATGACCCAGCTCCAGGATGCGATGCCGGGTCGAAGCCAAGAAGAGACGTCGTATTTCGCAGGGTTCGCCAGATCGGTTTCGAGAGTGGACTCGACGAGGCCTCCCAGGTTGTTCGCTACTGCTATGACGCGCCACGGAGTATACCACGGCAGCGTCGACTCCGGCAAAACCGGCTCGCCGTCCCTGCATTCCTGCGGCTCGGGAAACTGCTGGGAGTACTCACCGTGCGAAGAGAACCGACTTAAGCGTGAGCCGCAGTAGTTCGTATCGACGGCCGTTTCGGTAATGCAGATCCAGTCGTTCCCCGAATGAAACAGCGCCGGCATCACCCAGCCTGCCTGGTTCGGAGATGGCGTTCCTACAGGAATGTCCATCTTGTAATATTCCTCATAGGACGGTGATGCGTAACTCCATCCCATTCTCGCGTCGGCACATGGCTGCAGGAACGCTTTCGTGGAAGTATCGAAGTGATAGGACGTCGCTTCTTTGAAAATGGTCAGAGCCGTATCCGTTTTCCCGGGGAAGTAATACCTGAACGCGACGCCGTCGTTCGATACCTGGAAAATTATCTCCATGATTTTCGAATGGGCGCTCTTCAGATAGAAGATGCGTTTCTCGCCGGTGTAGCTGCATTTGAGCCGCTTGCCGTGAAGCAGAGTATATTCTTCCGCAATAGGGCTCACCGCAGAGACGGAATCGAGAGACATGCCGGTTGAAAAATCTTCGTCGCTTCTGACGATTCCGAGTTTCGATTCCTTCAGGACAATCGAGCCTGAATACGAAACCGAATATACGGGCGACCCGGCAGCGGTAAGCCAGACAGTCACGGAGATATTATGGCTCGGACTCTTTATTGTACAGCTCTCTCCGCAAATGCCATCGGTGAAGGCAATCATCGAAAACAACAGAGCCAGGCCGATGTACTCCATTCTCTTCTTATTCATGAATCATCCTTGTTTACAGGAGATTGGCGATTCTACAACACATCAACTTCCTTATGCAGACGAATGTCCTTGCACGAGCTGCCGACTTGAATTTCCCATTTCCCGGGTTCGATCCTGAAACCGTTTGGTTCGATGCAGTAGAAAGAAAACTCGGAGGACGGTATCCTGAACGTCAGCGTCTTGCTTTCTCCCGGTGCAAGCGAGATTCTCTGAAAC